>CAYPIQ010000018.1:0-37517 GCA_964410865.1 uncultured Spirochaetales bacterium | reverse complement strand
ATATCACCTGTAAATCGGAAAAGGAGCGACGGATGGACGAAAAAACTTATATCCAGGAAATGATAAAAAAAGCCGGAGCCGCACAGGCCAAATTTGAAACCTTTAACCAACTGCAGGTAGACAGGGCTGTACGGATTGTTGGAAAGGTCGTGTTCGACAATGCCGAGGAACTGGCACGGATGGCGGTGGACGAGACCAAGATGGGTGTTTACGAAGACAAGGTCCTGAAAAACAAGGGAAAACCCAGGATTATCTGGAACAACCTGAAAGGCAAGAAGTCTGTCGATATTATCGACTACGATGACAAGGAAAAACTCTATTATGTGGCAAAGCCCATAGGAGTTGTAGGGCTGGTTACTCCCTGCACGAATCCTATAGTAACACCTATGTGCAACCTTATGTTTGCCCTGAAGGGACGGAATGCGGCCGTTATCGCCCCGCATCCTCGGGCCAAGAAATGCGGCACTTATACCATTAACCTGATGAAGAAAGAGCTGGTAAAGCTCGGCCTCGATGAGGATATTGTCCAGATTATCGAAGAACCCTCACTGGAGCTGACCAACGAACTGATGCGTCAGGTGGATCTCGTTGTTGCGACCGGTGGCATGGGTATGGTGAAAGCGGCATATTCCAGCGGGAAACCTTCCGTCGGTGTCGGCCAGGGTAATGTGCAGGTCATTATCGACAGGGATGCGGATATAGAAGACGCCATGAAAAAGGTTATTTTGGGCCGCGCCTTTGATAACGGGATTATCTGTACCGGCGAGCAGAGTATCATTGCCCCCAAGGAAAAATACGCGGATGTTATCGCCTCCTTTGAAAAGAACGGCGGTTATTACCTGGACGATGAGTCGAAAATAGCTAAGATCAGGGAGATTATGTACCCCGGAGGCGGCGCTATAAGCAGGGACGTGGTAGGCCAGTCACCCTATAAGGTTGCGAAAATGGCCGGCGTTGAGATTCCTGAAAAGACAAAGGTGCTTCTTCTCAAAGCCAAGGGTTCCGGCCGGGATGATGTATTGTGTAAAGAAAAAATGTGCCCCGTCATGGTCGCCTTTGAATATGATACCTTTGAGGAAGCCGTGGATATTGCCAAGGACAACCTCGAATACGAAGGCCTGGGACACACGGTGTCCATCCACTCACACACTAAAGAGCATATTGAATACGCGGGGGTAAAACTGCACGTGAGCCGGCTGATCGTTAATCAGGTGTCTTCCACCAGCAGCGGAGGAAGCTTTTTTAACGGTTTTGCTCCTACCACAACCCTTGGCTGCGGTACCTGGGGCAACAACAGTCTGTCTGAAAATCTCGACTATATCCATCTTCTGAATATCTCCAGGATCGGACTCCTCAAAACCGACGCGGTACAGCCTTCGGATGAAGAGATCTGGGCTGAGATATAATCAACATACCCCGCCCCTTGGGGCGGGGTATGTCGGTTCTGCAGGGTATGGATTGTATACGGGATTCATACCCCGTACCGCAACCGTTGGCGAGGCAGTTAGCCGGCTCGGTTCCGAAGAGCGCGGCAAGCCGCGGGGTATGAATCCCGCATGCGAATAAAACAGAGGAGGACAATGTGTCGGTCTTAAAAAAACTGGAAGAAATCCGAAAGAAGTGGGAAGAAACAACCCTCAAGAAGACTCTGGAAAGGTTTCCGGAGCGCAAGGAAACCTTTGTTACAGGCTCCGAGGTCCCTGTGGAACGTGTATACCTGCCGGAAGAGTTGGATGCGGATGCGTACATGGAGAAGCTCGGTATGCCGGGCGAGTATCCATATACCCGTGGAGTGCAGCCGACCATGTACCGGGGTCGTTTCTGGACCATGCGCCAGTATGCGGGTTTCGGGAACGCCGAGGAATCGAATAAGCGGTATAAATATCTCCTGGAACAGGGACAGACGGGATTGTCTATAGCCTTCGACCTGCCTACCCAGATCGGATATGATTCCGACGACCCCATAAGTGAAGGTGAAGTAGGAAAGGTAGGGGTAGCTATAGATACCCTCAAGGATATGGAGATCCTCTTTGACGGCATCCCTCTAGATAAAGTGTCTACTTCCATGACGATCAATTCACCGGCCAGTGTGTTGCTGGCGATGTATATTGCCCTGGCCGAAAAGCAGGGCATACCGAAAGACCGGATCAAGGGTACGATTCAGAATGATATCCTGAAGGAGTATATCGCCCGGGGTACCTATATATTCCCGCCGGAACCGTCAATGCGTCTCATAACAAACATTTTTGAATATTGTTCTAAAGAGGTACCCAAGTGGAATACCATCAGTATTTCCGGATACCATATCAGGGAGGCCGGCTCTACGGCCATACAGGAAGCGGCTTTTACCATTGCAGATGGCGTCGAGTATGTGAAAGCAGCCATAGAAGCCGGAATGGATATCGATAATTTCGCCGGGAGGCTGTCGTTCTTCTTTAACGCTCATAACGATCTGTTGGAAGAGGTGGCCAAGTACAGGGCTGCCAGGAGAATCTGGGCGAATCTCATGAAGAACAAGTTCGGAGCAAAGTCGGCCAAGTCGATGATGATGCGGTTCCACACCCAGACCGGAGGGTCTACCCTTACCGCACAGCAGCCGGACAATAACATTATAAGAGTAACCATCCAAACCCTGGCCGCGGTACTCGGGGGGACCCAGAGCCTCCATACCAACTCCAGGGACGAAGCCCTGGCTCTGCCGTCGGAGCAGTCCGTCCGTATCGCCCTCAGGACACAGCAGATCGTAGCCAATGAGTCGGGGATTGCCAACACCATAGATCCGCTGGGCGGATCTTACTACATCGAAGCCCTTACCGATAAAATCGTCGAAGAGGTGGAAGCCTACCTGGCTAAGATAGAAGACATGGGTGGTATGGTCCGGGCTATCGAAAAGGGATATCCCCAGAAAGAGATACAGGATTCGGCATACCGGTACCAGAAGGATGTCGAAAGCGGCGAGCGGATCGTTGTCGGCGTCAATAAATACGCCACCGAAGAAGCTCCTCCAAAAGATCTCTTAAAGGTTGATCCGGAACTCCAGAAACTGCAGATTGAAAAACTTGCCCGGGTAAAGAAGGAAAGGGACAATCAGGCGGTGCAAAAAGCCCTGCAGGCCCTTAAAGAAGGAGCGGCCAAACCGGATGTCAACCTGATGCCGTTGATTGTAGAATCGGTCCGGCACTACGCTACCCTTGGTGAGATATGCGGTGTTTTGCGTGATGAATTCGGTGAATACAAAGAATCGATTGTACTCTAGGAGGGGCGGAAGATGAGTGATAAAAAGATTAGAATACTGGTAGCAAAACCCGGTCTTGACGGTCACGACCGTGGAGCAAAATATATTGCCCGGGCACTCAAGGACGCCGGTTACGAGGTTATCTATACGGGGCTCAGACAAACCCCTGAATCCATTATTGCCACTGCTATTCAGGAAGATGTGGATTTCATAGGACTTAGCCTGTTATCCGGCGCGCATAATGAACTCTTTCAGCGGGTATTAACCCTGCTGAAGGAGAAGAATATAGAAGATATCGTTGTATTCGGGGGTGGTGTTATCCCTGAAGCAGATATTCCGGGGCTTTTGGACAAGGGTGTCAAAGCAATTTTTACTCCCGGCACGCCTATTCAAAAAGTGATCGATTTTATAGAACAGGCAAAGGGCTGAAACGGTAACAGATGGAACTTGTTGAAGGCGTGCTTGGCTGTGACATGCGTTCCATAGCCCGGGCGATAAGCATGATCGAAAACGACACCGAAGGTAAGGAAGCCCTTGTCGACGGACTCTGGAAACATTGCGGCGGGGCGAATGTCCTGGGTATTACCGGACCTCCGGGTGCGGGCAAGAGCACCCTGGTGGACAGGTGTATCCAACGGGAGCGAAAGGCGGGGAGAAAGGTAGCCGTTATTGCGGTGGATCCGAGTTCCCCCTTTACCGGAGGCGCCATCCTGGGAGACAGGCTGCGGATGCAGCAGCACGCCACCGACGACGGTGTGTTTATCAGGTCCATGGCCTCCCGGGGACATCTCGGGGGAGTGTCCCTGGCCACCTGTGATGCCGTGAAAGTATTCGACGCCGCCGGTTTCGATACCGTGTTTGTAGAAACCATAGGAGTAGGCCAAACGGAAGTAGAGATCATAGAGCTTTCGGATGTGGTCTTGCTGGTCCTGGTACCCGGCATGGGGGATGAGATTCAGGCTATGAAGGCCGGTATCATGGAAATCGGGGACGTCTTTGTTATCAACAAAAAAGACGTGGACGGTGCTGATAAATTAAAGAGTGAAGTGGAATATGTCCTTGATATCAAAGAAAACAACGGCGGGGGAGTGAGAAACCCGGTTGAAATGGTATGCGCCAGGGACGACGACGGTGTGGACGAGCTGGTAGGTACGATCTACAGCTTTTTAGATCGTATGCGGGATGACGGAAGCCTCGAGGAAAAGCGCAAGCAGCGGATAAGTCGGGAGATCGAAAAAATACTCCATGACAAAATTGTCCGTCTCATGGACAGACATTTCGATTTCTCGAGCAATCTGGGCGAATGGACCGACATGGTGTTTTCCCGGGACACCGGGCCCTACGCTTTGATGAGTGATAAAGTAAAACAATTTCTTGAAGAGAGGGACAAAGTATGATAACGAATATCAATCATATCGGTATAGCGGTAAAGAGCCTCCAGGAACACATTCCTTTTTATCGGGATGTCCTGGGCCTGGAGTTCCTGGGGATAGAAGAAGTGGCAGATCAGAAGGTCAATACGGCTATTTTTAAGGTCGGCGATGCGGAGATCGAACTTCTTGAACCCACATCACCGGAGAGCACCATAGCAAAGTTTATCGAGAGTAAAGGCGAGGGTATGCACCACATCTCCTACCAGACGGACAATGTGGAGAAAGAAATATTGAAAATGAAAGATCATGACGTTCGAATGATCGACGAAACCCCCAGGGTGGGAGTGCAGAATACCAGGATTGCCTTTCTGCACCCCAAGTCTTCCGGCAGGGTTCTGACCGAGCTCACCGAAATGCCGGAATAAGGGAGTTCACGGATGCAATTGAGCGACTTTCAGTCCGATTGCCGCTCAATTAATCTCTTTATATAGTTTCCGCCACTTTTCTGAAGTGAAGTCCGTACACAGCCATGCGTATAATAATGTCGAGTTTTAACGGATGTCTGAAGATCCCCCATAGAATGGTCCCCCAGAATTGAAATTTCTCCTTTCCCCGTATACCACATCGCCAGATAGCCTTGAAAAGCGCCCTGATTTCTCCGGAAGAGATACGCCTTCGAACCTTGTATCTGGGTTTATATTCCCGTATAAAGGTGCGGACCCGTTTATAAAAGGACGCGGGTGAATAAATTGTGTTGAGTATCTTTTTGTATCCTTCGAGGAGAATCTTTCTGTCCATTTTAGGTATAAAATTCAGGGTCCCGTCCATATTGTTGCCGCTCATTGTTTTAAGAATCCGTTTTTCCTTGAAAAGTCGATTGTAGAGCCTGGTCCCCAATGGAGCGTTAAGAAGTCCAACCATGGCGGTGATGATGCCGCTTTGTTGAATAAACTCTATTTGTTTGTTGAATATCGTCGGACTGTCGTGATCGAATCCGACAATGAATCCGCCCGACACCAATATACCGGAATGTTGAAACTTTCTGACCGAATCCACGAGATTCCTGTTGCAGTTCTGTCGTTTTCCGCATTCGGCAAGGCTTTCCGTATCGGGGGTTTCTATACCAATGAAGACATGTGATATGTTGGCTCGGGCCAATAGTTCGACCAGTTCATCATCATCCGAAGTGTCTATACTGATTTCTGTAGTAAAAGAGAATGGGTAATCATGGTGCTCGAGCCAGTCTATAAGGGCGGGCAGCAGGTCCTGTTTTAATTTTTTGCGATTACCGGCAATATTGTCATCCACTATAAATATATCCCCCCTCCACCCCGCATCATAGAGCACCTGGAGCTCATGCAAGAATTGCGTACTAGTCTTCATTCTTGGAATCCGGCCGTTCAGCATGGTTATGCTGCAGAACTCGCAATCGAATGGACATCCCCGGGAATACTGGATGCTTAAAGAGGCGTAGTGATCGATACGCAAAAGGTCCCACGCGGGAACAGGGCTTTTACTTATATCCGGATAGGTCGAGGATTGGTAAATTTTCTTTAATACGCCCTTTTCCAAATCGTCCAGAAAGTATGGGAGAGTCTCTTCCGCTTCGTTCAGCACAAAGTGGTCGATACCGGGAAAACTCTCGTAGTCCATCGTAAAAACCGGTCCTCCCCCTATAATTGTTTTCCCAAAATTTTTACATCTAAGGATCAGCTTATGTATCGCGGATGTGTGTACATTCATTCCGCTTAAGAAAACTAAATCAGCATCGATTATGTCCGCGTCAGTAAGTGGTTCTACATTCATATCGATTAGTTTCTTTTTCCAATTTTTCGGCAGCATTGCGGCCAGGGTTGCCAGGCCTAGGGGCGGTAAGGCGGCTTTTTTTGAAATAAAATCGAGAGCCCAGTGATAACTCCAGAATGTCGGCGGTGTTTTTGGATATAACAGCAATACGTTCATTCCAACTCCTTATAGGATGATGTTGTAACAGGTACAAGTATACTACCTAATCCAAGAGAGTAGTGTAATACTTATGTAAATCGGTCCTGCCTGGACAAATGAGCTACCTTGTCTAATACAAAAATAGCCGTACCGGGCTTTTTTCATCCTTTCGGTTGCCGCGCGGCGGCATGAGCAACTATTTTGGGATGGTAATGCAAATTTTCTTTAAAAATATTTCCCGGGCATAGAATTGTACCGGTAACAGGTTCCTTTGGATTTACTCTGTAACCGGGATTAATGCACGACCTTCTGGAATTCTTCTCTTATCCCGGCTCGAAGTTCCGGCGAGGTAATAATTTTATAGGCGGTTAAAGCCATAGCCTCCCCGGCCTGGAGCATGACTTCATAGGCCTTGGGGGAATTACAGATGCGGGCAAACTCCTCGGTATGTCCGGGTATCATGTGTTCTGTGACGGCAAGAACAGGGTGAATGGCGGGAACGACCCGGCTGACATTTCCCATATCGATGGAACCGAGCCCCTCGGTATGTTGTGAAACATCTACAAAGCCGATATCATCCAGGCTCTCCCGGAAGGTGTCGGCCAATACTTCGTTGCTTACCATGGCATCATAAAAATTACCGTTGGGAACTATCTCCACCTCGGTACCCGAAGCCAGAGCCGCCGCCCGGGCGCAGTCCATTACTCGGCTTTCCACTTCGTCCAGGTATATATTATCAATGGAGCGTATGCATATATCAGCGGTTGCACGGTCGGGGATAATATTGGTTGCCTTACCCCCGTCCTTGATTATACCGTGAATTCTTACATCGTCTTTAAGATACTGCCGCAGCGTGTTGATATTGGTAAAGGTCAGTATGACTCCGTCCAGAGCATTGCGGCCTTCAATAGGTTCCGCGGCGGCGTGGGCGTTTTTCCCGATAAAGGTGAAGTCCCAGCTTCTGCAGGCCAATGAAGTAACCGCTATTTTGGTTCCGAAGCCGGGGTGAAACATCATGGCGATGTCGACATCCTTGAATACGCCGGCACGGATCAGATCGACCTTTCCCCCGTGGACTTCTTCATCCGGTGTGCCGACAACTGTTACTGTACACGGTATATCGGTGCAGACTTCGCAGAGGGCCAGGGCGGCTGCCACTCCGGCTCCCGCGATAAGATTATGTCCGCAGGCATGACCGATGTCGGGAAGGGCGTCGTATTCCGCGCAGAAGGCGACATGAAATCTCTTCCCCTTGCCGAAGGTTCGGGTTGCCGTAAAGGCGGTCGGCTGCTCACCTATACCCCTGGAAATATTCGAGAAACCCCGCTGTTGCAGAAAATCACAAATATCGGCCATAGACCGGAACTCGCTGCCGCTCAGTTCAGGATGATTGTGAAGCCGTCTGCTCAGATCTATGATGTCTTTACCGTACTTTCTGACGGCACTGATGATGGTATCTTTTCCGTTCACGGTTTCTGCTCCTTTATCCGGCTGTCACCAGGTGACATGCGACGTAGTGGTCCGTATCGATGCGAACCATGTCCGGTTGCCTGTGTGAACAGACATCCATGGCCGACGGGCATCGTGGATGAAACCGGCATCCCGGCGGTATATTAACGGGATTGGGTGTCTCTCCTTTCAGGATCTGCCTGTTAGGGTGTTTTCTCCCGCGTAACAACGGCATGACTTCCAAAAGGGCCCGGGTATACGGATGGAGTGGATCATCCACGATAAGGTCGGATTTTCCGATCTCCATGATTTTTCCCAGGTACATAATAGCAATTCTATCCGAGATGAGCCATGCCAATGAAAGATCGTGGGTTATACACATGCAAGATATACCCATGGTGTCCCGCAGATTCACCAGGAGTCTGAGAATATCGGCACGAATCGATACGTCCAGCATGGACACCGGTTCGTCGGCAACAATAAATTCCGGCTGCAGAATAAGGGCGGCGGCTATAGCCACCCGTTGTCTCTGCCCCCCGCTCAGCTCGTGGGGAAATCGGTAGAGATAATCACCGGCCGGATTCAACCCCGCCCAGCCGAGGGCTCGGAGTATTTCTCCTTTTTTTTCGGAAACGGATTTCCAGGGCATATGTACCATAAGTGGTTCACCAACGATGTCAAGGACGATGTCCCGGGGGTTCAGTGACTGGTAGGGGTCCTGGAATATCATCTGGGCTTTTTGCCTGAAGGGCCGAGATTTCTTCCCCGCTCCTTGAGGAATTTTTTTTCCTTTGAAAAGGACCGAGCCTTCCGTAATATCCACCAGTGAAAGCATCGCCCTTCCTACTGTAGTCTTGCCGCTGCCGCTTTCCCCTACCAGGGATATAATTTCTCCCTTTTCTATGGACAGGTTAATACCGTCAACGGCTTTTACACGGTCTTTACGGTTCCGGAGTATTTCGTCCATGAAGCTCCGCCGCATGGTAAAATATACCTTCAGGTCCCGGGTTTCAATAATGGTTGAGCTCATAACACGATATCCTTGTTAAGGTGACAGGCCGCAAAATGGCCGTTGCCGAGGTCACGGAGTCCGGGTTCATCGATTCTGCAGATATCCAGGACACAGGGGCAGCGCGGGTGGAATTTGCATCCCGGCGGAGGCTGAATAAGGTTGGGGGGATTCCCCGGAATTGAAGCCACCATCTCCCGTTTACCGTGAATATCCGGAAAAGATTGTGCCAGGCGCCGTGTGTAGGGGTGGGCACCGTGGTCGATGATATCCTCGATTCCGCCTATCTCCACAATTTTCCCCGCGTACATTACGGCTACCCGGTCCGCGATTTCACCAAGCACCGACAGATCGTGGGTTATGAGGATAAGACTCATACTCCGTTCACGGCGGAGACGGTTCATGAGATCGAGAACCTGCGCCTGGATCATGACGTCGAGTCCTGTTGTAGGCTCGTCTCCTAGGACAATCTTTGGTCCGCATGCCAGGGCCATTGCGATAACGACCCGTTGTCGCATGCCGCCGCTGAATTCATGGGGATAGTTGTCGATCCTGCTCGTGTCGATCTCCACCATTTTAAAAAGCTCGGTTACCCTTTCCCGCGCCTGGGCGGCCGTGCACATATCGTGTAACTTGATAACCTCGGCAATCTGGTCGCTTACCTTCATAACCGGATTTAGAGCGTTCATTGCTCCCTGAAAGATAATCGAAATATCTTTCCACCTCCTGTGCCGCATTTCCTCGTCGGAGATGGACAGGAGGTCCGTACCGTCCAGAATAATCTGCCCGTTGTGTACCGCCCCTTCCTTCGGGAGCAGTCGGCAAATAGAAAGGGCAAGGGTGGTCTTGCCGCTTCCCGATTCTCCTACAATACCCAGGGTTTCTCCCCCCGCGAGGCTGAAGCTCACTCCGCTTACGGCCTGGACGGTTCCCGCACCGATGGTAAAGTTGGTTGTCAGGTCTTTTACATGCAAAATATCCATATCCGTTTACCGACTCTTCAACTTCGGGTTCAGGATCTCATCAAAGGCGTAACCGAGAAAGGTGAACCCCAGAACCACGGCTACCACGCATAGGCCCGGAGGCAGGAGAAACCAGAAAGCGCCTATACTCGCCGCCCCTGATTCAAAGGCGAAGTGGAGCATCATCCCCCAGCTGGGCCGAAGGGAATCTCCCATACCGAGAAAACTCAGGGTTGTTTCCGACAGGATGGCCACCGCCGAAACAAGAATGGTGTTCGCAAACACCAGGGGAAAAACATTCGGAAGGATATGACGGACCATTATATGTGTATGACCTGAACCGATGGCCCTGGCCCTTTCTACGAATTGCTTTTCCTTCACCGAAAGTGTTTGAACCCTGACAACCCTGGCGGTTCCCGCCCAGCTGGTAAACCCGATGACGAGAACAATATTCCAAACACTGCTGCCGAGAATTGCCGCCAGAACGAGCATGAGGGGCAGCCATGGCAGAACAAGGAAGACGTCGGTGAATCTCATGAGAAGTACATCAATTCTCCCGCCGAAATATCCGGATATAATGCCGATGGTTGTGCCCAGGATCATGGAAATGAGGGTAGCGAGAATACCCACCATTAAGGAGATTCGCGAACCTGCAATAAGCGCGCCGAGAACATCCCGGCCCATGTCGTCCAGACCGAGGGGATGGCCGGGGGAGGGAGGAGCAAAGACGTCCCCTGCTTCCCCGAAGTCCATCGCGTCATAGGGCCGAACCAGGGGTCCGAAAAGGGCGATGAGTATAAAAATCGAGAGGATGACGGCACCGGTCATGCCCATCTTATTTCTTTTAAAGGATGCCCTGAAGTCGGATAACTTTTTCTTCCGTATATCAGGGGCGTCGGGTGAACGATCCATGATTACCCCCTGACCCGGGGATCCAGATAGCCGTACAGGATATCGGCCAGAAAGTTTGCGCCGATAACGGCTATACTGACCAGGAGAAAAATTCCCTGGAGCAGAGGGTAATCACGGTTCATCAGTGCGTCGTACATCAACCTGCCCAGACCCGGCCATGAAAAAATAGTCTCCACCTGGATTGTACCTCCTATGACCAGACCAAGGTTTATGGCGATGATGGTTACCATGGGGAGCAAAGCATTTGGTACGGCATGTTTCCGGATAACATACTTTTCTTTAAAACCCTTTGCCCTGGCCGTGGTTATAAAATCTTCCGTGAGTATATCCAGAAGGGAATTCCTCATTATAAGGGCGTATTCTCCGATCAGCACCAGTGAAAGGGTAAGGACGGGAAGAAAGAGATGCCTGCCGGCGTCACGTATCATTGCCCAGGTGGTGGAGAAAGAAGCGCCGGGCGTCATCATTCCGGTGATAGGAAACAGGTGCAGATAAACACTGAAGAATGAAACAAGAATAATTCCCAGCCAGAATGTCGGCATGGAGTAGGTAACCAGGGAAAATCCGAGGGAGATGACGTCTATTTTTTTACCCCGTTTTACCGCGGCGATGATTCCGATCAGCGTACCCACAATGACGGCGATTATTTCCGCCAGACCTGCCAGCAGTATCGTCGGCAGAATCCTGGAGGCGATAACCTGGCTTACCGGCTTCTTATGGAGAAAGGAAAAGCCCAGGTCTCCCTGAAAGAGCTGTCGGAGATATATGCCGAATTGAACATACCACGGTTTATCCAGCCCGAACAATTGACGGGTTTTTTCTATGGCTTCCGCTGAAGCTTTGGGATTTCTCATGAGCATCCGCAAGGGATCTCCGGGCATGATACGAAAGAGAAAATAGTTGATGACCAGGACGAGAAAAACGGTAATCACAGCCTGAAAAAACTTTTTCAGGACGTATTGCTTATTCATTACAGGCTCCCTGATACCGGAGGCATATAAAAGGAAGAACGGACTGCAAAGCCCGTTCTTCCCGGATTAAGACTATTTACTGTGCCGAGACCGGCTGAACGTGGAGATAATTGTAGGTAGTGAGGTTAAAGAAATAAGGTCCGCCCTCGGGCACCTGTTTCCACCCTTTCCATAGATCGGTTCGTACCGCCTGCACATTGTTGTCGTATGTAAGGATGATATACGGAGCGTCACGGTACAGAATTTTCTGCATTTCCCAGACAACCTTCTGCCGCTCTTTTTTGTCCATGATGGTTGCCTGCTCTTCCAGCAGCCTGTCATATTCGGGATTCGAATAATTACAGTCGCTCAGGTTATCTATCTGGTCCGTGCTCATTACGGCCAGGATGGTTGTCGGATCGACATCCGTACCCCAGCCCCAGATAAACATGTCGAAGTCGTATGAATAAATTCTGTCGATGAGAACCCCGTCGTCAACAGTTTCTATCTCGGTACCTATCCCGACTTCCTTCAGCATACCGCTTATCATCTGTCCGGCTTTTACTTCCTCGGCATTTTCGGAACGCAGCATAAAATTGAAGGAGAGCTCATTGCCTTTCGCGTCTTCCCTGATGCCGTCACCGTCGGTGTCTTTGTATCCTGCTTCATCCAGAAGGGTCCTGGCTTTCTGTGGATTGTAGCTCCTCAGCTCCGCGGCTTTAGGTTCGTAATGCCAGTAGTTGTCGGGAGGAACCAGGGTCGTCCCCGGGATACCCTGGCCTGCATAGGCAAGATCTATAATTTTCTGCTTGTCCAGTGACCATTCCATTGCCCGGCGAATCCTGGTATCCAGCAAAAGCGGATTACCGAGGGAATCCGAACTGTCCATGCTGTTGAAAGCTAACTCGGTAAACCCGAAGGCGGCGGCTGAAATTACACTTATTCCAGGTTCTTTTTTTAAAGCGTTTATTTGGTTTACATTGATGTTGATGGCCGCGTGTAATTCCCCCGTTTTCAGGGCCTGCACCATGGTATCGTTGTTTGCATAGAGTACAAAGATCAGTTCATCTATTGCAGGCTTACCCCTGAAATAGTCGGGATTTGCCGCCAGCTTGAGGAATTCCCCCTCCCGGCGTTCCACAAAGGTGAAAGGACCGGTTCCTACCGGCTGTGAGTTCTCCCATGTTTCCAGGTCTTCGAAGGCGACTTCTTCCCAGATGTGTTTCGGCAGGATCGGAGCGGTAATCATAAGCATATTGGCCTTCGGTTTCTCAGTTTTTATTACCACCGTGTGCGGATCCGGGCATTCAACGGAGGAAATACCCGTGAGAAAACCGGCGTAGAGTCCCAGTCCGCTTTCTTTAATCCGGTCGTAGGTAAATTTAACGTCCTCCGAGGTGAGGGGTTCACCGTCATGCCAGGAAACATCGTCCCGCAGGGTAAAGGTCCAGGTAAGCTGATCCGCGCTCTGTTTCCACTCGGCTGCCAGATTGGGACGGGGCTGAAGTTTTTCATCGAAGGACACCAGAGGATCATAGATAAGGTTGAATACTTCCGCCCCAGCCTGCGTATAGGAGATGAAGGGGCTCAGGCTGTCCGGCTCAACGCCCCATCCTACACGCATAACGGCAGCAGGAGCTTCTTCCTGTCTGCCTCCCGAGGTAAATGTAAGAAGAATAACCCCGATTGTGAGAAGTACGATTATTCCGGATATCGTACCACCGCTTTTTCCAGTTTTCTTTTTCATTCAGTACCCCCTTATATGTGTTCCGGCCGCCGGACAATATCAGGCGGTCGCACATTCCTCGACATATAGTTTCCCATCATCCGCATCCAGATATGCCTGAACTCCCAGGGGAATCGTAGCCATATCGCGGGTATGCCCCAGGGGCAGTCCGTATATAACCGGAATCTCCAGGGGAGCAAGAAAATCCTCCAGAACATCCTCCAGACTGAAGGTGACGGGGAACCCCGGATTATGTTTGTAGGGTTCGCAATTTTTGCATTCACCCACCACGATGCCGGCTGCTTCCTGCAGTTTCCCGGCGTTTGCCATGTGAGTCAGCATGTGGTCCATTATCCATGGTTCCGTTTCGACTTCTTCAAAGAAGAGTATTTTCCCGGCGGTGTCGATTTCATAGGGTGTACCCAGGGTGGAACAGATAAGGCTCAGGTTCCCGCCGGTGATGACGCCCCTGGCCTGTCCGCCCCGGAGTATATTGATCCATTTCTTCTCATCGGCAAGGGGTATTTCTCCCAGCGCCTCGGAGGAGGTCAAAGCCTTGAACAGCTGATCCTTTGTATAGTCCGAAAGTTCCTCGGGATTGTAACGTGACAATCCCGGGCCGTGAAAGGTAACGAGCCCGCTGGTCTTTTGGATGGCCAGGTGCAGTGATGTAATGTCGCTGAAACCGAGGAAGATTTTCGGGTTGTTCCAGATTGCTTCGAAATCGAGGTACTTCAGGATTCGGGCCGAGCCATAGCCGCCCTGGGTAACAAAGACGGCGTCTATGTCTTTCCGAGAAAACATTTCATTTATATCCTCGGCCCGTTCACGGTCCGATCCGGCCAGGTACTCGAGTCTTTTCGAGAGATGCCTGCTCCTGACCGCCTTGAAACCCCAGGATTCCAGGGTTTCGATTCCGCGTACGATATCGCTCTTATTGAATGAAGGACTGGCCGGAGAAATAATGCCTACTGTTTGTCCCTTCTCCAGTCGTTTCGGTTTAATACTCATTCTCTTTCCTTTCCGCAGAATTCCATAATTGTAGAAACATATATCATCACACAGGCTGCGGCCTGGTCAATATCGATATATTCCTGGTTGGTGTGAGCACAGGCAAGGCTGCCCGGTCCGAGGATGATTGTGGGTATCTTGCCGTAGGCACTCAAGAGGCCGCCGTCGGACCAGCCGTGGAAGGGAGAATACACCGGAGGAAGCCCGGTATACTTAGAGACGGCCTCTCCGGCAGCTTTGACCAGCGGATGGGATTGTTCGGTTATAAAACCTTCATGGATGATCCCATCTTCCATGATACTTTTATCCATGATTCGGAAATCACAGGAGAATTCGGGATGGTCGTGGGTTAGACCTTCCACAAGTCTGTGGAATTCATGGATAACCTCGTCATAGTCCTCGCCGGGAATCCACCGGCGGTCTATCTGGAGAACGCATTCGCCGGGTACGGTGCTCGGCTGGAAACCTCCCTGGATGTACCCGTAGTTGACCGACGAGCTGCCGATAAGGGGGTGCCTTCTACCCTTTATTTCCGGAACAAGCCGGTCTTCGATTCGCTGTATCAGAAGCGACGCGCTTCGTATGGCATTGATCCCGGTTTCCTGGGCTCCTCCATGGACCGCCTTTCCGTGTATGTCGAATTCGAACCATTGGAGCCCCTTGTGACCTGTACAGATCTCCAGGTCGGTCGGCTCACCGACAATCGCCCCATCGGCCTGAATCCCCCTTGAAAGGAGCCTTCGGGTACCGAGGCTGGTCAGCTCCTCGTCGATAACACCGGTAAATACCACGTCTCCCGCAAGCGTTATGTCCGACTCGTGGATTAATTTCAAGGCAATCATCATACACGCCAGGGAGCCCTTCATATCCGATGCCCCCCTGCCTGTTATTTTGCTATGGTTACGACGTGGCAGGAGCGCACCGGTCATGTCATACGGAGGCACCGTATCCATGTGACCGTTTAATATAAGAGTATTTCCCCTTCCGTTTCCCGGCAGCGTTGCATAGACATTACATCTTTCTTCTATTACCGTTTCCAGTTCAGTCTCGATACCGGTGTTACTGAAATATGCCAGGATATATTCGGCTACATCCCTTTCCTGGTTTGGAATTCCCGGATAGCTCGGGATGGAAATGAGATCGCAGATAAGGCGGGTAAGCTCATCAGTGAATGTTCCGGTTTCTAATGGTTTGATATCAGTACTCACTCCTTTCTATCCTTTACCCTTTGTTGTCGACTGCTGAAAAAAATTACAGGCCTGTCAGGTCCACGGTCGGGGACACTAGGTATGGTGCAAAAAGTTACATTTTGAAAGTTCATATTATGAACAACTGTGCGTATTGTGGACAATATATAGTATACACCCGTCCGCAGAAATACGCAATCTTTTTTTACGGAATAAACTGAGAGAGATTTTCGGCGTATTTCTTCAGGACAGACAGATAATACGCCGTTTTTGATTCAAAGTCGGGGCCTTTAATAAAAGCGATGGCCATGCACGCCTTGACCATCCCCGCAGGATTCATGATGGGGACGCCGATTCCTGCTGCGGCGGGGTCGTACACCTCGCCGTTACTGATGACATATCCCTGTTTTCTTATCCTGGCATATTCTTTCAGTATTTCATCGGGTTCGGTCAGCGTATTGGGAAAGAGTTTTTCAAATGTCTGTTCAACCAGAAGTCGTCGTACGGTATTCGGATCGTGATAAGCCATGAGGCACTTTCCGTAACATCCGCGGTTCATCGGATAAAAAGAACCCGGCGGGTGATTCATCCGGAAGGGCCTGCGCGTTTCTATTTCGTACAATGAAATAATCCTGTTACCTTCCCGGACAGCCATACCCACCGATTCGCCGGTGATTTCAGCAACCTTTTCAAGGATGTTATGTATTTCCTGATTATTCTGATATTGATGCAGATAAATGGAACCGATGTGATAGAGCATCGGTCCCACTGAAAATTTTTTCGATATATCGTTTCGTACGACAAAATTATCTTCTGCCAATTCACTTAAAATACGGTACACCGTGGTCCGATTGATACCGGACATACGGCTTATCTCCGGGGCCGAAAACCGATACGGTTTCCGGCTGAGTATCTGGAGGACGATGGTTGCCTTCTTGAGATTGGATAGCTTTTTCTCCATCCCCTTTGTACCGGGCTACATGTCCTTGACGATCCTTTCGGTATCCATGGCAATCATCAGTTCTTCGTTGGTTGGGATCACAAGAATTTTAACCGCGGAATCGTCGGTGGATATTACCGCCGGTTTACCACGGACATTATTTTTATCCGGGTCGATCCTGGCCCCCAGGACCTCCAGCCCTTTACAGCACCGCGCCCGGGTGCCGGCGGAATTTTCGCCGATACCGGCGGTAAAAATAATCGCGTCAAGCCGTCCGTCCAGGTCGGCTGCCAGGGCCGCAATATACTTGCGGGCGGTGTGGGCAAAAATGTCCAGGGCCAGCTGTGCCCTCTGGTTGCCGGCGGCGGCTTCTTCCACGTCCCGCATATCGTTGGAAATACCGGATATCCCTTTCAGACCCGATTGTTTGTACAGCAGGGTATTCACGTCTTTCGGGTCCATACCCAGTTCGGTTATTAGATGGAGAATAACGGCGGGGTCTACGTCACCGGCGCGGGTGCCCATCAATACACCGCACATTGTTCCGAAACCCAGGGTGGTATCCACGGATTTTCCGTCTTTGATGGCGGTGAGAGAGACACCGTTCCCCATGTGACAGGTGACACAGTTGAATTTGTCCGGATCTATCCCAAGCATTTCAGCGCCCTTTATGGCGACATACTTGTGGCTGGTACCGTGGAAACCGAAGCGGCGGATACCGTATTTTTCATAATACTCATAGGCAAGGCCGTATATATAGGCCTCCGGAGGCATGGTGGAGTGAAAAGCCGTGTCGAATACACCGACATTGGGGACCTTTGGAAGGAGTTCTTTCATTGCGTCGATCCCCGCCAGGTTTGGAGGGTTGTGGAGGGGAGCCAGGGACGAAGACTCCCGAACGATCTGCTCGATTTCCGGTGTAATAAGTTCCGATTTTGTAATTTTGGACCCACCGTGAACGACCCTGTGGCCCACTGCGGAGACCTCTTCGATGGAACCGATGACACCGCGTTCCGGGTCTACAATAGCATCGAGGAGGAGTTTAATACCCCTAGTATGATTGGGAATCGAAAGGACATCCTTTGATTTTTCCTTCCCTTCCGGTTCATAGTTAAAAATACCGTCGTCGTGACCGATCCGTTCGATCAGCCCTTTACAGAGAACTTCATGCTTATCCATATTCCACAGCTGGAATTTAATGGATGAGCTCCCGCTGTTGATTACTAATATCTTCATGTTCACCTCTTTATAAACTTTTGAAAAAGTGCAAGAATATGTTTCATTATATGGTATCCTGGCATTCTGTCAAACCATAATTTAAGAGATTTTATAGATTTTTGCAAAATAGGACACCCCGGGGAGGCAACATGGAAAAAGGATTTATCCAGATTTACACCGGCGACGGGAAGGGCAAGACAACCGCGGCCCTGGGCCTGGCCTTGAGGGCGGCAGGCAGAAACTTGAAGGTTTTTATCGGCCAGTTCGCCAAGGGTATGGCCTACGGCGAACACGAAGCCCTGGGGCGTTTCAGCGATCTTATAACAATACAACAGTTCGGCCGGCGATGCTTTATCCACGGGAAACCGGAGTCGGAAGATATCAGGATTGCCCGGGAAGGATGGGAGTCTGTGAAGTCCGCGGTAAAGAGCGGTGAGTACGATATTATCATACTGGATGAAGCCGGAATTGCCATATACTACGATCTGGTAAAAGAAGAAGAGTTCGCCGAGCTCATGGATACGAAGCCGAAAAACCTGGAACTGATTCTGACCGGCAGGAAAATACCCCCGTCCCTTTTTGACAGGGCCGATCTGGTTACCGAAATGAGAGAGATCAAACACTACTATAATACCCGGGGCGTCCAGGCACGTGAAGGAATTGAATACTGACCCTACACCCGGGCGCTTCTTTCCGCACTGCCGGTACCCAGGGTAGGGGAAAAAAAGGAACGGATCATTCTGAGGGGGGGGAGTACCCGGTTCTATCGATATTCCATCGGGCTGCAGGTTCGCCGAACGGTGCGGTATGGACAAGGTGCCCGCCTGTACGGAGGCAGAACCGGTCTTGAAGGAAGTCGAGAAAGGCCGCTATGCTGCCTGTCATTTATTATAAAGTAAAAAATATTTATTATAGAGTATATTTTATCACTAAAAACCTCGACAGTTTTTCCATTGTATGCTATGAATAGAACAATACCATGTGTATCAAAGATAAGCCCTGAAAGGGCCTTTGAGGGGGTTTCTATGAATAAAGAAGGAATAGAAAATATCTCTAGGGTATGGAGCCACGGCACGGAGATTCTTGTCGACCACGCTGAAGGGGTTCACCTCTACGACGACGCGGGAAAACGATACATCGATTTTACAAGCGGTATAGGGGTTACGAATACGGGGCATTGTCATCCGAAGGTGGTGGAAGCCATTAAAGTACAGGCGGAAAAACTAATCTTCGGACAATTCAACATTGTATTTCATAAGCCGATGTTCGAGCTGGTCAAGGAATTGAAACAGGTGGTGCCGGAAGGTCTGGACAGCTTTTTCTTCGCCAGCAGCGGGGCCGAAGCTGTGGAGGCCTCGGTAAAGCTCGCCAAGCATGCCACCGGCAGGCCGAATATTATCGTTTTTTCCGGAAGTTTTCACGGTAGAACCCATCTTACCATGGCCATGACTACCAGTAAAACCGTGTACCGGACCCATTACCAGCCGCTGGTGCCCGGTATTTTTGTCGCTCCGTTTCCCTATTCCTATTATTACGGCTGGGACGACGAAACAACTAAGAAATTCGCCCTGAAAGAGCTGAAAAGGGTGCTCAAGGGACAGAGTGCACCGGATGAAACCGCGGCTATTATCATAGAGCCGGTCCTCGGAGAGGGAGGATACGTGGTCCCGCCGGCGGGTTTTCTTGCAGCCCTCAGGGAGATCTGCGACGAGTACGGAATTATGCTCATTGCCGATGAAGTTCAATCAGGTTTCGGGCGGACCGGCAGGTATTTTGCCGTCCAGCATGAAGAGGTATTGCCCGATATCATGACAATGGCCAAGGGAATTGCCTCGGGAGTTCCCCTTTCGGGTCTGGCTTACAAGTCCGAGCTCGGCAAGAAATGGATTACCGGGACCCACGGCGGGACATACTCGGGGAACACCCTTGCCTGCGCGGCCGGGGCTGCAACCGTCCGTGTCATACGGGAAGAAAGACTCGACAGAAATGCCGCCGTCCAGGGCGAACGACTCATGAAAGGCCTGAAAGAAATTCAGAGGGATTTTCCTGTTCTCGGAGATGTCCGGGGCAGAGGACTCATGATTGCCACGGAATTCACCTCTGACGGGGAGCCCGCAACGGATCTGGTAAAGGCGATCAAGAAAGCCGCCGAGAGCAGAGGACTCCTGCTGCTTTCATGCGGCACCTTTGATAACGTCATACGCTGGATACCCCCCCTGGTTGTAAAAGGGGAAGACATTGACGAGGGTCTTCAGATTTTCCGGGAGGCGGTCACGGAAGCGGTTAATGCCTAGATTATAGCCTCGTTCATCCACATCGTCTCGTCGGGGATTACTCCTTCGATGAGGCGTTCTTTCAATGCGGAGGTTTTTTCATCGGAGGTAACCCGGTAGTATTCGAGCAGCCGCGAGTTCAGCCGGTCATAAAGCCGGGGTATTTCGCTGCGGTTTCCCGTAAGAGCGCCGGCAATCATCAATAACCTATATGCCGGCTCACAGAGCGGGTCGATGGAGATAATCTTTTTCGACCAGTTCAGGGATTCCAGGTGATCTCCCGAACTCAGGGAGAGCTTGGCCAACTGAAACAGGGCGCTCCTGTATTTATTCTTCAGGTTTTCCCGTTCATCCCTGATAAAGTCGTAGTACAGCTCTCCTTCGAGGAAATCCCCGTGATAGAGGTCTACGGCCCGGGAATAGAGCCGTAATGCGAGTTCCGTATTTTTTTCTGTTTCAGCTTGCTTTGCCAAATCCAGATATGTATTGAATTTGTCGACATCGGTTATACACACACCCTCTTTGAAACGGATGGTGTTTACATCGGTATACAGATAATCCGACTTATCGTCCAGGGTTTTTCGAAGACGATAAATAATGGTGTTGAGGTTGTCCCGGGCGCTCTTATAGGAATATCTCGGCCAGAAGAGATCGTAGATCTTCTCTTTCATGACACCGTTTTTTCTGAACACGATAAGAAGCTTGAGCAGATCCATGACCCGTCTCTGGCCGGATAGCAGGTTTATCTGTATTTCCTCACCTTCGACACATACTTTAAAGTCTCCCAGGGTTGTTATTTCCAGGGGATATTCTTGCTCTGAAAAACCCTCTATATTGTTTTCCGTCTGTAGCCTGGGGAAAGATTTGAAAAGGGAGAGACCCGAATTATCCGCGATCTCCTTCAGAACTTCAGGATCGCAGATATCGAGGTTTCTGAAATCCTTCTTCTCAAGAACGGCTTTCATTTTCGTAAAATGAGCATTTGCCTCTTCCCGGTCACCCCGGCGAATTTCCAGAAGTCCGTACAGAGCCAGGGCCGTAGCGTAGGAATAGGGATAATCGTTTTCTGATATCTCGTTCAGAATATCGTCGAGAAGCGCCTGGGTTTGTTCGTAATTTCCGAGGTATAGACAGATTTCCACCAGGGACACGAAGCTATAGGGATAATCGGCATAGAGCATGTGGCGGCTTTCTTCTTCCATAATCCTCTTACAGTAATAGGCGGTCCGGTGAGTATCCCGGTTACGGTAGGCCATCAGCATCTGGAGCTGGAAGAGGATAAAATATTTTAAGAATACGTTCTCGCCTATTTCTTTTTCGCGCAGTGATTCATAGAGGACTTCCGCCTTTCCGATGTTCTCCTGGTAGAGATAATACAGAACCAGGTCCACTTCGAGGTATGGCCGGAAGGCAAAATCCCTGGACATGTTCGACAGGACGTTCTGGATTTCGGTGACGGCGGCGCTTACATTTCCGAGGTAAAAATAGATATCGGCCAGGTAGAAGGAGAGCAGATAGCGATACGTACTCACCCGGGTTCCGCTGTTCTGTTCCGCCATTAATTTTCCCGTTTTGCTGATAAGGTCCTGGGCTTGAATAAATTCACCCCGGGCCATATATATTTCCGCCAGTACCAACCGCGCGCAGATAAAGGCCTCTTCATTATGCATTTCATAACTTGTTTCTTCGGCCCGCAGAGCTTCCTCGAAGGCCTGCTCCTTGGAAATTCCGGTCCACCATTGACCCATGGGTATAAGGGCTTCCAGCAGAGCACGCCGTTCATTGGAAAGGTGGCTGCCCATTTTTTTGACGAACCTCGTTGCGGCTTCGCATACTTTTTTCTGGGTATCCCGATCGGTCTGGTAAAAAAAATGATTTGTGAGCAGTACCGAGAAGATCATGGCTTCTTTTTCGTAGTCACCGGCTTTGTGAAAGTGCTTTTGCAGGTCGAGCAGTTTTTCTCTCGACGAGATCGGCTTTACCATATTAAGGGCTACGGCTTCATAGAAGAGGAGCGAAGGGTCGGTGTTGATCATGTCCCTGGGGAATTCACTGAGGAGTTTCCTGATAAGATCGAAGCGGCCGTCCTGGTAAAGCTCTTCCGCGTTGTCGATAAGCAGGCTTCGGGCGGTCTCTATTTCCCCGGCTTCGGTAAAAAAACGAACCGCTTTATTATAATCGGTTTTAGCCCGGTAATATTCACCGATGGCCGAATGTATACTGTCCCGTTCTTTCTTCGGAAGGGAGGTTGATAATTTTCTTAAAAAGACCGTAAAAAGGGGATGAAAGAAGTATGTCTTTTCAGGATAGTCGGTCTGCTCGAGAAAGAGGTTGTTGTGCATAAAATGAGCGATTGTCTCCCGGCTTTCGCCGATTAGTCTTTCGGCAAGTTCCGGAGTAAAGGTGCCTGCCATTCCGAGAAGGGTAAGGTTATGCAACTCCGCCGGCTCGAGTCCGCTTAAGACCTCGGATTGGAAGAACTCTTCTATTTCCGGTAAGAGTTCGGTTTCGGACAGGCCTGCAATAAAAGAATTCCTTTGGGAGGTATCGAGCCTGGACAAGCGTTCAGCCATGAATACTATCGGTGTAGTCCACCCGTGGGCGTATTCTTCTATTCTGTCTATTTCTCCCCCGGTAAGGGAGATATCATAGACATCCGTGAGTAGTTCACGGGTTTCTTCTCTGGTGAAGGTCAGATCCTTGTCCCGGAGTTCCATCAGTTCCTTGCGCCGGCGAAGATCCGTCAGGGGTATGGTAAAATCGCATCTCGAAATAAGGCACAGGTGGACTTGTTCAGGCAGGTTATTGATTAGAATTTCCAGAATTTGACAGGTTTCGGTTGATCCGGCAATAGAGTGGAAGCCCTTTAGTATGAGAAATAGTGGTTTGACCGATGCCGTTGAAAGAGCGGCTACAAGATCCATGGCGGTGGTGTATGAATTGTTGGTTCCCCCTTTTTCCGGAGAGGGAATGGATTGATGGGAGGGAAACCCGTATTCTTCGGAAATTCGGCTTTTCAGGTTGGATACGAACCGGGCGGGGTCGGTGTCCCCGGCGTCAAGACCGTACCATAAACTGGGGTAATTATTTTTACCCAGAAAATCGGCACAAAGAGTAGCCTTTCCCTGTCCGGCCCGACCGAGAAGGAGAATAACCCGTTTCTCACCCAGCAGCGAGGTCAATCTTGGACGGGAGAGTACATTCTTCAGGCTTGGCTGGAGAAATTTTCGTTTATCGATCATAGTTATACACAGATGCTCCTTATTATAGATAAATAATACCATCTTGTCATTATAAGGTTAGAGAAAAGAAATATGTAGCGGGTATAAAGAATAATGAATTAGCTATACACTATAATACAGTGTAATCAATTGTAAAGGGGAAATAGATGAAGAGTGGACCTAAAAGCAAAGCTTTATTCGAACGTGCTAAAAAAGTAATGCCCCGCGGTGTTACCTCGAACTTCAGATACTGGGGGGACGAATCAACCCTTGTTGTAAAAAAGGGCGAGGGAGCCTACCTCTACGATCAGGACGGGAACCGGTATATCGACTATCGGCTCGGTTTCGGTCCGGTTGTGCTCGGGCATGCCAAAAAAGAGATAACCGAACGTGTAACTGAAGCCCTCTCTATGGGTAATACCTTTGCCATGACCAATGAATACGAGATTTCGGTGGCGGAGAAGATATGCAAGCTTACCGGTGTTGATATGGTCAGATATGCTAATTCAGGGACGGAGTCGACCATGGGTGCGATCCGCGTTGCCAGGGCCTATACGGGAAGGGACAAGATCCTTAAATTCGAGGGCGCTTACCACGGTTTCCATGACTACACCCTCTGGAACTGTTATCCGCCTATTCCGGGTGCCGGTTACAGGAGAAATCCTATTCTGATACCGCAGGGGTCGGGAATTCCGGCGAGCATCGGCGACCTGGTTATCTCTATTCCCTTCAACGACGAAGAGATTCTGGAAAGAAAGGTGAAAGAGAACTGGCAGAACCTGGCGGCCATTATTGTGGAACCGCTTCTGGGCAACCAGGCATCCATAATGCCGCAGAAGGGGTTTTTGAATCGTATTCGTGAACTATGCGACGAATACGGTATTATCTTCATTATCGACGAGGTAAAGACGGGCTTCCGGATAGCCAAGGGGGGAGCTCAGGAGTATTTCAATGTCAAGGCCGACCTTGCCTGTTACGCCAAATGTCTGGGGAACGGGTTCCCGGTGGCCGCCTTCGGAGGTAAAAGGAAAATAATGGACGAAATCGGTCCGTTGAAAATTCCCCATGGCGGCACCTATACCGGTAATGTCGTTGCCCTGGCCGCCGCGGATGCATGTCTGGACCTCATATCGGCGGGGGAATTGGACAAGGTGGACGCCCACGGGAAGCTCCTCATGGCGGGATGGAAACAGGTGCTGGATAAAGCCGGTGTTCCGTATGTGATACAGGGACCGCCTGCCATGCCCGGTATCGTTTTTACTGAAGAAGAAGTATGTACGGAGTACAGACATTGGGCCATGGGTGATCATGAGACCTACGAGAATATTATCGAAGCCCTCTTTGCCCGGGGTGTCATGCCTGACAAGGATTCCAGGGAACCCTGGTTTATATCTTCGGCACATACGGATAAGGATGCCGATTTTGCGTTATCCGCCTTTGAAGAAGCGGTGAAAGAGGTTATCGGGTAAAAGTGTGAGGGATAAGTGTGAGAGGTAAAAAAGGGGGCTGCTTCGTTCGAAGAGCCCCCGCTGGTTTCAAGAGATTTTCTACAGCGCCTGCTTGTAGGCTTCTATAAATTTGTCTTCTATACCGAGTTCTTTGAGTTTCTCGATGGTTGGCCGGCCTTCTTCGTCCCATCCGCGATACTCGTAGTACTCACGCATGGCGGCGTCGAACATTTCCTTTGTCATGGGCTTGCCCGCCGGCGGGCCCGCCTTCAGTAATTCGTTGTGAAACCGGGCGGGAAGGGCGTCATCCTTCCTGGATTGACCGTTGATGACATTGAAGACCCGCTGGAGATTGAAAATCCTCTCTCCCATAGTGTCGACCTTTTCCGGCGGCCATTCTCCGCCGTAGGTAACACTAAAGAGTTCTCCCAGCGTATCACTCTCGATAGGCCAGAAGTCGCAGATCCCCATGGAAAATTTGGCGAACTGGGCGTTCTGCATATCCGCTACAAGCTTGGCTTTACCTTCAAAGGTAAAGGGATCCAACTCGCCCCAGGCTTCCAGGGCGATGGGATAGGCACTCATGTGACAGCCGCCCCGCGGCGCCGTCACGTAGGCAATGCCCATACCCCAGGAACCCCTGGGATCATAGCCGGGCAGTTCCTGTCCTTTGACCTGTATAGCGAATTCCTTGCCTCCGTATTTCTCGGCCAGTCGTTTCGATCCTTCGGCCGCTTCATCTCCGATGCCTTTGCGGTGGGCTATGCTCCCCAGCAGGTCCAGGGCCTTGTCTATTTCGCCGAATCGAATGCCGAAATCGTGGATGCCCTTTTCCGTGCACTCCATCATGTACGCGATGGTTCCGCCGGCGGAAATAGTGTCAAGACCCAGGTCGTCACACCGGGCGTTGAATTCTATCAGTTTTGCCCTGTCCCCGTTTCCGATGGAAGAGCCGGCCAGGGCAATGGTCTCATACTCCGGCCCCTCTACGCGGGAAGAACCGTCCACGACGTAGTTACCGCAGGCTATTCCGCAGGAGAAGCAGGCTTTCTTGTTTTTTCGTACCGCCTTCAGTGAATCGCCATTGATGTTCTCAAAAAATTCGAAGGTGCCTTCCTGAAAATTTCGTGTGGGTAAAAGTCCGGATTCCTGGGAGTAGTTGACCAGGGAGGGAGTCCCCAGGTCGTATATTTCATTCTCATCCGAAATAACTTCATCCTTCACGTGGGCGGCCATCGCCGTTTTCATGCATTTCTCGACATCCGGAACATGCACATCCAGCCAGCCGCGAATAGCCACGGCTTTTAAGTTCTTGCTGCCCATAACCGCGGCAATTCCGCCCCGTCCGAGCTGCCTGTAGCGTTCCGAGGATACACAACTGTACTTGACGAGATTCTCCCCGGCAGGACCGATGGCGAATACCTTCAGGTCGTCGTCTTTCAACCTCTCCTTGAGCTGATCTTCGGTTTTAAAGCACCCGGCTCCGGCGAGGTCGCTGATGGTTCGTACTTCCACCGTATCCGGGTCGATATAGATGTACGAGAGTTCCCGGGCTTTACCTGAGATAACGACAGCATCATATCCGGCGTACTTGAGCTCGGCGCCGATATGACCGCCCACGGATCCGTCGGTTATTCCACCGGTCAGGGGTGACTTGGTTGTCATTGCCATTTTTGCCGAGCAGGAGACGGGTGTCCCCGCCATAATGGATGTGGTCAGGACGATTTTATTTTCTTCGGCGTAAGCCTCGGTTTTAGGATCGAAGTCTTCCATCAACAACCTTGTACCAAGGCCTTTCTGCCCTCCGTATTTTTCTACAAAATCGACGGGTGTGGGACGGACCTCGGACGTACCGGAACTCAGATCAATATAAAGAATGTTTCCCATCAAGCTGTTTTTCATGTCGTCACCTTTTCCTTGAGGCTTATAACGCCTTTCGGACACCATTCTACGCACTTCGGCTCCCCGCCGCAGAGATCGCAGATAACCGATTTCATGTTGTCGTTCAGGTAGATGACATGGGTTGGACAGGTCTCAACGCAGGTGCCGCAGCCGATGCACTTTTCGTGATCGACAATCATCCACCGGCCGTTGTTGGATATGGCTCCCTCGGGACAGGCTTCTTCGCACTTCTTGCAGAAGATACAGCGGTTTGCTTTGATACGAATACCCTCGTCGTGATATTCGTGAATAATTTTTAGTCGTGCTTTTACCGGATTAAACACACCGTCGTGGCTTCCGGAGCAGGCCAACTGGCAGAGCTGACAGCCCGTACACTTGGCTAATTTAAATCGTAATGGCATACTTCCCCCTATCTTGGCCCCTTTTCCATCACGGAAGGCACGGCCGTTTCCCGCCGCACCCTATCGGCAACAGTCCATAGGACAAACCGGTAGGTCCTGCTGCTCGGGGTAGTATGACTGTAGTATAGCTATACTAAAGTAACATCTTCAAGACGCGTGTAAATACTTTACTGAAAAAACAGAACTATGTTAGAACCAAATGACATGGATCGTAGCCGAATCGGAACCGGGGTCTTGACCTTTGATGGTTTCACACGTACTGTAAATCAATGGTTCCCGGAAAAGAAGAATTTACGGACATGTTCAGGAGGCTTCATACCCCGGCGGTGGCGGAAGTCCTTGCTCGCTCCTCGGTTGGAATTGCCGGACTCGGCGGATTAGGGTCTAACGCTGCTCTGTTATTGGCCAGGGCGGGTATCGGACGGATTGTTCTTGCGGACTATGATATAGTCGAGTTGGGAAATCTCAACAGGCAGAACTACTGGCTTGAACATATCGGTCGGCCGAAGAGCGAAGCCCTGCCCGAGATTATCCGGCGGATACAGCCGTACATCACAATCGAATCCCATAATGTGCGATTACATGAAAAAAATATACCGGATATTTACGGGACCTGTGATATTGTTGTAGAAGCCTTTGACGACCCGGCGGCGAAGCAGATGATTATTGAAACCATCCTCTCGGATATGACCTCGACATGGGTAGTAGCAGCCTCCGGTATAGCCGGATACGGGCGGTACGAATCCCTTGCCGTTCATAGATTTGAACGATGTATCCTCTGTGGTGACGGGGTGAGCGAAGTGAAAGAAGGAGTACCGCTCCTTGCTCCGCGGGTTTGTATTGTGGCGGCAACCCAGGCGGATGCCGTTATAGAGATTTTGATGAAGAAAGCGGGTGTTATGGTATGATAACGGTAAACGGCAAACAGATGGAATGGAGGTCGGACCTGTCCTTTTCGGATATTTATACGTTTTTAGGGTATACCATTCGGTCTCCGAAGGTCATTACCCGCGTAAACGGCGAGATAGTCAAGCGCAGCGAGAGAGAGGGGTTCCAAATTCCCGACGGAGCGGATATTGAAGTGGTTAATATCCTCTGCGGGGGCTGAAGGAAAAAACACATGAAAAAGAATATTCTGTTAGCAGGCATACTATCTATTATTGCTATATTCGGCACCGTCTATATCTATAATACCTTCTTTCTGGAGAAAGAAACCGCTGAAGAAGCAATTGAAGAACCGGTGCAGGAACCCGAAGGCGAACCGGTTGTGGAAGAAAGTCCCCCGGAAGCGGAACCTCTCGTATTACTGCCTTCGGAGGAGGTGATACGTGAAAAAAGCATAACCCTGGAAAATGAGGTCTTCAGGCTCACTTTTACAAATGTCGGAGCACGAATGAGTTCGGCGGTTTTGAAAAACCACCGCGGCAGCGAGGGCGACGGGGCTGAGCTCATCCTTGACACCGTTCCTGGAATTCTCCCCTTCGGAACCCGTGCGGGCGGTTTTACCGGTGACCTGCTTACTGCCCCCTTTCATTACAGCCTTTCGCAGTCGGGGGATGAAGTGAGTTTTTATCGAGATTTTATAACCCGGGACGGACGAGCAATTACCTGCCGCAAGACCTTCTCAATTCTGCCGGAGGAGTACATGATAAGAGTGATGGTATCCTTCGAAACGGAGAACGGCGAAGTTCTCCCCTCGGACGGTGATGGTTTTCTCTACAGCCTGGAATACGGCCCTCAACTAGGGCCCGAATACGATACCCTGGATGGAAGAACCGATTATCGATACTACCATGTGAGCCGCGGCGGGGAAAAACGTAATATGCGACCTTCCGAAGAGGGTTTTCATGTTATGGATGAAGAAGTGGACTGGCTCGGTATCGAAGGAAAGTACTTTGCCGTTATCTCTATTCCTCCGAAGAGGGACTACCGACTGGCCTGGGATTCCCGGACTGACGCCGAGGATGCATTAAGGCTGAGTTTTTTCTACAGTATGCCGGCGGATGATCTGTCGAAAACAGGTGACACCTTCTTTTATTATATCGGACCGAAGGATAGAAAAATACTCGACGATTATAATGACCCGGCCGATAACGGCTACGGACTCGGAGAATTGCAGTTGCAGCGCATTATTCCCGGTGCCCCTTTCATGCTTGCCCTGGCCGACGGCTTCAAATTTGTTCTGGATCTCTTCTATCGAGTTGTTCCCAACTATGGGATTGTAATCATTCTTTTTACGATCATCGTTGAGTTACTGATGCTCCCTCTGACACGACGTAGTTATGATACCACGGATAAGCTCCGCAGGGTGGCTCCTGAAATCAAGGCACTTAAACAAAAATATCAGTATGACCGTGAAAAGATGATGGAAAAGCTTCAAGAACTATACGCCAGGGAAGAAATCAAGGGCAGACCGAACATGGTTCCATTACTTGTCCACCTGCCGATATTTCTCCTGCTTTTCAGCATTCTAAACACCTTTATTGATTTCCGGATGGAGATGTTTATACCCGGTTGGATTCCTGATATTTCCCGTCCGGACGTTATCATGGATATATCACCCCTGGCCGTTCCCATCCTGGGCTGGAAAGCCCTGCGGGGGCTGCCCATCCTGATGTTTGTTACGGCCCTTATCCAGTCCCGTTACACCCAGCCCCCCGATCAGCTAGGAAGGACGATGATATTCATGAGTTTTCTCCTGCCGATACTGCTGCTCTTTGTCATGTATAATATGCCGGCGGGGGTTGTCCTGTATTGGACCGTACATAACCTGTTCAGTATTGCGTACCAGTTCTACCGGAGGAGAAAGGGATAATAACGATATTTCCTATCCCGGTTCATCGGTTGCTTCCCTTACCCGGTGAGCCCAGCGGCCTGAGCCAAAGCCGCCAAGCAGCAGAATAGCACAAACCGCCGGGTAGATTCCGTATCCTGCCCAGACTTGTCAGGATGAATCTGATCGGCGCGAGATTGGTGCCGGTTTCAACAGGTCTCAAGACTCTAAAAGAGTCGGTGGATTCGGCTTTCAATGCCTCTACCTGGAAGATCCGGTTAATTCTATTTACTGCATAGGATCAGTGGTCGGGGCCGGAACATTCCATGCTCAAGGATCTTGGAAAGGTGGTGTATGAAACCGCCGACGACAAAGAAACCCTACATGCATTTTATACACTGACCCGCCAGGAAGGAATTACCCCCGCCCTCGAGAATGCCTATGCTCCGGCCTTTTCAATGAAGCTCGCCGGGGAGAGACCGCGATCGTCGATTCTTTTCGATCTCTCCGGTCGGGGAGACAAGGATGTGGATTTTGTTGTAGACAATTTCGGAATGGGAGAGTAGCCGATAAGCAATGCTTTTCCTTGACGTAAGCAAGAGAAGGCGGTAAGCTGTGGCGCATCAGGGACAGGAATAGGAGAGCCATGAAGCTTATCGTTTTTGTTCTGAACCGGGAAGATCTGCTGGAACATGTTCTGGAGGCATATGCCGAGGTAGGCATCGCCGGCGGCACTATTCTCGATTCCGAAGGGATGGGACGCTTTCTTACCTACGAGGTTCCTCTGTTTGCCGGTTTCAAGGAATTCATGAAGGGCAACAAGCCCTACAACAAGACTATCTTCTCCGTAGTAAAGGATGAATCTCTCATTCCCCGGCTTAGGTCCCTGTTGGACGAAATATGCGGCGGTTTGGATAATCCCGGCACCGGTGTTCTGTTCACTCTGCCGGTAGACTGGGCAGTGGGTCTTGCGGAGGTGGACTGATGGCGGTATTGTTGGCCGATATGCTCTATAGGGACTGTATTGAACTCGAGCTGAAGGGTAAGCGCAAACCGGATCTTATCCGGGAATTGGCGGAGATTATCTCGAGGTGTGGGTCCATAGAGGATGTGGACGCTCTGGTTGAAGACATTATGGAGCGGGAAAAGCTCACCACTACCGGCATAGGTAACGGCATTGCCATCCCCCACTGCTTTACCTCCCAGGTAAGCGAAACGCGGATTGCCTTCGGCCGAAAGGACGGCGGTGCAAAATTCGACGCGGTGGACAACCGACCGGTCTCGCTCTTTTTTCTCCTGGTAGGTCCGGAGGGTGACTATGCCCGGCATATGCAGGTCTTAAGCAAAATTGCCCGGTACCTTCATGACCCGCAATTTTGTGATTCCCTGCTCAAGGCTGCATCGCCGGAAGAAGTCGTGGAAATCGTCAGAAAGAAGGAACGGCCATGAATCTTCGGAGACGTTGGGCGTTCATGCGATTTATCATCACCTTCCTCACCATGGCGGGGGGGTGGCTCCTTTTTACGTGGTCCGTAGATCCTGGATCCCTGATTGCCGGAGCTGCGGCAAGCCTGGTGGTAGCCTCCCTTACCTACACGATTTTTGTCGAAGAACAGGAAGCCGGTCGCAGGGCTCATTTATTCCGGCCTCACATGATGATAGTATTTCTGTTGGTGTTGGTATTCAATATGTATGTTGCCAGTTTCCAGGTTCTCTACCGGATCATCCGGGGAAAGATTAACCCCGGTGTTGTTCACTTCCGGACGCATCTTAAAACGGATATCGCCAGGGTTGCCTTAACCAGTGCCATTACGCTTACCCCTGGAACCATAACCCTTAACCTGGACGACGATCACCTGGTGGTCCACTGGCTGGATACCCGGACGACCCACTCCAGGTATGCCGGAGAACTCATAAAGGGGACCTACGAAAAACTCTTGAAACGTGTATGGCTGTAATAATACAATATCTGTTGTATTTTTTTATCGCCTCGAGTCTTGTCAGCATGATTCGCGTTGTTATCGGTCCGTCCCTGACAGACCGGATGATAGGGCTTAACCTTGTTTCTGCTCAAATTCTGGCGATCCTGGTTATTCTGTCGGTGGCTTCAGGTCGAAACATATACCTGGATGTAGCCCTGGTCTACGATATTTTCGGTTTTGTAGGCACCCTTGCCCTGGTACGGTATTTTACCGGCAAAAAGGAAATGTCATGACGATTGCCGCCTACATTTTGTTCGGCTTGGGGGTGATTTTCAACATCATGGGTAATATCGGAGTCCTGATTTTTCCCGATGTATATACCCGTCTTCAGGCTTCATCCACCTGCAGTACCACCTCGGTGCTCTCCATTTTTATAGGCTGTATGCTCTACTCCGGCTGGGGACCCCTTACAGGGCGTCTGGTGGTTATTACCCTGTTTTTCTTCGTCACCAATCCGGTGTCCGCTCATATTATCGCCCGTTTTGCATGGCAGAACGGTGTTGTCCCCTGGCGACGAAGCTATCTGGGACGACGGCAAACCCCGGACGAGGAAGATGATTGAAATAATTCTTGTAGTAATGTTTGTCTCCGCCTTTATCGCTCTTCAATTGAAGGATATGCTCGCCGCTGTCCTGATGCTCGGAGTTTTCAGCCTGCTCAGTTGCCTGTGCTTCTTTCTCCTTCATGCTCCGGATGTAGCCCTTACCGAAGCGGCGGTGGGCACCGGGATCGGTACGGTGGTATTGATATGGATCGTTCATAAAACAGGTAGGAGGGATATAACGTGAAACCATCCTTTCCCACGGTACTGAAAAGGTTTTTCGAGGTTGTTCTCCTTCTGTTGGTAGGGTTGTTCCTTTTTACCGCCCTTCGGGGTGATCACTTGGCGGGCAGCCCTATCCGCGACTATTTGATCGAGGCGGGAACCAGGGATACAGGTGCATTGAACCTGGTTACTTCCATCTACCTCGGCTACCGCGCCTTTGATACCCTGGGTGAGACCATCGTGCTCATCCTCGCGGTGTCGGGGGTATTACTCTTTACGGAGCGAAGATCGTGAAAAAGACCGATATCCTCCAGCTTGTTTCCCGGAAGCTTGCTCCTCTGATGTTTCTCTTTGGCTTCTACCTCCTTACCTATGGACACCTGTCACCCGGCGGGGGGTTTCAAGGCGGGGTTGTTATTGCCTCGGGGGTCATTCTCCTTTCGGTAAGCCGGGGAGTGGATACCGCCGAACGCCTGTTCCCCCCCTTGTCTTTATCTCTTCTGGAAGCGGTATGTTTTTTCCTCCTCCTTGTAGCCGGGCTGACCGGGGTGATCGCCGGGGTCGGGTTCCTGGGTAATCCCCTTCCGAAGGTCGAAGCGGCTAATGTCCCCCGGGCGGGGATGATTTTGCTTTTAAATATACTTATCGGTATAAAGGTAGCCGCGGGGGTCAGCCTTATTTCTCTGCGGCTTTTCAGGGAGGATTGATGGCCTGGTATATCATCGGTGCGATTTTTCTGCTAGGCATGTGGGGATTGATTACCAAACCGAATATGGTGAAAAAGGTCATGGCCTTAAGTATTGCCAACAGCGCCGTCATTGTACTGTTCGTGTATCATGGTTCGCTGTCGGGAAACACCGCGCCCATAGCCGGGGGTGAGGGTGTTATGGTGGATCCGCTTCCCCAGGCCCTGATGTTGACCGCCATCGTGGTGGGGATCTGTGTCGTCTCCCTGGCCCTGGCGTTGATCTACCGGATCTACCTTCGCTTCGGAACCGTGGACATGCGGAGCGTCGAAAAGGAAGCCTGGAAACTCCATGACTGAAACCCTTCTTCCCCTTATCCCGGTGTTTCCCCTATTCGGTGGAGTGCTTGCCATGGTGGGCAAGCTCTTCCGCCGGGCCGGCTCGTTTCTGCGGGTGGTTTCGGTCTTTACTCTGGCCGGTCCCGGGGTGCTGATTGCCATGGCGGCTGGGCAGGTGTTCTCCGGCAGGGTCCTTTCGGCGGCCCTGGGCGGATACACCGAACCATACGGGATAGCCCTGGTGATGGACGGTTTTTCCTGGGTTGCCGCCGCTCTTATCGCCCTAATTACCCTGTTGGTAGCCCTTTTTGCCTTATCGGATAAAAAGTACACCTCGGGTTTCTTCTTCTACTACCACCTCATGACGGCGGGGATGTTTATCGTCACCTTGACCGGAGACCTGTTCACCATGTTCGTCGGTTTCGAGATCATTGCCATTGCGGCGTACGTCCTCATAGCCTACGAGGATACCTCCACCGGTCTGGTGGCCGGTTTCAAGTATCTTATCCTCAGCTCTACGGGTATCCTGTTCTTCCTCTTCGGTATTTTCCTGGTCTACAGGGATCTGGGGACCCTCTCCATCGCCGTTGCAAAGGAAGCCCTGGAAGTAACCGGGGGAATCCGGAACACCCCGGCGATCCATCTTGCCGTGGCATCCTTCTGTGTGGGTATCGGTGTGCGTACGGCCTTTATTCCCTTTCATACGTGGCTGCCGGAAGCCCACGCCTACGCCCCTCATCCGGTTTCGGCAGTGCTTTCGGGTGTTCTCATCAAGGTATCCTACTTCGCCATGGTCAGGATTTTACTCCAGTTCGGGGGTGTGTATCTTTTCGACTTGCTTCTCTGGATAGGAGCGGTAACTGCCTTTATTGCCGTCATCAGCGCCCTGGCCCAGAGCGATGCCAAGCGCCTTCTGGCATTCCATTCCATCTCCCAGATGGGGTATGTCCTCGCGGTCTTCAGTGCCGGGTCAGCCGTTGCCCTGACGGCCTCCTTTTTTTACGCGGTTAACCACGCCCTGTTCAAGAGTCTCCTTTTCCTGACCGTGGGCACGGCGGTGGAGTACAGCGGCGATCGCAACCTATACAGGATGAAACCCATGGGCAGAAGAATGCCCCTGTTTGCCGCGGCCTTTTTTGTCGGTGCCCTGTCGATCTCCGGGATTCCCCCTTTCAACGGCTTTGCCGGTAAAGGGCTAATAACCCTGGGTATGAAGGGTTCGCCGGCTTATATTCTGCTTTGGATCACCGGATTCTGCACCATTGCGAGTTTTATAAAACTCAGTCGTATCTACCTCCCCGGACCGGCAGCAGAGACCAGGCAGAAGCGGGTAAAACCCGGTTTTCTCGCCGGGCTGTCCGTCAGTGTGCTTGCCCTGCTTTGCCTGGGTGCCGGTATATTCTGTGTGCCGGTGACCGGGGCTATGCACCGCCTGATGTACGGGGAAGCCCTTCCCCGGGGCATATCCTTTTTTACCGCGGATAAGTTTATAAGTCTGATCCCCCTTGTACTTCTAGGAGTGGCGGTATTTCTGCTGGTGGTTACAAAACCGGGAAAAAGAGTTGCCGAAAGGGTTAAAAACGCAACCCCGAACCTGGAGACCGTGTTGGTTTTCTTCTTCATCGGTCTTCTGGCCTTTGCTGCTGCGGCTTACTGAAAGACTCCGGCAGGAACTCGAATTTCGGTGTTTGCAGTTCCGAAAGAGGAAATGGCTTTCTATTTTTATTCTATTAATTCCACGATACTGTCTGGGTCTAGGGATGACAGACCGGGAGTGATGGAAATAGAGCCGCCCCAGGCTGTACATTAATATACGTAATCGAAATAGACGTTTGCCGTAAGGAATTCCCATGAATCGTTTACCTCTGTTTTGAGTACCGCGGACCGTGGATTTCCAGAATTCGACCGGTTTCGGCGTCCACTATGAAATAGTTCGGTTCGGCGAGGATTGCAAGGAGCAGGTTTCGGGTTTCCATTTTCAGGACTTCGGTTCCCGGCCGACGGTAGGGGGAGCTTTCTACTCTCTGCAGACTATGTCTTCACGATAGTGTGATCCACATCGAATAGATGCAGCCTCGTGGACGGCAAAGCGGTTACCATCCTTTTCGGAACCTACAGTGTGATCCTGAAAGAAGCACAGAAATACCCCGAGGATAAAATTACCGTGATCGACTCTAAGAACAATTCCGGTGCCCAGGAGTTGATCCTCCTCAGGGCCACGGAGGCAATCGCCGCGTGAAAGAGCCATGAAGAGGTTGTGGCGGAGGTCGAACAAGCCGCGGTAAGGTATATGGATCTGAAAACGCAGGCCGGTGTGTCCACAGGAGAAAAAGAATATGTCGGAACCGAATATTCGATAGTGGGAGCAAGCTTCCGGTAACCGGCAAAGGATAACACCGGCGGAGGAAAGCTGTCGGCACCCATGATAACAGCCGGGATATCCACATGGCGTGGTTCACGAAATCGCAGCCAACCCTTCTGTACCGCCTCCGGCTCGATTTCTCCTTTCATCCACCCGGCACAGGAATGGTCCAGGAGCACATCGATGGTTTCACGGCGATGTTCAATGACCCCGTAATATGGTATCCTAGGGGCGATGAAACGCTTCACCATAATTTTTGTTCTTCTAAGTATCTGCCTGCAGGCCGTCTTGGCACAGTTACCCCCACCGCCGGAACCTGAGCTCAACTGCCGAGCGGCGGTGTTGCTGGATTACGAAACCGGGCGCGTACTCTATAGGAAAAATGCAGACACAGCCCTGCCGCCTGCTTCGATGACAAAACTCGTTACGGCCTATACCTATCTAAAAGACATAGAGAAAGATCTTACCGTTCTGGATGAGGCGGTGCGGATACCCCCGGAAGCGGACTACCGCAATACACCTCCGCACTCATCCTTGATGTTCCTGGAAGAAGGGCAAAACGTGACGGGAAGAGAACTCCTTGCCGGGCTTGCCGTGTCCTCGGGGAACGATGCGGCCATTGCACTGGCCCTGCATGTGTCCGGCGATGTGGAAGCCTTTGCCGGGTTAATGAATAGAAGGATGGAAGAGCTTGGGCTTGTTTCAACACGTTTTGTCGAGCCTTCCGGTTACAGCGAGTACAATATTACTACTCCGATGGAATTCGCCCAGTTCTGCCGGGAATATATAAAAACTTTTCCTGACTTATCACTGAAGATTGCCTCTCTACCCGAGTTTACTTATCCGACGGATGATAACCTGGGGAACGGTGGAACAGCCTCCCTGGGTCCGGTTACCCAGCCGAACCATAACGAGCTCATCGGCCGCTACGCCTGGGCGGACGGACTCAAGACCGGTTATATCGAAGAATCCGGTTATAATGTTGCCCTGACGGCGGAGGAAAACGGTCGGCGGCTTGTCTGCGTTATCATGGGCATCCCCCGAAAAACCGGTCCTGACGCAAGCATGCGCAGGATAGTAGACGGTGTAAACCTGCTTTCTTATGGTTTTTACGCCTTTACGAATCTCAGATTTGACCCGCCTGGAGTAGAGCCGGTGCGGGTTTATGGCGGCGAAAAGAAATACCTTGAGGTTTCAGGAGATGTGTCGGACATCTTCACTCTTAGTTATCCGGAAGCGGCCCGGATACGGCGTGAGTTCATTCCCGGACCGCTTCTGGAAGCCCCTGTAGAAAAGGGGACCGTTGTAGGATCCTGGAAGTTATATGTAGGGGATCAGGAACTTGCCTCGTATGCGGTAAGGGCTTCCGAAACCATCGAGGAAGGCGGGTTTCTCAGGCGGCTGTTAGGCCGGTTGCTCCTCCGGTTCCGGTAATAAGCCCATCTTTTT
>CAYPIQ010000017.1:0-66501 GCA_964410865.1 uncultured Spirochaetales bacterium | reverse complement strand
TATGGGGAGTTTGAGTCTACGTTTTTTGCTTTTTATTTTCCTTGACAACAGCGTAAAGTATTCCAATCCAGGGAGTCCGGTACATATAGACCTGTCTTTCGACGAGCACACTGCCCTTATTGCAATTCGTGACTTCGGTCCGGGGATCGATCCGGAGAATCGTGACGCCATCTTCGACAGATTCTACCGTGTAGACGATTAGCGCAGCAAAAAAACGGCGGTTTCGGCCTCGGCCTTTCAATCGCAAAGGAGATCGCCGAACTCCACTCCGGATCCGTCTCGGTCGATAGCAGCCCGGGGGAAGGATCGACCTTTACCGTCCTTCTTACCCTGGGCGGAGACCGCCGGATTGCCACAGCCTCCCGGTAGAGTTGAACCGGAGCTCAATCCATGGGTAGTGTGGCAGGCTGGACAGCGCAATTTATGTAGAGCTCCATTCAAACCTTGCTTCGAAATATCTGGGACAGATCGATCTCAAAACCGGGCAGGGCGGTCACTTGCGGCCGCTCTTCGGGCCCGAACGCGCCGAGTCGTTCGAAACGTCCTCTGTGGGGTTGCACTAAGTATTTGAATGTCAGCACAAGCCCATAAAGCCGGACAAATCCATACAAGGCAAAGAATTAAAGTCCGTCGGCGGCCTCGGTAGCTTGCAAAATCCAGGGCGAGAAAAAACGGAAAATCCGGGGAAACGGCAGGAATACCGCCATAAACGCCCGGAGGCTTTAAGAAGCTTCTAATGGCTTCAAATCATTGTTATATAAAGATTTAAACAGGGAATACAGTAGGGAGAGGGAACATTCCGATAGTAAAAAGGTGGAGCGCAAACAGTAGCAAAAAATAAAGGTGGTGCAAAGTGGTGTAATGTTATATATAGCAAAGAAATATAAATACAAAGACATGCCAAGGTGAAGCAGTAAGGTGGAGCGTTAAAAACAAGCCAAAGGTGGAGCGTTAAGCAGGTGAATTTTTCAAGTCAGCCTTAGCGCCCAATAATTGCCTCATCCTATCAAGAAGCTCTTTACTAAGCTCTTTATTCTCACGCTCAAGCTGATCAATACTTTTTTTTAACTCGTCTATTTCAGCAGTCAACTTCTCAATTTCAGAATTACGTTTTTGTATTTGCGAACTATCCTTATTGGCAACTGTACCAACAAGGAGCCAGTTTAAATCTACCCCATACAATTCAGCAAGGCCTTGCATTATTTGCCGTGATGGCTCTCTGGCTCCTCGTTCAATATCGCTTATCACAGAATGGCTGGCGCCCAAGGATTGTGCGAAATCCTTCTGTTTGAGGCCGCTTTTTGTTCTGATTTCACGGAACCTGTCCGCTATACTCGAATCATCCGCCATTCTTCGCATTATCCTATATGAAACACTTAAAAACAAACATAATTTTCACAAACACGCAAAAATAAACTTGACAAGTTTATTTTTGCGTGCTAATTTTGATTATGCGAAGGGGAAAAATCACCCATTCACAAACATGAAGCAAAGGAACGTTTTGAGTATGGATCAGATAAAGCGAAAAATCAAGCCGGAAAAAGATAACTGGGACTTAAAGGATTGGGACCGCCACGCCCGGGTCGTCTACCTCTTGAACAAGAAGCGCAAAACCATAACCGAAATGTCCTGGGAAATCGACGAGCGCATACAGCATGTTTCCAGCTGCATCTGGGGGCTCCCGGGCCGCCGCTTACCAAGAATAGAAATCAAGATCGCCGTATACCTGGAAACTACCCGGGAAGAACTCTTCGGCGAAGGCGCCGCCGTATGAATGCCTCCCTCGCTTTATCCGCCACCGCCACGTTCCTTGTATCGCTGACGGTGACACACCTGGTAATACTTCTGTTTAAAAATTATCCACCATCTTTTTCGCCGTGGGCGTTTCTGGAATTTCCGTTCGTGCTTTTCGAGAAAGGTTACGCCCGACTTTTCCCGGCACATTTTCTCAAGCATCTCGTATTCACGCCGGACATCTTCGATAAGGAGTTGTCGATCCTTCTCGGCCAGGAGCCGTTCTTCTCCATCTGGAATAAAGTAGAAAAGCGTCTTCGCAATATCGAGAGCGTACGCAATAACCTCCCGGGATGCGAAGAGGGCGTTAGCGTTGACGGCCTCGCCAATTTTGTTTTGTCCGCTACGTACCGCCTCTATGAAGCTCTTTTTTCTGAAATTGTCCGTGAGGTCACGATACAGCTCAGTCGCTTCCCTGAGTATCTTCGCGTTCCCCTCGATTCTATGAAACAAGAGCTCTATGAAGACGCGATGACGTTTCTCGTCGCGAGACTGGAGATACCCGGCTATCGTCGGAATAAGGGCACCGGCGAGAGCGGCCTCTGCAGTGATAAGGATTTCTTTCATGATAAAGCCGAGTATACCATGAATTCACCGGCAAAGAGGGTGAGACATGATTGAACATTGGGTCACAGCTTCAAAGCTCGCTGAAATTACAGGTAAACATAAAACAACGATCAGGCGCAGAGCTGATAAAGAGAAATGGGTGAAAAGAATGTTCACCGATAATGGCGGCAAGCAATACCGCTACCGCCTGGCCGATCTGCCCGAGGATGTACAGTTTGCCTATGCGGTGAGCATGAAGACCACCCTTGATGGCCTGCGGGCTCAGCTGGCGGTGCCGGAACCGACACCCCAGAAGGTGAACATTCCCCGGTACTCAGGCAGGGGCGCCAAGACGCGCCAGGCGCCGCCCATGGAGAAGGTTCCCGAGGAGTATTTGAAGGTGGCCGCCATGCGCCGGAAGGTTATTGAAGCCTGGAACGCTTCAGGCCTTACGGTGGAACAGTTTGTCACCGCCTACCAGAACGGCGTGGCTGTGCCTGACCTTCGGGATCGCCTGGACAAGTACGGCGACATCAATACCTACCAGAGCTTTTACCGCTGGCTGGCCGACTACCGTGAACATGGCCTTGCGGGGCTGGCTCCCCGGTATCCTAAAAAGCGCGGCGGCAACGGCGCGGGACTTGATCAGCAGGCCAAGGAACTTATCGAAGCCCTGTATCTGGATGACCACCAGCCCAGCGCCCGGAGCGTGGAGCGCTCCCTGGTGCAGTTCGGCTATGACGTGAATTATCACACCATCTGGCGCTACCTGAAAACAGAAGTGCCCGCATCGGTGAAGACCTTTTACCGCCTGGGAGAAAAAACCTACCACGACCGCTTCGATCCCTACGTTCCCCGGGATTTTACCCTGCTCAAGACAATGGAATGGGGTGTGGCCGACCATCACCTCTTTGACTTTGTGGTGACCCACGAAGGCCGGATCATGCGCCCCTGGCTGACCAGGTTTGACGATGTGCGGAGCCGTTATATTACCGGCTGGCATATCGATGTGGTGCCCAACACCCTGACCGTCCTGCGGGCCCTGGACAACAGCCTGCAAGCCTGCGGAGCCTTCGAGCACCTGCTCATTGACAACGGAAAAGACTTCAAGAGCCTGTGGCTCTCCGGTACTGTCTGGAAACAGCGGCGCATGAAGATAGACGCGGAAACCGCCGAGCTGGTAGAGGGTGTTTTTCAGGACTGCGGTATGACCGTCCACTTCTGTAACCCTTATAGAGGCCAGTCAAAACCGATAGAAAGGGCCTTCCGAACGGATATAGAACTGTTTGAAAAGAACATAGAAACCTATGTGGGTTCAAACACCGCCATGCGCCCCGATGAAGCCAAGCTTTACTGGGGAAAGATCAACGGCCGGGACAAGGTGCCCGTCCTGCTTACCCTGGATGAACTGCGGGAACGCTACGCCGAATATGTGCTCTGGTACAACACCCAGTGGAAACACTCCGGGCAGGGCATGGACGGCAAAACCCCCAAGCAGGTCTTTGAAGAAAACTGGACCGTCCGCCGGATTATCCCCGATGAGCGGCGGAAGTTCATCTTCACCCGCCGGGACAAACGAACCGTTCAGCGCAACGGCGTAACCATCGACGGAATCGACTACTACGCTCCGGAAATGGTGCAGTACATCGGCAGCGACGTGCAGGTGCGACGGGACATAAACGAGGTGGGCAAGGTTCACATCTTCAAACTGCCCGAGCTTACCTATCTGTTCGACGCCTACAGCGACGTACTGAAAGACGGCGGAGTTACCGAAGAAAACGTTCGGGCCCAGAAGAAAGCCCAGAAGGACGCAAGAAAGCACCTGGACAACTACGCCAAGAACGCTTCGGAAATCAAGAAGCTGGCCAAGACCCCGGCGGAACTGCTGGCCGCCGAGCATGTGGACACCAAGTTTGATCCGCCGGAAGAGCAGATCATCCAGGTGGTCAACGGCGGTCCCATTCTTCCGGACGAACACGGCAAGCCTCAGCAAGGCGGCCGCATCCTGGAACTGTACGAGTCTAAACCCCAGAAGCGCAAACTGAAAGGGATTTTCGATACCGATTAAGGTTATTCCCCGCTCCGTAGGGGCGGATAACGAAACATACAAGGAGCGAGTATGAGCAAGAAAGAGGACACCGGATACAACGAAGAGCTGTACACCCGGTTCTTTGAACTGGTCGGCACCCCCGACGAGGGGAAGAAGATCAGCCAGAGCAAAGCAGCCCAGGCCCTGGGATATTCCTCCGGAGTAATATCCGCCTACAAAAGCCGCAGTTACAACGGCAATGTGCGGACTCTGGAAGAGAAGATCGAGGCATGGCTCAAGCGGGAAGCCCGCAGGCTGGAAAGGGTGGAGATTCCCACCGCCGAAACCACCGTGCTGGATCAGGTCAGAAAAGCCGTATCCATAGCCCAGGACGATGCGGACATCGCCGTTATCGTCGGCGACGCGGGGACCGGAAAGACCACCGCCCTGCGGCGCTACGAGGCTGAAAGCCACAGCGCCTTTCTGGTGGAAGTTGATCCCAGCTTTACCAAGAACGTGCTGGTAGTCGAGATTGCCCGGGCGGTGGGCGTAGACCCCAAGGGCGGCATGACCGTGGTTATCGGCAGAATCATCGACACCCTGCGGGAGCGGGACGCGGTACTGATAATCGACGAGGCCGACTACCTTTCCGATTCATCCCTGGAGCTGGTGCGCCGGATTATCAACGACAAGGCCAAGACCGGCGTGGTGCTGGCGGGCCTTCCCCGGCTTGAATACAAGCTGCGGAACCTGCGCAACGACCACGAACAGCTGGCCAGCCGGGTGGGCGTGCTTCTGAAAGTTGGCCGCATGAACAAGGCCGACGCGGTGAATATCCTCTCCGGAGTCTGGAAGAACCTGGACAAGGAAGCGGTGAACGCCTTTACCGCCATGGCGGGCGGTTCGGTGCGGACACTGGTAAAACTCATGGGCCGGGTGCATCAGATTATGGGCATCAACCGGCTGGAAACCCCGGACGTGGATGTGGTATCCACCGCCGGTGAACTGTTGATGAGATAAGGAGGAAGATTATGGAAACTACTTCCAGTAAGGAAATGGGGTTTCTCGATACCACTCAAATGGCCAGAGTTGCACGAAATACAAATGTAGAAGATCTGCAACAACCTCCAGCGCAGAAACAGCCATTCCGCGATGTGAGCGATCAACCTGAAAACGGAGGGTGTCGGTACGCTCCAGTACAGTGTTTGCAAGTTGTAAACCCAGGTACGCTTTATAGCGAAGAAGAACTTCGGCGCTACGTAAATCGGCATCGCGAGACCGCTTTGACGGCGTTGCTAAAAGGTACCGGTTTATACGTTCCAGGTCCGAGAGAAGGCTGGAAATTAGGGCTGGTGGGTTGGTGTTTGATAACAGTTCCCAAAGCTCTTGTATATCGCTTTGTGAAAATGATTGAACGATTTCTTCAGAAAGCCGCTGGAATCCCTTCAAATAACTTTCGAGTGTGCTCATACGAAGATTATCGGATGATGGCAAGAAGATGGAAGGAAAAAACATGACAGGATGGATGTATCGCAGGGCCATAGCCCTGAAAGACTTGGGAGAACGGACAGGGTCGCTGACCCTGATACGGCTGGGGTTGTGGCTCAAGGGCCGCGCCCTGGCTCGCCGGGTAGAAATAAGCAAACCAAAAGCGCAAGGAGGATTGACATGGCGCGATTAAAACCAAAGGTAGCGAAGATCAACAATCTGGAGGATGCGAACCTTGTATTGAAGGAAATCGGACTTCTGGAGCGGGAAATTGAAGCCATCGACTCGGAGGCTCACAAGCTGATCAGCGAGATCAAGGGCGACGCGGCCAAGAAGGGCGAACCGATCCGTAAGCGGATCACCGACCTTTCGGCCCTTCTCGGGGCCTATGCCGAGTACAACCGGGAGGATCTTTTTAAGGACAAGAAGACCGTGGAACTTACCTTCGGCATCTTCGGCTACCGCAAGAGCACGTCCATCAGCGTGCGCAAGACCACCCTGGAGCTCTTGAAGAAGCTGAACATGGTTCAGTTCATCCGGATAAAGGAAGAGCCGGACAAAGAGGCCATGGCTACCCTGGACGATGAACAGCTTGCCCAGGTGGACGCTGTGCGAAAGGTCAAGGACGGCTTCTTCTGCGAGGCCAACCGGGAGGAGGTAAACAAGGAGCTGCTTAAAGAGCAGATAGCCTGATTGTTTGCCGTGCAATGCGAAACGGCGGGCCGTGAAAGCGGCCGGTCGTCGTCCGGGGGCGGCGCCCCGGGCCTGATGAGCAGCCAGTAATTGGGAGGAGGACCGAAGTGAGTATTCTGGGATATCTGGTTATGGGAATTGTGATGCTGTTTTTCTCGATCCTCGCCTTCGGTCCTTACCTGCTTGGAATGATGGATCATGATGATCCGTACCAGAAGGAGCGCAGGCATGAAGATTGACGTAATGCTTCGGGTGGAAATCCGGGACGAGGGCGGAGAGACAGACCCCTTCGACCTCGCCGAAGAGGTGAAGATGGTGATCTACGATCTGCCGGAGGTTTACGACGTGACCCTGCTTGCCATGCGGCCTGGGTTTGCCAAGAAACAAGAGCTTGCCGGGTTCGGAAACGACGCCGGGTAAGGCAAAACAAAAAAACGGGAGGGGAAAGGTGCCAAGGACACAACGTGCCATGATCACCAACAAGAAAAGCAAGATGGCCCTGATTCATGTTGCCAAGACCAAAACGGGCCTTAGCGACGAGAATTACCGCGCCCTTCTCTCCGGAGCGGCGGGCATCGACAGCGCCCGGGATATGGAATACGAAGACCAGTTCCGGGCCATTATGGAAAGCTTTGCCCAGCTTGGCTTTCAGAGCTGGAAGAAAGAAGGCAAGACCACCAGCCGCCCCCGGTGGACGGAAGACTGGGGCTGCACAAAGGATCAGCGGGCCAAGATAGAGGTGATGTGGAAAACCTGCGCCCGCAACCCCGACGAAGCGGCCCTGCGGGCCTTCATGCGCCGGATTACCCACGTGGATCATCCCCGGTTCATGAACCCGGCCCTGGGGCGCAAGGTGATTCTTGCCCTGGAAAAAATGATGATTGCCGCGGGCTACGACCCGGCAACCGGCGGGAGGCTGAACCATGAAACGGCGCAAGGCTGATACCCCCCCCACAGGCGGCGCAGATGAGTCTGTTTGAGCCGGACCGGCTGGGTGAAGCAGCCGAAGCCTGCGCGCTTATGCGCCGGGACACCGCCGATCTTCTCCTGCGGGTAAAGAGCCAGGGGGATCTGATCGGGAAGATTGAGGATGACCTGCAGGAAGTCCTGCGCATCCTCACCGAGGAGCGGCAACAATGGTTATTCAAGGATGTTTGATGGAGAGTAAAAACGATTCTTACGAGTTATTAAAAGAGCTTATCGGCGAAGAGGCTGCCATGAAAGTGGCCGAGGCCTTTGCCGGGTCGGCCCTGTACATACCCAAGAGTGTGATCACCGAAGAGCGGCACCGGGCCATTCGGGCCGAATACGAGAAAGGCGCCCGGTACCGGGACTTGTCGGTCAGGTACGGATACTCGGTCAGCCATATCCGGTCGATTATCCACACCAAGGGGAACTGAATGAAGCGGGAAGAATACTTCCGCAGGCTCCAGGCCCCCTTTGACTGGGAGCTGGAATCCGACGAGCAGGAAGTTGCGGTGCGCATGGCCAGGGAACACGGCGGCGAGGCCGTCCTGAAAGCCTGGCACGCCTTTCAGGCGCACAACCCCTGCTCCACCTTCGGCGAGTTCGAGGGACGGTTTGAGGAATACCGGAACGCCGAGGGCGGCACACAGTTGAGCCTTTCGGCCATGTTTGAGGAACATTTGAAGAAACGGAGGAGCGAAGAAAATGGCGGCAAGTAAAAAGAAGCCAGCCTGGCTGGTTAAGAAAGAAAAAGAGTGGGCGCAGGAACGAAGGGCCAGCAAAGTGGCGGCAAAGAAAAAAGCCTTTGCCGAGGTACTGGCAAAAGAAAAGGTCGAAACCTATATGGATATATACAATATTTTTTGCGGCCTGAGCCGGAAGGCTATTAACTCGGCAGCCTACAAAGAGATTCACGCGTTGGCCAGGTCAGGGTTCGGTCCTTCGGCGATTGTTGAACTCATGGAAGGAAAGAAAGGGAGTAAAGAGGCACCAAAGTGATGCAAACTGGTGCAAAGTGATGCACCGAACGGGGCCGGATGGGTTCGACCGGAGCGAAAAACCTACAGGGGAACGCTTCGGGACAGGGGTTCAAATCCCCTCGGCTCCATTGCCATCCGGATAAGGCTACGCGGTAGGAATACCGAAACCGGATGGTTGGACAGGTGGCGGAACAGAGCAGACGCCGGGCAGTTGGGCGCAACCCGTTAAAACGGCTGGTTTATATCCAGCTGACTGCCGTATGAAGTGGGCGCGCACCCACAGTCAGGGCCGTAGCGACGGAGGCGGCCGTGCAGGTTCGAGTCCTGCCCTGTCCAATTTTAGCACCGGCGCAGTGCTACAGGCTGGCAAAGACCGGATAAACCAGCACGTCGGGGGGCGACGTAAAACGAGGCGTTGGGATAAACCGCCAATTCAAGCCCTTTAACTATTTCCCTACCGGGCCGCCGGGGAATCAGGCGGTAATATTGATAGGAGGTATCGGATGAATGCCAGAATGAGCAAAGAAGACCCCCGGAAGTACCAGCCGGAAGAACGCATTACCGCCGGAGCTGCCAGGGCGAATACTGCCCTGAAACTGATTCGGGATAGCGGATTAAAGGCCTGGTATAGCGACCTGTCCATAGATCAGGAAGGAACGGTCGTGTTTACCCTGCACATTCCGGGGGAAGCGATCAATCTCGCTTAATCGTAGTAGTCGGGATGTTCCTCGGCGTCCTTCCTTAGGGCGTCTAGGATATCCCGGCGCAGGTCGATGATGGTGGTTCCGGTGACAAAACCGTTTTTCAGGTTGACGTATTCCGGATTTACCGAAACTACCATCTTGGCGATTTCCATCGCCAGTTCTTTGAGAGACTATTCCATAGCGTTTCGCTCCTTTCGGGCCGGTTGCCCGTAGTTACCTTATCGGAAGGAGCGGAGGCTACCCTTACAAGGAGGCCCCCCATGGGCGAAGACTTTAATTTTAAGAAGGAGAGATTGATGCAGGTTGAAGAAAACAGAACGGTAACGATTAAGGAGCTGGCTCAGCTGATTGATATTATCGCGGAGCTTGAAACGTACGGAGGGCCTGCCAGACAAACAACAGCCCCCCGCACGGCAGAAAAACTGCTAAGCCTCAGAAACAGCCTCTATGAGGAGAGGAATGATTCAAAAGACTTGGCATAACGGAGCGTGGTCTCTTCGAGAAGATCGACGAAGTCGCGGGGCTGTTCTTTATCGCGGGTTTCGGCGAGTTGCAGGCTGTTGTAGCTGCATAACTGCACAGCCAGCTCAAGAGACTTTACTTTCAGTTCCTGCTCGGTCATGGGCGTTACCTCCTTTGTAAAAGATGGGTGATTATACCATAAACGAACAGGCTGCCCTTACAAGGAGGCCCCCATGGGCGAAGACCTTTTGACCAGAATCAAGGTGTGGATATGCCGCCGCTTCGGGCACAAGCCCTGCTCTACCTGGCAGCACCTGGGCAAGACCCACCACGCCTGTAAGCGTTGCGGGGTGGTCTACAAAGATTGACCTTGACAGCGGCCCCCGCATGGTGTACCTTCAAGGTGACACAAATCCATAAGCGGGCCAGACCGCACCCGAACAGCAGCGGCATTTTTTATGCCCTAACGATGTAGCAGAAGCAAAATGGCGGTGTATCCGCCCCCCAAGTGTCGGGTACCCGTGAGGGCCCGGCGGCCTCTTATGGAGCCGTGTCAACGCTTGGGGTTTTTTATGCCCCGAAGACAAAATCCATGAGGAGGTGTTCAATGAACACAACTACACACGGCGTACCGGTGGCCGTAGAATACCGGAACGGAACTGAATGGGTGGACGGCCGAGGCCTCCACGGCGCTTTGGAAGTCGAGACACGTTTTGATACATGGCTGGGCAGGCGGATCGAGCAGTACGCCTTCACCGAGGGCGAAGATTACGAGGTTTTGCTCAAATCTGAGCAAAACCCCTCCGGCGGCCGACCGGCCACCGAGTATTCCCTCTCCCTGGACATGGCAAAGGAGCTGGCCATGCTGGAAAACAACGAGGCGGGCAGGCGCATCCGCCGCTACTTTATCGGCGTGGAGAAAAAGGCCCGACAGCTGTACACCCGCATGCGGGAACTGGGCATCGAGCAGGTGGAAGCCTGCGCGGTTATGGGGTATATCTACAACCGCTTCGCCGCCAGCCCCGAATGGCCAATTGCGAAAATCAACAAGTTCTTCTACCTCATGGCGGTCAACCCGCCCCTGAACAATGCGGACATTGCTAAACTGCTGGACGTAAGCGATTCGGCTATTACCTGGTGGACAAAGCGCTTTCCCCGGGAGCTGGTGGAAGAGGCTGCCCGGTTTCTGGTTCCCAACCACGGAAACAAAACCATCCAGCTGGCCCTGCCTCTGGAAGCGGAGGCCGCCCATGCCTAACGCCCCCGCCCCGGTGGACAGCCTGTCTTCCAGCGTTTACAAAATAAAGGCGGTGGCCGACCTTCTGGGCGCTTCCGCCGATGAGCGAAAGCTTCAGGAGCTGACCCTGCCGTGGATAAGCGTTCTTCTGGATGAAGAGCTCTCCCGCATGGAAGCCGCCCTGGAGCATATAGACGCCCCACGGGCCTCCTGCCTGTAGGGAAGAAGAGCGGACAAATTGTCCGCCCCCCATTTTACAAGCTCCTGTCGTAACCGGCGGGGGCTTTTCTTATTTACAATGCAATTTCCTGATTCAAGGATATTTCTCATATAACTTCTTTGCTAACAAAGACATACCTGCTTTATGTTTAGATACTCACAGGCCGGCGGCGGGTGCAAAGCCCGCAGCTGTGTCACAACCCTTGGCGGAGGGAGGTCTCGCGCGGGGGGGCGGGTTTCGGGTCGCTCCTTTACCGCACTCCCGTGCTCCTTCCGCCTCTATATTTGATTTTTTTAAGGAGGTGCTTCTATGCCCCATAAAACCTTGTGGATCCTGCTCGTCTGGCTGGTCTTCCTTGCCGCCGCCGTGGCCCTGCAGGCCGTTATAAGCCCCCAGCTCCCCTTATCGGACATTGTCAACCTGACCGGCTACATTTCCCTGGCCTACGTCGGCATCAGCAAATCCTCCAACATTATAAAAGCCATCAAGGCCCCGGCGGGGGAGTTCGGCTTTCCCTATGAACCTGCCATCCGCGACCGGATGCTCTGGATTACCATTGTCTGGCTCTTCTTTATCGCCGAGGTGCTCATTGTCCGGGCCATAGCCCCCGAAGCCGCCGCCCTGCCCGTGGAAGAGGTCATTACCTTCTCCGGGGCCCTGTCGGCGGTCTACGTGGGTATGCACAAGGGCGAGAAGGCCGCCGCCGCCAGCGGCAAGGAAAAATCACCGGAGGCAGGAGCATGACCACCGCCGTACTGGTGATTATCGCCGTCCTTCTGCTTGCCTGCGTGGTGATGTTCTTCATCCTGCGCGGTCAATCCAAAAAAATCAAAGAGCAGTGGAACGAAAACCTGCGGCTCCACGAGGCTTTCTGGCAGGTGGAGAGAAAGGCTGAATACCTTCAGCGTGCCCTGGACGGCACCCTGGAAGCAGAAAAGGAGGCAGCGGATGAAAAACAGAGCCTTGCGTCTACCGATGATGCTGGTCTTGCTGATCGGGCTAACGCTCTTTTCGGCGTGTCAAACCGTAAAAAGCCCTCCTGAGGCAGACGTTCAGGCGGTGCTGGACAAGCTCGCCCCGCCCCGGCCCCTGCCCCCGGCAGAAGAGCCGGTGGTCTTTGAAGAGGCTGGCGGCGGCCTGTGGCTTAGCTACGATGCCTACCGCGCCCTGGAGCGCAACATTATAGAAATGCGCCGCTATATGGCTCAAGCAGAAGCGGTGCTGGATTTTTACGAGGAGCAATAATTTGGCAGCCAGACGGACGGCACAGACCGGACAACCAAAAGAAACACCAATCAAGCGGGAGAGTGCCCCGTCGGTCTGCTCTTTTCACCACGAGTACACCGCCGAGTTTGCCGTAATTGCCAAACAGTACGAGTACCTGCGGGAGCGCATGGACGCATACGAAAAAAGTTTAACCGAGGGGCTTGCTTCCATCAGGCAGTACCTGAAAGAAGACTACGCCCAGGCCATAGAAGGCAGAATCTCCATGCTTGCCCTGCGCCTGGACGCCGCCGAGCGGCAGATATCCGAGATGCACAAGAGCATCGACGCCCTTTCCAAGAAAATAATATCGGCCATGGGCGGAATTGCCGTCCTGACCTTTTTAATGGGAATCGCCGCCACCCTGGTGGCCGGATTCCTGGGGGGCAAATAATGGCCCTGCCGGACAAACGGGACGAGGCCGAGAGGCTCTACGTGCGCTCTTCCATGACCTGCCCGGCCATCGCCGCCGAGCTTGGGGTGAACGAGAGCACCGTCTACCGCTGGAAGGGCGAATCGGCCGAACGGGGCGAGGCCCTGGACTGGGATGTGCAGCGGCGCATCTACAACATGAGCCCCCGGGAAATGGTGGGCATGTACGCCGAGAGTGTGAAAGCCTGGCTGGTGCAGATCAAGTCCAATCCGGAGCTGCTCTCCGACCCCAAGATCGCCGACGCAATTTCCAAACACATCAGCGTCATGCAGAAGATCGACGTGCGCAGCCAGTATCTGGGGGTGGCCATTGATCTTATCAAGGTGGCCAACAGCTATCTGGCGGAAAACCAGCCGGGGCTGAAAGCCAGGATGGAACCCTACTGGGACGCGATTTACAACGAGCTTGTGAATTACTCCACCCGTAAAGGAATGTTTTAATGCGGGAAATAAAGACATTAAAGCAGCTTGAAACTGCCTGGAATGAGCTTAAGGAAGAAATCCTCTCCCGCCCCCTGTTTCTGGATAACTCCGCCAAAGCCAGGGAGGAGCGGAAAAAAAGGTGCAAAAACGACCTTCTGGAGTTTGCCCGTACCTACTTTCCCGCCTACGTGCCTCATGAGTTTTCCAAGTTTCACAAGGAATGGAACACGATCCGCGGCACCGAGAACGAACCGGTGCTTTTGCAGGCCTTCCGGGGTTCGGGAAAGAGTACCTTCTTTACCCTGCTGGACCCGGTACATGCCATAGCCTACGGCACGAGAAGCTTTATGATCTTCTCCAGCTACAACGAAGAGAAATCCGCCGCCTTCACCGGCAGGCTTTTACTGGAACTGATGTACAACCCCCGGCTGATAAACGACTTCGGGGAGTTTATTCCCGGTGCCCAGAAACCCGCTCTTAACCGTTTTGTGGCCGAGGTTCCCGGTTCGGGGGGGAAAAGCGTCCTGGTGCGGGCTATTTCCATCGGACAGGATCCCCGGGGGTTCGTTCACGGCCCCGCCCGGCCGGACTACGTGCGCCTGGATGATATCCAGAGCCGCCAGCGGGCCAAGAGCCGGAAGTTTGTCCGATCCACCGTGGAGTGGGTCATGCAGGACCTGATTCCCGCTTTGGCTTCCAGCTATTCGGCGGTGATAGTGGCCACGCCCTTAAACACCCAGTGTGTGGCAAGCACCCTGGAAAAAGGGTCTGACGATGTACAGCCGGTGAAGACCTACAAGTACCCGGCGGAAAAGCGGGGCAAGCCTGCCTGGAAAGAGCAGTTCCCGCCCTCCCGGCTGGCCCGGCTTAAACGAACCATCGGCACCACCGCCTACAACCAGGAGTACCTGCTTGTTCCCATGGCCCTGGATGAAAAGATATTCCGGGAAGACTCCATAAAGGGCTATCACCCCGAGGAGCTTATATCTTTGCGCTTTACCCATGTGTTCAGCTGGACAGACCCCTCTGTCAAGCACGAGGAGAAGCACTGCTACAAGGCCACCATCTGCGCGGGCATTACCGAAGACGGGATTATCTACGTCTTAAAGGCCCGCATCCGCAAGGAATCGATTGCCCGGATGGTAGACGGCATGTACCAGGTGTACACCAGCTGCAACCCCACCTGGATGTTCTTCGAGGACAACGGCGGGCAGGCCATGCTGGCCGAGGTGCTGGATAAAAAAGCGGAGACCGAGGGGTATCACATCCCTTACCGCCCGGACACCAACACCATACACAAAGACACCCGCATCGAGGGAACCCTGTCGGCGCCCATAGAAAACGGGGTGATTCGGTTTTACCGGGAAGACCCGGACCAGAAGGAGCTGATCGACCAGCTTCTCCAGTTCCCCGACGGGGAATACAAGGACGGCCCCGACGCCCTGGAAGGGGCGGTACGGAAACTGCTGGAGGCTGCCAGAAAGCGGCGGGCAGGAATGCCTACCACCGCAAGCCCCCGGCGGGCGGCGGCGGTGCTGCGGGGGTATGAATAATGGCACGGAAGAAACGGAATTACAGCAACTGGGGCCCTACCGCCCCGGCTAAAGAGAAGCAGGAAGGAAGCCTGGCCGACCGGCCGGAGGTAAACCTTGCCGCCGGTGACCACTTCGCCACCCGGGCCCGGGCTAACGAGTTTGTCAGGCTCATGCGGACCCTGCCCGATCCCGACCCGGTATTGCGCAAGATGGGCCGGGGCATCAGCGCCCTGCAGGAGCTTTTGACCGACAGTCACCTGGAAAGCGTGTGGAGCGTCCGCTGTGCCGCCGTCTCCGGTGCCGAGTGGTACATGGAAGCCGGGGCCGAGGGCGCAAAACAGCAGGAGGCGGCCGACGAGTTCGCCCGGCAGCTGGAAGCCCTGGACGTGCCCCGGATTATCGAAGAGATGATGGATGCCGTGGCTTACGGCTATTCGCCCCTGGAAGTGCTGTGGAGCCCTGACGGGGATAAATGGGGCATCGGCAACATTGTAGGAAAGCCTCCCCAGTGGTTTGAGTTTGACCAGGACAACCGGCTGGTGTTCCGCACCGGCTTTACCGCCACCGAAGAGGTTCCCGAGAACCGTTTTCTTCTGGTGCGCCACCGCCCCAGCTACGCCAACCCCTACGGGGACAAGGTTTTTTCCAAGTGTTTCTGGCCGGTGACCTTTAAGAAGAACGGCTTTCGCTGGTGGACTGTGTTTGTGGAAAAATACGGCGGGGCCTTCCTGTATGGAAAGTACCCCAACAATGCCGGAAACGAATACAAGACGGAGCTGCTTCACGCCCTGGAATCCATGGTGGCAGACGCGGTGGCCATTGCCCCGGAAGGTTCGGAGATTACCATCGAGGGGGCCGAAGGAAAGGCCGCCAGCTCTTCGGTGTACGCCGAGTACATCACCATGGCCAACTCCGAAATTTCCAAGGCCGTGCTGGGTCAGACCCTGACCACCGAGATCGGCAAGAACGGAAGCTATGCCGCCGCCATGACCCACAACCAGGTGCGGGATGATCTGGCCGCCGCCGACCGCCGCCGCTGTGCCGCCGCCTTCAACCGCCTGGCGGCAGTGTTCACCCTCTATAACTACGGATCCGGGGTAGAACCTCCGGTGTTCGTCTTTGCCGAGGATGAAGACCTGCAGGCCGACCGGGCCAAGCGGGATGTGGAGCTTTTCGCCCTGGGCTTTCGCCCGAATAAAAGCTACATCGCCCGGGAATACGGCATCAGCGAGGACGATTTTGACCTGGTTAACCCGGGAGAGCCCGGGGCCGCTTTCAGCCGCTCTGTGCAGCAGACGGCCGCAGACGGCCGCGCCTCTTCGGCCCTTATCCCGGAATCGGAGCACCCGGAAGACTGCGGATGCGGATGCCAGACTGATACCCCGGAACCGCTCTCGGTTGTCTCCGGAGGTCGGGAGGAAAAAAAATCCGGCGGGCTGTTCGGCTTTCTGCCCCGCCTGTTCGCGGACAAGGAAGACCGGGCCCGGGATAAGGACGACCGGCTGACCGGAGATTTTGAAACCGCCCTCTTGAAAAAGGGGCAGGAGGAAACCGATGCGACCATTGACCGGCTCCTCGAAGCCGCGGCTAAGGCTGAGACTTTTGAGGATGCGTTTGAGATACTTGCGTCTGCGTACGGCAGCCTTTCTGCTGTCGAGCTTGCGCAGATTATTGACAACCTGCGCTACGCGGGAAGCCAGATAGGAGCCGCCCGTGGCTGACCGTATTCCCGATCCGGCAGAGGCCAGGCGCTATCTTTCGCGCAAGGCCGTGGTGGAAACCGAAGAATGGGACGATTTGAAGTGGGGCGAACACGCCCACGCCTTCACCGTCGCCCATTCCCGGGATGCCGCCGTGCTGGATGACATCTTCGGCCTTATGAACAAGGCCATGGACGGGGGCGAGAGCTACGAAACCTTCCGGAAGGGCCTTAGGGGCTTGATGGAAAAGAAGGGCTGGTACGGCCGGGCCGACAAGGGCCCGGAAGATGAAGGGTACATCAACTGGAGAACGAAGCTGATCTACCACGTGAACATGCGCACCGCCTACGAGGCGGGGCGGTACCGTCAGCAACTTCGGGGCGCCGAGCTCCGGCCTATCTGGGTATACAAGTCCAAGCTGGTGGGAAAGAACCGCAGACAGGATCACGTGGCCATGCACGACAAGGCTCTGCGCTACGACGACCCCTTCTGGAACACCCACCGCCCGCCCAACGGTTGGGGCTGTGAATGTTCTGTCGTTACCTTGAGTGAATCGGGGGCAGAACGGGAAGGAATAGAGATTGTCTCTTCCGGCCCCTCGGGCAATCCTCCGGCCATGGTCGAGCCCAACGGATCGCCGGTGAGCTGGGACAAGTTTACCCCCGAGGAGTGGCGCTACAACCCGGGACGGGAAGCCCTGGCCCCGAACTTCAGCCGCTACACCAATCTGGCAAATGCCAGAATGAGCGACGGCAGAAGCGCCCTGCGCCATGTGGTAGACCGCTACCGCGCCGACATGGACAACACCCGGCTTACCCAGGGAGAGTTTACCACCCTGCTGGAGAGGATGAATGAAAAGGATTACGTGCCCCAGCAAGTCAACTATCAGGTGGGGAACCTTGAGTCCGAGCGGTACCAGGCCATGAGAAAAGCCGGAGTGGAGGACTCGAAGATTATGAGTACCGACAAGGCCTTGTATCACGGAACCGCTGACAAAACGGCAAAGCAGAAGGTTTCAGAAGAGCAGTTTGAAGATGTTTATCGGCTTTTTCAAGAGCCTGAAAAGATTGTTGAAAACACTGCGCCGGATTTTCCGGCCCACGGCAGGGAGTTTCATTTTGTAAGGGATAACGGAGACGGCAGAAACCTTGTTTCCGTGCTCCGGCAGAAAAACAAGGGCACTGCGTTAAGCCTGGTGACCATGGGGGTGATAGAGGAGCCCTACGTTGATGGAAAGTTTGAAAGTATCTGGTAGAGAAAGAACGTGCGGCCGGGCAGGAATTACACCTGCTGCATCCCCAGCGTTTTACCGCCCGGGCCCTGCCTTTATTCGGGGCCTCGGCCACACTACCCATAAATATACCCCTTCTTCGGAAGGAAATCAAGGAGGCCGGGGATGATCACTGGCGCAAAGTTCTGGAACGACCGTAACCGGTATTACATACAAAGCAACAACCCCACCGAGGAAATCCTGCGCAAGCGCTCCGACGGAGGGTGGCTTGTTTCCTGCGGCCCCACCGCCGCCGTGGGTTGTATCGCCGCCATGGGTCACCAGGTGGATATCACCTGCCCTGGAGCCTACAGGCCCCAGGCGGAAGAAGTGCTGATGGACTTTTTCAACGACCCCCGCAACTACGAGGAACTGGAGAAGGCCCGGCCCGAAACCCACCCGGCGGACTGGCACGGCAACGAGATTCCCCAGTTCTACCCCGTGGCGGTTCCGGCGGTCTTCGGCGTGGCGGCAACCTTTATCTGGGTAAACGACATAATCAAAGTAGCGGTGTTCCTTCGCCAGGGCAAGGCGGTGCAGCTCTGCCTGAAACAGCCGGGCCACTACATTGCCGCCGTAGCGTGGGATGAGGAGAACCGGGAAATCATATTCAACGATCCCTGGCCCGCCCGCTTTTCCGACGGCAACGGATTTAACCGCCGGATGGATGAAGGCGAGTACCGCCGGAACGTGAAGCCCTTCGCGGTGGTGTATGGGGGTAATATATGAAAAACACTATACGCACGAGGAAGGCCGTAGACGCGTCCGAAAGGCGATTGGCAAGTATTCCCCCCGGTTTTTTATTTAAAGCTAAATTAAAGCGATTTAAAGCTATTACAGGGCAAATAGAAAACGCTTCACAGAGTGACCTTGAAGCAATTACCCAAAAAAGGATGGAAGTATGCCTGAAATCATGATTTTCAAGAGCGGTAAGTATCCCCAGGGCGATTGGCCCAAGGAGCGGGTACAGAAAATGGTGGACGCCTACGATCCCGAGCGGGGCATCGAGGCGGCGGTGGTCATCGGCCACCGGTTCTACTCCGATACCGACGAGAGCCAGTTTGCCCACGGCTGGGTAAAGGCCCTGCGAATGGACGGAGCGGGAAAGGTGTATGCCGACATCCCCGAGTTTTCCGCCGAGGCCAAGAAGGCCATGGCAGAGAACAAGCTGCGCTACGTGTCGGCGGAGATCTTCGAGTTCGACAAGATCGAGTCCGGCCAGCCCCCCTACCTGCGGGCGGTTGCCCTTCTGGGGCGGGATACCCCGGCCATATCCACCACCCGGTTGCCGAGCCTTTTCGGGCTTTTGTCCGGAGGAACCATGAGTACGGTGGACGAGAAACAGCACATAGCCGCATTTACCCGCAGGGTAAGCGCGGAAGAATTTGGAACATTGTCGTCGGAAGGACGGCAGGATCAAACCCAGCTACAGGAGGAAGAAAAGATGGGTGAAGTTGAAAAACTGCAAGCCGAGCTTGCAAAGACCAATGAACAGCTTGCCGCCTTCCGCAAGGAAAACGACGAGCTCAAGGGCGCCACGAAGAAAACCGAGGCGCAGGGCTTCTATGGAAAGCTAAAGGACGAAGGGAAACTGTCTCCCGCCCTGTTCGACAAGGCGGTGGAACTGGATGCCCGGCTTCCCGAGGAAGAGCGCAACCAGATGCGGGCACTGTTTAGCCAGATGGAAACCAAGGTCGATCTGACCGGTACCCATGCGGCGGACAAGAAAAAGGCCCCCGCCGCCCAGGCCGGAACCCCCGCCCTGACCGCGAAAATCAAGGCCTTTCAGGCCGAAAAGAAACTGGCAAGTTTTGCCGAAGCGGCCGAGGGGCTCTATGCCCAGAGCCCTGAACTTTTTGAAGAAGGAGAAGAGGTATGAGCGAACGAAGAGCCTATAACGCCGAGACCGCCATCAACCCCGGATGCGGAGTTGTCCAGGGCACGGCGGAAAATCAGGTAAAAGCCCCGGGAACCGGGGGAAGCGGCAGCTTCATCGGGGTGTATCCCTTTGAGGCAAACCTTGCCAAGGAAGCGGGTGACCAGGTGGGCATTGCCCTGTCCGGGATCGTCAAGGTACAGGCAGGCGGAAGCGTCACCGCAGGGAGCAAGGCTTCCCTGAAGGCCGACACCACAGGGACTTTTATCAACACCCCCACCGCCGCCGGTCAGCATGCCGTGGTGGGTACCTTCCTGCAGTCCGGAGCTGCCGGAGAGTATGTGGACATGATCGTGGAACGCGGCAGCGTTACCGTACCGGTAGCATAAGGAGGATTTGAACCATGCCCAGAGAATTAGGATATGTCAGCCCGCTTCTGAGTAATCTCGCAAGCGACCATTCAACCAAGGTTCGGGAGGGGCTTGTTGCTCCCCTGATTTTTCCCCGGGTTCCCGTAGGCAAGCCCTCGGGCAAGTACGCCATCTTCAGCGCGGAAACCGCCTTCAAGGTTCCCGACGTTACCATGGCCGGAGAGAGAAGCCGGGCCAACGAGTTTGCCGCTTCCGGCGAAATGGCCGACTACGCCACCAGCCGCTACGGCCTGAAAAGCTTCATCGACGAAGCAGACCTGTCCTTTATGGATGGTCCCTTCAAGCTGTGGGAGAAACGGAAGACCGAGCTGCTTTCCAGCAAGCTGGAGCTTGCCCAGGAAAAGCGCATCGCCGAGGCCATCTTTGCCCTCTCCGGCCGTTCCGCCACCTTGAGCGGAACCGGCACCGCCAAGACAAACAAGTGGGCGGCCGCCAGTGATTCGGCGGGAGGAGACCCCTACGGTGCCATCATCGACGCCATCGCCAACCTGTTTTACCGGCCCAACCTGATGGTGATTCCCGAGGCTGTTTATGACGCCATCGAGTTTCATCCCCGGCTTATCGACAAGCTGGGCGAAGCCAACCTGATCAAGAAGGTGGACGAGGCAAACCTCGCCAAGCTCTTCCGCATCGACCGGGTCATCATTGCCAAGGGCAAGGCCGACTTCGGCAAGCGTAACGCTTCCAAGTCTGTGAGCCTTTCAGGAATCTGGGGCGCCAACGTGGTTATGGCCTACACCAGCGATGTGTGGGACGAGCCCTGCGCCGGAAAAACCCTGATGGTCAACTACCCTCAGGCGGACAACACCGGCTATGTGGTGCGCACCTGGGACGAGGAAGACGGCGGAATCCTGGGCGGCGAGTACGTTCAGGTGGCCCATGACGTGGCCGAGCTGGTGGTAGCTCCCGACCTGATCTATACCATCAAGGACGTGCTCTAAGAGCACTCACCATAAGGAGGTAAAAGCGTGGCCTATTGCACGGTAGAAGATTTGTACAACGCCTTTGGCGAAGACAACATAAACGGCTGGAGCCGTCTTGACCCTGATACCGTGGACAGAGCCATAGCCAACGCCGGGGCCGAAATTGACGGGTACCTGCTTTCCGGCGGGTATCCGGTGCCCCTGGACCCGCCTCCAGCGAATATCCGCAAGTATGCCATCGACCTTGCCGCATTGAACCTGGTTAATGGTGTTGGCCTTATGCAGAACGATGACGGCACAAAAGGCATTGTCGAGCAGGCCAAGAGCGCCAGGCGTTATCTGGAAAAGGTGGCTGAAGGCAAGTACCGCATTCCCGGCTATGCGGAAGAGGGAGAAACTTCCCTGCCTCCCTCCGGGAACGTGCAGGTATCCGCCCGAAGCCGCCTTGATTTGGAGGCCTACTGATGGCAGGCGCGGGCGTAGAGGTCAGCTGGAACGAGCGTGAGTTTGAGGCCATTTTACAGGCCTTGAGCAGAGCCGCCATGCCTGACCTGAAAGCAATAGCAGATTCTGCGGGGGCCGAGCTGGACTACATCAGCAAAGAGGCCTTCGAGAAAGAAAAAGACCCGGTGACCGGGCAGCCCTGGAAGCCGCTTAAGCGGCCCCGGAAGAACGGCTCTGTCCGGCCCATACTGAACGCGGGAGGGCAACTCAAGCGGTCGCTTTCCTGGGAGGCCTTCGGGGACGGCTCTGTGATTTACGGTTCAAACATGGTCTATGCCCGCATCCACCAGAAAGGCGGCAAGGCCGGAAGAGGACAGAAAGTCCTTATTCCCGCCCGGCCGTACATGGGGGTGCCGACGGACTTTGACCGGAGAATCCTGAACGACCCGAAGATACTTGAACTCTTGGGTATGGCAGGAGGTACTACATGATTACCGAAGCCAAGAACCTTCTGGCCGCCGTTGTGGCCGCCCGGTCTCCGGAGGCTACGATTGCACGCTCAGCCAAGGAAGAAGCCGAAGCTATCATGGCCCGCAAGTTTCCCCTGGTCTCCCTGATCTCAAACCCAGGGGCCTTTGACGGCGCCGAGGCCCGGACGGTCAGGTATTACGACGAGGCCGCCGGGTTCTGGAAACAGCGCTACGTGCGGGGAAACCGGGTACTGCCCATCCTGATGCGCTGCTGGGCCAAGGGGGAAGAGATGGCAGACCAGCTCTTTTCCCGGATTGTTCCGGCCATTCCCAGCCGCTGGGAATATGACGACTTCGCCGGGACTGTGGAGATAGCCGCCGAGGAACACTCGGATCATACCGGCAATACGGCAAAGCTGTTTTTGTCGGTGGCGGAAATCCGGTTTACCGCACCGGCGGCACTGGAAGAGGGCACCATGCCCACCATCGACGAGATCGATGTACAGCCGGAAGAAAGCGCTTAAAAGCGCAAGGAGGAATCATGGCCGAACAAGCCAAGGCTGAAAAACCTGTGGAGAAACCCGAGGTAAAGCAGCCTGTCAAGGAAATGCCGAAAAAGAGCCTTCCCACCGTGGAGGAGCATGCAAAAAAACAAAAGGTTACCGCACCGATTCTGGCGGCGGTGATGCAGAAAGCAAACTGGTCCAGCGGAAAGCGGGTCAGCCGGGAGGAGTTTGAACAGGCGGTAATCGCTTTTTTAAGCGCCCCCATGGGAGGTAGAAACTGATGTTACCAGGTGTGAAAAATACCATCAAAGATGGCGCCATGGGTGTTCTCGGCGCCGATGCCACCGGACGCTTCGCCGCTGTCGGCGTAGGGGGAATCTATGGTCAGGGAGTCTTGACCTTCAACGCCCCCGACCAGGTGGAAGAGAAAATAGGAGACGGGCCCCTGCGGGATCTGCTGGTAAGCGCCCTGTCCATTGCCAAAACCACGGTGTACGCCGTGTCTCTGGAAGGAACCGTTGCCGGTACTCTTTCGGAAGTTACCCCCGGAGCGGATAATTCCGGCTCCGGATCGGTAAGCGTTTCCGGCAGCCCAAGAAACGAATACGACATCAAGGTGGAGATTCTTACCACCGGCGGGCTTAATGCCGCCACCTTCCGGGTAACCGTGGACGGCCTTGCCGGAAAGCGGTTGACCGTGCCCGATTCCGGGGGCAATTATCTCATTCCGGGAACCGGTATTACCCTCCAGTTCAACCTTGTGTCAGGGACTTTCGATGCGGGAGACACCTTCTCCTTTACCGCCACCGCTCCCGCGGCCAGCAACGCCGAGGTTCTGGCGGCCATCGATGCCATTCTGGAAGCCAAGCTCGACATCGAGTGGATCGCCGTTGCCGGTAATTCCGACGCTGCCCTCTGGGCCGCCCTGGCCACCAAGGCTGAAGGGGCTGCCGAGATTTACCAGTACCTCTTTTTCATCGCCCAGGCCCGGTACAAAACCTCCGCCGAATCGGTGGACGAGTGGGTAACCGCCCTTACGACTACCGAAAGGGGAACCGTGGCCTCTACCCGGCTTCAGGTATGCGCCGGATGGATAGAAGAGGCCGACGCTTCCGGCCAGGTGGATGTGCGGGGGCTCATCGGAACCTACTGTGGCAAGCTTGCTTCCCGGAATGTTCACCAGGGCCCGGACGCCGTGCGCTACGGCTCGGTGACCGCTGCCACTGCTCTGGCTCCGGTGGGCATCAACGACGGCCACATCGAAAGCCTGAAAAACGCAGGCTACGTGACCGCCAGAACCATCATCGGCCTGAACGGAATCTACGTGACCAGCGGCCAGATCATGAGTGAGGAAGGCAGCGACTTCGATCTGGTGGAACGCCGCCGGGTCATGGATAAAGCCTGCCGTCAGGTTCGCACCGCTCAGCTGGTCTGGGTGAACGACGCGGTCAAGGTGGGTGCCGACGGAAGCCCCGAGGGCATAGAGATGCTCGTTGCCCAGAGTGAAAATCCCTTGAAGATCATGATAACCAACGGCGAAATTTCCGACGGTTACGTGATTGTCCCCGACGGACAGAACATCCTGTCCACCAAAAAGATCAATACCAAAGTGCGCATTGTGCCCCTGGGCAAGGTTGCGTACATCGAGAACGAGATTGCCTTCAGCAATCCGGCCCTGGGAGGTGAAGCATGATTAACGGAAACGTCTACGACTTCGAGTCGGTAAAAGTCCTTCTGCCCACCGGTATGGTGGTGATGCTGGAAAGCATATCCTACAAGGACAAAAAGGATGACGAGGTCATCACCGGGGTGCACAACCTGCCGGTGGGTATCGGCCGGGGTGAGTATTCCGGTGAGTGCGAGATAGAAATATCCCGCCACGAGTTCGACAAGGTAGACGCCTACGCCGCATCAAACGGCGGGTTCTACAACATGCCCCCCATTCCCATCGTGGTCAGTTACGGCCATCTGGGACAGCAGCCGGTAACCGACTCCCTGATGGTTCACTTCACCGAGCGGGATTTTTCCGCCTCCAAGGGAGACAAGAACCTGAACATCCCGCTGAAAGGGGTGCTCACCGCGCCCATCGTTACCAACGGACGCCCGGCCTATATCCCCAACTAAGGCCGGGGAATAATTCACAAGGAGCAAGATCGTGAAGATTGAAAAAGAACAGCTTGACAGCTTGAAAAAGGAATACCCCTCCGGCCTGTATGAAGGCTCTGTGTCCTTCAACGACGAGGCGGATGTATTGCACGAGGTAGAGTTTCTATACCGCAAACCCACTACGGCGGACATCGAGGCCCACCAGAAGGCTGCTCAGCGCAGCCCCATGGTGGCAAACCTCAATATCCTCCAGTCCCTGATCGTTCATCCCGACCCGGCTCCGATTATCGAGAAGGTGCGGGACTACCCGGCCGCCTATGGCCGCTTCATTGATGAGGCGATCAGCCCTTTCTTCGGGGCCAACGTTACGGTCAAGAGTCGGAAGCTGTAGTCAGTATTACCAGAATCCGCCTGTTTATCAGGCGGTTTCTGGGCACTGATGTTTCACACTCGGGGCTTGAGGAGTTGATGGAGCGCTACGAAGAGGCTCGTATCATGAGGGATTTTGAGGTGGGCATAATGCAGGAAGCCATCTATAAGGCGCTGGGAGGCGGCAAGAAGTGAACTTTACCAGTTCCATTACATTAATGTTCAAAGACGCGTTCTCTTCCGGGTTCCAGCAGGCCCAGAACTCCTTCGCGGGTATGAAGTCCGCCATGGGAGAGATCAACGAGAATCAGGAAATGAACCGCATGGCCGCCGATCTGTCCATGATGACCGCCATGACCGACCCCATGCGTCAGGCTCTTTCAAACGCCCTGGATCAGCCCGCCCGGATTGCCGGAACCCTGGACAGCTCCCTGCGGAACATCCAGGCGGTCACCGGATCCACCGCCGAGGAGATGAACGGCCTGCGCCGGGAACTTCTTTCGGTGGGCGGCCGGGCCATTGCGGGACCTGAAAAAGTGGCGGCGGCCTATTACGACGTGGCCAGCGGTGTCACCGATGTATCGGCCAGAATGGCAACCCTTGAAGCCTCCGTGGCGTTGGCCGAAGCAGGCCAGGCAGACCTTGGAACCGCCACCGGCGGCCTTATCAAGGTTATGAATGCCTATAATTTCTCCGCAGATCAGGCGAACTTTGCCGCCGATGTATTTACCGCCACCGTAGGGAAAGGTGTCGGCTCCATGGATGAGTTCGTCTCCGCCATGAGCCCTATTGCCGGGCTTACCTCCTCGGTGGGAATCGGTTTTGACGAGGTTGGCGCTTCCATGGCCTACATCACCAGCAAAGGCCAGACCGCCAGCGCCGCCGGAACACAACTCCGGGCGGCCGTTACCAGTCTGCTCAATCCCAACGAAACTTTAAACCGGCTCCTGCAGTCCATGGGTATGGAATCCGGCTCGGCCATGCTGGAACAGTACGGCCTGGCCGAATCCTTGGGGATGATCAATACCGCCCTGGGCGGCAGCTCCGACGCCATGGCCAAGGCCCTTGGTTCTACCGAGGCTCTGCAGGGCGCCATTGCTTTAACCCAGGACGGCTTTTCCAGCTTTGCCGACACCTACAGAAGCGGCCTTGAAGGGGTAACCGAACAGGCCCGGGGGGTACAGCTGGAATCCATCGAAGCCAAGATGGCCAGGCTGGAAGCCGCCTCCGGTTCTTTGCAGGCCCAGATCGGCGGGGACATAAACCAGATACGCGGGTTCTTTGTAGACATGAAGATCGGCTTTCTGGATAACGTGGCGGCTCCCATTATGGAAAGTGCCGTCGGCCCCGCGGTCTCAAAGATTACCGCCTTTGTGGGAGAAGGTGCCCGGGCCATGCTGAACATGGGCTCGGGAGCTTTGAACACCGCCGCACAGCTTTCGGTATTGACCGCGAATATCCAGAACGCCGGAGGAATTGCGAAGCTGTTTAAAAGCTCTCTTTCCCTTCTTGGAGCTCCCTTTAAAATGGTGAGCGGTCTTGCCCGTGGGTTCATAACCCGTCTCTTCGGCATCGGCGGCGCCTCTGCAACCGCATCGGGCGGAACCGGCGCCTTCGGAGCGGCCAGCGCCGGGGCCACCGGAGGGATCGGAGCGGCAACCGGAGCCACCACAGCCTTCGGCGCCAGCCTCTGGGCTACCATGTGGCCGATCCTGGCCGTGGTGGGTGCCGTTGCCCTTATTATCGGCGGAGCGTACCTCCTGATTAAACACTGGGACAAGGTCTCCGGTTTCTTCTCACGTATGTGGGAAGGTATAAAAGGCGCCTTCACCGCCGCCTGGGACTGGCTGGTCGGGATTTTCCAGAAGGGCATGGAGTGGATCAAGGGTGTCATCTTCGGCGCCTCCGACTGGGTGCTCGGAGCGGTGGCCCTGTTCTTTCCGTTCATCGGGATTCCTGCCCTGGTGATTAAACACTGGGATTCCATCAAGGAGTTTTTCGCCAATCTGTGGACAGGCATGGTCGGCGGCTTTCAATCCGCCTGGGAAGGAATCAAAGGATTTTTCGCTAATCTGTGGGATGGGGTCAAGGGGGTGATTACCGGATTCGTCGACTGGGTGTCGGGGATTATCGACTTTTTCCTTGCTCCCTTCCGGGCTATCTTTGACGGCATATCCAGTATCTTCGGCGGCATTACCAATGTGGTGGGTGGAATCGTTGACAAGGTAGGCGGTGTTGTTGGCGGCATCGGCGATTTCTTCGGCGGCCTTTTCGGCGGCGCCAAAGAATCGGGTTCCCAGATGAACGACGCTTTTGCTCAGGGCATTCAGGCCAACGCTTCTGTTCCGGCCTCCGCCTTCGGCAACTCACTGCGGGGCATCGATTCCCAGATGCCTCACTCCGACGCCGACGAAGGCCCCTTGTCCCGTCTCAGCGCCGCAGGCCGGGCCCTGACCGATACCTTTGCCCGGGGTATGGACCCCTCGGCGCTTGAGCAGCGGGCAAGCCAGGTGTTTGCTTCGGCTGCCCCCTCCGGAGAATACGCACTCCCCGAAGGCCGGGACGCTTCCGACGATCACGCTCGGCCCTCACAGGTGACCATACAAAACCTGTATGTGCAGTCCGAAGACTTCGAGAACGCCTATGACTTTATCCGTCAGATTATGCACATGGTCGAGCGGCCGCAGGGGGCGCCGGTATGATGCTTTCCGTAGATACCGAAAACGGCAAAATCATGATCGGCTCTCCTCCGGAAGAACTCCCCGGCATTCTTGATTCCGTGGAAATCGGCGGAGCATTGAGCATGGAAAGCTCGTCCGTTCAAGGGTCGAGCGGAGCTACAAGAACCGTACATGGCTGGGGAGATGCGGATTTAAGTATTTCCCTCACCCTTATTGATGATCCCGGCAAAGGGCTGAGCCGTTACGATAGCCTGGAAAAGGTGACCGGGGTGTTTAAAAAGGTTGCCGATGACGGCGGCCCGGAACTGTATGTATTGCAACATCCCATGGTGTCCGCCTGGGGAATCCGCAAACTCCTGTTCTCCGACCTTAAAAGCGTCGAGTCCAGGGGAAAGCAAAAAATCAAGATAAACCTGCAGTTCGTGGAGCACGAGAGCACTGTGGCAGCCACCCAACAGAGACAGACCCAGGCTGCCACAGCTCAGGCGGACGCCGCCGAAGCGGCCGTTCCGGAGCCTCAGGTATCCGCCCAGATGCAGCGAAGGCTCAGTGATATGGAGGCCCGTCTTGAGCAGTTCTGAACAGAAGCGGCGGCTTGTACAGGTTGATGTAACACTCTCCGGCCAGAGAGTAGCAAAGCGCCCCCTCTCTTTCCGCCTGGTGACAGACCAGTGTTTACCGGCGGCTATTTGTGAGCTTGAGTATCCTTCCTCTGTTGCGTTTGGAAAAGACGGGGAGGAGGTGGCTGTTTCCTTGAAGACACCTGAGAAAACTGCTGTGCTATTTACCGGCCAGGTGTACGATGCCAAGGTTTACGGGAACGTCCGGAAGCTTAGCCTTGCCGACGGATACAAGAAGCTCTTTGACACGGCCCTGTCCACCGCCTACCGCAAGGAAAGCGCAGCGGTAATTCTTTCAGACATTCTTGATGCGGCGGGAATAACCGACAGAGAGATAACCTGTCCGGATGTGGAAATCTCCCGGTTCTCCCATGCCGAGAAATCCGCCGTGGAGCTGATTGTTTCCCTTATGGGAACCCTGAAGACTTTCGGCTTTTCCGGGCTGCGCTATTTTTTCGATGCGGAAAACCTCTTTCGTTTCGGAACGATAGATGACAGCGCCGTAAACTCAGGTGATCCTTTGAGCCTTGAAACCGGCAGAACCATTATAGAAAAAAGGCCGGGAAGGATTCTGACGTTTCCGGCGGCCTTCCGCCACAGCCAGAGCCTTGAGGTTGATGGCACCTCCCTGGTTGCCACCCGTACCGAGCTTGTTCTTTCGGCTCGACGGTCGTATCTGGCCATCAGGGTGAAGGAGTAAAGCGTGCAGACAGAAGATATCCTGCGGAACCTGCTCGATGCTCTGCTCCCTCACCGTTCGGCCCCGGCTATCGGGAAGGTGATCAAGGCCCACGAGGGCCCGGGTAAAACTGCCTACTCAGTGGACGTGCGCATCCTTGCCCCCGGGAGCCTTGAAGAGACGGATCAAGTAATCGCCGAGGTTCCCATCTCCCCGATATGGGTAGGCCAAAAGGGGAAAGGTTTGTATGCCGTTCCGCCGGAGAATGCCCTGGTAGTAGTCTCCTTTATCGGCTGGAATCCCGCCTATCCGTTTGTCGAGGGAATCTGGTCCGATGAGTATCAGGCTGGCGAGTTCGCCAAGGATCAGCTCGTCATCACTGATGGCGACGGCTTGAGGCTCGGGGTTGACGTGGATTCCCTGTTTCTCTTCGAGACCAAAACCCAGAGCCTGAAAGCGATTCTGGAAAAGCTTATTGATGAAATATCAGCAATGCAGACCCAGGGGGCGCCGCCCCAGCATGTGGTTTCTCCGGTGTCGGTGCGGAAGCTCCAGGCCATAAAGCAAGAAATAGCAGGTCTTTTAAAGTGAGGTTTTATGCTTGATTCAACAGTCTTGAAGAACGAATTAAAGCCCGCTCTGATCACCTTCTGGGAAAGCGGGTTCAGCGGGGATGAAGGAATGACCGTGGAGGACTACGCCGAAGAGTTCGCCCGGATAATCGCCGAGAAGATTGTCACCCATATTACAACAAGCGCCATGGTGCAAACCACTGTCACCGGAACCGCCGGTCCTTACCCTGTGGTTGGAAGCGGGCAAGGAGGTATTACCTGATGGATTACGGAACAGACATGCTTCTGGTCGATGACGACATCGTATTTACCCCCGACGGGGATATTGAACTGGTTTCAGGGCCTGCCTGCATTGCACAGGACGTTGATCAGGAACTGAAAATTACTCCCGGTTCCCTTGCATGGGACAAGACGGCGGGCAGCTCGATGCTGTTGATGTTAGGCGATTCCCAAAGCGATGCTGCCGCCGTGGTTGCCGAGCTCGAACGCGTCGCCATCGAGGATGAACGGGTTGAGCCTTCGTCGGTAAAAGCCACTGCCTTGCCCGACGGCAAAACCTACCGCCTGGAGTTTACACCGTTGGCGGCGGTAAGTCCGGAGATTCTGGACTTTGACCTGGCGAAAGGAGATTGATGTATGTCTGACAGATGGATAGATAAAAATGAAGAGGAAATCCGGGAAGAAATTATACAGTGGGCTAAGGAAGAGACAGGCCTTACGAACATGAAAAGCGTGGGAGTTCTCCGCGCCTTTCTTGAAGTGCTTGTCAGAACAGCCTCCGCCGCCTATGTGTCGTACATCAATCCTGTGTACAAACAGGCGAACCTGGATACAGCCACAGGTTTCTGGCTTTCTCTGTGGGGAATGCTTGTCGGTGTAACCCGGAAAAAAGCAGTCAAGACGGCGGGCAGTTTTGCGGGCCAGGCATTTGATGATGGCAAAATCAAAAAGGGAACATGGATCATTACCGAAGGAACGGCCCTGCGGTTCAAGGTAACATCCGACACCCTGTTTTACGCCGGGGCCTTTGTGATACCCGTGGAGGCTGAGCTTGAGGGCAGTGTCTACAATCTCACTCCGGGAACCTCGCTGCGCGCTACCAGTGTGATTCATGGGCTCTCGTCTCTTTCGGTGCCGGAAGAATGGACAGAAACTCTTGGAACAGACGAGGAGACGGACGCATCCTTGCGTTCGCGAATCAAGGACAAATGGAAAAGCATCGGCGAAGGAAATCCTCCGTCAAAGTATGAATACATTGCCGCAACTGTTACCGGGGTGGTAAGCGCCAAGGTTATCCGCACTCCCCGGGGGTTTGGCTCCATGGATGTCCTGATCACTTCGGTTGAAGGCTTGCCTTCGTCGGCCCTGCTTACCAGCGTAAGGGATGCCCTGGACGCATACGGGCTTGTGTGCCGGGATCTTATTGTTCGTGCTCCGGAGGCAATCATCTGCGATGTGGAAGTTGAATACGGTGGCGATTATTCCGAGGCGGAAGTAGAGCTTGCCCTGCGGCAGTACATCATTTCCCTCGGCATCGAGGGGAAGCTTGAAATCAGAAAGCTTTATACCGAGCCGTGGGTAGATCTGGTGCTTGATTCCCTGGAGATTATATCCCCGGCCAGGGATATAGAAGCCGGAGAAAATGAGCTGATAGTCCCGGGAACAGTTACGGTAACAAAGGTGGTTTGACGTGCAGGATGTAATAGATAAGCTCAGGCCGCCGGGGCATACAAAGAAGAACCGCTCCACCCTTTACCGGCTAATCGGTCGAGTCACTGCCCGTATGGCCGCCGACGGGCAGAAGTCCCTGGAGGCATTTTTCCCTCTTACAGCAAGCAAGGACGATGTGGCCCGTCATGGAGCGGCTTTATCCATACCACGATTTCCCTTCGATACCGACGCCTCCTACCAGGAACGGGTAACGGTCGCCGCGTACTATCTGGAGCGCCAAGGGATGCGCGGGTTTGTCAAGGAGTTTCTGGATCAGCTGGTACCAGGCCGGTATTCCCTTCTGGAGTACCCGAAAATAGGCCTTCGCGTTGGATACTCGCCGCTGGGCACGTCACCCTTGGGTGGTGGGTTCAGGCTGTATGTGAAGGTGCGGGACGTGACGACCCAGGAAGAGAACTGGATATACTCCTTTCTGGACACATCCCTCGATCCGGACATTGAAATCCACGTTCTGCCCTGGGTTTTTAATCCGGTGTCTCCGGCAGGAATCGACTTGCTGCGCAAGCTTGGAGGTTCCACCTGGATCGCTCGGCAGCTGGATGATATCTGTTCTGTGACAGTGGAGCTTCTCCCGGATGATGGTTTTCGCCTCGGCTATGCCATGCTTGGCTTTGCCAGAATAATCCCAGGAACCGAGCCCCTTGTCTTTGTAAAAACCCAGAGCCCTGACTGCGTCCCCGCCGTTCAGTCCCGGCTTGATGAAATACTCGAAGATTCAATAGTTAGGAGGTGTTCGTAATGGACAAAATTCAATTTGTACAGGGCATGTATCCCGAGGACATACATTTCAACGGTCTTCAGGATTCAGTGGAAGCGGCAGACAAAACCATCGCCGCCGCCCTTGCCGGGAAAGGGGTGGCTTACGGCTTTGCCCTGTCAATAACCGGCGAAACGGCGCAGGTGACCCCGGGGCTCGGGTTTGACGAAACCGGGCGGGCGGTGCATTCGGAAGACCCGGCTTCCGTCAGTCTGGCAGGGGTAACGCGCCCCGCCGCCGGTCAGTATAAATGGCTGGCTCTGTTAGCAAGCTTTTCCCGGAACAGCTACGGCGATGTGTACGACGACAACAATCAGCGCCACGATCTATACAACGATGAAAGTATGGTTCTTGAGCTTGTTCAGGGAGCATCAGGAAGCCTGGAAGGGGCCGTGCGGCCGGACGAAGGATCCAGCATCATCATCGCAGATATCCTGGTGGATGCTGCCACACCTTTCGAGGAGCTTGTGCCGGACTATACCCGGAGGGGCAGGATAGCCTCTCTCCTTGATTTGTTGAGCAGGGAGGCGGTAAAGCGGATAGCGGTTGATGCAGATGGCGTCAAAGAACTGTCCTTCGCATCTCTCGGCATTGCCGACGGCTCCTATTCAGTTAAGGCTCAGTTAATTGGCCCCTGGCCTTTTGTTCGCAGTATAGGCGTAGAGAATACCGAAGCGGAGGTAAAGGTGTACCTGTACCATGACAGTTACCCCTACAAAGCCCCCGTTCTCGGTGCCCCAAAAATCAAAGTAGGCACAAGCCCCGTAGGGGAATTTGTAGTAGGAAGCCGGGAATCTGTTCCGGTTGATCTATTCATACGCAAGGAGGAAATCTAATGAAGGGAATACCCAATGTATTCAACACAAAACAGGACTGGCTGAATGCTCACCAGTACGCCATGACCAAGGGAGACGAGCATTACAAAGCCATGCTTTCGGCCCGCCTCTCGTCACTAAAGAACACCGGAACCATGATGGTGTTAAAAGAGTCCGCCCCGGCCGATCCCGAAGAGCAGACCCCGGAAGATTTTGAAGCGGTTCAGGATCCCGGTTCCGCCCTGGCCTCTTCCGGTCTTTCGGTGGCAGAAATCGACCTCATGATCAGCCAGTTAGGATAAGGAGAAACAGATGTTAACAAAACTAATACAGGACAACATTACCGACGCGGATGCCGCGCTTTTTTCCGGAATGATGGACGTGCTTGTCCGCAGTGACAGAATACTGGAAAAGAAAAACCCCTTCGCCTATACCTCAAACATCATCACGGTGAAGGCAGGGACAACCCTCACCCTCTACAACGCCCAGTGGAAGAGTTTCCGCCTGGATGCGGATGTAGAGCTCTCGGACGCAGACCTTGACACCGGCTCCTTTGAGGTCGGCAAGGACTATTACGTTTATCTTGTGGACGACGGCGCCGATGGCCAGTTCATCATCAGCCTGAACACCACATTCCCGGCCGGGTATAGCGCCGACAACAGCCGGAAGATCGGCGGCTTTCACTACGGCCACATCCGAAAAGTAAGCACCGACGGCCTCTGGGTACCGGTTGACTCGGAAGGCACTCGGTTCGGCTCCGGAGCTATTAATTGGGAAGATAACGTCACAACCGGTATCATTCCCAATTCCGTGTGGGATCTTCAAAACCGGCCCAAGTGCAGCCCCGAGGGCATGGTAAAGGTCGGCCATATTTGGGTAGATATCTACATCTCAAGTGCGGCCGAATCGATCACATTTGAAAGCGGCAGTAATGGTCTTCACATCGCCACCGGCCGCCTGCAGTCAAAATATGGACAGGTTCCCGTTACCGGTACCGAAGGCATGAACTGGTACACCTTCGGCGAGCTGGCCGGGCGGGTGGACAAGCGGCTTCTTACCTATGGGGAGTGGATCAAGGCTGCCTTTGGAAATCCCCAAGGGCAGGACGGGGCGGACGACTATGGATGGACTAAGACCACCAACAGCGCCAGGGCGCGAACAGGCTGCCGGGTGAATAATACTACAGGGGCTTATGATGCCGCGACAGGCATTAAACCCGCGGCCATTTCTGCCTTCAACATTGTTGACGCTGTAGGCAATGTTTACGAGTGGCTCGATGAGCTGTCAAACCGTCACGACACCACCAGCTTCGCCTGGCTGGACGTGGTTGGTGCAGGCAAGGGCAAGGCGTATCTGCCTAACGCAACCGGCCTTATTGCCTACATTGCTGGCGCGGACTGGGCCGGCGGCGTGAACGCCGGGTCCCGCGCTGTGAACGCGGGCAGCGTTCCGTGGGACATGGGCGCAAACCGTGGGTCGCGGCTGGCCTGTGGCAATCTGTAATCTGAAATCTGGAGATCTGTTTTGTCTGTAACACGTAATTTTGTCTTATGGCAAAAAGCTGAAGATTTTGTCGAGTACCTCTTTCCGATTATTGATCGGTTCCCAAAGCATGAGAAGTTTGCTCTATGCTCACAGATGAAAAATACGTGTTACGGCATTATGAAGCTGATCGTTAGGACAAACAAGTCCAGACAAAAAGCTCCGGGATTGTATGAGATAGACACTGAATTGGAAATGCTACGCTGGTTCATCCGGCATAGTCACAGGAGAAAATATCTCAGTCCCCAGTGCTACGAGACAGCTGCAAAAAAGGTGGATGAGATGGGCCGCATAGTAGGTGGCCTCCTGAAAGGGGCGTGATATTGGCTGGCGCGAACTGGAACAACGGCGTGAACGCCGGGTCCCGCGCTGTGAACGCGAACAACGTTCCGTGGAACATGAACACAAACATTGGGTCGCGGCTGGCATGTGAGAATCGCAAAAAACAGACGGCAAACATTACGGTGCTTACCGCAGTGACTGATTGTCAGATCACGCTCCTTGCCTATTGGCAGAATTATGATGGTGCCCCGCCTGCGGGCCGGGCACTCCTTTATTTTTACATGAGAGGAAATGCCTTGTTTGAGAAAGTGTATAACTACCAAAGCCTTTATGAAGCCTATCTCAAAGCGAGAAAGCAAAAACGATATCGCGGAGAGGTTTTGCAGTTTACCTACAGCCTTGAAGAAAACCTCATCTCCCTACAGAACGAACTAATATGGAAGACCTATAAGGTTGGCGCTTATCGTCCGTTTGTCGTTTACGAACCCAAGAAAAGACAGATTGTGGCGTTGCCGTTTCGTGACCGGGTCGTTCAGCATTCGCTCAATAGGGCCATTGAACCGTTATTTGAAAAGCGCATGATTTATGATTCCTATGCCTGCAGGATTGGTAAGGGCACGCATCAGGCAGCACGTCGCCTGTCCTATTTTATGGGGAAACCTGGGAATCACTATTACTTGAAGGCGGATATAAAGTCTTATTTCGCCTCTGTAAACAGGGTGATTCTCAAAGATATTCTTGTCAGGCACATAACCGACGATGACGTACTCTGGCTGGTACATGAGGTTTTAAACAGCTCGCCCGGCACGGGGCTCCCAATAGGGAACCTGATGAGCCAGCTCTTTGCTAACGTGTATCTTCATGAGCTTGACCACTATATTAAAAACGTGAGGGCCGAGAAATACTACCTGCGGTACATGGATGATTTTGTAATCATGCACCCAAGTAAATCCCACCTTTGGGCGCTGCTGGGTGATATTGAGGAGTTTTTGAAAAGCAACCTTGCTCTCTCATTGAACTCAAAAACCAAGATTGGCAAGAAGTCTGAAGGTATAGAATTTGTCGGATACAGAATCTGGGACAACAACAAACTGATAAAGAAACAGTCTCTGTCAAGGATGAAAAAGAAGGCCAGGGCCTGGAGAAGCGGAAAGATCGGCGACGACCGCTACCTCGCCTCTCTTGGGTCGTGGATGGGGCATTCTGCTGATACAGCAAGTCACAGGGCTGTCGAAAAGATTATGCTCGACAGCCTGCATCATTTACATAAAAGGATAAAGCAGGAGGAAGTGAAGCAATGAAAACACCATTAACGTATTACGGAGGCAAACAGCAACTGGCAAAGCGTATAATAAGTCTTATTCCCGATCATAAGCTATACTGTGAGCCATTTGCAGGAGGCGGCGCGGTATTTTTTCAGAAAGAAGCATCTGCCGTAGAAGTTATTAATGACATCAACAACGAACTGGTAAACTTTTATGAAGTGTGTCAAAGGGATTTTACATCCCTTGAAAAAGAGGTTTTAATAAGCCTTCACAGCAGAGACTTGCATAGAAGGGCGCTCGTTATCTACCAAAATCCGGACATGTTTGATAAGATCAAAAGAGCATGGGCTGTCTGGTTGTTGTCAAGTCAGTCTTTCGGGGCCATGCTGGACGGGTCTTTCGGATATGATCGTTCAGGAACAACTTCACGGAAGGTAACCAACAAGCGCGAGGGCTTCACATATGAATACGCTGTAAGGCTTCAGAATGTTCAAATAGAATGCGCTGACGCCTTGAGAATCATCCGAAGCAGGGATACAAAAGAGTCTTTCTTCTACTGCGATCCTCCTTATGTCGGAACCGATATGGGGCATTATGACGGATACACCGATAGTGTTTTTGACGCCCTGATAAGATCGTTGGAGGATATAGAGGGGAAGTTCCTGTTAAGCTCGTTCAGAAATAAAGCCCTCCAGGAAGCGGTAAAAAGAAACGGCTGGAGCTCTTTCGAGATCAAAATGAGCAAGCCAATGTCAAGAAATGGTGAGAACAAAAGAGGGACAAAAGTTTGAGGTATTGACGGCCAATTACACCATAGATTGAGGATAATTTTCAATTACTCAATGCAATTATGCCCGGCTGGGTTTCAAAAACACAATGTAATTTTTTCAAATTTTTGTCGCAATGTTACATCCTCCCTTGTGACGGTAGATTTCCACTACCTGCTCCTCCGGATCGACGATCCAGTATTCCCCCACCCCGTAGCGCTGGTAGATTTCAAACTTCTGTTTTCTGTCCTTCCTTCCGGTACTGGGAGAGACGATCTCGACCACCAGATCCGGCGCACCCTGTATGCCCCAGTCGGTAAGCTTTTCACCGTCACAGCAGAGAACCACATCCGGCTGCAGCACCGTTGGGGCAGTGTCCTCAGCTCCCTCGGAGAGTTTCACATCAAAGGGCGTGGCGAAGACCTCGCACTCGGAATTTCTGGTTGCATTGGCAAATTGCCGCACAAATTCAACCAAAACCTGCTGATGAGCTCTCGAGGGGGAAGGACTCATGTCCCAGGCCACTCCCTCAATGAGTTCCCAACGCTCTTTTTCCGGCCAGGAGCGGTATTCGTCCCAACTGTATCGTTCGTATTCTCTCGGTAGTGCCACGACATCCTCCATGCAAATAAAAGTATATCAAAAAAAATTCATGGACGGTAGACTGCAAGCGTTTCTTGCTACTCCTTTTGCTGATCGAAGCTCTCAAGAGCCGATATAATCTCCGATAGAAGGGAACATTGAAGAAATTCAGACAAAACATCATCAAAGGTTGTATATTTTATACATAGGAGGGGTTCCATGTGAACAACCCTGAATATTAACGACGACTTACTATCTAAAGCACAGAAAATCACCGGCATGAAAGAACGAACCGTGCTCCTCGTAGCATCCCATGAGTCATCCGGTGAAAAACTCCTCGGCCATCCGGCGGTTGGCGCTGTTATGAACCCAACCGGATCGCTCGAAGGTTTTGCCATACATATAAGAGAAAAGGTAAAACAGCGGGGGAGAATGGTTCATTCAGGTTCGTGAAGCAGAACTTCCATACCGAGCTCTTTTCCGACTTTTACTATTTCTTTGTCGTAACTGCACATCAGAATCTTTTCCTCGGCAACCTTATTGAGAATATGGGCGGTGGCCAGGTGGATACTGTCAAGGGACCGCGGCCGTTTTAAAATAGTGCTGTTCTTAATTTCCAGGGCTATTTCGTAATCAACTGTCTTTTTATGAATGTTGGACAGTAATTCTGTTAGTTCTTTTTCTTTTTGAGAATATTGTGGGGCACTTTTTTTATTCCGACTATAGTATTTATACACATTGACCGCTGCCTCTATCTGCAGGAGCAGGGAGCTGTATTTGAGGTCGAGACTGTTCCATATAACCGCAGACTTTTCATACTGCTCATCCTGAAAAAGAATTGAAAGAAGAAAACTTGTATCGATATAGCCGATTTTCATATTCGTTCTTTTCTGGCTTCCCGGTAGATCTTTTTTATACTATCCGAATCAGCCTTCTTGTGTTTCATTTTCGGTTTGAGAACAGTGTTCTGGGTTGCTTTGATTAAAGAGCCGCTTTCTATCTGCGCATCCAGGTATTGCTTTAATACAGCCGACTTGTCATCAACCTGTTCGGCAGGCTTCAGTTCGGCGACGATGCGCTTGTGATCGGTTATTAATACTTTCTCACCCGATTTTACCAGGTCGATATACTTGCTGAGAGAATTGCGCAGATTTCTGATTCCAACGGTTACCATGGTTATATTATAGCCACAGGAGCCACATTTGTCAATTTTCCCCTCAGAACCTTCGGGTATATCCGCCCGCCTTTGCGACTATTCACCTCCGAAGATATAGGCGGAGCCGGCTGCATTGCCTATTTCGTCGTCACCATAGGCGCCCAGGGCTACACAATCACCGGAAATGGAAACGGAACTGCCGAATCGCTGACCGATTGCCCCATCGGAAGCATGAAGCTTCTCCTGCTCGGTCCAGTCAGTACCGTCCCAGTAAAAAATGTAGGCCGAACCGGAACTTTCACCGGCATCATCATCACCATCCGCTCCCACCACTATAAAACCGTCCGAGACGGCGACCGACCTTCCGAAGTAATCGAGGGCCGCCCCGTCGGAGGCCAGTATTTTGTCTATCTGGGGCCATGGAATGAAATTTGCCTCAATAGTGGCGTCCCCTTCGGTCAAGGTTATCGAGGTTGCTGCTCGGTTTATGTCCTGGATTATCGCTCCTGTCGATCCCGGATCTTCCCAGTGGCTGAAAACGCACCCTGCGAAGGGAAGAGCCTGCACTGTTCGTGGATACCCCGCAGCCACTTCCACCACACCGGCCGGGTCGGTGGTTCCGTTCCCGTCGGTGGTCAGGGTAAGGGTATGAGCGGCGGCAAAATCTGCCTGTACCGTTCCATTTCCAGTAGTCAGGGTGACAGTAGTCACCGGATCATAGGGGTCCTCAATGACGACTCCCGAGCCGGCGATAACCGACCACATCCCGAAGGCATTCCCGCTCTCCGGAGTAGCCGTAACCGTGACGCTTCCACCTTCGGATACCTTCAGGGGTCCCGACGGTGAGACGGAGCCATTTCCCGAGACTCTCAGTTCCAATGAAAAATAGGAAATAGTGAACCTGCGGGAAATAATCCCGGAAAAGTCTCTATCCGGATTCTTCGCAACAGCCTTGATTTGCACACTCGTTCCGTCTCCCTCCACCGGGATTGGTCCAACATAGAGATTCGAGCTTTCAGTTGGATCAGTCCCGTCGGTGGTGTAGTAAACGGACGCCCACGGATCGGGACAAGAAATGGCAACCGTTATATCCTTGTGGTAGGTCCCTTCATCGGTGGCAATTACGGGTAAATCGGTCAAGAAACCCAGTTCCACCGCCTCGGGGTCGTAGGGGTTCAGGGGGAGTTTTTGGCAGGTGGTGAGAACCACTGGAACAAAGCATGCCAGGAAGAATAGTTGTAATAATCCATATCCGATGTTTTTTCTCATGTATGAATCCTCCCCCTATTCCAGGGCTTCTTCCAGCCGGTTAATCTCCGACTGCACCATGGCAAGCCGGGCGGCGGGTCCGGCGGTGTCCTTATTTTTCGGCCCGGTAAGCCAGAACAGGGGTGTCAGGCCGCCCCCCAGGGCCGCGGCGCCGGCAGAGACATAGCCAATGATATCCCAGGTCTGGTATGCATCTTTCAGGGGCTGCCATTCGTCTTCCCCGGCGGCCAGGTAATCCTGATAGGTACTCCAGGAGACGATAAAGGAAACCACCGACAGAACGGCCGAAGCCGAGCCGGCCCCCAGGGATATCCAGCCGCCGGTGGAATGCTTCTTCCTGGAACCTTCCAGGAGACTTATCTGGGTCTCCAGTTCCACCTTCTGAGCCAGGTAGCCTTCCAGGTCATCTTGTAAAATTTTCCTCTCTTCCGCCCCGGCTTTCAGCGCCGTACAGCGGGAAAAAAGGTCGGGGAACGGAAAGGGACTCGCTGTTATACGAGCCTCGATTCCGGACAGCGTGTCGATATCGGTGGAGGTAATCCTGTGGTCCTTCGAAAGGATCTTTTCCGCATCTTCAAGAGCTAGACTGAGTTCGTCATAGAGGCCACGTCTTCTCTCCTCTTCCAGGTACCGGGCATGCTCTGCCGTAAAGACCGGCTCCGGCGAAAAGGGATAGGCCGTTCCCCGCTCGATGGTGACCGTTGTTTCGAGGTTTTCGTAGATCTCCCCGGAAACGACGATGGTATATTTTCCCGTGCCCAGGCTCAGCTCCCCGGATCCATGGAGGACCTTCCGAAGACCGACACCTGTAATTACGGCCGAAGATGATTCCGGAAGCCTATACACCAGAAGGCCGAAGGGTCTCGGGTACGCATCGACCTTGGTACTCTTTCCCACCTCCAGGGTGATGTTCCCCGACCAGTACACATCCTGCCCCCTTAGCTCCAGCACGTGGTCGCCCACCGGAAGCTTGTCGAAGAACCCGGACCCCAGGGTTCCCAACCGGGTACCGTCCAGGTAGACATCCACCGCCGCCTCCGACGACTTAATGAACAGGTTCCCGTACTGCTCTTCCAGCGTCAGGCTGATCCGGGCCGTCTCGGCGGTGACGGTAATGTCCTGCACGGCGTAGAGGTTCCCCTTCTTCGCCTCGATCCGGATGGCCCCCAGGGGTATCCGGGTAATCAGGTCCGGGCTCACCCCCTTCTTCGCTCCGTTGACGTAGATGTCCGCCCCCGGGGGCGTGGTTTCTATCAGAACCTCCCCGAAGGCCTGGGCCACCTGCACCGCCCCGCCGCTGGTGTAGGTCAGCCCCGCCAGCTTGAAGGCCAGCAGTTCCGCCGCCGCGGTCATCTCACCCATCCCGGTGGCTTCTACTTTATCGGCTTTGATATTCCGCCCCTGTTCCACGTCGATGATCTTGGCGTTGAGGATAAACTTTCCCCCGATGGATGAAAGCTCCCCCAGAATGATCTGCTCGGCGGCCAAAAGCTTGCCCACCTCGATGGCGCAGGACTCGTCGGTACACCCGGTCATGGTGTAAGCCTGGGCCTCCATGATGTCGGCGATCTGGTTCTGCTCGATGACGTTGAAACTCTCGGTCTGCACCAGGGCCGTCTCGAAGAGGCTGGTGATCACCGACGCGTCCCGCTCCGAAACCCCCACGGGATTGAAGGGCACCACCGCCACCCGGGGAAGCTCCTGGGCGAAAGCGGAAAGGGTCAGGATACAGAACCCAAGGGCTGACAGTATTTTTTTCATTCCGGTTCTCCTTGATTTCATTTATCTCAAAATCCGGGCCGATAGAGTGGGCCCCGGTGTCTTCTGTACGGCATTGTATATCCGGGCTTTTAGTTCTTCGACGTTTCCCGGATACTCTTTATGCAGCAAAAACAGGCCGGCATCGGCCGGCAGTTCCATGCCGGTTTTGCCGTTCTGCCCCGCCGCTTCCAAAACAAAATGCCTGGCCAGGGGCAGGATGTCCTCGGGCCGGTCCCTTAAAGGAGGAATGACCATCCCGTGGGCCTTCAGGTGATAGTAGAGATCCTGCCGAAGCCGCCCGCTTTTAAAAAGCTGGTCCAGGGTAAGGCGGCTTTCGAAGATTATCCGCACATCCGGTTTTTTTTCGGCATCGCGGCGAAGGGGCCCGTAAGAACCTGTCTCTAGATACCGCAGAAACAGCCCCTGTACCGCTTCGTCGAGTTCGCCCGGATCGGGAACACAGAGGGTCCCGCCGTCCGCCTTTTCTATGGCGGGACGGTCATAGGTGCCGTCGGAGGTCCAGAAGGGGGAAAGCCCCGCCTTCAGCATGATAAAAGGGCCGGCGCGTCGTCCGGCCCGGTGAATGGCCCGGGCCAGCAGGGTTTTTCCCGTTCCCTGCTCACCGGCGATGAACAGCGGGTCTTTGCAGCCTGCCATGAGGGATGCGTATCGGCGAATTTCGAGCATCTGTCTGCTTACCGCGATACACGTTCCGGAGATAATAGCCTCCGGGCGGAGATCTCCCATGTGCACCTCCCCAGGGATATGAAGAAATACTAGGCAAAAGGCGTGCCTGGAAGACGTTGATGATAATTATTTGTGATAGAAAGAATTATAATCTTTTCCGGGGCGCCGGTTTTTCCAGAGCCTGTAAATTTATGTTGACGGACCTGAGTGGGTTATTTTATTTCATTGCCGTGTAAAGAATTAGTCGGCATCTCCGTTACGCCGCGGGACAAAAGTTGACGGGCCTGTGGCCTTCAGAAAGAGGCATCCTCTTTGCGTTTCAGCCGTTTGCTCAGGGCCTGTTTCGTTATCCCCAGCAGGTCGGCGGCGATGGTCTGGTTTCCCTCCGCCCGCTTCAGGGCTTCGCGGATCAGCTGATCCACCACCTCTTTCAAGGTCGGCAGGCTTTCGGGGAACACGAGGTCCGCCGGGGCAAGGGTTCCGGCGGCTGCGGCGTCCCGCTGGAGGTTCTGCCTGAACAGTTCCACCGACAGGGTCTTGCCCCCGCTCCGGCTGACGGCGTCGGAAACCAGGGATTTCAGCTCCCGGACATTCCCCGGAAAACTGTAGTTGTTCAGGATGGTGAGGATCTGTGGAGGACAGGAAGGGCGGGGAATGCCGAGGCGATCGGAGGTTTCGCCGATAAAAGCGTTGAGTAACAGGGGCAGGTCTTCTTTGCGTTCCCGCAGGGGAGGAATAATGATCTGGTGAGTCCTGAGGCGATAGTACAGGTCTTTGCGAAAATGCCCCAGGGTCATCAGTGCCTCCAGGTCCCGGTTTGTGGACACCAGAACCCGGGCCCGGGACCGGCGGGCCGTGTCGGAGCCCAGGGGAAAGTACTCTCCGGTTTCCATGAGCCGCAAAAGCTTTACTTGCGAGGCCGGGGTAAGGTCCCCGATTTCGTCCAGGAGAATGGTCCCCCCCTCGTCCTGGGCAAGAAGCCCCTTCCGGCTGTCCGCCGCCCCGGTAAAGGCCCCCTTCCGGTGGCCGAAGAGGGTGTCGGAAAACATGGTATCGTCCAGCCCGGCGGCGTTTACCGCCAGGTAGGGACCCTCCCTTCCGCCGGTGTTGTGAATGGCCAGGGCAAGCAGTTCTTTTCCTACGCCGGTTTCGCCGCAGATAAGGACATTCTCCTCCGTCCCCGCCACCGCTTCGGCGTAGAGGAAGAGGGCCTTCATACGTTCGCTCCGGGTAATAATGCGGGAAAAGGCCTCGGGATTTTTCAGCTTTCCCGACAAGAGGCGTTCCTTTAAATCCCGGCAGCGGGACTCCAACTCCCGGTGTTCCGCCGCCCGCCGCACACCGCTGACGAAACGGCTTTGTTCTACCGCCTTGACCATGTAGTCGAAGGCCCCGCGCTTCATGCAATCCACCGCTTCGGAGACCTCGTTGGTTCCCGTAACGATAATTACCGGCACGGCGGGGTACTCCGTCGAGAGAAGATCCAACAGGTCCCTGCCGGAGGTGTGGGGCATGGTAAGGTCCAGCAGGACGATGCCGACCTCCCGGGTTTTAAGGATCTCCGGGACCTTCCGGGGATCGTCACAGCAGATGATATTGTCGAAACCCTCCGAGAGAAGAAGGGTCTGCCGGCTGATAAGCACCCCTTCTTCGTCGTCGATCATGAGGATGGGAAGTTCGGGACGTAACGGACGGTTCATTCGGACTCTCCTTTCGGAAGGATAACACGAACACAGGTCCCCTGTCCTTCCGTGGATGTTACAGTCAGGGTCCCCCCGTGCTGCCGCACGATGGTGGACGATATGGACAGTCCCAGGCCGGTGCCTCCCGATTCACGGCGGGTGGTAAACAGCGGGTCGGTGATCTTCGGTATCAGCTCGGCGGGGATCCCCCGGCCTCCGTCGGTAACGGTGAGGACCACACCGCCGCCGTCTTCATCACGCCGGGTTTCGATCCGCACCGGCTCTTCCGGGCCGGAAAGGGCCTGGCAGGCGTTCTGCAGGAGGTTGATAACCACCTGTTCCAGCCGCCGGGAGTTTCCCCGTACCGGCGGCAGCCCCTCGACCAGGCATTCTTCGAAGCGCTCCGTGGCCTTCCTGAGAAAGGGAGCAGCCAGGCGCAGGGCCGTGCGCACCACGGTGTTGATATCCACCGGGGCCAGGGTATCCTCCGCCGGGCTCCGGGTGTAGTCCTTCAGATCCCGGATAATGGAATCGATCCTGCCGGAGCATTCGGATATCTCCCCCAGGGCCTGAAGATACCTTTTCCTGAACTCCCGGTACTCCATTCCTCCGAGAAGAACGGAATCATCCCCCTCCACCGCTTCGTCCAGCAGGGACAGGACCCGGGGACCCACGGTATCCAGGAAGGCGGCGTTCATCCGGATAATGTGGTTCGGGTTGTTTATTTCGTGGGCGATCCCGGCGGTAAAAACCCCCAAAGATGCCATCTTTTCGGCCCGCCTTTGGTACAAAGAAGGTTTTGTGTCCGTCTTATAAATGTGGTTATGAAAAAACAATACGCACTGCCCCCGATGTTGGTGATTAAAACCGGCTTAATTTGTGTGTGAATACAGTTACAAGCGCTCCTGTCAAGGAAGCGTACTTGCCTATATAACTCCGGATACATACAATGGGTAGGATATGTCTGAGGTGAACAATCTGGGTAAAAACGTATTTTTTCTCTATCCTCACAGTGTCATTCAGGATGAACTCGTAGAACAGATGCTGGATGATGAATACGAGGTCTATCTACTCAAGGACCACAAAAGGGCTCTTGAGATCTTTAAGGCGCATCCGGGATCTATCTGTTTTATAAATATTGACGCGGGACTCAAAGAATCGGAATGGGAGGTCTATGTCAGAAATCTGGTAACGGAAAAGGAGACCTCGGGAATACTGGTGGGCATACTCTCGTATAATTCGGACAAGGACCTGATGCAGAAATATCTGATGGATTTGGGCGTCCAGTGCGGTTACATTCAACTGAAACTGGGGTTGGAGGAAAGCGCGGCGATTATTCGAAAAGTCCTGGTAGCCAACGAAGCCCGGGGCCGGAGACGATACGTCCGGGCCGATTGCGAAGAGGATTCACTGTCGCAGGTTAATATTATAAGCGCCTCCGGAACGCGAACCGGCAATATCATAGATATAAGTTCCGTGGGCATTTCCTGCTCTTTTTCCGATGATCCGCAGTATGCCAAGAACACCCTTCTGAAAGACATGCAGCTCGTTCTTCGGGGTTCCCGGGTCAAAACCTCCGGGGTGGTATTCGGCTTTCATATGGAAGAGAAGAGGCGTTACGTCATTCTCTTTAAGGATCTTTCGAACGAGGCGAAGAAAAAGATCCGAAAATATATCTATGCCACCCTTCAGCAGTCGATCGGGGGCTAAACTAAAAGAAAGACTAATAGAGGCGGGGGGGTATTGTTCTCTCTCCGCTTTTTTTCTGTACTTTTGTTAAATAAAAATATATAATAGTGAAATCATATGAACATACACAATACATTCAGGTTTAAGACGGGTTGATTATTGGCTATGGAAGAACTTGGGAAGAACATTCGGCACATACGTAAGGATAAAGGGATAACCATTCAGGGCCTGGCGGCCGCCACGGCACTCTCGCCGAGTTTTATCAGCAGGATGGAACGGGGAGATCTCAACCCCTCGATTGCTTCAGTAAAAAAGATTGCAGACGCCCTGGGAATTCAGGTTGGCAGTCTCTTTCAGGAAGAAAAGAACGAGGTATCCCAGGACAACGAGCAGTCCATGGTTGTCCGTAAAAGTCGTCGGCGTAAACTGGTGTATCCCGGACAGAAGGTAGAAGAGTATCTCTTAACGCCTCGGATATCCGATATCGGTATCGAGTTTCTCCTTGATTATATCGAGCCGGGGGGCACCAGCGGAGAGGATACGTATAATCATACCGGAGAGGAGTGTATTCTCGTTCTCACCGGCGAGCTGACCATCTATGTGAACGATAGGGTTTTTGTCCTCGGTGAAGGTGACAGCATACATTTCTACAGTCACAACCCTCATAGATGGGAAAACAAGGGTTCAGTACCGGTGGAGGCTGTCTGGGCGGTGACTCCTCCATCTTATTAAATTTATTACTATAGATAATTATTGTTGCCTAAAGGTAAATTATTTAGTATAATAGAAAAAACGGAATCGATAAGCGGTTCCGACATACCTCCTTAAGCCCCTTGTGGTAAAGCAAGGGGCAGTTTTTTATTCTCACGAGTTGAACTCATCATACGCTAAAGGTAGTGTCGGCCTGGTTGTTGCGGCGCTTATCTTAAAGAGCGCAATTGAATTGATGGTGTAGTTGATTCGTTCCGGTGATGATTCGGAGATTGACCTGTCCCGTTACAGGTTCGGGTTTCTGAAGAAGATACGGAAAAACCAGCTCTGTTTGTGGCTGCTTCATCCGGTGGAGCAGGGCGAAGTCGACTCCCGGAAATACCTGCATTACCGGGTTCGATGATGCAGACGAACACGGGTTAGTTTTCGAAGTTTAATTCACCGCTCCAGTCGAAGTCGACCGATTCTTCGAGGCAGTCCGGCCGGTGTCGGCACCAGCCGGGGACGTGTGCCGATTTTACCCTGTCTTCCGACGGATGATGCGGTTTGATGTCCAGTACCGGCGAACTGCCTTCCGCGTCGACCCGGTGCAGCCGTATGACGCCGGACCTTTCGTCTATAGCCGCAACCGCTGCAACAGTCAGTTCGGTGGGGTTTGGTCTGACCGGAGACCTGGTGGCGAAAACTCCGAGTTTGTCGGGCCCCCTTTTCTAAACGGAGCCGCCGGAAAAAATGAAAAAGGGTTTCGCTGGTTTCGGTATAAAAAATTCGGTAAAAATGATACTTGGAAAAATTCGCTATGGAGGAGAGGGTTTCCTAGGATTCCAGCGCCAGGGCTGCCCCGATGGCAGTGGCAAACTGGGCATGGTCAGGAATAATATATTTTTTACCGTAGAGACCCTCGAGATGATCGCATATATCCCGTACCTGGGGGATGGTAGCCAGTTTTCCGGTAAGAATTATGACGTCGTTATGTGTAGCCCTCGCGGCGCAGGCTGCGATAACTCCGATGTTTTGGCATACGAGGTTTATGATCGCCATGGCCAGGTCGTCGTCGGTAGCATCGTCAGCGGCCTTGCCGAAGTTTGAAGCGGTTGTGTCATTCGGTAATCCGTCAATCTCTGAACTTGTAATGTCACCTACACTGATGTCCACACGGGAAAGACTCCCTCGGCTTGCTTTGGCCACAATTCTCTCTACATCCGTCGTTCTAAGAAGGTATTTCGATAATCCCAGGAGAGTTCCTCCGCCGAGACCTGTTCCTCCCCAATGGGTAATAGTGTCTTCCTCCACATCCACGATGGCGGTACCTGTACCCATACTGACGACAATTCCGTCCCGGTATCCGGATAGGTACACACCCCCCATACCGATGGCCCTGAACTCGTTGATCCGCCTTACGGGTATACCGAGCAATGTATCGTCTATTCTATCCATACCGACCCCGGTAATTGCGATAGTACGGACCCCGTTAAGCGGGAGTTTATTATTGCTTGTGAATTTCCCAAGGGCTCCCGCCGCGGAAGTTATCGGATCGTCCGCCCGGACAGTCAGGGGTTCACTCATTACTCCGTCTCGAAAACCCACAATGTCTGTTGTTGAGCCACCCAGGTCGAGTCCAACCGTCATGTCATATTCCTCCCGCATAGATTTCAATCATATGTAAGATACACCGTCGGATCAACTATCCTGCAGCACATGCTGCCATTTATTATAGGCGCGCCAACTCCAGGATAGCCCCTGGTTTATTGCGAAACGACTCCTATTTCCTGTGTATCCGTATCCGTGAAAAACCCTCCAGCACATTACAAACGTTCGTGCTGAAATTTTCTATCGCGTATCCACCTTCCATGACAAAAAGGGTAGGAATACCCATCTCCCCGATTCTTTTCCCCAGGGTGGTAAAATCGTCCGTGTCCAGTCTGAAGGTCGACAATGGGTCGTGCCTGTAGGTATCTACTCCCAGGGACACGATGAGGACATCCGGCGAGAATGATACTATACGCTCGCGGGCATTATCCAGAGCAAAAAACCACTCCTCCGGCGTCGCACCCGGTGACAGGGGATAGTTGACGGTAAAGCCTTTCCCTTCATCCTCTCCCTGCCGGCCGGCGAACCCTGTAAAGTAGGGGAAAGCGTACAGGGGATCCGCGTGTATCGAAAGAACCAGGACGTCCCTTCGCCGGTAGAAGATGTCCTGGGTACCGTTTCCGTGGTGATAATCCACATCAAGTATTGCCACCCGTTCTCTTTTATTATGGAGAGCATAGCCGGCCGCGATGGCGGCGTTATTCAGGTAACAGTATCCTCCGAACAGATCCACCGACGCATGATGTCCTGGAGGCCTGCAGAGGGAGAAGGCGGAGTGTATGCCCCCGAGGATCAAGTCCATTCCCGTCAGGGCGGTATCGGCACTTGCCAGAGCAGCTTCCCAGGTTCCTGAGGTAATGGCGCTGTCGATGGAAAAGGAATAATACCCCAGCCTTCCGTCGAGATTAAAAGGCGGCGGGCCTGTCCGCATATGACCGACGGCCCAGTTGGCGGGAAGGGCGTCTCCTTCGCGGCCGAGTTCGTGCCATTCATCCCATGCGTGTTCGAGCAGCCGCAGGTAATCCGCGTCATGGATTCTCAGAATATGTTCAAAGGAAAACTCTTCCGCTTCTATAATATCGAAGGATTTCCGTTTTTTCAGTTCGTTCAACAGCATCCCTGCTCTGTCGGGTGTTTCGTAGGGTGGGCCCATGATTCCCTTATGCAGTTCCTGCTTCGGTGCATGAAGCCGGTGTTTTTCACTGAATACAACCAGCATGTCAGCCCCCCTTTTCCCAGACCAGGGTATGGTTTTCCGTATGGTGTGCGATTCGGCCCGTTTTTTCCAGATAGGCCAGGTACGACCGCAGCGCGCTGCCTAGGAGTATATACTGGTTGTGATCGATGGCCAGGCAAAACCGGGATGCCGTTTCGCTCAGAATGTCGTCGAAACTTTTCGGCCTGGAGCAGACCTCGACAAGGACTGAGAGGATCTCTTCGATTTTTCGGCGATTTACCTTAATAAGGGAGGTGAGTGATGAAACCGGCTCTCCATGGCTCGGGATAAAAAGTTCCGCCGATTCGTCTTCCAGCATTTTCAGGGTGTCCAGGTGGGCCGAGATATCGTAGAGATAGAAAACATGGTACTTTTTGATTATCCCGGGAGGAAAGAGAGCATCCGCCGTGAACAGGATGTTGTCCGGCGTTCGCAGGCCGATCATACCGAAAAAATGGCCCGGCAGGGGAATCGAAAAAAGTCCGGTTCCGGGAACGGCCCCGCTCTCCGGTATTACGTCGGTTACCCTGGAGGGTTTTGCCGTAAGGAATTTGTTTTTCATTGCCGGGAGGGGATATCCGCCGTAGAGAAAGGACGCCTCCAGCTCGGGACGCTCGATAAACGGCGCCTCCGGAGCTGTGGCAACCACAGCGCAGCCGGTCTTGTTCTGCAGAAAGGCATTGCCCCCTATGTGGTCGGCATTGGAGTGGGTGTTGACAACAGCCTTTAACCTCCATCCCTGTTCCGTTACCAGTTTGTTGATCTGTCTTCCGGCCTCTTTATCGTTGCCGGAATCTATACACACAGCCTCGGTGCCGTCGACATACAATCCGATGTTGGTAGGTGCGGGGATATACCATGTATTCCCTGCCAGATGTTTCAGCTCAAGGGCGGCCATATTCTTCCTCCAGAAAACCGTCGAAGTTCTCCAGGGCATCTGCCAGGCCTCTACGGCCAAGTCCGATACGGAAGTACTGTTCCCCCATGTTGAAAAGGGTGCCCGGAACAAGCAGGGTGCCCTTTTCCTGCACCAGACGGCGGGAAATCTCTTCCGAAGAGATACCGGCAGTAAATTTCGGGAAAATGGTCGATCCACCCCGGCCCTTTTTTTGCACCAGTACATGCGGATATCGGGCAAAAAGCTCTTCAGCCAGTTTCAGATTTTCTTTGATTATAGCCCTGGTCCGTTGTAATATCGTGTCCCTGCAGCGCAGGGCGACGGCGGCAAGAAACTCTCCGGGGGCGCAGCTGCAGATGGTTGTATAGTCTTTTAAAACTGCCGCCGCCCTGAGAACATCGAGCCTTTTTGTTGCAAGCCGGCCTATTCTCAAGCCCGGAAGTCCGTAGGCCTTGGAAAGCCCGGAGAGACACACGGCGTTTTCGTAGTCTTCACAGAAAGAAACGGGGATATCGTCGGCAGCGTATTCGAGTTTCCAGTACATTTCGTCACAGAAAACAATAATACCGTGTCGGCGTGCCAGGGCCGCGAGTTCTTTACGTTGGTCCGGGGAAAAAACCGGGCCCGTCGGGTTATGGGGAGAGTTTACGATAATACACCTGGTGTTCTTTTTTATCAGTCCCTTCAGCCGGTCCAGGTCGATCCCCCATCCTTCATCCTTCTCCTCTACTTCAAGCTCGGACACTTCGCAGCCGGCCGATATGGGCAGAGAATGGAGTGACTGATAGGCCGGGGCAAGAAATGGTGTTTTCATGTATCTTCTCCGGCCGAAGGAAACCCGGGGCTAACACCGATGTGCCCGTACTGTGCCTCGGGCTCATCCATTTTGCTGTACGAATCCGAGCCGTACACCATTCGGATCCTTTGCCTGCATGAGGGTAACACCGTTGGATATCGAATGCGGTTCTTCAGTTATTTCCACGGAAGCAGCTTTGAGCCGGTTGAATACGGCCTGTATATCCTCGACCTCGAAACCGATAGACAGTTCGGCTTCGTTTTTCGGGGAGTGCCCTTTGAACTCGATCAACTCAATGTTTCCACCACCGCCGTCGGACAGGAACGTGATATGAATATTTTCAGCCGGCGAGAACGACCGTTCTACCGTAAAATCAAGATTATCTTTGTAGAAAGATATCGACTCCTCCAGGGAATACACCGGGATAGTGATAAAACTGATTTTCATAGAGACTCCTTTCTTTTTAAATATATACATAACGGCGCAATTTTTAAAGATGGTATTGTCTTTTTGAAGGTATTATTCGTATTCTGCCAGGAATCTCGTATAGATATCTGATGTTTCGGGTACGGCCCCTTCTACCCCACATATGGCCGCTGCAAAGGTTGATGCCGTTTCCAGTATTTTCCTCGGAGCAGATCCGCGGAGCACTCCGTAGGCTGCGGCCGCGGCAAAGGCGTCGCCGGCGCCGACGGTGTCTACAACGGTAGAGAGGGGTGGAGGGGTGACTCGGGCATGGGTGTCTTCCTCGAATAATTCACTGCCCTCCGCGCCGCGGGTGAGAATCAGTATATCAACCCCGAAGGATGTTCTCAGTCTTTCGGCCGCATCCGCAGGATTCTCCGGCAGCTTCAGGCAGCCGGCTATTTCCGCGGTCTCGTCAACACTAAGCTTGAGGATATCCGCGTTTTCGACGGATGTGCGAACCGTTGTGTTGTTGTAGCAATCCTTGCGCAGATTTATATCGCAGAATGTTCTGACCCCCGGCGCTCTGTTTTCCAGGAAGGTAAGGATACGATGATGAGCAGCCTCGGTGCGTTGAATCAGGGTTCCGTAGTATATCATGTCCATTTTTCCGTAATCCGGGGCTTCCGGTATATCCACCCGGTCATACGCCGCTTCCGGCAGGATGTTGAATTCCGGTACGCCGGCCGAATCCAGGGTTACTTTTACTTTACCCGTCGGATATTCAGGGTCTATCTGTATCCCCTCCGCCGGCAGCCCCGTGGAGGAGACAAAATCGAGAATGTTTTTACCGGCCCTGTCGTTACCGACCCTGGAAACAAACCTGACCGGCACACCGAAACGATGAAGATGAACGGCAAAATTAAAAGAAGCCCCGCCTATCCGGGAATAATCGGGAAACTCGTCTACGAGTATTTCTCCGATAACAAAAACCACCCAAACTCCCTTTCTAAGGCATGTAGTCTTCCCGGGCCGGGGAAAATACTTCCAGGACCACCGAATCTTCGAGGATCCGGGTTCCATGGACTACATCGGCCGGAATGTTCCAACTGTCGCCTTCCTTGACCTCGACCTCTTCCTCTCCTAGGCGAAATATCAAGTGCCCGGAGATGAGATAGCCTGTCTGCTCGTAGGGATGCATATGATCCGGTACCGTGTGTCCCTTTGCCAGGAGGAATTTGGACATGAGGGTCCTGTCTCCGTACACGGTCGTCTTTCTCTGTACGCCCTCGAGGGCTTGTATGTAACCATCTTCGGAATGTTTGTCTACCATTATTCCTTCCTTTTCCACAAAAAGGCCGGGCAGTGTTTGCCCGGCCGCGGTGACTTCCTAGTATCTGTTATTTTGTCTAGGCCGTCGTTCCCGGGCCTCGTCGACCCGTAGTTCCCGCCCGTCTAGTTCAGTACTGTTAATGGCGGAAACGGCTGCCTGAGCGGCCGCGTCGTCTTCCATTTCCACGAAACCGAACCCTTTGGATCTGTTCGTGTACCGGTCCGTCACAATATTGACGTTCAAGACGGTGCCGTACTGGGAAAAGAGATCTTCCAGTTGATCTTCGGTTGTCGAATAACTGATGTTACCGACGTACAGTTTCTTTGACATAGATACGCTTCCTTTTTTACAGGTTGGACCTGTTGTTTGTAAATATAGTATTTATCCCTGGGATAATACTATGCCTTTTAAAAACCGATTCTATCTTCTGTTCCGGAATTGGTGTTGAGGGAGGTAGAAAACAGAAAAAAAGATACGGCACTTCCTTTGCCTTGACCGCCTCTATTATTTAGTATAAGAACACACGATCCACGGTGTCAGCAATAAAACTATACCACAAACAGTGCCGGTCGTCAATGAAACAAATTTTTTCGAAATTGTCGTGCACCCAATTTTTTCTGCGATTACCCCCTCTAGGCGGAAATCGGGTAGACCATTTTTTGCCTAATACGAAAATAACCGCACCCGGCTGTTTTCATCCTTTCGGTTGCCGCGCCGCGGCATGAGCAACTATTACGAAAATAGCGGTATCCGCCTATTTTCATCGTTTCGGTTGCCGCGCGGCGGCATGAGCAACTAATCCTATAATCACGGGAATATACCCTTCCAGATGCCTGTCCAGGCCGGAATCTCCCGTGTCTACCAGAAAGGGCTCTTCCCTGAGGGAGAGGATCTTGTTTTCCGTTGCAACAATGATAAGGTTTTCTTTACCCACCCTTCGGATCACTTCCGGGCTCAGTTGCTGATCCCCCCTGCCGAACAGGTATCCCTGCCTACCGATAATGGTAACAATGATATGGAAAGAAGTATCGGTATATTCGGTCATGAGGCGGAGTATGTCGGATTCGTTCATATCCGCGGCCAGGAGCCGGCGGTTTTTTACCGCGTCGATCCCCAGGAGGGTACCTTGCAGGCCGAGTTTGTCCGTTACCGCCCGGGTAGTGGTACCTGGAGCGACGAGGTATATGGCTTCGGGCTTCATGCTGTTTATCACCTCTGATGCGATCCCGTCGTGGTGCACCGCTTCCGAGGGACTGCTCCCGGCCTTGGCCGCCTGGTTGAGACCCCGTTCGTAGGGGGCGAGGTGGTATCCGTATAACCGGGCGGAGACCCTGTTCCGGCGGAAGAGTTCTTCATCGATATCCATGACTTCTGCTTCCCGGATAACGACCTTTGCCGGAGACAGAATATATTCCCGGACAAGGGCTGCAGCCTTACCGGGGCTTGCGGCGAATACTCCCGAATTTTTACCCCCCGGGTATACCCAGTACCGGTACGGAGGGTGGCACGGCATCTTGGATGTTCCCGGCCGTACCGTCTCCGCCGAAGTCGACCATCCTGTCCTGTATCTCATGAGACCCTACCCTAAGCCCCTGGGCCCCGGCAGCCGGGCCCTCGCAGCCATGGGGCGATGAAAAGGTCTTGTGCAAGTTGAAGTGGCAGGCGTCGAATCCTTGCTTCCCTGACCCGGGCAATGCCCAGAAGGCCTTTGGCGTTGGCCTGGTCGTATAAACATAGGCCGCGGGCATATGGTTCCGGGAAGCAGGACCTCGTTTCGTCCGGTAATGCGCAAAGCCATCCGGTTCCTGAAGTATCCGGCGTTTCCCGTCGATTCTACGGCCATCGACACTTCATACCCCCTGTTCATGGCCTCCAGCACCTGATGATCAAAAGAACCGTATCCGCTTTCATGGGTGGGAAAGACTAAAAACTGTCCCTTCGTTTTCATCCTACTTTTCCAATACACCGTGAACTGCCCCTTGTGCGGATCAACTCCCACACTCATCTTCATAGTGCTGTCTTCCCACTTCGTTTTTTAGCAAAGCCTGGGTCAGAGTCCTGTAGGGTGGATTCTAACCATTCTCCTATTCGACCTCGCGGGCCATTGAATGCTTCGACTACAGCTCCTCCTTTCCGGCCTCGGGCCACTGATTTATCATTATGTATTCCGAATAGAGCAATGCCAATGCCACTTCCCGGAATGAGCGGCAACCCGTTGTTATCACACGCGTCAGCTTCCTTGTCGTTAGCCCTGGCATCATCTTATCCTTCAACCCAGGTTGAAACATCTTAAACCCTGGTTTAAATCTCTGGTCTCGATCGCAAAAACTTGTGCACCGCCTGCGGCGTGATTCCAAGCATTCGAGCCGCCTGGCGTTGGTTGTCCTTGGCTGTTTCAAGCGCCCGGAGAATCATTTGCTTCCGAGCGCTCCCGAGAAACTCATCCAAAGTGAATACCTCGTAGGGCTCGGGAAGTGCATCCAGTGGGTCCGCCTAGATGACCGGTTCAGCGATTAGTAGCTCGTCTGCGTCCAAAACATCATTGCGGCAAAGAAGAACAGACCTGTCGATGACGTTTTCCAAATCGCGAACATTCACCGCCCAGTTGTGAGATTGCAGCCTGGACAAGGCTTCCGCCAGTACATCTTGCGGAACTCTCAGCAACTTGGCTTGTGCGGGCATGGGAAGCTCTCCGAGTTCATCAAGGGAAAGGCTCCCCCTGTGCAACCCCCTTTATAGCCGTTCTCTTTCTCCCGCAGTTAACCGAAGGTCTTCAATTTCAACGGGTTATCAAAGACCAGGCTCCCCCCGGTGAGGCGGAAGCGGCGTTGAGAATAGTTTCCATCGTGCCCAATCATCGCTGAGGTCACAGGGCAATGTCATAGCTTGTCACAGTCCCAACCGTGTTGCCACGTCCTCATAGCCCGGGTCTTCAGCGTAAAGCTTCTCGAACTCGCTGCGTGACCGCCGGTACTGGCCGAGGTCTTCATAGACCAGGGCTCGTTCATACCTGAGCGCCATGAGAAGCTCATCGGGCCGGTCCTTTTTCCGGCGTAGTGCGGCCGACAAGGTATCGCGGGCCGCAGTCGGCAGACCGAGTTGTCGCAGGGCTCTCGCCTTGTAAAGCATCAGGGCGGCATGGGCCGGTATCTCGTTTCCAATGCCTTCGCTCAGTTTCACGATTTTCCGGCAGATCCTCTTGTCGCCCGGATAAGCATTCGACAACAGTTCCGAAAGAGACAATTTCACCACCACGTCATCAGGTTCAAGCCGTCGCAGCCTTTCCAAACAGGCGATTGCGTTCTGCCATCGCTCCTGGCGCTGGTAGACCTCCACCAGGCCGAGCAGCACGCCCCGGATATTCGGGCCAACATTCGCGGACATCTCGTCTGTGATGGGCAGGCTTAGGCGAGCGGTGATGCCGTACTTGGAAAAGTATCGGCCCAAGTGGTTGTGTTTCTCCGCGGCCGTCGCCAGATAGTCTTCGGCTTCCTTGAGCCGCTCATTTTTGAGCGCCAGGAATCCGGCAAGGTAGGCTCCATCCGCCAAATGGTCTGCTTGCTTGAAATGCTGAAACGCCTCATCCTCATTGCCCATGACCAACTCCCGGCAACCGTCCACCAGGGCCTTCTCGTCATCCGGTGTGACAAGTCGCCTGAAAAAACCTATCGTCAGGCGGTCTTCCGTGGGAACGGAAGGAACGGCCGGGGTAGCCGAAGAATTGGTTCTCCTGCCACCCGATCCTTTTCCTGGAAGGGCCTGAGTGTAAAAGAGTCCCGTCCCCGGAATACCCACCGTCGCCCGTCTGCCGCGGGACCCGGCAGTGAATTTCGCCCCGCGCGGCCCGAAGGAGAGAGAGCCACCCGACTTACTCAGGTTCAAAGTCACCCCCGGCGCGACTTTGATTCTTCGCCAAAAGCGGAAAGCCATATTCAACCCCCCTGATCTCTATCAGTCATCCTGCCCCCGGTGGGCGGTAGCGTCTTCGTCGACCCAGTCCTCCTCGGTATAGGACATGCCCTTTCGCCCCGGCACCTTGCGCGTCGGTCCGGCCTTGTAAAGAGCGCAGCTTTTCGGTCCGTAACAGAAGGTCTCGAACCGGTACCGTTTCTTGGACGGATTCCAGTGGTCGATGATCATCTCCACCGGCATGCGACAGCCCCAGATACAGGTATTGCACCTGGCATCATAAGTCCGGGTGTCCAGACGCCGATGGCCTCGGCTGCGATAAGTCTCCAGGTCGGGCGGCACGCCATGAAACGGCGGACCGGCCGGGGGATCATCTCCTGCATCTTTCAGTATCTTCAACCCGCTTGCCTTGTAGAAGCCGGCCGTCTCAAGCTGCGGATCAGGGACGGGAACAGCCTGACCACTTATCTCCATACCTGCCTGGAAACGATGCTTCGCTTGTGCAGCCTTCCCGAGCGCAATCTGGAATTCGTTCTGTCTGCCGTGTCGGTCACGGCACAGGCAGGCGGGTTCATCCCCGATTGTCCCTTCAACCCGAAGCACATATCCCAGGTAGCTGTGGCTCCGCTCGTCGAACGAACGCATCAGCCGGATACGGGGCTGAACGGATACAATCCTTCCGGACCATGCAGTTTTTTCGATATTTGCTTTTGTCATCCACCCCATCTGGTTTCTCTCCTATCCTTTGTCATTATGTACCCAGTATCCATAGTTGTCTATCGACCAGGCCGCCGTAGGTTCCAGAAATGAGCCGGGAGCCCACGTAAGTGCCCCTCTCCACGGTCTGCCCTGGTCCCAACCGCCAAGAAGCTCTTGCATTCCTTGCATTCCATGGATTTGAGGCCGGCCGCCTTCCAGGGCATGTCCCCAAAGGATATCGCTCTCTATTTCGGGATCCTCTCTATCCAGGTGAACTCGCTTCCCGAAGACGGACAAGTCACCGGACACCTCGCACCACCCCACACGGCGTATTTTCCCAAGGCCGTATCTGGTGTCGCCTCCGGCAAAGAGGGTATCGATATTGTCCAATTGCCTGCGAAAGCCATTGTTTCTCAAAAAAACGTATCCTAAAAGCAGCATGGCCTTTGTTTCCCCCTGGGAGTTGGAATCACGCCACCAGGGATTGATGCATTCCGTCTCCCGGAGGGTGCCTTCAGACGCCGAGTCCGATTGAGGAGCTATTGCGGTGCCGGGCCGTGAGTCCAGCAGACGACGCCGGAAGTCGCGATCCGACAGACTTTTTCCGTCGCGGCGCGGATAGGGAACCCATCGCAACCCGATTTCCGTTTTGTCTTTTCTGTCTTGTTCGTCCGGTTCCGATGTCGCATATTCCGGCATCCAGACCAGGAACTTGTCGCCCTTTTTCTCGGCCGGAAAAAGGTAGGTGAAACGACAGTTGAGGGCGACTTCATGGCCAAACTTTCCGTAATCGGGAAACTCGGAATTTTCATCACCATTCAGCCGCGCCAGTTCGGAAGTAATAGCCCCGTGCATGGCCCGCGCAGGTAGGTAAAGCCGACAGCGGTTCAACGCCCCCGCCGGAGGCATGCCGACGAAAAGCGGCGCTTCCAATCGCCAGACCCATCGAAGTGCCGTCCAGGTCATGTTTGCACCTCGCTTTTCTGTGGCACTCGCGCGTGATAGCGGGCGTAGACGAGTGCTTGCCGGACCAGGTCACGGGCCGGCAGCAGCCTGTCAAGGTCATCTGCCATCTGCTGAAGCGAGGTAAAGACGTTGTCAGTGTTGGCAGAAATTAAAGGAGCCTGCTGTGGCGTCCCTTCCAGGAACTCATGAAGCTTTTGGCTGACATTTTCGGCCAAAGTGCCGCCTCGCGCCTTTAGAAAAAGAAACAGGGCATAAATTCCTTGCTCTTCCAGAACAGCAAGCGCATTTGTAACGAGGTTCTCAAGCTCCTTTGACGGCCTCTCCGCAATGGTCTTGCCCACCTTGGCGCAGGCGAGGTCCAGGTTTTCGAAGGTCGGAGCGTCCATTACGAGGCCTCCTTTCCTGAACTGTCCGCGTTGGCAGGTTTCTCCGTTGCCAACACGCGCAACCGTCCCATGCCCCGGCTTCCCATGCCGCCGATGCCGAGATGCTCCAAATAGGAATAAGCCTCTGCTAAAACACCTTTGACCCCTTCCGGTGATTGGATAGATATATCGCTTTCTTTGCTCTTCGGATCTATCTTAAAGTGTATTGGATTCCGGCAGGTTAGCTCCCAGAAAAGCACCGTGCCTCGAGGCAGGGCCTCGTAGGTGAACAGCGCCCCTTCGTCGGCCGCTCCAGTGGCCGGATTGATGGCGACCGAGGTCCGTACTTCCAGATTGCTGTTCACTATATGGGTGAACAGCTTGTCTGAGACGACACCCAGGCGGCCGGTGATGTAAGGCGGTATCCCCAGTGCTTCGATCTTTTGAGTAACCTCGTCCAATGGCTGCCAACCTGTCTTGACCGGCATAAAAAGCCAACCGAGATTCAATGATGATTGAACCGCCGCCCCGTCCGCTTTGCGGTAAACAGCGTGCTGCTCAGGCAGGTCACCCAGTTCTGAGAATTCCGCGATGCCGGTTTGCCGCAAGGCCATCGGGCACGTGATCCATTGTGGCCCCAATTGAGACGCCACGGGAAAGAGCAGTACCTGCATGTCGCTGAATGCGGCCAGTCCGGCGAACCCGCCGCTTGCGCCCGTGCCTTTGGCAAAGCCGAACACGGTGCACACTGGACAATCGGCCTTTCCACAGTGGCCGCCTGTACCGTCGCGCTCCGGCTGACCAAGACCCGCGCAATCCGGGTAGTAAGGTTTTGGTTTCCCGTCAACTTGGCGTCCCGGCTTATCATTCTCCCATTTCATGGCCACATAGGCCCGCATGACCCCCGCGAGGCTCGAACCCGGAATCTTTGGTATCCGCGTGACCGGGTCGCGCACGATGGTGTTGTCCACCCGGCCCAGGCGAGTTCCACCCGTGCCCACATGGATGGGATCCAGCGCCATACCGGCAAACGGAAATGTCTCAAAACTCCGATTATGTGTTGTCATCGGTCACCTCCTCTATTTTCGTCCGAACATGCACAGGCAGGCCGGACACTTGTTTTTTCAGTACGATCATGTGCCATTCCAGGCTCCAGTCCAGGAGCCCCTCTTCGGCGGCTGCCACCAACGTTTCAAGGAATGCGCCTTGAACCCCCAGACGTTCATGGAACAGCGCGCGGCCAAGATCGAGCCAGGCCGTCTTCCCTCCCTCGAGCCAGTTCCCATCCGGCCCTTTCCAGGCATCGCGCCGCTCGACAAGCTCCGACCATGCACCGCGGAGCGCGGTCTGGCTCGGCGCGTGCCGGTCGATCAGCCGCCAGAGGTCGCGCATCCGCAGCCATTGCGTAAGCTGTCTGCGGCACAAAGGTTCGAACCGTCTGGCCGTGCCGTCCAGAAAAACTGTGGTGATAAACGAGGGATAAATGAGAGCCCCGTCCCCGCTTCGCAAATCCTTTGCGTGCCGGAAGACCTGGCCGCTGGGATGCCTGAAATCAAGGGGAAAACGGACCTCTTTGTCTTCCACGGCAAGGTACGGATAAAACACGTCATCCCGTCCGTCGGGGAGCCTGGTGGGCATGGTTTGAAGAAGCTCGTGCGAATTATCAAGAGACTTGAGACTAAGGGCGGTGACGCCTTCCCGGGTTTCACATCCCTCCACCCGCCAGGTTTCAGGCGTCTTAATCCCGTCCAGATCAGCCTCGATGTTCCGGGCCGCTTCTATCACGGCCTGAAAGGGTGTCATCCTGGGAAAGGCCACGACGCCGACCCGAAGCGGCAGCCGGTGCCAGACGCGGGCGAATTGGTCCTTCCATCTTTCTATTGCCCGATCCACGCACTCTGAGGCAGCCTCAAGGGGCAGAAGGACCCGAAAGCGCACAGGAGAAAGCTCAAGGGGAATCACCGGGTGGTAAACGCCCAGGGCGCCTGCATCATCGGATACCGATCCTATCGTTAAATCCCGATTTTCCTTCCTGCCTTCATGGTCCTCGGCCTCCAGATTCTTAAATGTTTTCCCCTGAAGTTCGCCCTTGCCTTGCTCCGGTTTCAGAAGCCGGGCCAGGTTGCAGATCGTGAGGAAGTCCTTGGTCTCTGCCCGATACAAGAGGCTTACGGGAGCATCTCTATAACGCCCGTTGTAGGTCTGCCGGTCTTCCCAAGGACCGGAAGAGCCGTTATCCGGCTTGACAACCAAACGGTGCACGCGCCAACGGTTCTGATCCGCGGCCGCTATCCCGCGGAATTCGGCAAGCAAGTCTTTGAAGAAAGACTCGGCCTGCCGCCAGAAGCGATAGATGCGACCAGGAGAAGCGAGCTTGCAGAACAACTGATGCGTGAGCCATGCGGCATTATGGCCCAGGTCATCCTTTTTCCATTTTGGCTGGTCGTTGGGATCTCGATCTTCCACAATCAGGGAGAAATAGTCATTCCATATTTCGTCATCGCTCCGATTGTCATTTCCCCCTTTCGCGCGCCGGTAACCTTCTTGGAGATTGCAAAGCAGCAAGTCATCTCCATTGAACTGATCAAGCCTCTTGATTATTTCTTGATGAAGGCTGTGAAGCGGTCGCTCTATATTGACTGGGTTGGGTTCTTTCTTTCTTTTGTTTTCATCGCGTTGCCAAAACTCAGATAGGACAGGGTTAAACTTCCGCCATTCGGCAATGGCCTGGGTCCTGAGCGCATCCAGGCGCCTTGCGTCAAGCCACGGCTCGATGTCCAGGCTCATCGTGACGAGGGCGACGCGATCATTTGCATCGGCTACCTCGCTGATCCAGATGGAGTCTGATCCGAGCTCCCCTTTAAGCCACTTTTTGCACCGCATGTCACGACGGTCATAGCACTCCTTACATCTTTTCTGTTTGTTTGTCCTGTCGTCGTTCCTGCGCACAAGACAAACCGGGCAGACATGGCCATCCGACGAATCCTGCCCGGGGATTTGCCATTCGCGGTGAAGCGGCACGGCCATTATCTCCCGCGCCTTCCGGATTTCCGCCGTTATCCCGACAAGAGAGCGGGAGGGCTCACTGATATGGCAATAGGGAGGCATCTCTAGGCCGAGTGCATCACGAGCATAAGGACAGTCGTCTACCTTATTAGCAAAATCGTCTATGCGATCAACCAGCCATTGTTTCCAATTCTCAACCTTCAAAATATCTTTCTTGACTTCTTCTTCTGTCCGCTCTCCCGGAAAAGAAAAGACACAAACTCCACCATCTCTGTACAGCAGGGAGCCTACGGCCAGATCAACCTCGACGAGCTTGCGGACTCTGGTGAAAAACTCGTCCAGCGCCAGCCGCGCCCCGGTCCAGTCGCCGATCTTCACCGCCCGGGCCTCGTAGTGGTCCGCACCGATCCCGATGGTCAGGAGCCGCCAACGGGTCTGTTGTTTGAGTCCATTGCTGGACCAGGGGAACGAGCTGCCTTCCAGAATGGCACCGGCCGCGGCGCTTTTGAACAAGACGGCCGCGACATAGGACTGGTCAAACAGCGTGACATCGTTGTTCGGCAATCTGGTCTCGGCCAGGGTCTCGGTAAACGCCTTGCGTAGCCATCCTTCGGGGCCGACCGTGCCATCACGCCAACGCCACCAGCCATCAATGTCGTTTGGGGAACTGTTGTCGCCAAGCTGCTTCAGCACGGTGAGGAGCTGCTTAATCTGCTCAAGCAGGCGTTTCCAGCCAACATCGGTGAGCAATTCAGGCGGGTCGTCCAACAGATTGCGGACCGGATGGCCGAAGGCCGTGGACAACCACATGTGGGTGACATCCTGGCCCAGGTATTCAACTGTCCTTGACGGGTAACTTTGCTTCTCGATACCCGACGCCATAGCGTGGCCGGCCTGGAGCAAGCCGACAAGGTTCTTTTTGGACTGCTTTTCTGCAAAGTCCTCGAACATGGACTTTAGAAGATTCGCAAGTGTCGGTGGTGTGCCGGGAAGCTTCCAAATTGCGTAAGCTTGCTTAAGATGTGAATCAAGCCAAGAAAAAGATTGCTCGAGCGGAACCTGAAGAGCTTGATACCACTGCTTGCCTGCATTCTTTTCCGGATCTCGCAGGAAATCGAGTTTAGCCTTGCCGGTCATATGAAGCCAGCCGATGGCCTCAAGCGCCATAAGCAGAGGGCGATGCTGCCGCAGCGTATCCGGAGGTTGAAATCCCGTCATTGGTCACCTCCCTTCCTGAGATTGGCACAAGTTTTAAAAAGAAATTCAAGAGAAATTTCCCGTGTGGTCATCAATGGGGCAGTCTCCGTGTTCGCATTCAAGCGTCTTCTATATCCTTCTCCATTCTTCTCCCACCACTCCTTGAATTCCTCGAATTCGCGGTTTGTACACGGCTTCCCACCCTCTATCTTCTTGAATTGTGTCTTGCTCCGGAGTTTCCCATTTTCATCAAGAAGAATACTTATTGGATCCCCTCTCTCGTTCAATAGCTTCTTCAACACTTTCGATGGTGGTTCATACTGTTTGGTGGTCTCTGCGATGTTACTAATAAGACCTCTCAAACAGCCGCCTTCAACAAAGTACAGTTTTGATTCTTTTTTATCGATCCTCGCAGTACCCCATCCGGCGGTGCGTTTGGCGGAAATGCCATAGGTTTCGAGAAGCGCCCTTATGCTGTCGATGAGGCCGTCGATGAAGTCGGCGGGCGTTACTTTATCGCTTTCGCTTTCCCCCGGCAGGGGCGCGTAGAGCAGCCGCAGCCTACCTTTTGTCCCGGCTGGGACAACCTCATAGTAAATGGGCTGAGTCCCGGCCCGCCGAGTTCGGCTGTGGGGGTTGATCACCTCGAAGCCGACTTTGTTGAACCAGGTGGGGTAGAAAACCAGCGCGCCTGCCCGGAAATCCTTCTGCTCTCCTTTTTCATTGCCGAAGAGATGGACGATCTCTTTCTTTTTGCTCTTTATTATTTCCTGATCAGATTCCGGATACGGGCCGACAAGACGGTTCTTCATAGTGTAGGCCCATCGAAGAAGTCCCTTCCATGAAGCTGCTGACATGAACGGCACTCCGAATACCCGATCCTTGCGCACCGGGTTATCCAGCACGTGGAAGGGCCGGTCATCCTTCGAGTACCAGGGTGATGCCAGCGTGAAAGAAACGTCAATACCCAACCAATTAGGCGGCCATTGCTCAGGCCAATGTGGATTCTCTATGAAGTCTGGCAATTCAAAGGCATTTTCATCTAGTGTTGCAGCAATCTGCTTGTAAGCGTCCTGAGCATCCTGTTTTCGAGGCAAATCAGCCAACCACCAAGTCGTCACACGATTAACCACACCAGATGCAAGTATTTGAGAGGAGATGGCGGCATTTTCTTTTAGGTCATGCAGAAGTTGTTGTTTCCTGCCGAAGATTTGTTGATCTATCTCTCTCGAAAGTTTACGGTCTTGTTTGTATTGTCTCTTTTGTTGCTCAAGGAGATCCATCTGACTGTTGTATTGGGTAGCCAGGTCTCTTACTCGATGTTCTACTTCAATATAGTAGTCGGTTTTCATACTCGCCCCTCTCCTTTGAACAGCTTTACCAAAATTTGGTTTTTCGTCAGTAACTGCTTCTCAAAATTGAAATCGTGCCATTGAGGCACCACGTTCTTCAGATTCATCAAGGAGTCTTTAATTTTGTTCCAGTGTTCAGAGTCAGCCTTTTCAACAAAACCAAACGTTCTTGGGGAAGCCATGAAGCTGAACACCTTCTTGCTTTCGGGCTCGATACCTTTCTCTTTGTCGGGCCGGCGACCAGCGAGCCAAGAGTCATTTTGTTTGCTTTGAGATTTGGGTTCCGGACGTCTAATGACGCGGTTAAATGAGCTGGAGTTAGCGTCCTGTCGAGCAAGATACTTTCCGTTCACGCACCAAAAATTCTCAAGCGATGCCCAGCTAAAATCAGCGTCTTTCCTTTTGGCCTCCGGCTTTCTCCAGCGCTCCTCGCAAACATACTTTTCCACTTCCGCAACATTCAGATTTGTTATTGGCGGATTTATTTTGAGAATCTCAACGATGCCGTAATCTTTATGATGCGTTTCTCCCGTCCGATTTGGTTCGTTCGTTGGCTTGAATACCGTCTTGCCGCCTATGGCCCCATAGTCGGCGATCAGGCGAAGGGTGGCGTCGAGGAGGGCCCACTCCTTGGGACAGATCGGGCGAAGGGGCGTGAAACTGAGGCTGAACTTTTCGCCTTTCATTATTTGAGGTGAGATTTTTGTTCCGGCGTTGTCTCTGATCTCTCGGATGTTGCCATTCTCATCCAAAACTTCAAATCTAAACTTCCGCGCCCAGCCGGTGCAGCCGAATAGTTCGCAGACAACACAATGGTTCCGGTCTTCGCATTTTGTATCGCTCGGGTCGCAGGCGCTGCCGCCCAGACCGCGCACCAATACTTCGAACCACCAGCGGATGGAACCGAGCAGGCCGGTAGTGATGAGGCGGTCCGACCCAGTTTTTTCCTTTATCTGACCTTTCTTTTCTTCAAGTGTGACCGACCCGGTCCATAAATCCGTCAACGCCTTAAGTTGATAGGTTCGTTCGCCGTTTGCCATGGTCATAGCGCACCTCCTCTGTTCGCTCAATATCTGCTTCGTCGAGCGGTTCGTCCACGACATTGCGCAACCAGGATGGATCGAAGCCTGTAGCCGACGAACCCTCGATGCGGATTCGCACCCTGGCTCCGTCGGATTTGTCGGCCGGGTTCGCGATGGCCGGAAATGCCTTGTATACCTGTTCTCTGGTGGCTTCGAAGGCAAAAGCGACCCGCTTCTTCCGACCGGCGGCACCCGTGCCCATCGTGACCGGTCCAGTACCCATTCCCACGCCAACTCCGGCCGGGCCCTCTTGGAGGCTCGGTGGAGGAACTGCGTCTGTATCGACGGGGAAAGCGTCTGCGGGTTGTGCCGTCGGGGCTTCCGGGAGGGCTGCCGGCATCATGAGGAAGCCGGAATCTGAATCGACTTCGTCTCGGTCGATGGCCAAGAGATACCGGACGGTACGCCCCAAAGCCTCGATTTGTTTTTTTTCCGGTATCGCAAGTCCCAGCCCGTTGCGAAAGCGCCGGGGGCGATCCCTGTATTTGGTCAGGTACTCCAGGGCTTTTCGTTCCTTCTCCGACGGGCCCCCTGCCTGCGCCGCACGCGTCGCGGCAGGCAGGTCGGCGGCGAACTCAAGGGGCAGGTCGGCGACGAGAAAACGGGGCTCCTCATCGGGAATGTCTTTGCTCTTCGCCGGCCACACAATGGCCCTGTGATGACCGAAGAGGCGCTTCTCCAGCATCTCCTTAATCTGGCTTCGGACTTCGACGTCCTTGAGCGGCACGTCTCCGGGCCCGAAAAGCGCCTTGGCCTGACGCTGAAGGGTGGAATCAAGGACACTAATCTCGTGGATATGTTTCGGCATTGTCACCTCCCGCTCTCCACTGCTGATACTATCGCATCGGCCGGTATTTCATATAACCTCGCCGCCGCGATCTCACGTTTGGCGCGGTCTAGCTTGGCAGCAGGATTATGGATGTGCACGATTTCAGGCGAATCGCCCACCAGGGGACCCCAAACCACATAGAGCCGGCAGGTCTCGGCCAGTTGCTGGGCCTTGTACCACTCGTTGGTGGTATACCTGACCGGCTGCCCCCGCAGGCGTCCTTTGACATCGACTCTCTTGACGAAGACCTCGGCGGCAAGAGTCTCTGCTTTGGCTTCGTAAGGCCCCTTTCCAAGGACAGCCACGACCTCTTCCGCGGAGATGACGGCCTCTTCCAATGAGCCGTCGGGAAGACGAACACGGCACTCATAGCCTGCCGAATCATCAGAACCGAGCGGTCGTACATCTTCCCGAATCACGGGAGCATCGAAATGTCCGGGAAGGGATATCCGCTGCCCGATCTGAGATGTGAGCAGACTGCTACTCATTCCCGCCCCTCTTCCGTGAACCTTTTTTCGGTGTTGATCGATTCGTCCGGCTTTTCGAGGAGGGTCGGCTTTGGGGGGATCGCGCAGGTTGGGGTTGCCCTGGATGAAGGGCCGCACGTTATTGAAAAATCTGGCCATTTCCTCGTTCGTCATTATCTGCTTACCCCTATGCACGCCAGCAATCGGCTTGAGTAAGACGCTTCTTCCTGCAGGAATCCCGAATAGACCAGTTCGCGATGGAGGAGTTCGGATGCC
>CAYPIQ010000016.1:0-67547 GCA_964410865.1 uncultured Spirochaetales bacterium | reverse complement strand
TAAAACATAACACCTGAAGGAATTGTTCAGCTTTTTACGAAATTGTCGTGCACCCGATGAGTTTCTCCCCTTTGTAGCACCAGCAGTAAGCGGAAAGTCGGTCATCCACCAGTCGGTGGGAAAAAACTTGCGACGTTGCAAGTTAAAGAATAAATCAGCTTACTTTACTTTTTGCAACATAATGCTGATCCATTGCCTGCCGGAGATATGTTTTAATTACTGCTTGACGGCTAATGTTCAATTCATTTGCAATGGCATCCAATTCTTCCAGCATTTCAACAGTAAAATCAACATTCACTCTTTGCGTCGGATATTTCATTTTTCCTTTATTCGTGAAGTATTTAGATATATCCTCGCCATGTTCCGCCATTTCGGCAATTTCGTCCGCTGTTGGTTTATCGGATATTTTTTTCATACAGCTTCACCTCCTGGGAAGTAGATTTTCATAGCGTAACCAGGTGATAATATTCTCCTTCATCATCTTCCATAATTTCAAAAATAACTGAATACAATTTCCCTTTAACCCATCCAATGGCACTGAATTGCTCCGGATCATCTGAGCGATAGTCTTCATAATACGGATGATTCCATATCTCTTGTACTTCTTCAAATCCGAACCCTCGGTTAGGATTGCTTCGTAGCAGCTCGCTCTTTTTTGGATCGAATTCGAACCGCATAGTTAAAGTATAACTGTTATACCAATTTAGTCAATAACTTCGTACATGTCTTAACACTATCCCCACCAGTCGTTCGAAGTCCACGACCTTTCCCGGTCTTACAAAGCAATCCCGCACCCCGGCTTCTCCGGCCGGGGGTATGGTAAGACATTCCTGTAAGCTCTCGATTTCTTCGAGATGAATCACGGTTTCAGGTTCTATATCCAGACCTCCGTGATCTGCCGTAAATGGTTCAGTTCCGTGCCGGTGGTCAGCCGTTACACGTGCCGGATTGTCCGGCTTGTTTACATTAGCTTTCCTTGGCGCACTCAAAGTATTCCCTGTTATTTTCGAATACACTTCGGTATATAATCCCCTCTTTATCTATCGCCCTGTCAATAGCCAGTACACCGTCTAAATGATCAGTCTCATGCTGCAGCAATTCAGACTCGGCCATGCCCATGGTTTCCCACGTACGGGTAGTGCCGGCTTCATCCCGGTAGGTCATGCTGATGGATGCATAGCGTTTAACCCGTATAAAGAGATCGGGAAAGGACATGCAATCGTCCCAGAGAGTAAAGGTGTCGGTGCTGTGCCATGTAATAACAGGATTAAAGATAACAAAGGTACCCTTGCCGAGGTTCAAGGCTATAAATCGTTTTCTGATACCGATCTGGGGAGCAGCAATTGCCCTTCCGAACCCTTTTTCTTTCCTGAAATCATCGAGCTCTCGTTTTAAAAGGGAAATTTCTCCGGCTAAAGCCGTATCCGAAACATCATCAACCGGTCTGCATTTAATTCGCAACCCGGGATCACCCAATAATAATACTCTTCCAGACATATCGGCACCTCCTGTTTTCCACATACTATATCATATTTTGTGTAACAAAAGCTTCTTACCGGTAAAAAGGACTCAACAATTCGTATTACAACCCTCTCCAAGCTGTTTCTTTTCTATCTGGAACGTCGTATGGTTTATACCGAACTCAAGTTCTAATTCTTCCTGTAATTCGGAAATGAAAGTATCTTTATTGCCTCCGGGCATTATCAAGTGCGCGGTAAGGGCAACTTGGGTAGTACTCATAGCCCAGATGTGCAAATCATGTATGTCGATAACACCTTCCTTTGCAAGGAGAAAATTACGCACTTTTTCGATATCGATATGTTTCGGTACAGCGTCCAGGGCCAGGTCGATGGCATCGGTAAACAAACCCCATGTACCCCAGAGAATGACGGCTATTATTACAAGGCTCGTAACCGGATCGATCCATTGAAGACCCGTCAGATGTATAAAGAGTCCGGCTATCACGACCCCCAGCGAAACCCCAGCGTCAGCCGCCATGTGCAGGAAAGCGCCCCTGAGGTTGAGATCCTCTTTTTGTCCTTTCATAAAAAGAAGCGCGGTAACGGTATTGATAACAACACCAATGGCCGCAACAATCATGACCTGATTCCCGTCTACCGGCTCAGGATTCTTTAATTTACCGATGGAATCCCATGCTATCAGTGCTACCGCCCCGAACAGCAAGAGCGCGTTTAAAATGGAAACCAGTATTGTGGTTTTTCGCAAACCGTAGGTATATTTACCCCTGGGTTTTATCATTGCAAGCCGGGCAGCAGCCCAGGCAAATACGAGACTCAACACATCGCTCGCGTTATGCCCCGCATCAGCTAAAAGTGCCGATGAATTAGCCAGGGTTCCATAAAATACTTCGACCGCCACAAAAGCTATATTCAGCCCGATACCGACGGCAAAAGCTTTACCATAATTATTATGAGCACTATGCTCGTGTGAATGTGCCATAAGTTCCTAATAAACCTCGATATGTATAAGATAATACAAAGGATGCAGTTCGACTGTATGCCAACTATGATAACCGGCATACCCCCATGTACCATAGGATTCCCCGATGGGCACCATGTTCCATGAAATCATAAAAATCCTCTCACACCCTAGACCGAAAGTTCTGTTCGGTTGCTCCACATATATCCATACTATACAAACCTTTCTTCAATATATTAAAGTCCTCTCAATCTCTTACCACCCTTCCATATAATGAGTAACAATACCTGATGAGATTATTAGTATAACACCGATGATTCGTATCAACACCGTTCTTTCTTCTAAAAATGTGAAGGCCAGGATGGTTACAAAAACCGGCGTCATCATCGACATCATGGCAGTAGAAGAAGCTGAGGCTATTTTTAGGATCCTGTTCAAGAAAAGAGTTAGTAATGCAGTTAAAACCCCTGCTAATATAACATACCCCGAGTATCTGAAGTAAAAAAAAACCTTTTCGTAATCCTTGAAGATTACGCAGCAAGCTGCGGGGTATTAAACCCGCCGGACACAATAAACCTGAAAAGTGCTTCGCAGAGCTTCCGGATAGAGTGGTGAGAATAATACAAAAAATAGTATTGGTTGCTCATGCCGCCGCGCGGCAACCGAAACAACGAAAATAGCCGGGTACGGCTATTTTCGTATTAGGAAACCTGAAATAGGCCTGAAAAAAGCAAAAATTTCTCCGCTCACCGGGTTATTTTTCAAGATTTTTCGAATCATATAGTCTCCTCACAAAAATTTTAACGAGATTTCCGGGCGTTGAAGCTCTCCCATACACAGAGATAGAGAGTCAGACGGTAAGTCTCAAAACCACTATGGTTCCGGATAGTAAAAGGTTCGGCTGATGTTTTATTATCGGCATGAAAATATTTGCTTTTACTTGCTTTCAAGTAATATAACAAAGGGGGAATTTAGCTGAGCACTAACGTCTTGCTACGAGCCGGAAAATTTAGTGTACGCGTTAGCGGCGATTCCTCACCAAAATTCTATCCAGTCTTAGTTCTTGCAGCATCTTCTCCGACGGCATCAGTGTCTCCGGATCCATGTCAAAGCTTTCCAGGTAATACTTCACCATACCGTCCAGATCCACGGTAACTCCCTTTGTTTCGCCGGTCTTCAGTGGCGGCTTTCCCAGGACCCGTTCGGGAAAGGGATATTCGGTAAACCTGATACCGGCTTTGAGATTGAACAGGTGTCTTGACAGGTGAATTCTCAAACCAGCCTCTAGCAGTTCATCCAGGGTCCATTCCTCACCTGTGGCGGCTTCAAGAAAATCGGGTATGGCGTGATAGTCCAGGATGCTGAACCCGAAGAGGCAGAGCCCCAGGGAACTCAGTGCATGGTACAAGCCGACGTTGTCCCTGTGAGCCCGAGCCTGAACTGCAGGATCGGTGTCCGCATCCTCGGGCATCTCGTAGCCCGCGACGGGAAAGACGGTGCACCCCTGGCTGTGCCGGGCCGGGGTGGCATCGCTGTAGTACGTCAAGGCCAGATCAGCGCCCCATCGCGGGTCGTGGGCGGGCAGCCCCTCGTTGCGAACAGCCATGGCATACTTCCGTGATTCCTCTCCAAAGACCGACACCGCGTATTCGAACCCCTTCGAGAGCACTTCTCCTATTCCTTCGGCCTTGCCGATCTTCTCTACCAGAGCCACCAGTACATGTGGATCACTCCAGGATAACTCCAGCCCGGCGGTATCGGCATCGGTGATAATACCGGCCTCGTAGCACTCTGTGGCAAAGGCACACAGACCGCCGCAGCTTATGGTATCCATACCGTACCGGTTGCAAAGGTCGTTGATCCGGATAACCGACTCTATGTCGGTGTTGAACATGTTTGCGCCGAACATCCCCATGGTCTCGTACTCCGCCTTATGGACCGCTCCTTCGGTCTTGAAGGGACCCTCTTTTACCTCCACGTGACCTCCGCAGGCCACCGGGCATTCGGAGCAGCCGTACCGTTTACTCTGGTACTTCAGCATCTCTTCCGCTTCGTCTCTGCCCAGGGTCTTCATCTCTTCAACCGAAGCAGCCCAGTTCCTGAAAGGGGTATCACCGGATGCGTTACCGTCGTTGTAGAACATAGGGGTTCCGTACTGTCTCAGCAGGTTGGCGAAATCACCCTTGAAGGCCTCCCGGTACTTTTTCTTCAGCTCTTTCATCTTCTCCGGGTCGGCCGTATCAGGAAATTCTCCGCCCGCCGCCACAAGGGCCTTTACCTTTTTGGAGCCCATCACCGCCCCCAAGGCCGACCGGGCGGCGTACCGGCCTTTGTCGGTGGAAATGCCGGCGATCATGGACATCCGTTCACCCGCGGGACCGATACATGCTACCTGGGCTCCCGGATGCCGTTTTTTAAGAATGTCCTCACTCTCGTAGGTATCCAGGCCCCAGAGGTCCGCCGCCGGCAGCACCTCGCAGGAGCCGCCGGAAAGCAGGACATACACCGGCCTCTCGGCGGCCCCGGAAAACAGGACCGCGTCGAAGCCGGAGGATTTCAGCGCCTTACCGAAGTAGGCGCCGCAGTTTGCATCCCCCCACCCGCCGGTGGAGGGAGATTTGGCGAATGCCATAAACCGGGAAGCAATATACGCACCGGTGCCGGTAAGAATACCGGCGGCGAAACCGAGGATGTTCCCCGGCCCCAGGGCATCGGTGCAAGGATCCATGCGGTCGAGCAGGAGGGCGGCCCCCAGCCCGTACCCCCCCAGAAACATGCGGTGCAGGTCCCCTGAGATTTCCTCTACCCTGTTGGTTTGCCTTGTGAGATCGATATTCACGAGTTTGTTGTTTACACCATGCATATTCTCTGCTCCCCGGTTCAGTTTAGATTATTTCTGCGCCAGCTCGGCGAATTTGAGCACTTTTCCTTCCGTGTCATAGAGCGGTCGGGCGGGGCTGGTCTTCTGAGTGGCGAGACTGACAATCACCATTACCAAGCCGGATACAATACCCGGACCCAGGGCCCATATCCATTCCACATCCACACCGTTTATGACATAAATGCCGTCAAAACCGCCGATAATCAACCAGACCAGGGGAATCAGCACTCCCACGATCATTCCCGCCACGGCGCCCCTGGCATTGGCCTTCTTCCAGTAGATACCGAGAATGAGGGGAAAGAAGAGGGAATGGAAGAGCAGCTGGAATCCGATGATCAGAAAGGTATAAATATTAGGCAGTCCCAGCCCGATCCAGAGTCCTATTCCGGCAATGATAATGATGGAGATTCTGGTTGTATTGATGAGGCTCTTGTCCGACATCTTTTTATCACCTTTTCTCTCGAAAATCGGTTTAATGATATCATTTGCAAGAACCGCAGCCGTAGCAAAAAGCCCCGAGTCCGCCGTAGACATGATAGCCGCCACCAAGGACGCAAGGAAAACGCCGTTTATTATGGGCGGGAATATTTTGTGAGCCAGCATGAGTACAATCATTTCGGAGTCTTGGTCTATAACCGCTCCGTCCAGCACGCCTGATTTTACCAGAGCAATAGCGGAAATACCCATGATGACCGGCAGCGCGCCGAGCACCCAGTACCCGATACCCGAGGTAATAGATGCTTTAATAGCCGTTTTTCCGTCCTTCGCGATTATCGCCCGCTGGTAGAGATCCGGTCCTGCCATGGTACCAAGGCCAACACCTAAGAACGCACCGAGCCACCAGAGCCATCCGAATCCGAGTTCCCGTACAGCGGCTGTCGGAAACAGCGCGAAGTGGGTCGCTGGAGCCGCCGCCTTAACGGCTTGCCATCCGCCCGCCAGTTTTATGACACCCGGAAAAAGGATAATAACACCGATTAAGAGCAGAACGACCTGTATGACGTCGGTCCACGCTACCGCGAGGATTCCTCCGAGGATGGTATAGGCCAGGATAATAATTGTTCCAACCAGGATGCTTACTCCGTAATTCCAGCCCAGCAGTGATTGCAGTACCTTCCCGATGGCAACCAGCTGCCCTGTGCAAAAGGCTGTGTACGCGGGAATAATAACGATACCGGAGAATTTGCTTGCCCATTTTCCATAACGGCAGCTGTAAAACTCCGCCAGGGAGTTCACCTTCGCGTCATGAACAATCTTCATGGTCAAAGCTCCGGCCAATACCAGGGTGAGGCCCGCGCCATAAGGATCGTAAATTGCTCCCATGAAGCCGTCATAGTAGGCAGCACCGGACGCACCTAGTACGACACCACCACACCACCAGGTTGCGAACAGGGTCGCCGTTACCAGCCAGAAGGGCTTGTTTCTCCCGCCTGCCAGGAAGTCATCAGATCCCTTGATGCGGCGGGCGATAACAATCCCCACTACAATCATCGCAACAAGGTACATGATAACGACAATGAGTTCAGTTGTTCCTACATCCATGTAATTTCCTCCTAATTTTGATTAACAAACACACCGCCGCTCCAACGGAGCGGCATATTCGTATAAAGGCCGCAGGTAACACCCGCGGCCTCCGTACGCAATTTACATCCTCTTTCTTATATCCCCCAGGACCTCCTCCGTAATCTCCAGGGTTTTGTCGATATCCTCATTCGTATGGGCCGCCGATATGGAATACTCCTCGAACCAGCCGCTGCCCATGGGAATAACACCCTTGCTGAGCATACCGTACCAGTATTCGCTCCACATCCACTTGTCGCACTTGTTCGCCTGGCGGTAGGTATGGGGTTTCTCCGGTACGAACTGGATGCCGCCGAGGGGGCCTTCCGAGGTTACAGAAGCGGGAAGTCCCAGCCGCTGAATAATCTCTTCCAGGCCGGCGGCGTACTTCGCCCCCAGGCGGTCCATCTCCTTGTACTTCTCATCCGTCAGCACCTTTGTGAGGCAGGTATACCCGGCGGTGGTTACCAGCGGGTTTGCATTATAGGTACCGAAGTGAACCACCGGACCGAGGGGGGTAATCATCTGCATCAGGTCCCGGCGCCCGCCGAAGGCTCCCAGGGGAGCTCCGCCGCCGATGGCCTTGGCCAGGGTTACCAGGTCGGGCTGAATCTTGTATTTCTCCACCCCGCCGCCGGGAGCAATCCGGCAGCCTATTTTGACCTCGTCCATGATAAGGAGGACATTGTACTTTCTCGTCAATTCCCGAACACCCTCCAGGTATCCCGGATCAGGAGGAATAACCCCTCCGTTGGTCATACAGGGCTCCAGGATAAAGCAGGCAATCTCGCCTTCGTGTTTCTTGAGCTGGTACTCCAGGCTCTCCAGGTGATTGAACTGGACCACATAGGTGTTGTCGATCATGTTGTTGGGGATCCCTGCGCTTTCGACAATGGTGGAAGGACACCAGCCGGGGCCGGCCGCCGTATCGGTGGGCACACCGGTACTGGCCAGAAGGACGTCGCTGCAGCCGTGGTAGGCCCCCTCGACCTTGATAACCCCCATTTTTCTGGTAGCTGCCCTGGCAAGACGCACGGCATACATGGTTGCCTCAACACCGGACTGGGTAAAACGGAGCATCTCGATCACCGGGTAGCGGCGACGAATCTCCAGCGCCAGATCGGTGGCGGATTCTCCGGGCAGCCCGTAGAGGCAGCCCTTCCGGGCCTGCTCCGCTATTGCTTCGGCAATGACAGGATTGCCATGACCGGAAACCATAGCAGCGTAACACATGCAGTAATCAATGTACTCGTTTCCGTCCATATCCCAGACCCTGGAACCGGCGCTGTCCTTTATATAAATGGGATATGGAGCCCAGAACTGAATAGCGCTGCCTACACCGCCGGGAATAACTTCCTGTGCCCGCTTTGCTGCAGCCGCGGACTTAGGTGTACGTGCAACATAATCATCATAAAAACTCATTGTTTTCCTCCGTTATTCCGGTAACATGCATAAAATATATTGTAAGACTGATTGTTTGGTCTGTCAATCAAAATTATGAATATTCTTTCACTTCCACCCCCAAAAAAGCCCGCCATTAAAAGATCAGGATTGTATGTTTGTATAGTCTTCGGGTGTATCGATATCGGTGATAATACCCTTTTCCTCAACGGGGACCGCCAGGGATGGATATTCCGCGATAACCGTTCGCAGTGTGTCGTCCGGGGACAGGGACAAGAGAAAATCCTTCGTCCTCCCGGAGAGGAGTACAGGATGCCCCTTCTTGCCGTGAAACTTCGGGATAACCGCATCGTGTCCGCGAAAGGACAGCAGGTACTCGTATATTTCCGGTGTAACAAGAGGCATGTCCGCAAGGGCTATAAAGTAGGGTGATGATGTAACTGCGGCCACACCGGCCCGGATGGAGGAGAACATACCCCTTTGATACTCGGTATTGCGTACAATATGGACTCTCACATGGTCCCTGAATACCCTTTCAATGTCTTCCGCCCGATAACCGGTAACCAGGATGACCCGCCCGCAGACCTCCAGTGCCGAAGCGACACTATGCTCCGCAATGGTAGCATCGTTAAACGGAAGCATCATCTTCCATTTTCCCATTCGCATAGACTCGCCGGCGGCGAGCATAACACAATCGATTTCACCGGCCATAAACATCTCCAGAAATTGTATTGTAAGACGCAACGGCCCTTGAAAACAAGTTTCCTTTTCATTATTTTACCGGATTATCATTTATTGGGACGCTATTTTCATAAATATTGCATACATTTCTTGATTTATAAGGCATATTAGGTATTATCTATAATCATGCTGATCTCATGGAGGAAGGAATGAAACACGAAAAGATAGTTATCGCCCTGGGCGGTAATGCGATCAAACAGGCTCATCAGAGGGGAACAACGGCGGAACAGTTTGAAAATGTCGATGTTACCGCCAAGCAGATTGCGGCCATATCCAGGGCCGGGTACGAAATTGTGCTGACCCATGGGAACGGTCCACAGGCCGGCTCGCTTCTCATACAGCAGGAAGAAGCAGAAGACCTCGTACCGGCACAGACCCTGGCGGTCTGCGGTGCAATGACCCAGGGTCAGATCGGCTGGATGCTCCAGAATAAACTCGATTTTCATCTGAAAAACATTGGGGTTCCCGCAAAAGTAGCGACTATCGTGACCCAGGTAGTGGTGAGCGAAGATGATCCGGACTTTCAGGACCCGACCAAACCGGTTGGTCCCTTTTATACGGAAGAAGAGGCAAAACACCTGGAAAAGACCCAGGGCTATGTGGTACGGGAGGTAAAACCGGGGACAGAAAAGAGCTGGAGACGTGTAGTCCCTTCTCCGGAACCTATTGATATTGTAGAAAAGGATGCAATCAACGCGCTTGTCGAGCAGGATTTTGTAGTTATTGCATCCGGTGGAGGGGGTATCCCCGTGGGAGCAAAGGAAGACGGCAGCTATTACGGAATAGAAGCGGTTATCGACAAGGACAGGGCCGGGTTCAAACTCGCCCAGGTGGTAAAGGCGGACAAATTCGTCATTCTGACGGACGTGGAAAAGGTATGCCTGAAGTATAACACCCCGGACCAAAAAGAGTTGGATACATTGACTGTGGAGGAAGCTGAAAACTACTTCGATGAAGGACATTTTCTCAAGGGGTCCATGGGCCCCAAAGTCCAGGCGGCGGTACGGTTCGTCAAATGGAGCGGCAAGGAGGCGATTATTACCTCCCTGCACAAGGCTCTGGACGCCGTGGAAGGGAAAACGGGGACACATATCGTTCCGTAATAATTCTGAAAGAGTACATTAGTATTAGTTGCTCATGCCGCTGCGCGACACCCGAAAGGATGAAAACAGCCGGGTGCGACTATTCCGGTGCCGCTATTTTCGTATTAGAATAGCCGGCGGTTTCCCGCCGGCCGGTATATACAGCTATTAAAAACTTACTCTTTTTCTTTCATGGCAAAGAAAACCCGTTCCGCCGTAGCCGGAATCCGGCGTACCCGGGCCCCCACCGCGTCGGCGATGGCGTTGACTATGGCAGGCGCGGCGGCGTTTATAGACGGTTCACCGATTCCCTTGGCTCCGAAGGGACCCTTCCCCGATTCGGATTCCACGACGATCGATGTAATGTCGGGCATATCCTTTGAGGTGGGGACCAGGTAATCGTGCAGGTCCCATGTAATAGGAACACCATCGATTTCCACGTAGTCTTCCATCATACCGAAACCCATTCCCTGGGCGGCTCCGCCTTCCATCTGGCCTTCCGCCCTGTTCATGTTGATGGCCTTGCCGATGTCGTAACAGGTAACATAGTTCAGCACCGTTACTTCACCGGTATCGATATCAACCTCAACATCCACCGCCTGGGTGCCGAAGGTAAAATCCGCGAATACCGGGTCGGTAATTAGATCTCCGGTAATCTCGTCCGTAGCGGGCGCCTTGAAGGTTTCCAGACTCTGTGGAAGGATCTGTTCCTTGGCACATTGTTTGATAACGGTAACCAGGTTTATCTCTTCCCCGGATTTAGGACCGTCGGTTATAATAATTTTCTTGTCCGCCATATCCAGCTTGTCAGCCGGAACATCCAGCATCTGTGAAGCTTTATCCAGGACAATAGATCGCACCTTTTCGGCAGCCGCCTTGGCGGCGTTCCCGGACATATAGAGGGCCCTGGTGGCTGTAGTGGTTCCCGCCAATGGCGTTACCTGGCTGTCGGTGGATATAACGTGAACTTCTTCGAGTTTCAGACCCAGGATCTCCGAAACGATAGCCCTTAGGCTTTCGCGCTGACCGCCTCCCAAGTCCGGTATACCGCTTCTCACCACCGCACTGCCGTCCATCTCCAGGTTGACCCAGGCATTGGATGTATCGTGCAGGTAGGTCATTCTTCCGTAGGACTGCCATATACAGGCGAATCCCCTGCCTACTTTCTTTGAACCGCTGCTCTTCTTCTTCTGACCCAAGGCCTCCAGGGCTTTCCGGGTAGTTTCTTCCAACCGTACCTCCGATTCGAGGACCTGGAAATTGGCCGTCTCCGTTCCCTTTTGCATGAAATTCTTCTTTCGGAATTCGAAGGGGTCCATGCCCAGTTTTTTTGCCAGCTCGTCCATCTGGGATTCATATGCAAAGGCCACCTCCATACCACCGAATCCTCGGTAGGCGCTGGTCATGACGTTGTTGGTGAGAACGGATTCCGAATCCACCTTGACGTTGGGGATAAAGTAAGGCCCTGTTGAATGAATCGTCGAATAGATAAGCATCCAGGGACTCAGGTACACATAAGCACCTGCATCGCTGACCAGTTCCGCTTCCATGGCCACCAGTTTACCGTCCTTGGTAGCGCCGTGCTTGTACTTGAGCACCATCGGCGGCCGTTTGTGCCGTCCGTAGCCCATCTCTTTTCGGGTGTAGGTCAGAGAGACGGGCTGACGGGTTTTCCAGGCCAGGAGGGCCAGAAACACCTCTACAGTGATGTCCTCTTTACCGCCGAATCCGCCGCCTATCAGGGTGCCGATAACCCGCACCTGGCTGTCGGGAACACCGAGGACCGAGGCAATATCCCGGTAATGCTCTATAACCTGGGAGGCGTACCGAACATTGATAACCCCCATATCGTCAACCCAGGATACACCGGCCTCAGGTTCGATGTGGGCATGTTCCTGCCGGGGTGTCCTGTACGTTCCCTCGACAACAGCGTCGGCCTTTTTGAAGGCCGCCTCCACATCGCCCTTGCGGAGTTTCCAGGAAGCTATGACGTTGTTGCTGCCGTGGATCCTCGGAGCATCGGGCTTTCTTGCCTCCAGGGGGTCGAACACCGCCGGAAGATCTTCATACTCGATCTCGATGAGCTCCAGGGCCTCTTCAGCTATATCCAGGGTCTCAGCGGCCACCAGAGCTATGGGCTCTCCATAGTACCGTACCCTGTCCTTGGCGAGCACCTGCAGCTTGGCTTCCAGCAGGCCTACTTCGGTTGTCTGGCCGACAACGTTTTTTACCGATTCGTTATTGGGTACGTCCTCGGCCGTCATTACACATTCCACCCCGGGAAGCGCCCGGGCTTTACTTACATCGAGCTTTTTAATGAGCGCGGAGGGTTTCGTGGAACGAAAGACCTTGGCATACAACATGCCCGGGAGTACAAAGTCCTCGGCAAAAACTACATTCCCCAGGGCTTTGTCCTTTTCATCCATGCCGACCGCTCGGCTTCCTATTATCTTGTATTCTTTACTCATTTTGCCCCTCCCGATACCATTTCCGCTATCACTTTGCTTGCTTCTTCAACGGCGTCAACGATCTTTTGGTAACCCGTACAGCGGCACAGATTGCCGCTCAGGGCGTCCCTTATTTCCTGTCGGCTGGGCCGGGGGTTCTTGTCCAACAACGCCTTGGCGGTCATGAGCATACCGGGGGTACAGAATCCGCACTGCAGGGCTTCGTTCTTTACAAAGGCGTCCTGCAGGGGGTGTAGCGTATCCCAGGTACCAAGTGATTTGACCGTATATACTTTTCCACCCACAGCCTTGAATACCGAGGTAATGCAGGATAGAACGGCATCTCCGTTCAAAATAACGGTGCAGGCACCGCAGTCGCCCTGGTCGCAGCCGTGTTTTACTTCCCGGTGGTTCGTTGCTCTCAAGAATTCCAGCAGTGTAGTTTCGGCGTAGACCGTTCCTTTTACTTCTCTATCGTTTACCGTAACTAGGATATCGTATTCTTTTCTTTCCATTGTTATGCCTCCAACCCTGCTATATCAGCGACGGTCCGGGCCAGCATGTTTACGGACACACTCAGCCGATACTCGGCGGAACCGCGGACATCGGTTATAGGCTTAATCTCCTTCTTCAGGTTCTCGGAAACAGACCTGACCTGTTCCATGGACAGTTCGGTTCCTTTAAACGCCTCTTCGGTCTTCTTTACCCGTATGGGTTTGGCGGCCACGCCGCCCATGGCTATACGGATATCCGAGACCTTTCCGCCCTCCGTTTCCAACCACACCGCTACGGAGGTTACCGAACAGGATGTTCCTTTTCGTAAACCGAGCTTGGAGAATTTACCGCGTCCCTTCGCGGGTATGGGCACCCGGATTTTTACCAGGACCTCGGTGTCCTTCATGGAAGTCTTACCGGGTCCGACAAAAAACTCATCCAGCGGAATGGTTCGCATCCCCGTATAATCGGCCACCACCGCTTCCGCGTTCAAGATCAGCAGCGTCGGAGCGGTGTCCGCAATGGGCGAACAGTCGGCGATATTACCGCCCAGGGTGGCCATATTTCTGACCAGCGGGTTGGCAAACAGCTGTAGAACTTCCGACATCATGGGCAGATGCTCCCGCAGGGTCTTCGACTCCAGGAGGGAAGCAATGATTTCACAACTGCCGATTTCCACATAGCCGTCCTTGACGACGACCCCTTTCAGTTCTTCTATTCCACATATCTCGGTAATGGTGCCCTCTGTAAAAAGCCGGTCCTTCAGATATACATACAGGTTGGTGCCGCCGGCAAGGATCAGGCATTTCCCTTTCTTTTCTTTTTTAATGTCCAGAAGTTCTCTCAGGTTTGAAGGTTTTGCAAATTCAAAATTCTTCACGTCCTCTTCCTCCTATCTTTCTGTGCGTCGGCGGGACACATCATTCCGCACGTCCCAAAACGAGGGCTAAAAGTGCCATACGGAGATACATCCCGTTGTGTGCCTGCCTGAAGTAAGCGGCGTTCGGAAGATCGTCTACGTCGGTGGAAATTTCATCGACCCGGGGTAAGGGATGAAGTATGTGGATATCGGGATTTCCCTCTTCCACGAGTTTCCTGGTCAATACATAACTGCCCTTGTGTTTGAGATATTCTTCTTCACTGGGAAACCGCTCCTTCTGGATTCTGGTCATGTAAATGATGTCGGCGTCGAGGGCGTCTTTAATGTCCCTCGACTTCGTACAGGATATCCCCTCGGCTTCCATATCCTTTACAATCTCTTCCGGCATCTGCAGTTCATCGGGAGCACAGAACACATACTCCGGATTAAAATCGTCCAGAGCGTAGGAAAGGCTGTGCACCGTCCTGCCGTATTTGAGGTCGCCCACCATGGCCACTTTCAGATTATCCAGGGTGCCCTTTTCTTTGATTATTGTGTAAAGGTCCAGAAGGGCCTGGGTCGGATGCTGACCCGCCCCGTCTCCGCCGTTGATAACCGGGATATCGATGGCATCGGCTATATCCTGCGCTCCGCCCGTCTGGGGCTGGCGGATAACCATGCAGTCTACATATCCTTCCACCGTCTTACCCATATCTACCAGGGTCTCTCCCTTCTGGGCGGAGGAACTCTTCGGATCCGCCACGATAACCGGACGGGCCCCCAGCCGCTGCACGGCCGACACGAAAGAAAGCCTCGTGCGTGTCGACGGTTCCATAAAAATAACCGCCACCAGCTTATCACTGAGGAGATCGGAAACTCCCCGTTCCTTTACTATCGCTTCCATGTCCCCGGAAACCCGCATGATAGTCAGAATATCATCACGGCTCAGGTCCTCGGTGGTAATAATGTCTCGTCCCTTGAAACCCATATGTGTTACTTACCCTCCTTCATTTTCTTTGCCCCTGCCTTGACGGCCCGGCTGATATTTTCATACCCCGTACACCGACAGAAATTGCCCCTCAGGGCATCCTGAATATCATCGTCCGTCGGGTCCGGCTTCTCATTCACCAATGCTACCGCCGATACAACCATGCCGGGAGTGCAGAAACCGCACTGTACGGCCCCTTCCTCCACAAAGGCTTCCTGCATCGGGTGCATGTTCTTCCCGTTACTTATCCCCTCGATGGTGGTGATCTTTCTTCCGTTGCAGACGGCTGCCAGCGTTTGACACGATAGGATGGGCTTTCCGTCCATGAGAACGGTACAGGCTCCGCATTCACCTATCCCACAGCCGTACTTTGCCCCGGTAAGATGAAGGGTGTCCCGGAGCACCTGCAAAAGGGTCTGTTCCGGAGAAACATCGAGGGTATAAGGTCTACCGTTTACTTCCATGGATACCGTCACATTCATTCTATCTCTCCCCCCGAACGCTTCCACGCCTCGTTAAAAACATCACCGGCCAGAACGGAGGCTACCTCTCTCCTGTATTCCCCCGTCGACCGGATATCGTCGATAGGCCTGATATCATCACCGATCAGCGCCCAGGCTTTTTTCAGTGAGTGCTCCGTTACTCCAGCCCCAGTCAGTGCCTTTTCCGCTTTATGTGCCCGTACAATCCTAGGGGCCGCCGAACCCACGGCGATACGCAGGGTTTTACAGAGCCTTCCCTCCCGTTCCAGGTATACGGCGCAGTTGATTTTTGCTATATCCAGGGTAACCCTGGTTATCTTCATAAAGGCCGCCCCGGATGAAATGCCCGGTTTGGGAATGCGTACCTGCTTGATGAGCTCGCCGGGTTTCAGCACCGTCTTTCCCGGCCCGGTAAAAAACTCCTCCACGGGAACGATGCGTTCTCCGCCGGACGAGGTCAGCACCAGTTCGGCGCCGTAGGCTACCAGGACAGGGGTTGTATCGGCCCCGGGAGATGCATTCCCCAGGTTGCCGGCAATAGTAGCGGTATTGCGTATCTGCAGGCCGCCGACGCTGTTGACGGCCTCCGCCAGGGCGGGGAAAGATTCCCGTATAACCGGATGTCGTTCCACCACGCTCATGGGCACCGCCGCCCCCAGAACAAATGGATCACCGTCACTCATGCCGGTGAGTTCAGGAAGCCGACCGATGTAGATTACCCGGGTGGGAGTCTCTCTTCCGTCCTTCATCCTGTTCAGCAGGTCTGTCCCTCCGGCCAGGAGCCTGCTTCCGTCGGCTTTCAAAGCCTCCAGGGCTTCCTCCAGTGTCGCCGGTTCGACGAACTCAAAGGAATGAGTAATGATCTGAGAGTTAGACACGATGGGCCTCCTTGAGTGCCTTCAGGATGTCCTCCGGAAGAATAGGAAGTTTTGTAAACCTGATACCCAGGGCGTCATATACGGCGGAGGCTACCGCCGCCGGCGCCGGATTCAATGCCGCCTCGCCTATGCCCTTGGCGCCCATGGGACCGGTAGGCTCGTACGTACCGGCGAAGATAACCTCGAAATCCTCCGGCTTGGGCATGTCGGCTATTCCGAGCATCTTGTAGTCGGTAAGCATGCCGTTGTTTGTCAGCCGTCCGGTTTCAGGATCGTAGGAGGTATCTTCTAAAAGAGCCATTCCGGCGCCCCTGCAGAATCCGCCGTGCATCTGCCCCCTGGCCAGGGCAGGATTGATGACCGTTCCGGCGTCGCTCCCCGCCACGACCCGAAGTATCTTTACACGGCCGGTCCAGGTATCCACTTCTATCTCCACGAAATAACAGGTATAGGCGGGGGGACAGGCGGTTTTGCGTATACTCTTGGAAAAAATAGCCGTGCCCCAGTCTTTTTCCATGGCCTCCGTGGCTGCATCGGCCAGGGTTATATGCTTTTCAGGATTTCCGACCACGTAGATAACACCCTGCCGTAAAGCCTCATCGTACCTTACGGCCAGTGAGTTGGGATACGCATCCAGTATCCGGGCTGTAAACTCGAAAATAATCTTCTTTGTCTCCTTCGCCACATCCAATACGGCCCCCGCGCCGCAGTAGACACCCCTGGTGGCGTGGGTGCATACGTCGTAGCCGGTGGACCGGGTATCGGCGGGACTTATGCCCACCAGGTCCAGGGGAACGGCGAATTCTTCCGCCACCAGTTTAGCCGCCGCATCCAGAGTACCACCGCCGTGATCCATCAGGGCGGTAAGAATATCTATGGAACCGTCTTCGTTCACCTTTACCTGTACGGTGGTGAAGTCCTTAACCTCCCCAGGGACAGGTGCCCCGGTGCCTGAGGTGTGAAAACCCCGCCCGAAGCCTATGCCCCGGCGGTACCTGCCGGTCTGGTTTCTGAATCCCGGCCTTGAATCATACCCTATGGCGGCGGAACCCCTTTCGATGAGTTCCTTCACGCCGTCTGAGAAAATCTGCGATCGGATCGTCGGACCCTGTCCCCAGAATATCTCGCCGAGGCCGACGTAGTTCTTCAATTTGAGTTCCACGGGATTCATTCCGAGTTTTTCAGCTAGCATCTCCATGGTCGTTTCGACACCAAAGGTAACCTGGGGAGCTCCGTACCCCTGCATGGCGCAGGCCGGCACCTTGTTCGTATAGACCGCGATTCCTTCGTATTTCAGGTTTTTAATGCGGTAGAGGGAATGCCAGAAACCGGCCATAACACCGAGGAAGGCCAGGGCCTGGATGTGATGGGCGCCTATGTCCACGAAGGCCTTCATGTATCCGGCCACCAGGGTACCGTCCTTCTTTGCTCCGACTTTGAGGGTATATCTCGACGGATACCGGACGTGATCGTAGAGATCCTCTTCCCTGGTCTGGACAATCTTCACCGTTCTGCCGGATTTCAGTGCCAGGGCCGTGGTTATGATAACCACCGGGTTTGTGTGAATCCCGGAACCGAAGTGCCCCCCGCCGGAGATCCTGACCACATTCACCTTGCTCAAGGGCAAATCGAAAATAGTACCGAGGAGTATCCGGGTATTGTGGAGGGCCTGGGTTGTGGGCCAGACCGTTATGCCGCCGTCGGGCTCCGGCCGGACAACGCATGACTTGGGTTCGAGCTGGCACTGGTATTGCCTTGGGGTCTCAAAAACATTTTCCACGATAACATCGGCTTCCTTGAAACCTTCTTCGATATCGCCTTCCACGACCTCCCGGGTACAGGCTATGTTGTTCTTAATGGGGATCTCTTCATCCTGGATGTACACCCTGTCGTGTATGAGGTTGTCCTCGGCGGCCAGGGCGTCTTCCATGGTGAGATAGGCGGGAAGAATCTCCCACTCGACCTTTACCGCGGCAGCGGCTTTCTCGGCGAGTTCCGGGCTTTCCGCCGCAACGGCACCGTAGAAGTCGCCCACCTGCCGCATATGATCGGAAAACACCTGCCAGTCCTGGTAGGTGGACCTGGCCACCGACACAAGGCGGAGGTTGAAATACTTCCTGGGGGTATCTTTGAAACTTACACAGACGGCCCCCATTTTTTCCGCTTCAGAGAAATCGATCGATGTTATCCGGGCATGAGGATGGGGGCTACGGAGTATTTTACCGTAAAACATGCCGTCAAAGTACAGATCGGATGGATATTTTTCCGCCCCCGTCACCCTGGCTTTTCCTTCTTTGCGCGGAGCATCCTTGCCCAGGACTCTAAATTTATTTTCCATTACTACTCCTTCTCCGGTATCAGCCATTCCGGGAATCTTCCCCCGACCCTCTCGGTTATTTCCATACTGGCCCTGAGAAACCGCCGGGCGTATTTTTGCATCTTTTCATCGTTGAGCGACACAGCGGTGCCCACCATGGCTATGGAGCCGGTAACACGGCCGCGCCGGTCGAATAGGGGTGTGGCAAGAGCATTGATTCCGTTGTGGAATTCGCTGTGATTATACGAGATGCCGGTTTCGTGTATATTCCGCAAATCCTCTTCCAGTCGATCCATGTCGTCTATGGTAACATCCGTGTACCGCTGGAACTGGAAAGAACTGTAGATTTTCTCCCGCTCCCGCTTGGGTAGAAAGGCCAGTACTACCTTTCCCGCCGCGGAACAGTGCATCGGCATGACCTCCCCCTGTCCCACGGCGATCCGGGTGTTAACCGCCCCCCTGATTTCCATGGCTACACAGTAGTTCCCGCTTAACTTGGCGAAGAATACCGTTTCTTCGGTCTCCGAATGCAGGTCTTCCAGATAGGGAAGGCACACCGTCGCTTCATCCGAGACTTCCAGGAGAGACTGGGCAAACCGGAGGTGGACGAAGCCGAGAAAATACCTCATATCGGTCTTTCGCTGATAGACGAAGTCGTACTTCTTGAGGTTGGCGAGAATTCTGTAACAGGTAGACTGGGGAATTGCGAGGGATTCGCTTATCTCCTTGTTGGACAAGCCGTACCTGGAATTTTCGCGGAGAAGCTCAAGAATACTGTAAATCTTACTTATTGAAGGCATCTTTACCTCTAGAAAATACTAAAACAGGGCAGGGTCAGTGTCAAGTTATTTATTGGAAGTTGATTCCATATAATGATTATTAAAAAAAAGACGGCATCGCTGCCGCCGATACTATCCGATTATTCCCGATTCTCCCGCACCAGACAGTAGACCTTTTTGGCATGCTTCTGAAAATCCGGTGTGCCGGCGCCCTGGCGGATAAGCCGCATGGTAAGCTCCACCTTGTCCGGCGCGGTTCCTGCAAGAAGGTCTATACCGTAATCCCGGAACACCTCCGGTATCATGGGTGTAGTGGGTCCGAGAAGCGCAACCGGCAACCCTTTCGGACAATGATCCATAATTTCATCAAAGGTACCGTTGACGATGGTCGTGGAGGTAAGGATCAGGCACTCCGCCCAATCGGCCAGTTTTTTATACAGTTCCCCGGGGCTGCCCATGTGGTGGGTCATGTCGGAGATATATACCTCCACACCCATCCCCTCGAGGACCTTGACCACCGGCCTGAAGAAGCCGACCATCGCCAACCTGGTACCTTTACGGACCTTCAGAGCGTTTAAAATGACGCTGTTATCGTCGTCCAGGGGCATCTCCAGGGCCCTTCGGCCGTTCAGGGCGTTGATAAGCGCCATGGATAGGGACCGTCCTATTGCGCCTTCGGAAAGAATTTTTTCAAGGAGTACCGAGGCGTCTGCACCCTCGTAATCGAAAAAGGGCTCTTCATCGGGACCGCAGCAATGTCCGCGGTTCCAGGTGTAAGAGACGCCGATCAATCCGTCCGTCAGCGACACGGCGGAATATTTAAGACCCGTCGTTGCCGTGGCGATTTTTTTACCCTTCGTTTCACCCAGGGCGTATTCATAGAGTTTTTCATGTACCTTCATAGCATAGTATCCTTATACAAGATTATTTTCGGTCGGCGGATAAAACCGCTTTTCCAGTGCCACACCGGGTCCGCGTACCCCTCCGGGAAGGGATTGATCCTGCCGAAATCGGGAAACCAGTCCGTTTCGTCTCCCGATTCCTGGATAAAACCCTCTTCTATACCCGCCCGGTCCAGTCGATCGATCAGGTGTTCCAGTAGTTTTTTCCGGGGTTTCCGGGCTTCCTTATGCACGGGGTCTATATACTGAACCATGAGCGAAAAGAGAGCCCTGCCGGCCAGGTGCTTTCCGAACCATTCTATCACCTTCTCCGCTTCCGCTTCCATACCCGGCATAACCAGGTGCCGCAGTATTGTCCCCCCCACCAGGGCGCTACCCCGGAATACCGGCGGATGATCTTCCGCAGCAATCAGGGCTGTCCGGGTCGCCGCCTCCGGGTAATCGGGACGCCCCAGGAGTTTAATCGCCCCGTCGGTGCTAAGGGCTTTGAGATCCAAAAGATACACATCCACCAGGGGGGCGATCATTTCCATACCCTCTTCCGACTCATAGCCCGAGGAATTCCATACCACCGGGAGCTCGGGGTTCTTCTCCCGGAATCCTGCAAGTTCCGCTGTAATGCCGGGAATAAACTGGCTGCCGGTTACCAGGTTGATGTTTGCAGCCCCCGCGTCACGGAGGGCTTCGCAGACAGCGGCCAGGCATCCGGGCTTTACCTCCGTCCCCATGCGTCCGGAACTTATCTGCATATTCTGGCAGAAGGAACAGCGAAGGGTGCAGCCGGAAAAAAACACGGCACCGGAACCCATCCCCGTAACCAGCGGCGGTTCTTCCCCGCGGTGTACCACCGCCGAAGCTATTCTCATGGAAGTCCCTTCTCCGCAGAAGCCGGTTCGGCCTCGCGCGCGGTCCACCCCGCATGTCCTGGGACAGAGTCGGCACGAACTGTAACCTGCTGATTCACCGATCTTCATCATGCCGTGGGTAAATCTATCAGAAAACCTATCGGTGTGTCACCTTTTACCAGGCTGAAAAAATATGCTACTCTGTCCCTGTACAGGAGACCGGTATGAAAGAGATACAACGACCTACCCTTGTGGTTCATCGGCAAAGGGCTTTGCGGAATATCAGTATGATGGCGGAAAAGGCGGAACAATGGAAGGTGATTCTCCGTCCCCACTTCAAAACCCACCAGTCCGTCGAAATAGGTACCTGGTTCACCGATGCGGGGGTTACGAAGATTACCGTCTCGTCCGTGATGATGGCAGAATATTTTGCCGCCGCGGGGTGGGACGATATAACCATTGCTTTCCCCGTGAATATCCTGGAAGCGGAACAATTGGACTCCCTTGCGGCAAGCATTCGCCTGGGTCTACTGGTAGATTCCCCGGAGTCGGTCAGGAAACTGGACCATATGTTGAAACACAAGGCTTTTGTGTGGATAAAGATCGACACCGGCTACCATCGCTCCGGGGTGCTCTGGACCGCCGGGGATACCCTGGCGGAGCTCCTCGAAACGATCAGGGATTCACGGCACCTCGTTTTCAGGGGACTGCTGACCCATTCCGGTCAATCCTACCATACCCGGGGCAGAGAAAATCATGCCCGACTCTTTACCGAAACGGCCGGACGGCTGCAGGAAGCTAAAAACTCCCTTCCACCGGAACAACAGGACGGCTGTCTTCTCTCACTGGGGGACACCCCGACCTGCACCGCCTCGGAAAGCTTTGAAGGAATAGACGAGGTCCGGCCGGGAAACTTCGTTTTCTACGATATTCAGCAGCTCATGCTCGGCAGCTGCACGGAAAAAGATATCGCCGCAGCCGCGGTCTGCCCCGTGGTAGGGGTTTATCCGGACCGCGGCGAGGTGGTTATCTACGGCGGTGCGGTACACCTTTCTAAGCAGTTCGAAACACTGCCCGACGGGACGCGCATGTACGGTTTCGCGGTTCCCTGGAGTAGTAACGGCTGGGAAGCCATAAACCCCGACTGGTATGTCCGGGATGTCAGCCAGGAACACGGAATTATCCGTTTCGGCGGGCCTCCGCCGGTAAAACCCGGGGATCTCCTTGCGATCCTCCCCGTCCATTCCTGTCTGACCATGAACCTGCTGAAGGGGTCGGTGGAGATCCTGTAATACCCTGTCGGCCGGCGGGTATTACAGGCCGGATGTTACAGCCAGTCCATGGTCCTCTGAACGGCCTTCCGCCAGAATTCCATCTTTATCTTCTTCTCATCTTCATCCATGGCAGGCAGCCAGCGCTTATCCTCCTTCCAGTGAGTAGCCAGCTCCGCCCTGTCCCTCCAGAAGCCTGAGGAAAGGCCCGCTGCGTACGCCGCTCCTAGGGCGGTGGTTTCGGTGACCCGGGGGCGAATAACCGGAACTCCCAGGATATCGGCCTGGAACTGCATGAGAATCTCGCTGGCTGTCATGCCCCCGTCCACTTTCAGCGAGGTGACGGTGATCCCCGAATCCTTCTCCATGGCCGCGAAGATATCCCTGGTCTGGAATGCCGTTGCCTCCAGGACGGCCCTGGCCAGGTGGTATTTATTTACATAACCGGTAAGGCCGGTAATAACCCCCCGGGCGTCGGAATGCCAGTAGGGGGCAAAGAGGCCGGAGAAAGCCGGGACAATGTACACGCCCCCGGAATCTTCGACCTTCTCCGCCAGATCGTTTATCTCAGGCGACTGCTCTATGAGCCCGAGGTTATCCCGCACCCACTGGACCAGGGCTCCGGCTACGGCTATGGAACCTTCAAGGGCATAGACGGGCTCTTCTCTACCCACCCGGTAGGCAACAGTGGTCAATAATCCGTGCCGTGAAACAACGAAGTTTTCTCCGGTATTCTCCAGGAGAAAGCACCCGGTTCCGTAGGTGTTTTTGCTGGTTCCCTTCTCGAAACATGCCTGGCCGAAGAGGGCGGCCTGCTGATCACCCAGAATACCGCATATAGGCACTCTGCCGCTAAAGGGGCCTTCCGGAGTGGTATACCCGTAGGGTTCGGCGGCCGAGGATGAGCGTATTTCGGGAAGCATCGCGGCCGGAACGGTAAAGGCTTCGAGAAGCTCATCATCCCAGTCGAGGGTTTCCAGATTCATCAGAAGGGTGCGGGAGGCGTTCGTAACGTCCGTTACAAAAGCCCCTTTACCAGGGCCGCCGGTGAGCTGCCAGATAATATAGGTATCTATGGTTCCGAACACGGCCTCTCCCGCCTCGCCCTTCCGGCGTACCTCCGGAACATTATCCAGTATCCATTTCATCTTGGATCCGGAAAAATAGGTTGCCAGGGGCAGGCCCGTCTTTTTTCGAAAACGGTCCGGCCCCTCCGTCCGGGCAAGCCCATCGATAATATCCGCCGTCCGGGTATCCTGCCAGACCAGGGCATTGTAATAGGGTTTGCCCGTTCTGCGGTTCCAGCAGACAACGGTTTCCCTCTGGTTGGTGATTCCCAGGGCTTCTATCCTTTCCGCAGTGACCCCGGACTTCTGAACAGTGGTGCGTATTACATCGTTCGTTTTCTGCCATATTTCCAACGGATCGTGTTCTACCCAGCCGGGCCGGGGAAAGATCTGCCTGTGTTCCAGCTGAGCGGATGATACGGTGCGCCCTTCATGATCAAAGAGTATACATCGGGTACTGGTGGTTCCCTGGTCAATGGCTGCTATATAGCGTTCCTGCATCTGTTTCTTCCCCTTTTATATTAATCTATCGGCATCCGGGGCTTTAGTCTTCGAATTCAAAATGATAATCCAGGACGTAGCGGTCCCGAAGCTCTATCATCTGTTTCTGAAGCACCGGCGGCACAGGACATCCGTGGTCTTTCCGGTAAAGCCAGGCAATATACTCCTTCTCGCCGGCTGTATAGATCCGCTCTTCACCTGGGGCAACCTCCGAGTTCCTCAATTCGCGGCAGATAGACCCGGCCATGGCGCGAAACACCGCCTCACCCATGAACATGGCGGGGTTAATGGCTATAAAAAATGGCCCAGGGGATGGGGGATTCTGTTCCCACGCCCGCACGGTCATAGGATTCTATTTTGCCCCGCCGGGTAACACTGGTGGCGCATTCTATGACAAAGGGAAACTCCTCATCGGTGGGAGCGCCTAGAGTGAGGGGATTTGTCCCCAGCATATTTTCCACCCCGAAGGTCGGTGCAATGGAGGGCCGGGCGTTGGTACCGGTTATCCCCACCATGCCCTGATTAATCGCCATAAGGGCGTAATATCCGGAAATTCCGTAATGGGTGGAATTACGTACGGCCGTCATGCCTATACCGAATTCCCCGGCCTTTTCTATGGCCATGGACACGGCCTTCCGGGAAACCACACGCCCCAGGCCGTTATTGCCGTCCAGCACCTGGAAGGGTACCCAACAACAGTCCTTATACACATCCTGGTACGCCACGAAAGCCTCCTTCAATAGAGTCAATAAAGCACATCATAATAGACTAGGGAGCCTTGCACAATTCGCAGTCTTGATATATTTTACTGTGAAGATGCCGGCGTGGTGAAATTGGTAGACACGTCAGACTCAAAATCTGATGGGGGCAGCCCCGTCTCGGTTCAAGTCCGAGCGCCGGTAGTTTATCCGAGTACGGATCATGCCGGCAAGTCGGGCTCCGCTTCGCGGGGTCCGAGCGCCGGTACAAATTCACTCTGTTGATCCGGTGTTCCCTCGGGCTCTTACGGGCATCTTCGATGCCCTCCAGGGTCCGAGCGCCGGTACTATACCTGAGTACAGGTAATATCCGCCCTGGTCATAGGTCACTATGCCAAGTGGCCGGTTATCATACACCCGGGAACCGGCCTGACGGCGGTTGTCCTGTCCCTACTCACCGGTCTCCTCTCCGGTTTTTATCCCGCCGCCAGGGCAGCCGGTCTCATCCCCCACGATGCACTCCGGTATGAATAACCGGGCAGAGCACCCGAGGAGCAAGCCCGGTTATACCACTCAAAGGGCAGAGGTGTTTCTCCCCATGAGCCTGAAAAAAACAGCCATGGCCAGGTAGATTGCACACGGCAGAAGAATAAACAACAATGAATGTCCTTCAACAATCTGAAAGAATAGAGTCGCGGCACACCACGCCAGAACGGTCAGGTAGCCGGCCTGCAGCACGCCGTACTTCCAGCCCATTTCCTGAACGGCTGCTCCGAAGGCGGCAACACAGGGAAAGTATAGGAGAACGAAGAGAAGATAAGCATAGGCACCGGCGGGACTGAACCTGTCTCGCATCTTGCTAAAAATCGATACATCCGCCTCCACCGCCTCGGCGGTTTCTTCCTCACCCTGTCCGATAATTTCTGTTCCCAGTATTCCCCTTATACCGACGAACATACCGGAAATTCCTTCTCCCAGGGCAATAAAGGACTCCTTTATACCCCCCAACAGGGAAAAATCATCCTCCGGCGCCCCTTCGGAGGGGATGAGGTTCTGGGAGTACAGGGCGTTCAGGGTGCCTACCGTGACTTCCTTGGCAAAAAGGCCGGTAAACAGCCCCACGGAAGCCGGCCAATTCTCATCAGCAATGCCCATGGGTCTGAAAACAGGTGTAATGGCCTTCCCTATTTTAGAAAGCACCGATCTGTCCGTATTTTCGTTTCCAAAGCTTCCGTCCACACCGAGGGAATTGAGAAAGGCGATAACCAGCACAACAAGAATAATTGCCTTACCCGCCCGGTATACAAAGTGTTTGAGACGTCTCCATGTATCGCTCATCAGGGTCTTGAACCTGGGAACATGATATTCCGGCAGTTCCATGACAAAGTGTGATTCCGTCCCCCGGAAAAGGGTCCGCTTGAGAAGCAATCCGCTACACAGTGCAAATAAAACTCCGGTGAAGTACAGGGAAAAAACAATTCCCCCGGCCTTTGACCCGAAGAAGGCCGCTCCGAATAAGGCGTACACCGGCAATCTGGCACCGCAGCTCATCATGGGGGTAATGAATATCGTAAGAAACCTGTCTCTTCGGCTCTCCAGTGTCCGGGTAGCGAGGATCGCCGGTACCGTGCATCCGAAACCCACGATCATCGGGATAAAAGCCTTACCCGGCAGACCGATGGCCCGCATCAGACGGTCCATGACAAAGGCTGCCCTGGCCATGTAGCCCGAGTCTTCGAGAAAACTCAGTACCAAAAACATAAAGAAGATCACCGGAATAAAGGTGGCAACCGTCTGAATTCCTGCCCCTACCCCGCCTGCCAGGATCGTGGTAAGCCATGCGGGGCTTCCGCCGGCTCGAAGCAGCGTGCCCAGGCCTTCCACAAACACGGTTCCAAAGAGAATATCGAAAAAATCTATAAAGGCCGAACCGACGGAAATAGCCAACCAGAATGCTACGTACATGACGCCCAGAAAAATAGGAATGCCCAGGAAGCGGCTTAGTACAATTTTATCAAGCCTTTCGGAAAAGGATATACGGCTGCTTTTTTTGTGTACCACCCTTTCGACAATCGAATGAATAAACTCGAATCTGCTATTGGCGATAACAATATCGATGTCCTGGCCCGTTGCCTCGTACATTTTCTTCACGATTTCTTCGATTTCCTTACCCGGTATTCGTGAGGTGGAACCAAGGAGGTGTATTCCCTCTTCCGGATCTTCCAGCAGTTTTACCGCCAGCCGACGGTTGATATTCTTCCCCTCGGGGGTTATTATCGTACTATCCCTCGTCATGGTATCAATCCAGTTTTCAATTACATCGGGATAGGGTGTCCTCCGGCCGGATGAGGCAGGTTTGTTGTAAACCGCACGCATTAACCTCTCCCTGAAGGCCTTTACCGATTCTTTCTGCGTGGCGCTCAAGGGTACAACTGGTACACCTAGTTCCTTTTCTAAAGCGGCCGTATTAACGGCCATGTCATGCCGCTCGACCAGGTCCATCATGTTCAGTGCCACCACCACGGGAATATCCATTTCGATCAGCTGCATAGTCAGAAAGAGATTCCGTTCCAGGTGCGTTGCATCCAGTATACTAACCACCAGGTCGGCATCCCCGGAAAGCAGGTACTCCTGGGCGATCCGTTCATCCTCTGAGGAGAAGTGAAAGGAATATATACCCGGAAGATCAATAACCCGAACGGAAAAGTCATCGCCCTTTATAAAGCCTTCTTTTCGTTCCACCGTTACCCCGGGCCAGTTGCCGATTCTCTGCCTGCCCCCGGTAAGGGCGTTGAATAATGTTGTCTTGCCGCAATTGGGATTTCCCACCAGCGCAATGGTAGTTAACTTCGAACGTACGGCCGCACCGTCAGATTTCATGTGTAACCTCCTCGATCAGGAGGGCTTCCGCCTCCTTCTTTCTAAGCGACGTCATGGAACCCCGCACTTCTATCTCGACAGGGTCCCCCAGGGGCGCAACCCGTTTCACCGTGAACTCCGTACCCGTGGTAAGCCCCATACTGAAGAGCTTTGCGCGATACGTCCGGCTGTCAACAGCGTATCCTGTTATTTTAGCCCTGGCGTTTACCGCCAGGTCTCCTATTCGTGCCATGCCATCTCCTCCTGTTTCCTCGACGCATACCGAAACGCAGCCTCTGCCCTGCCCCGTTGCTCACCATGATCTTTTCCGCCAGGCCGCGGCCCAGGGCCAGCCGGGATGTGTTAATCCCGATCAGCACCGGACCCCATCCATCATTCTGGAAAACGGTTATCTCCTGGCCGGGTATAATCCCCAGGGCCAGGCATCGCTGCCTTACAGTTCCGCCACCCAGAACCGACATAACGGTACAGCTCTGTCCCCTTCCGACAGTAGCGAGCACGTCCCCCGCCGGTTCCGTTATCTGTTCTTTTCGGTTGAAATCCATAGTATAGCTTTTGCATTCCTTATCTTATTAGGATAAGCTAATTTAATAATATATCCTTACACAGCGCCTGTCAAGCCTTTTCTACTGTCCACGACCGTGGACCTGGCCGCCCTTAGTTTCTGCCGGTAATATAACCCTCGACCTCGGCCCTGGTCCCGCGGTATACCGGATACTCACTCACCGCCCGGGTTATCAGGTCCGGCTCGGTGGCGGTTTCCCGGAAAAGATGGTTCCAGGTGGTTACATGAACCACCGGGCGGGAATTGATATACTCGAATGCCGAAGCGGGGATTTCGGAGGAATAGTGTTCGACCTTTCTTTCCAGAAAAACCTGGTCCCGCGCGTAGGTCCCCGGAAACTCGAACCGGCATCCTTCAATTCCCCGGAGGCTGAAATAAAAGAAAAATGTTTCCACGTCTCTCCTTCTTCCGTACCTGGAAGACCGGTATACATCGTAAAGTCCGTCAACAAGGGCGGAGGGATGATCTTCATCGTAAAATACAAGGGTAATCTCGATTCGTGCGCCTTCTTCGGTTTCTTCCTGCTCAAAGAAAACCGCTTCAATACCGTTACCCCTTTCGATATCGGAGACCGGCATTATAAACACCGGCTTTACCCGTGCAAACAGGTCCGAGCCGGCGGCGGTGAGCCCGACCGAATTAATATCTGTTCCCGCGCAGGAAATCAGAAGACAGGAAATACCAACAAGAAGACTACATCCTGAAACAACGGTTTTCTTCACGTATACCCTCCTCTTTCGAGCCGACATTCTTTTCTATTTGATAGATATGGTACCACTATCTGCGAGTTCCATGAATACCCCGGGGAAAACCCGGGGTCAATATACACATCCGGGGTGACCGGTTATAATACACCCTATGAAGGGAGATTCTACATGGAACGACTTGTTGAACTGATAAAAAAATCATCATCCTCCATCGCCTTTACCGGGGCGGGAGTCTCGACACTGGCCGGAATCATGGATTTCCGGGGAGAAAAGGGCTTGTACAAGCGGGAGGATATCGATGCCGACCGCATTTTCGACCTGAACGCCTTTATGAGAGACCCATCCTATTACTATAGTAAAACAAAGGATTTCATCTACGGTCTGGAAAACAAGATTCCGGCCATCGTGCATACTGAACTCGCCCGGCTGGAAAAGGCCGGGTACATAAAGGCGGTCATTACTCAGAACATCGACCTCCTGCACCAGAAAGCCGGTTCTAAACATGTAGTGGAGGTCCACGGCAGCCCTATGGTCCACCGCTGTCTTTCATGCGGAAAAACCTGGGACTTCAAGACAATAGCCGCCATGGTACGCAGCGACCGGGTCCCTTTCTGCGATGTCTGTGGGGGTATTGTAAAACCGGATATTACATTTTTCGGAGAACAGATGCCGGCTGCGGCTCTGAAAGAAGCCTTTGACCTGGCTTCAGCCGCGGATCTCATACTTGTGCTGGGTTCGACCCTTCTCGTGCAACCCGCAGCGTCCATACCCCTTTATACCCTGCGGAACAACGGTTCGGTGGTTATTATAAATAATATGGAAACGCCCCTGGACCAATACGCCGAACTACGCTATGACGATCTTGAAACCGTGTTTTCGTACCTGGCTGAGCACCTGCCCTGAAAGAGCCGCCTCTTATGCGAGAATTTCCGCCCGCTCCACGGAGAATGGCCGGCCGGGGTTCAGGGTATTAAAGGCCGACTCCTCTATGAACGGTTTTCCTCCGGTAATAAGGGAGGCAATATTTCTCCCCACACCGGGCCCCAGCATAAAGCCCTGGCCGCACATGCCCGTGGCAAGGTAGAACCCCTTTACCCCCGGGGCTTCACCGACAATGGGCAGCCCGTCCGGGGTCATGGGGTAATGTCCCGCCCAGGTCCGCCGGACCAGTGCTTCCTTTAACCTCGGCAGCAGGGAAATAAGGCGCCGCGCCACCACCGGCAGGAATTCCGAGGTTCCGCCCCTTTCCAGCCCTATTTTCGGCTGAATGGGGGTATAGCAGAAAATAACCGCACCCTCATCGCTCTGGCCGAAGTAGAAATTGGAGGTCTTTCCCTCTTCTCCGGGGCGCATATCCACTACCAGGGGCATGAGAAACTGTTCCATGGGAGAGGTAATGCCCGCTTCGTGTATCTCCGGCTTCACCGGGACATCCACCCCCGCAAGGGCGGCCACATCCCGGGCTTCCGCCCCGGCGGCATTGACCACGGCTGCAGCCTGAAGGGTTCTCTTCTCGGTTTTAAGACCCGTAACGGTCCCTGCCCGAACCGTTATCCCGATAACCCGCTCGTTGAAAAAAAAGGCACACCCGGCCCCTCGTGCCGCCAGGTACAGAGCATTATTCGTCAACAGGGGAGAAACCTGCCCGTCCCCGGGAGAATAGGTGCCCCCCAGAAGGTTTTGCCTGGTAATTCCGGGTATACGCTCCGCTACTTCGTCGGCGTCTATCCAGTCGATGTCGAGTCCATACCCTTTTTGCAGAGGAAGCAGGTTTTTCAATGTTTCGGCGTCCCCTTCCCGGTAGACCGGAAAGAGGTACCCCCCCATTTTCCAGCCGATGGACGTACCGTATTCCGTCTCCCATTGTGAGAAAAACCGCAGGCTCTCCTTGCCCAGGAGAATCTTTGCAGGATCTGAATGGGTGGCCCGCGCGCCCCCGATGGCCGCCTTGTTTTCTCCCTGCCCGGCCGAGGGGCGCCGGTCTATCACCGCGGTGGAAAGCCCCGCTTCGGCCAGGAACAGGGCCGTCGGCAGACCTACGCTCCCCGCACCGATGACCAGGACATCAAAGGTATCATCCATGGTTTCCTCCGTCCCCGGAAGGGGTTGTATCTCCCCCCGTCCCGATACCGGCAAACCGCCCCAGGGACACCTCCTGCAGGGGCGGCCTCTTGCTAAAATCGGTGACCTCCTCCAGGGGAACCCCCTCTTCGCGAAAGAGCCGCCGAATGAGATCACTGCAGGTCTTTCCTCCGCAGGCCCCCATCCCGGTCCTGAGTGCGGCCTTGAGGCTGTTCATGTCCCTGTAACCTTGTCGTATAAGTGATACTATCTCCCCCCGGGTAACCCGCTCGCATCTACATACTATTGTGTTGTCGGACGCCGTACCGGAAGAAGGATTTTCTTGCGCCTCCCCGGGAGCTCGGACCAGGGACGGAGGGAGAATGGACGCCGTATCCAACCGTCTCTCGAAGGGGACTTCTACCGTGACCAGTTTGCACCGGTCGTTTCCCTTTTTTACAGCCGTTACGGTTCCCCTGCCGGTGGACCGGCCGGCGTGATCCACCGTCTGAACCGTCATGCCGATGTCCAGGTCCCCGGTGCCGAGTTCCCAGGGTATGGTGACCCGGGCGGTTTCACCGTGCCCCCGTTCATTCACCAGGGTAATAGCAAGCCCCGGGCATACCAGTACACATTTTCCACAGCCGGTACACCGGTCGCCCCTGAAAGAAGGGATTCCCGTTAAAGCATCCCCTTCAATCCGAAGGGCATCCAGGGGACATACTTCTGTGCAGGGATTACAGGGGATCTCCTGGTAACATCGTATAACCGGGTATATGTCGCTTGCCGGCGGCTGTGTCTCCGTAATCCTGCGTTCTCCCGGCCTGCTCTTGAGGACCTCCATCAGGCCGTCCCACCCGGCTTTTTCAGAGGTTTCGGCACCCAGTTCCCCGGCTATCTGTCGTCCCCGAATCCTTCCGCTGAACATGGCCGCACCGGCCTCGGAAATTTCCTCGGCGTCACCGGCCGCATACACCTTCATTCCGTATGCCGCCGCGGACATGTACAGTTCATCCACGGGGGACAGGCCCACGGCTACCAGGAGGGTGTCTATGTCAAATCTCTTTTCCGTACCCGTCGTAACGCTTCCCTTCTCGTCAACGGCCGCTATGGTAACGGCCGACACGTGCTCAGCTCCCTCTGCGCCGAGCACCGTATGGCCGGTATATATGGGCACACCCAGCCTGAGGATCTTCTCCTCGTGGACCAGGTAGCCGCCGCATTCTTCCATATATTCCGCCAGCCCGACGACCTCCATCCCCGCCTGTATGGCGTGGTAGGCAACTATGAGACCCACGTTACCGCCCCCGATAACGAACAGGCGTTTACCGGGCAGCACCCTGTCCCGGTTTACCAGCGTCTGAAAAGCCCCGGCGCCCATAACTCCCGGCAGATCGCTGCCCGGAAAGGCCAGGCTTCGCTCCCGGGCGCCGGCGGCAACCAGGAGTACCTGGGGCCGGATAAGGACATACTCCCGGCCGTTTTTGAGAATTCCCACCTTTTTATCGGAAAATACTCCCAGGGCCGGGGAATTTCTCCAGATTTCTACCTGTCCGGTTTCCTCGATCTCTTTTTCGAGAATACCGGCGATATCGATTCCCCTCATCCCGGCATAACAGTCGTCCCGGGAGCCGAAGAACTTGTGTGTCTGCAGGCAGAGTTTACCCCCCGGGGCGTTCCGGTCATCCACCAGGAGGCCGTGTAAGCCCCGGCGCCCGAGTTCCGCGGCGGCTGAAAGCCCCGCCGGGCCTCCCCCGATGATGAGATAAGGAACGTCCATTACTTCAATGTCTTCGTAACGGCCCGGGACTCCGTCGGCTTCCGGTAATACGGGCTTCCCTATACACGGTTCGACCCGCATCCCCTCCTTTAGGACGGTCATGCATCCCTTGACAGGCACTCCGTCGACCAGGACCATGCACTGGGAACACTGTCCGTTGGCACAGAATATCCCCTGAGGTGCATCGTCCTTCGGATGCCGGCCGAACACATGAATTCCCTTGGCTATCAAGGCCGAAGTAATCGGTTCCCCCTCCATGCCCCGGTATTCCCGGCCCCGGAAGAAGAATACAACCTTCCGCCTCTGCAGGGGCGGAAGGATGGGATGGGCTCCGATTCTGTTCATCATTCCTCAGCCATGAACGGATACCTGTAATTCCTGGGCGGTACAAAATTTTCCTTGATGGCCCTCGGCGAGGTCCACCGAATCATGTTCAGCATGCTTCCGGCCTTGTCGTCGGTACCGCTTGCCCTGCCGCCGCCGAAGGGCTGCTGACCCACCACTGCCCCGGTGGGTTTATCGTTTATATAGAAATTGCCCGCCGCATGAAGAAGGACATCTTCAGTAAGGGCTATGGCCTTTCTGTCCCGGGCAAAGACAGCACCGGTAAGACCGTAGGGGGAAGTTTTATCACAGAGCTCGAGCATATCCTCATACCGGTTTTCATCATAGGGATAGACCGTCAGGACGGGTCCGAAAATTTCTTCTTCCATGGTTCTGAAATGCGGATCCATCGCTTCTATGACCGTCGGTTCGATGAAATAGCCGGTGGTATCGCTGCATGTTCCGCCGTAGACGATCCGGGCATCCTTTGAAGAACGGGTATAATCGATATATCCCTTTATTTTATCAAAGGCTTCCCTGTCGATAACGGCGTTAATGAGGTTTCTGAAATCCGAAACATCCCCCATACCTATTTCGGAGAGCTCTTCCGACATCCTTTCCTTCAAGGTCTTCCACATACCCCGGGGAACGTACGCCCTGGAAACGGCCGAACATTTCTGGCCCTGGAACTCAAAGGCCCCGCGTATAAGAGCCGTAAGGAGCTCATCCTCCTGGGCACTGGGATGGGCTATCACAAAATCTTTACCGCCCGTCTCCCCCACGATTCTCGGGTAGGTGTTATACGAAGCAATTCCCGAACCCACGGTTTCCCACATGCTCCGGAACACGGCGGTGCTGCCGGTAAAATGGATTCCCGCAAGGGTGGGCATCTTTAACACTTCAGGACCGACAACCCGGCCCAAACCGGGTACAAAGTTAATCACCCCCGGGGGAACTCCCGCTTCCATGAAGAGTTTCATAACTTGATACGCAGGATAGACGGCACTGGAAGCCGGTTTCCACAGGACGGTATTTCCCATCATGGCCGGTGCCGAGGGCAAGTTTCCCGCTATGGACACAAAATTGAAGGGTGTTACCGCGAAAACAAATCCCTCCAGGGGCCGGTAATCCACGCGGTTCCATACATTTTTGGAAGAATGGGGGGGTTGATCGGTATAGAGCCTGTTCGCGTAGTAGGTATTGAATCGGAAAAAATCAATCAGCTCGCAGGCCGCGTCTATCTCCGCCTGAAAGACGTTCTTACTCAAGCCCAACATGGCCGCCGCGTTCATCCTGGCCCGCCAGGGTCCCGAGAGCAGGTCAGCCGCTTTCAAAAAAATAGACAGCCGGTGTTCGTAACTCATGGAAGCCCACTCACGGTATGCTTTGTCCGCGGCCTCCACGGCGGACCGTATCTCCTTGACCCCGGCCTTGTGGTATCGGCCTAGGATCTTTCCGTGATTGTGGGGCATGACACAGGCGCCGGTGTCGCCGGTCCTTACTTCTTTGCCTCCGATAATGCAGGGTATCTCTATTTCCTGCTCCGATAACTGTGATAGAGCCTCTTTCACTTCCTTCCGCTCCGGCGAAGCGGGGGCGTAGGAAAATACCGGTTCGTTGTCCGGCAGATTAAGCTGAAATATCCCGTTCATACTGTTCACTCACCTCCTGTATTGTTTCGCAACCTCCCGCAGGGAGGGCCATATCGACCGGTCATTCCCTTTCCGGCTTCAACATAGTATCCAGCTTTCCGTCGTAGGACTCGATCATGACCCGATTGAAGTCCGCCACATGCTTCCGGGCTATGATTTCGGCCGCTCTGCTGTCCTTCTCCGTCACCGCCCGGTGTATAGCGGCCAGATCGTCATAATTCTTCCGTAACAACCGAATATCGGGCTTTAGATACCGACTGTAGTAAAGCCCGATATGCTGATGCACGGCCTCTAGGACTATTTCGTATAGGATGTTATGGCTCGCCCGGGCAAGGGTCATATGAAACCGGTCATCCATGGTGAGCATATCATTCCAGCCTTCCAGGCCGGCACCGGCAGCTTGTTCGAGAGACCGCATAACCGAGTCCAGCTTCTCCAGGTCCTCCTTCCCCGCCCGCTCAGCCGCAAGGGTGGTCACATTACCTTCGATTTCTTCCCGAAATTCGGCCAGTTCGGTAAGCGGTACGTTTCTGTATTCGATTAACATGGAAAGGGATCGTCGGACACGATGAATAGACGGCTCCAGCACATAGGCGCCTCCCTTTGAACCGGTCCGTATCTCCAGCACGCCTTCGTGTTCCAGTACTCGCAGGGCTTCCCTGACGGTAATGCGGCTCGTCTCGAAGACCTCCTGCAACGTCCGCTCCGGAGGCAGCCGGTCGCCCGGTTTGAGACGCCCCTGCAGAATGGCATCCCGGATCTGTTCGACAATATCGTGATATACCCTGCTTTTCCGCGCCGCCGTAAACATCCCGTCCTCTTTTGTAAATGGTTTAACCATTTTAACCTTAAACTGGGCAACAGTCAATTGCATAGTAAACAAGGGGTAATAGATATTCCAGATCCACGGGGGGCACTATAAACGGTTCAAGAATCGGGTTTAAAAAGGAGTATGCTTCCTGGATCAACGGAAAAATGAATGATCCCATCCGTTGATTCCCGGGGAGGCCGGAGCAGCGAAAGGGTAAAACGCAGGTTTTCGGCCGTCTCCACTTCGAAGACGTAATGACTGCCCAGGTATTCCCGGTGAACAACTTGCCCTGAGAAACGGTTGACGACGGAATCGGACAGGTCGCAGTGTTCCGGACGAAAGAAAAGCAGCACCTCATCACCGGGGTTGTTCCCCCGCCGAGGGGTCGAGGAAACCCGTAATTCTCCGACGGCCGTCTCTACTTCGGCCAGATCGGCATCCCATCCGGTTACGCGCCCCCGAAGGAGGTTTGCCTGCCCGAGAAACCCGGCGACAAAAAGATTGGAAGGCTTATTATACATCGCCTCCGGCGCGTCTATCTGCTCGATACGGCCGTTCCTCATTACCGCAATCCGGTCGCCCAGTACAAGGGCTTCTTCCTGATCGTGGGTGACGTATATCGTGGTAACGCCGAGCTCCCGTTGAATACGTTTGATCTCCGTCCTGAGGTCCTTTCGGAGCCGCGCGTCCAGGGCGCTCAACGGCTCGTCGAGCAGGAGAAGACTGGGGCGCGGGGCCAGGGCCCGGGCCAGGGCAACCCGCTGCTGTTCCCCCCCGGAGAGCAGGGATATCTTCCGCCTTCCGTAGCCCTCCAGTGATACCAGCCTCAGCAACTCCTCCACCCGGGTCTTTATAGCCCGATCTTCCCAGCCCTGCATTCTCAGGCCGAAGGCGATATTGTCCCTTACATTGAGGTGCGGGAAAAGGGCGTAGTCCTGGAAAACCAGGCCGATGCGTCGGCGGTGGGCGGGAACCGTGTCTACCCGCTTACCGTCTATATGCAAAGACCCCGAATCGGGCTCGACAAACCCGCCCAGAAGCCGCAGAGTGGTGGTTTTCCCGCAGCCGGACGGACCGAGAAGCACGAGGAATTCTCCCTGCCGGACCACCAGGTCCAGATCGAGCTGAAAATCAGGATACCCTTTATGAATCTTTTCTATGCGTAAGCTCACTATCCCATCTCCCCGCCGGCATTATCTATCACAAGAAAGGCAATAAAACAGAACAGCATCAGCACGGACCCCATGGCACAGGCCCCGATAAAGTTATAGGAACCGATAAGTCGATAGATCATAACCGGTATGGTAATAAGTTTTTCATTGTACAACATCAATGTGGCGTTTATTTCCCCCACGGATATTCCGAAGGCAAAGGCCGCCCCCGTTACCAGGGAAGACCGGACCAGGGGCAGTTCCAGGTTCCAGAACAGCTTCCAGGGCCCGGCTCCCAGGCTGCGGCCCGCCTCGAGTAACGAAGGTTTCATCTTTCTAAAGGCCGCGGAGAGTACCCGGATAACAAAGGGATAGGCTATAACGGTATGAGCGCATACAATCGCGTACCAGGTTCCTATTATATCCCGGGGAAAATTCTGGTACGCCTTGAGGTACCCCAGTCCCAGGATAATTGATGAAACCCCCAGGGGGAGCATTACAACCGCTTCCAGGAGCCTTCCGCCGCTGAACCGGCTTCTGGAGCCCACATAGGCCAACACCGTTCCCAGGGGAAGGGCCATAAGGGTGGTCATGAGTCCGAAAAACAGACTGTTACGCACCGCCGGCAGATACGGTCCGCCGGCCGAAAATATTCGAGTGTACCACCGGATACTCATGGCCTGTCGGCCCCAGCCGGTCCGCTCCTGGAAGGAGTAGAGAACGACGGTAATCATGGGAGCCAGAATAACCACTGCCATGCATACAAGGTAGAGTAAAAAGAGGATTCCCCGGGGAGACCTGATAAAAGACGACAAGCGGGGTTTTTCGAAGGTTGCGGATATCTCTTCCGGGAAACTGGTACCGTGCTGGATCCTGATATATACATAGAGAAAGATCAGTGAAATAAGAGCTCCGATGAGGGCTAAGGCGCTTCCCGTCTCCAGATCAAGGCTTACTTTAGCAAGCCGGTATACCTCCACCTCCAGGGTGGTATACCGGGGTCCACCGCCGAGTACAAGAATAACGGCAAAACTGAGGAGGCACAATATAAACACCAGCGCGGCGGCGGATAGAACCGCCGGAAGGATCTGGGGGAGTATCACCCTCCGGAAAAGCCCGATTCCATGAGCCCCGAGGCTCCTGGCTGCTTCCTCGACGGAGGGATGAATCCTCTCCCAGAAAGCCGCCACTATCCGAACGACCACCGGGAAATTATAAAAAGCGTGGGCCAGCAGGATAGCCCGGAAGGAATAGAGGATATGCAGGGGAGGTTCCTGCAGCCCGAAGAGCTCCATGAAAAACCGGTTCAGCACACCGTTATTGCCGAAAAAGCGTACAAAGCCCAGAACCACAATGATAGAAGGCAGCACAAAGGGGACAGTGGTGAGGGCCTTGATAAAACCCTTCCCCCGGAAATCGTACCGGGCAAGCATGTAGGCTCCGGGTATCCCCAGAAGAACGGAAAGCAACGTGGACAGAAGGGCCTGCCAGACGGTAAAACCGATAATCCTGAGATAATAGGGGTCTTTGAGCAGCCTCAGCAGCGTGCCGGGATCGAATTTCCCCTGGGCATCAGTAAGACCGCCGGCAAGAATACTGCCCAGGGGATAATAAAAAAACAACCCGATGAAAATAATCGGCCCGATGAGGAGGAGGAAGGTTGACAGGATGTCACCTCTCCTCGTCGCCCCCCTTGTGCCGGGTGCGAAAATCTTTACCTGCTTACCGTTCGCATCCACATATCGATCCAGGTATCCAGATTTTTTCGTATGCGATCCGCGGGAATCTGAAGAAAGTTATCGGGTTCAGGGGCAAGCCGGAATGATTCCGGCGTATCCACCTCCGGATCCACGGGGTACATCCAGTTGGTCAGGGGTATTTCTTCCTGGAAATCCTTGGAAAGAATGAAATCGATAAATTTCCTGGCCGTCTCCGGGTGGGGCGCCCCTCTCGTGATCCCCATACCTTCTATCTGTATGTAGTTGCCCTCCCGGAAAATCAACGCCCGGTAGCGATCTGTGTTTTCATACTCGGCGTGATACGCGGGACTGGTGGTATAGCTGAGTACCATCGGAGCCTCACCGCCGGTGAACATTCCATAGGCGGAATCCCAGCCGTCGGTAATAGTCAGCAGATTCGGCATCAACCTCTTCCAGTAATCGGTAAACCCGTCGCCGTACACGTCGATCGTCCAGAGCAGAAACCCCAAGCCGGGGCTCGAAGTGCGGGGATCCTCCAGGATTATCTTCTTCCTGAACCTCGCCTCGGTGAGCTCCTCCAGAGACTCCGGCGGGTCTTCAAGGGCTTTCGAATCATACACAATGGCGAAGTATCCGTAGTCGAAGGGTGTAACGGAAAAGGTCTTGTCGAAGATAAACTTGCCAGGAATGTTCTCCAGGTTAGGCGAACGGTAGGGTTGCAACACCTTTTCTTCCAGGGCCCGGGCCAGCATGTTGTTATCTATTCCGAGGATAATGTCGGCCCTGGGGTTATCCTTTTCCAAAACGGCTCGGTTCAACACCTGCCCGGCATCACCCACGGACACAACCTTAACCCGCACCCCATAAGCCTTTTCAAACTTTGGAATGACCTTCGGTGCCGGTCCCCATTCCGCCACAAAGGAATCGTACGCGTAGATGATCAGGTCGTATTGATCCGCACCCCCGGGGGCTGCGTACAGGATTCCACCGATTAAAAACGCGGTTACCAGAAAAACGGCTCTTAGAATGGACTTATTTTTTTTCACAGGACACCTCCTCATATCAGCCGGTTCTCGTACCCTTCATACCGGCCTCCCGGCATGAATATACAAAAACCGTCCAAGAGTATTATGATGAGTGTGGATGGACCGCCTAGGATCCCTTCGCCGGCATTATCCGGATCAGGTTCAACGGGTATAATCTCAGGCTCCTGACTGCGGGCTGCCAACGGCGGACGCCGGTGAACAGACCGCAGCCCCTGGTGGAACCACCCCACTTCTAAAATATAAGGTACCTCTTTCAATAACCCACGTCAAGTATGGGTGGTGAGGAATTCAAAACCCGGCAGGGTGACTTTTTGCAGCTGAATCGGAACATGACTTTAAAACAGGAACATCACATATGCCTCGCGCGGCTTGACTTCAGTGCCAATTCCGTTCAGACTATAGACATGGAAGAGTCGGTACAGGAATTCTGGGAAGAGATGGAAAAAGATGTGGGAGAAAAAATACTTGTCCGGTGTCTCGGTCAGTGTTTGTCCGGCCACCCGGATATCAAACGTGAGCGGTGGGGGGTCTTTTTTCTTACCGCCGGCGGCTTGTTTTTTAAAACCTTCAAGGAGAACCCGGGATTCTTCGAAACCCTCATTCGCAGAAAACGAAGTGACGAAGACGAGGTAAAAGAACTCTTCTTCTGCATTCCCTTTCACTCAATTACCCATGCCGATATCCCCACACCGAAAAAATTCCCCCGGAAAATCTTTTCCAGGCCGGATGAGAAAACCTCATTCACCTACGACGACGGTACGGGACAAACTGTGGAGTTCCGTTATACCATCGCCACCGGACAGGATGAATTCTTCAAAATTTTCAACGCCCTTCTTCCATGATCTTCAGATGGACAGGCCGATGGATTTTGTTTCCAGATACTCCATGATGCCCTCCCTGGCCCCTTCCCGGCCTAGACCGCTGTTTTTCATACCACCGAAGGGAAGAGCGGCCGCCGTGGGGTTTATATCGTTGATCCCGATTATGGCAAAATCAAGACCCTCGAAAAACTTTAAGGCCTTCGAGATACTATCCGTATAGACATACGAGGCAAGTCCGTACTCCGTATCATTGGCCATTTGCAGGACCTCGTCTTCATCCTCGAAGGGAAGAACGGCCGCCACGGGGCCGAAGGTTTCTTCCCGGTAGATTCGCATTTCAGGGGTTACCTCCGCTAAAAGGGTCGGGGCGTAAAAATAACCGGCGTCCAGGCCGTTTTCCGTCAATCGTTTACCGCCGCAGACAAGCCGGGCACCGCAGGAAACGGCATCTTTGACCTGGGCGTCGACCCGGTCCAGGGCTTCCCGGTTCATGAGCGGACCCAGGGTTACACCTTCTTCAATACCGCTGCCGACCTTCAGTTTCGCGATCCTCCGTTCAAAGGTCTCCACAAACTGCCGGTAGAGCGACCGGTGAACAAACATCCTGTTGGGACTGATGCATGCCTGTCCCGTGTTGAGGAATTTCACCATGGCCGCGCCTTTGGCGGCATAGACCGGGTCGGCATCCTCCAGGACGATAAAGGGGGCGTGGCCTCCGAGCTCCAGGGCGATCTTCTTCATGTTTCCGGCCGCCGCGGCGGCCAGAGCGCGACCCACGGAGGTTGACCCGGTAAAGGTTAGCTTCTTCACCAGGGAGTTTGCGACGAACTCATCGCCCACCGGCGCCGGGTTGGAGGTGGTAATAAGGTTAACGGTACCGGCGGGGAACCCCGCCTCTTCCAGGACCTTGAAGGTTTCTATCGCGCACAAGGGTGTGTCTTCGGCCGTCTTAAGCACCACGGTGCAGCCGGCTGCCAGGGCCGGGGCGGCTTTCCGGGTTATCATGGAGACGGGGTAGTTCCACGGAGTAATCGCGGCCACCACGCCCAGCGGTTTGTGTATCACCATGAAACGCTGGTCCGCCCTGGGGGCCTGGATAATCTCGCCGTAGAGCCGCTTGGCTTCCTCGGCAAACCAGAGTAAAAAGTCCGCGGCGTATACCACCTCGCCCAGGGCGGCTTTGAAGGGCTTCCCCTCTTCAAGGCTCATGGTTCGGGCCAGGTGCTCCTTCCGGGACATCATGAGCTCCCAGGCTTTGTAGAGGAAAGAGGACCGTTCGTAGGCCGTCAACCCGGACCACTTCGGTAAAGCCGCACCGGCTGCCTCAACAGCTTCCGCCGCGTCTTTCCTGGTACCGTCGGCTGCCTTACCAAGCGTCTCGCCGGTTGCCGGGTTCACACTCGTGAACATTGCACCGCTTTCCGATTCTTTCCATGATCCGTTAATATACAGCATAACACTCCTCCTACTGAATAAAATGGGGCGTCCCGCCGTTATTCACCGCAGGACGCCCCGTACCGCCTTTATGTACTAAAACTAGGCCAATCTGCGCATGACGGTAACACAGTTCGTTACGGCGGAACCGCCGACATTCAATGCAACCCCCACTTCGGGTTTCTTTTTAGACGGAGCCGCTCCTAGGGGGTCACCGACCAGTTGTTTATATACCAGGGCATGCATTGATGCCCCGGTAGCACCCACCGGATGTCCCTTGGCCTTGAGCCCTCCCGATAGATTGATACACACCCTGTCGTCATCCCGGGTAAACCGGCCTTCCAGATAATCATACCCGGATTTGCCGTCTTCTGAAAAGCCCAGGGCTTCCGTGCAGAGCAGCTGGTTGATGGTAAAACAATCGTGAACTTCCGCAATGTCTATATCGGCGGAACCTATGCCCGCCTCGGTAAAGGACTTCCGGGCCGCGTCTTTCGCGGCCATCAACTCGTACATATTAGGCCGTACATTGATAGGAAGCCGTTCCACGGATTGCCCGATACCGGCTATCTCCACCACGGGCCGGCCGAGGGTTTTGGCCCTGTCGGTGGTGGTGAGCACCAGGGCGGCGGAGCCGTCGGTTACCAGCGAGCAGTCGTGAAGCCGCAGGGGTTCGGCGATCATGGGGTTTTTCTCATCCGGCAGATTCATAATAGCCTCTGCCGTGAACAAACCCAGTTTATCCGCCGGGCCGCCTGCACCGAAGTGAGCAAGGGGGTTGTCGACCCCGTTTTTATAGCAGAGTGCCGCCACGGTTGCCAGCATGGTGCGTAATTGCTCTTCCGAGAACCTGTAATAATCCCGGTATCCTTTGGCATATTCGGCAAACAGTCCCGGAAAGGTCATTCCCCGGGATCCTTCGGTGGGCCAGTGCGAACAGGTAGCCAGCGCGTGAGTGACCCCCTTTGTAGAAAGCAGGTTCATCTTCTCAACACCGATAACCACTACATTCTTGAACCGGCCCGACTCCAGGGCGTATACCGCATCGTAGGTAGCAACCGACGACGAAGCACAGGCGTCCTCGGTCCTGGTGGCCGGTAAAAAGCGCCATTCCTTCGGGAATGCTTCGAGGCTGATGGGTCCGGTGTGCTCCTGATCGGCAAACAGACCGGGCGCGCAGGAACCTAACCAGATACCGTCGATATCCTTCGGATCGATCTGCGCGTCCTCGACGGCCCCTTTGGCCGCCTCGACAATTAATTCCTCCAGTGATTTCAGGTCGGTTACTTCCTTCGTTTCCCTGTCTTTCTTGACCAGAGAGCCGAACTTCGAGTTATAAGCCCCTATAATACTTACTTTGCTCAAAACTATACTCCTTTTTTGTGCTACGGAGTCCACCCTTTTTCAAGAGAGGTCGACTTCCCGGCAATCAGCCGCAACAGCGATCTCCGCATCTGTTTTCTCGATAATGTAGTCTACTGTATAGGGTTTGAAGAATTCTTTCAAGATGAATCGGTTCTCATTTACTTCGAAAAAGCCTATATCCGTAACAACATAATCCACTTCTTTCACCGCGGTCAGTGGAAGTGTGCATTTTTTTACAAGTTTAGACTTACCGTCGGGACCAAAATGGGCCGTTGCCCCGATAACCTTTTTTGCCCCGATGGTCAGGTCCATGGCCCCGCCCATGCCGGGGACGAGTTTTCCGGGAATTTTGTAATTTGCCAGATTCCCTTCCTGATCGACTTCCAGGACTCCCAGGACGGTATAATCCAGGTGTCCCCCGCGGATAATTCCGAAGGATGTGGCGGAATCGAAAAAAGCACCGCCGGGTAATATGGTGACATAGCCTCCACCGGCGTTTATCAACGCTTTGTCTTCACTGCCTTTCTCAGGGGCAGGACCAAGGCCGGTAAAGCCGTTTTCCGACTGCAGGATAATTTCTACATCATCAGGAATGTAGTTTCCCACCAGGGTAGGAAGTCCAATGCCCAGGTTGACCAGATCACCGGTCTTGAAAAAACGGGCAACTCGTTTTGCGATAATTTCCTTGTTCGGTGTATACTCCATTTGATCAATCCTCCTTATTTCCTGTCGGTCACTACGAGGTAGTCGACGAAAACGGAGGGCGTAATAACCGCCTCAGGGTCCAGTTCTCCAATCTCGACAATCTCATCTACTTCGGCAATAACAAGCCTGGCCGCGGAAGCCATGAGGGGATTAAAGTTTCTCGCCGACTTGTCATACACAAGGTTCCCCGCCCTGTCCGCCTTTTTCGCCTTGATAAGAGCGACATCGGCGGCCACCGCTTCTTCCAACAGGTACTTCTTTCCCTTTACTTCCAGGACCGGCTTGCCGTTCTGGACTTCCGTTCCCACTCCGGTAGGAGTGAGTATTCCGCCGAGGCCTGCTCCGGCAGCGCGTATCCGCTCCGCCAGGGTCCCCTGGGGTACAAGCTCTACTTCAGTTTCTCCGGCGTTCATCTGTCGTTGCGTTTCGGAGTTTGTCCCTATATGCGTGACAATGAGTTTTTTGAACTGTTTATTCACCACCATGGGCGCAAAGCCGGTGGATATTCCTTTTTTAGGATTGTAGACGGCCGTATCATTCGAAACACCGATCAGGTTTTTCGTTCCCGCATCGATGACGGCCCGGATAAGATCCATGGGGGTACCGCATTCAAGGAATCCCCCTATATGAACGACATCGCCTTCCTTTACCATACCGGCGGCCTCTGCAGCGGTTATAACAGGTTTTTTAACCATAATAATAATCTCCTTTTCCCGAACAACCGGGAGGAGGAAACTCTCCTCCCGGCCGACTGGATGCTAGAATACAAACAGCATAAACAATGATGATACAATACCGGTATACAAGAGAATAACCGTGGTATATCCCATGATATCGCGGATGTTGAGTTTCGCCACCGCCAGAAGCGGCAGGGCCCAGAAGGGCTGCACCATGTTCGTCCACGCATCGCCCCAGGCAATGGCCATTGCGGTGGTCGAATATGCGGTGCCCAGCGCCTTGGCCGCGGGCATCATGATGGGTCCCTGCACCGCCCACTGGCCGCCGCCGGAAGGTACAAAGAAGTTGACGATACCCGCGGAAATAAAGGTGAAAAACGGCAGGGTATTTTCATTGGATATATTGACGAATCCCTGGCTGAAGGTCGCCGCCAGGCCTGAGTTGATCATCATACCCATAATACCGGCATAGAAGGGGAACTGGAGTACGATTCCGCCGCAGTTCTTGACCGCTTCAGCCACCGCCCGGACATACCTGATGGGGGTCTTGTGAAGGATGATGCCGACGATCAGGAAGATGAAGTTAACGATGTCCAGGCTGATAGCACCCTTCCGGGCAAAATACCAGATAAGGAACACCACACCGAAAAGACCGATGATCATCGAGAGGATCCAGCTGTTTTCCATTTTTTCCGCCGGGCTCATATCTTTCCGCGGTTTGACCTCTTCTTCCTCCTCATCCTCGAAGAGCCTAGGATCTACCTCTATAATCTCTTCCTTCTTCTTGGGCATCATCAGTTTGTTGATGAGAGGGATTGTTACCAGGAACACAACCACCAGCAGCACATTCTGCCAGGCAAAGATCGTCTCGCTCACGGGGACGACTGTACCGCCGGCAAACTTGTCCATAATGCTGTCTGCCCCGGCAATCTTTAAAGGAATGGACCCGGAGAAACCGGCATGCCATACCACAAACCCGGAGTAAGCGCTTGCCACGAGCAGCGGGTAGTGGACTCCCTTTACCCGTTTGGCGATTTCTTTTGCAATAATTGCGCTGATTATGAGTCCGAATCCCCAGTTAATCCAGCAGCCTACCACCATTACCACGGTGGTAAGAATAATAGCCGCTCCCGGTGTTTTCACCGAACCTGCCAGAGAGGTGATGACCCGGTGAATGGGTTTCGAATTCGCCATTGCGCTTCCGGTAACAAGAATAAGGACCATCTGCATGGAAAACGCCAGCAGGCTCCAGAAACCGTTGCCCAGGTAACCGCACATGTCGATGAACGATGCACCTTCTATAATCATACCGAGGACAAATACGATAATGGTAAGTACGATGGCGAAGATGAACGCATCGGGCAGAAACCTGCGTGCAATCTTTGAAAAAAATCTTCCAAGTGTTCTAACCATAAACTCCTCCTGTTTTTAGATTTTAGAGACTATGAGCATAAACTGTGCCAATGGAAAAACAGGAAAAAATACATATAAAACAGGGATTTTTACCCGGAGAGTACGCAGGATTCTGCACCCTCCATGCAAGATTCTGCGTACCCGGTTAATTCTGGATGTCGTATTTCTCGAGCTTGTATTGCAGGTTACGGAGAGAGATGTGCAGTTCTTCTGCGGTCCGGGTCCTGTTGCCGCCGTTGCGCGCCAGGGTTTCAATAATGATATTCCGCTCGTACTCTGCAAGCTGTTCCCGCAGATCCGGGCTGCTTTTTCCGGCGGAGGCTTCCGATTCGATGATTACATCACCTTCCGTAATCTCGTCCTCTTCGCAGCAGATAAAAGCCCGCTCAAGGACGTTTTTCATCTCACGCACGTTTCCGGGCCACCTGTATGCCTTGAAAAAATGTATGCAATCGTCGGAGAGCCTCTTCCCCGCCATCCCGTATTTCCGCCTGAGCACATCCATGAAGTGTGCCGCCAACAAGGGTATGTCCTCGCTCCGCTCCCTCAGAGGTGGAATATGAAAATGGATGAGGTTCAGTCGATAAAAAAGGTCTTTTCGAAAATTTCCCCGGTCTATTTCCTCTTTCAGGTCCCGATTGGATATGGCGATAATACGCAGGGATACATGAACGGGTTTAGTCCCCCCGACCCGGTAAAATGCCCGTTCCTGCAGGAAATCGAGGAGTTTTGCCTGTACTTCGTAGGGAATTTCAGTAATCTCATCAAGGATCAATGTTCCGTTGTCCGCCTCTTCCACGCGCCCCTTTTTGCCGGCCTGGGCACCTGTAAAGGCTCCTTTCTCGTAACCGAAGAGCTCCGATTCGAACAAGGTGTCCGGAATACTGGAGCAGTTGGTATACACAATGGGGGCATCGGGTTCGGAAAGGGTAAAGTGTATCTGCTTGGCCAGGACATTTTTACCCGTACCCGTTTCTCCGGTTATCAGGATGGGTACATCGGCATGAACCAGTTTGAGAATAAGATTCCTGATCTTCTCGATTACCGGAGAAGAACCGATAAATTCCTCGAAATAGATCCGGTTCTTCTGCGCCGTTCTGAGAGCCACGTTCTCCCGGCTTACATCCACGAACTCGATTGCCCTGCGTATGGAAATAAGTATGTTTTCCACTTCAAAGGGCTTTGTGATAAAATCGAAGGCGCCCATCTTCATTGAGGCAACGGCGTTGTGTACGGTCCCCAGGGCGGTTATAACGATGATCTGGGAAAGGGGCGATTCCTTTTTCATCGGGGCAATAAGATCGATACCGCTCGCATCCGGAAGGTTGAGGTCCAGGATGACGATATGCGGTTTAATAGTAATTGTTTTTTTTAGCGCCTCGGAACCATCGGCGGCCTCACAGACCTCGTACCCTTCCTGCTCCAGGAGATCGCGAATAAATGTCCGAACATTCTTTTCATCGTCCACCACGCAAATTGTTCGCTTCACGATGCCCTCTCTTGATCCGCGGAAGAAATCGGTAGATGTATCCTGACTCGGGTATAACAACCCGGCCGGGAAGTAACCTGGATCGCACCTCCGTGACCTTTGACAATCTTGTAACAAATGGGCAAGCCGAAACCGGTACCCTCTTCCTTCGTCGTAAAGAAAGGATCGAATATTTTCTCGAGATTTTCCGGCCTGATACCCATGCCGTTGTCTACAAAATCTATCTGTACGATACCGTCAAGTTCTTTAACAAGAATCACAAGGTGTTTGTCCCGTGGCCCGGTCATGGCATCCAGCGCGTTTCTGGTAATATTATTGAATACCTGCAGCATCTTGAACCGGTCGAACACGAGTACATACCGGTCGTGCCGGTATGCCGGCAGGGTTAGTCGGACCTTCAGATCCGGATATTCGGCATTGAGTTTTTCCATTGATTCCCGAAGAAGAACGGCTAAGTCGCCCTCGGCCGGTTCCAGGTGGTGATACCCGCCGTATATGAGCATTTCGTTTAGAAGCCTGTTCACCCTGTTCAGATCGGAATCGATCATCTCGAGATAGCTGTACCGCTTTTCAGCCGGCAGCCCGGGCCTCTGTAGCAACTGCGCGAATCCCTTCACCGATGTGAGGGGATTTTTGACCTCGTGGACAACACCAAGGGCCATTTCTCCCAGAGCTGCGGCCTGCTCTTTTTCTTTCAGCTCCCTCTCGTATTTCTTTATCACCGTTACATCCCTGAATACCACCACCATACCCAGGGCTTTGCCGCTGTCGTCTATTATGCTGTTGGTATATATATCCAGGATTCTGCCGGAAATCTCCACTTCCTCATCCGTAACAAAGTAGCCTTCTTCCAGCCCCCGGCGCATGATGTCCACGACAGGATCGGGAAACACCCCGCGATAATCCTGATCCATGATGGATTCATCCAGTCCCGGGAAAACCTTTCCCAGGGCCTGGTTTGTCCTGGTAATGATGCCCGTATCGGAAACAACCACCAGACCGTTTATAATACCTTCGATGATGTATTTATTATAACACTTCATGAAATTTACATTGGCCGCCAGTTCGTTTATGGTCTGAACAATAGTATCCAGTTCTCCGCCCACCGTGTTGAGACGATAGTTCGGATCGATCATCAGGTTTTCTATACCCCGTTGAATTTTAGTAATCCCTTCGGGTAATCTCCTGGTCGTAAGAACAACACTTATGTAGATGAATAGAAATACAAAAAAAATGATGACATAGATCCTGTTCAGGATAGGATGAATTTGCCGGTCTACCATGTCCACTGTTTCGTTTGACCAGATATACCCTAGGGTGCGGCCGTCCCGGATGATAGGCCACATGCAGTTCATAATATTGCCCCGTACAAGCTCCCCCGTCTGGACCATCGGCTTCCCTGTGGCCATTACCTCATACCCCTGGTGGCCCTGGAAGATCGACTGACCAACGGTATACTGGAAGGTGTTGCTCGGACCGTAGGTTAGAATTGCGTCGAGTTCCCGGTGGTAATACCCCACCCCCACACCGGGGTTCCCGTAGGCTACAAAATCGGTGACCGCCCGGAGTTCTTCATTCAGTATCCGGATTTGCTCCTCCCGCGAAGCATACATTGCACCGCGGGCAATAAGAATATCGTCGAAGGTTCCGACAAGGTAGTGGTCCAACTGCCTCGCAAGGCCGAAAAGCTTATCCTCCTTCTCCTTTAATATGCTCTTCGAGAGGTCCACCTTGAGATAGTAGGTCAGAATGAGAAGCGGCCCGAGCACGCTGATAAAGGTCAGCAGGATAAGGCGGCTTGTTATATTCATCCGCGCGGACATGACGGATAAGATTGTAGCCTAGTTTCAAGCATTTTGTGAAGAACGGTTCCGCGCCCGGCACGTACGTGCCGAAACGGGTGAAAAACTGTATATTGTACACAGGAGGCAGTAGGATTGATGGAACAGAAAAAAGGAATAGCATGCACCCTGGGATCCGGAGCAGCCTTTGGATACGCCCATATCGGGGTGCTCAAATACCTCGAAGAGCTGGGTATTACGGTATCCGGAGTGGCAGCCACATCCATGGGAGCCATCGTCGGAGGACTGTACGCCTATGGATACAGCGCAAAGGAGCTGGAAGATCTTACCCTGGGACTGAACAGGATGGAGCTGGCAAAATTCTTTCTGCCCACCTTTCCCCGGGGAGGTATTGTGGACAGTGATAATGTAAAAAAATTCCTCTCTTCCCTGGTGGGCACGGCACGGATCGAACATCTTTCCATCCCCTTCCGCTGCGTAGCCACCGATATTCTCACCGGAAGGGAGGTAATATTCGATTCCGGCCCCCTTATCGACGGCATGATCGCCTCTATGTCTATCCAGGGCATGTTTAATCCCTATCATTACAGGGGTCTTTACCTCTGCGACGGTGGGATGTGTAATCCCGTTCCCTGGAACCTGGGTAATGAATTGGGCCACGTAAATATTATTGTAAATGTCCTGCCCCTGCTGGGATACAACCGGGACGGGAAAAGGATTGTTCAACGAACATCGGAGATGTCCGCCGATGCGGAACAGAAACATGAAAACGGGTTCCTCGACAGTATCCGAAACGGGTCGATTTTCGATACTGCAAAGGAGCTTATCAACAACTTAAAGCATAAGAAAATGACGGTTCAACAGCTCTACAAAGAGGTGTGGGGCCGCGAGGAAAACCATGCCCCTTCTCTCATGAACGTACTAATGCACTGGACCTTCATGACCTCGGTGGAGCGGAGAATACCCCGACCTGTCCGGGGCGTGAAACAGGTACTGATAGAACCCGATATGAAGGGCTTCGGTCCCTTTGACTTCAGAGAGGGAAAGGAATTGATCGAGCGGGGATACCGGTCCGCCCGGGAGCAGGAACAGAGGATTAAAAAATACGGGGGAGTATAAACCCACGACTCCCCGGTCTGTCTAGGATGTAAGACCCTCGGCTATGCTCTGGAGTTCCCACCCGGAGGGCTCCTGGAACACCCGCAGCTCGAATTCGGGGAGGATAGCCAAAAGATGATCAACAATATCCGCCTGGACCGTTTCGTATGTAACCCAGGCTTTGTCCGCGCAGAAAAGATAGAGCTCGAGGGGTAGGCCCTTGGGGCCCGGTTCCAGATAGCGCACCATGTGGGTCATGTCCCCGTTCAACCTGGGGTGCCGGCCGATATAGGCTGAAACATACGCCCGGAAGGTACCCAGGTTGGTAAGGTTTCGACCTGAGACCATGTCCCCGGGTTCCAGTCCCAGTCCGGCGTTGTATTCGGCAATTTCCTGCTCTTTGTTCGAAAGATAATCCTTTAAGAGTTTTAGTTTCCTTAAACGGGCCAGGAGTTCCGGCGTGAGAAACCGAACACTGCGCATATCTATATATATCGCTCGCTTGATACGCCGCCCCCCGGATTCACTCATGCCCCGCCAGTTAATAAATGAGTCGGATACAAGCGCGTATATCGGAATGCTGGTTATGGTCATGTCCCAGTTGCGTACCTTGATGGACTGCAGTGTTATGTCGACCACATCCCCATTGGCCCCGTATTTCGGCATCTCTATCCAGTCCCCGATGCGGACCATATCGTTGGCCGAGAGCTGCATACTGGATACAAACCCCATAATGGAATCCTTGAAAACCAGCAGCAATACGGCACTCATGGCACCGATGCCGCTGAGAATTCCCACGGGAGATACATTCATGATCTTCGTCACGATAAGGACGACGCCGATAATGTAGGCAAAGATCTTTACCATCTGCAGATAACCCTTGATCGGTTTTCTCTTTGCCTTTTCCTCTCCGATGGTCCTGTAAATGGTGTTCACCGACTCGAGAAATGAATCGGCCAGGAGCACGGTAATACCTATCATCCAGGCAATCATGAGTCGCCTGAAAAACTCCGTCACCGCCGTTGCCTCGGGGAAGAAAACGGGAATAAGTAGGTAGAGGGCCACCGCCGGCAGGTACCCCGCTATTCGCCGGAACACGCCTCTCTCGTAGAGGACATCGTCCCAGGTGTGCTTGCTTTTGCGAACGACTTTTCGCAGGGTCGAGCGGATTATCAACCTGCCGATCCAGTTGATTAACAGGGCTATGCCGAGGAGTATAATCACCATGACTCCGCCTACAAGCAGGTCTTTAGGTTTATCGGCCAGATTAAGCGGTTCGAGCCAGGAAATAAGTAAGGATTTCATATATCCAATCTTCCGACGGAATACTCAGGATGTCAAGCCGTACAATAGCCGAAGCCGAATTGACGAACCGTATATCGATTCTTCTGTCGACGTTAACCGTGAAAAAAGAAACACCCCGAAACAGGTAATCCTGCCGGGGCTTTATGAAAACTTCCAGGAAAAAACGTGAATTGAAATTTCCTCTCTGTTGTATTTTATGCGAAAAAATCAGTGTACGTGGCCGTGGTCCAGTTCTTCCGGTGTAGCATCCCGGATGTCGGTAACCGCTACATCGAAGTGCAGGGTATAACCGGCCAGGGGGTGGTTCGCATCAAGGGTGACCTTGTCATCCCCCACCGTCTTTACCGTAAAAACCTGAACCTGGCCGTCGGCGGTCTGTCCCTGGACCTGCATGCCCTCACTGACCTTTGAAACGTCCTGAAACTGGTTCTTGTCCACTTCAAATATCATTTTTTCGTCGTATTCACCGTACCCGTCCTTTGGCTCCACATTGACGGAAACCTCGTCACCTACGGTTTTCCCCTCCAATGCCGTCTCCAGGCCGGTTATAATGTTGCCGTTTCCATAAATAAATGAAAGCGGACCGTTTTCTTCAGATGAATCCAGAACCTGGCCCTGGTCATCCTTTAACGTGTAGTCGATACTAACGACTTTGTCTTCTTCGATTTTCATACTTCCTCCAGGAGATTTTGTTACATCAATACACCTTTCAATCAGATTCAACACAAACCCGGGAGGCTTGACATGCTAGGTTTTAAAAAGAAAAGAATATCAATGGTCTGCTTTTAACATAATAAAAAAACGGCGGGCAGGAAAGTATAAAAAGGGGGTTGACTCATGATGCAAGAACAGCCGTTACGGTCTCCAGCAATTTTTGTCTCGTAAAGGGTTTTATCAAGCTCGCCCGGGCCCCGAAAAGCCCGGCAGCCTTGAAGAATTGTATACCCAGCGGGTTACCGGACATGACGATAACAGGCATGTCTTTATGAATCCTTCTCAACGCCTTGATAAACTCGACGCCTTCCATGTCGGGCATGATTACATCGGTGATAACCACATCGGGTGAGCACTGAGCCGCCTGTTCCAATCCTTTTTTTCCATTCACCGCGGTACATACACTATAATTCTGCTCTTCTAGAATATCCCGAATCGCCCGGAGTACGTCCTCCTGGTCGTCCACTACCAGTACGGTACGGTCTTCTTTTTTCATATCTACAATCCTTTTTAATGCAATGTATCGGGTATTACCTTGCCCTTTTCCTTGTCGAGCCTGAATCGCACCGCGGACAACAGGGTATTCAACGGGTAGGACACATGACAAATTTCGATATAGACCCCGGGAAAGACGGAACCTTTTACAACTATCTCGGCACTGTCGTTCTTGTCCAGCTTATGAATCAGCTCCCCCGCCGAATCATTCAGCTTTTTAATCGCCTGCCTGATCTTTTCCCTGTATTCGTTGAGTTTCTCATCCTGCGGATTCCTGGAAAGCTTTTCCTCCACCCGTTTCAAGGTAAGGGCCAGTTCAACATTCTTGTCCCGTATCCAGCTTATCTTATTCGCTATTACATAGTCCACACCGCAGTAGATTTCCGTCCTCGGCCCCATCTCCGTGCCTACCTGGGTAGCCACGACTCCGTTCTGGGCGTACACGGTTCCGCCCACGATGACACCCCGCTTCTGCAGTTCCACCTTGCCCGAACTGTATACCGTCGAGTTAAGAATCCCCGCATCCAGGTATATGGATCCCCTGGCCTCGACATGACAGTTCTCTATGAACTTCGCCCTCAGCTTTCCGCCGACCTTTACCCGGCCCTTCTTTCTCCCGATAATTCCGAGCTTGATAAACAGGTCCTTGCCACAGAACACCTCCGAGGCGTCCATGGTTTTCTCACAGAATACCGAGCCCCCGGCCCTGATGTTGAAATCATCCTTTATCTGCCCCTGTATGAGCACGTCTCCCGGAAAATCGATATGCCCGGTCTTATACCCTATATCACCATCGATGGCTAGTACTTCATTTACCCAGAATTCCTCGTCCGTATGCTCAAAACGCCCGTCACACGCGGCGGTTACAACAGCATCCTGTAATTTTGTGTTCTCACCCGGCCGGAGTCGCGCAATTTCTTTTTTTCCGTAGGGGATCTCCTTCCCGAAAACCGTATACCCGGGTTTTCCCGGTTTTGCCGGGACAAGCCTTGCCAGTAGATCACCCTTTTTTACCAGAATAAAGGGGCTCAATGCCCGGTAATCGACCCTCCCCTTCTCCTGCTTTACGTCCCGACTATGACGGTATAACCGGTCATCTATCTCGTAGTGTTCCGGTATTTCCTTTTCCGGTTCCAATCCCTCTGCTAGGAGTACGTCGGTTAAAGGGAGTCTTTCCGTATTACACGAAAAAACCGCCCTTCCGATGTCGTCCCAGAGGATACCGTATACAACACCCTTCGCTTCGAGCATCTTCTCCACCTGCTCTGAAGCGAGGGGGGTTCCGCCTTCGGATGGCGGGAAAAGATTCGCGTACACTCGCTTCTCATCATCAGAAACGGTAATCTCCGCATAGCCGTCCGCGGAAACACCCGGGCCCCTGCCGGGTACGGCGGAAACAGTGCCCTGGGGAACCGAGGCAGGGTTCGCACCGTTCACCTCACCTTCCGCTTTAAGCAGTTCTTCCAGATCGTTCAGTTGGTCCAACTCTTCGAGCGAGGCTTCGGTTTCTTTTAAAAAATCATCCAGAAAATAATTTTCCTTTTTACTCATGCTGTTCCTGTCTGTTCAAGAAATCCAGAATTACTCCTATTTCAAAGGGCTTTTTTACCACCCCCCGCGCCCCCGCCCGCAGGGCTTGCTTTACCAGCGGGTCGGATGGGTAGCCGGTGATTATCAGGATATTCGCTTCCGGTTTTTCATTCAGGACGGTTTCGACTATCTCGGCGCCGTTTTTACCGGGCATCATGATGTCCACCAGTATCAGTTCGAAATTCTTTTCCAGGGCTTCCTGCTCTCCGGCGGAGGCTTCGGCGCATACGGTTACCTCGTAGCCCATATCGGTCAATATGGAATCGATGGCGGCAAGGATAGCCTCTTCATCGTCAATTATAAGGATTTTCTTCATGCCCGGTCTTTCCCCCTCTTTACTGTATCGGCAGGAGGGCCGCGTCAGTATACATCTCCACCTGCCTGGTCCGGCTTCCGCGACAACACCTCCTCCAGCGCCCTCCTGATGGACGCCATGGCAGGCGGCTTGGCCAGGATCATATCGATATATCCATAATCTTCTTCCAGAAATGCTCCCCAGCCGGTAAGCAGAATAACCGGCACATCCCCGTCTATACCTTTTATCCTTCTTCCCACCTCCAGACCGTCTACCTCCGGCATACCGAGGTCCGTGAAAACAACGTCGAAACCTGTTTCTTTGTTCCTGTTGTTCAAAAACTCACGGACACCCTCCTCACCGCCGGTACAGGCGAACACCCGGTGGCCGTCCAGGGCAAGCATCTCCTCCATCACCTCCCGGACCCTTTCATCGTCATCGATGAGGAGTACGCTCAGAGGACCCGCATGCGCCGGCGGCTGAAGGGATTCGCTCTCTTTTGTCTCCCCTTTCTCGACAGCAGGAAAGTAAAGCCCGATTACCGTACCTCCTCCCTCTGCCGGTTCTATCTCCATGTATCCCCTGTGACGCTGCATCATCCCGTAAACCATGGACAACCCGAGCCCGGAGCCTTTCACACCCTTGGTGGTAAAGAAGGGTTCCAGGCATCTCCTTCTGACCTCATCCGTCATACCTGTACCGGTATCACTAACCTCCAGGACACAGAAACCTTTCTCCCGGCGGGCTTTTAGGGTTATCGTCCCTCCCTCCGGCATGGCGTCCACGGCATTTAGTACCAGGTTGACCAGGGCCTTTCTCAATTCACTCTTGTCGGCCACCGGCTCGGAAAGACCTTCTTCTATCTCTTTGGAAATATGGATGACAACACCCCGCTTGTTGGTCATATCCTTCCACCGCGGCCGGGTCATCTCCACTACATCGTCGAACATCTCCTTAACGGCGACCGTTTCCTTTTCCAGGCCTTCCTCGTTCCTGTAAAAAGACCGCAGGCGGGACACTATTTTTTCGATATCTCCGGCCGATTTTTTAACTGTTGTAAGGTATCTAACCGCCCGTTCGCTCATGCCCTTCTCCGTGTCGAGAAGGGCCCCGGTGTAGAGGGTAATGGGCGCCAGGGTATTATTGATGTCATGGGCAATACCGCCGGCAATCTGCCCCAGGGACCGGAGTTTATTCTGTTCCATTACCCGATCCCGCGCGAGCTTCAACTCCGAATACGACACCTCCAGTTCATGGTACAGCCTGCAGTTCCGTAAAGAAAGGGCGACATACTCGGACAGGCTGCCCAGATAATCCTTCTGGATTTCCCCCAATTCAAAGGGGACTTCGAAGGCCATGATGATGATGCCGATGCTTTCCTTCTCGATGGAAACGGGAAGGGTAACAACACAGGCAATGCCACAGGCTTTCAACTTTTCAATCAGGATTAACGAGCCGCTTTCCTTAGTTTCGTCATCCAGGGTTTCGAGCTCAACCCTGTAGAGCTTCCGCGGATACTCATATTCGGTCAAAGGCTTGATCTGCTCCTTCGGCAGCTCACCGCCTTCGATGATGCCGCATCCCGATGCCCGGCCGCTCTCCCCGTCACCGGTAGCGGCCACGGTGTAGCTTTTACCCTGCTCCGACCTCATGAGTACGGCGGCAAAGGAACACCGGAAACCCTCCAGGAGGTATTGGATAGTCACATCGAGAATTCCGTCATGGGTGCTCTGCCGGGCCAGTTGGTGGGTAATATCGGTCAAAGCCAGCATCCATTCGGCCTGTTCCTTCAGATCCCGTTCCAGTATTTTCTTTTCCGTTATATCGGAGATAATGATAATGATTTCCCGGCTGTCCTGGTGGTCCGAAGGGAGCGGGTCGGCAACGATCCTGTACCATCGCCGGCCCAAGAGTAACTCCTTTATAATCCTCGATCCGGTATGTACGGCCACCAAGGCGGGATCCAGGTTTCCACCCTTTGTAAAATCCGGAAAAAGTTCGACCATGGTTCTGCCAACAACCTCCGGCCACTGTCTTCCGGTCAGTTCCTTGAAAGCCCGGTTTGCCCGGACCACCACGCCGGCCTCATTGAGAACGCACAGGGCGTCGCTCATGGCGTCGAAGGTCGCCCGCCATTCCCTCCCCGCCCGGGAGAGGGCTTCTTCTATTTTTCTCCGTTCCAGGCGTCTTTCGCTTTCCTGCAATGCATTCTGCACGGCCGGGCCGAGCTGCCTGATATGTTTCTTTATAACGTAGTTCCACGCACCGGCATGGATACAGGAGACGGCGGTTTCCTCGTTCATCGAGCCGGTAAAAATAATAAAGGGAATATCCGGCACCCTTTCCACGGCCGTTTTCAAGGCCGCCATACCGTTAAAATTCGGGAGTATATAATCGGAAATAATCAGGTCGGGTTTGAATTCCTCCAGCGCCGTCACGAAGTCTTCTTCGGTCTCCACGACCCGGACATCGCAGGATCCGAGTTGCTTCTCCACTTCATGAAGGGCCAGCTCCGCGTCCGCCGGAAGGTCTTCCAGGATCAATACTCTTTTCTTCGCCGCCCGTGTGTCCATACCTGCTCCGCGGTCAACTGCCGCCTGAGGGCTGCTGGTTCAACAGAAGCCAGTAAAACCCTATATCCTTTACCGCCCTGATAAACTTGTCGAAATCCACCGGTTTTACAATATAACTGTTTACGCCCAATTTGTAACTGGTTATGAGGTCCCTTTCTTCCCGCGACGAGGTAAGCATAACAACCGGGATAAACCGCGTACTCGGATGGGATTTGATCTCTCTGAGTACTTCCAGCCCGTCGATTTTAGGAAGCTTGAGGTCCAGGAGAATAACCTTCGGTCTATCTTCAGCATTTCTATTTTCATAGGTTCGCCGGGCAAATATGAAATCCAGCGCTTCAGCGCCGTCCCACACGTGGACGATCCGGTTTGAAACGTTGTGCTTCCTAAACGCCCTCAGCGCCAGTTCCGCATCGTTCGGGTTGTCTTCTACCAGGAGTATTTCCACCTCTGAAAATTCCCTCATATCATTCCTTCCTTTCTACGTGCCTTTCGGGGAGCGTAAAGTAGAACACCGCTCCTTCCTGCTCCTTTCCTTCCGCCCAGGTTTCGCCGCCATGCCTGTGTACAATTCGCTGGACTATTGCCAGGCCCACCCCGGTTCCCTCGAACTCCCTGGACGAATGGAGGCGTTGGAACACATCGAAGAGTTTTTCCTTATATTCAGGATCGAAGCCCACCCCGGAATCCCGTATTGCGTAGACGTTCGCTTCATTCTCCGTCCATCCGTTTATTTCTATAACCCGATCATCCTTGGGCAGGGTATATTTAATAGCATTGGACAGGAGGTTGCTCCAGACCCGACGTATCAGGGTGCTGTCGGCATAGGCTTTAGGCAGGTCGGCGACGGAAAACCTGAAGGAGGAAAGAACCTCCGGGGAGGCAACCTCGTTGTAGATCGACTCGACCATGGAGCTCATATCGATATACGACGGGTGTATTTCCTGACGGCCGGTCCTCGAATACTCCAGGAGGTCGGAAATGAGCTCGTCCATCCTGAAGATATTCTCCCGTATCACGCCAAAGAGCCGCTTACCCTCGGCATCCAGGTGAGAGACATAATCTTCCTCGATGATACGAGAAAAACCGTCGATGGCTCTCAAAGGGGCCCTGAGATCGTGGGAGACCGAGTAGGAGAAGGCCTCCAATTCTCTATTTGCCGCTTCCAGCTCCCTCCGCTGCTCCTTGAGCTCACGGGTTGCATCGTTCAGATCCTCCACCATGTAGAGCATGGCCTTCTGGCTCTTATCGAGTTTTTCCACCTTTTCGTTCAATTCCCTGGTCCGGTCGATGACCTTTTGTTCTAGTTCGTCCTTCAGAGCCCTGAGCTCGTCCTCCGACTCTTTCCTGCGACTGATGTCCCTGGTAATACCGAGAATCGATACCGGCCGGTCTTCCTCATCCCTGATCAGGGAAAGGTAGCTTTCCAGCCAGACTAGGGTTCCGTCCCCCTTTCTCAGCCTGAACTGCACCCGGGTAGGTTCTCCGTCTTCAGCGGGTATTGTTCGCAAGGCTCCGTCAAGAGACTTCCGGACAGCCTCCCGTTCCGTCGGCTTCCCCCCGCCGGGCGCAAAAATTTCTCCGGCGGTATGCCCGACGAGTTTTTCGATTGCGGGGCTGACATAGGTATATTCTTCCTTTTCCAGGTTAAAGACGGTAATGAGGTCCGAGGCGTTCTCGGCAAGCAGGCGGTATTTTTCTTCGCTCTTTTGTAATTCGGCCGTCCTGCGGGCTACCTGTCTCCGAAGTGACCGGGTCCAGAGGAAAAATACCATGAGGGCGAGAAACAGGGGAACAACGATAAAGAGAATATAACGGAAGACATCCCAAAACCGTGGAGGCAGCGGCTCGTACACCCCCAGCCATGTATCGTAGATCTCCCTGTACTCTCCGCTCTCTTCGATAATGGCCAGCCCGTCACTGAAGTGGCTGAGCAGCTCTCTCCGGCCGTTCCTGACCGCAAAGCAGTACTCCGGAGACAACAGTGGCTGCTTTCCCAGCACCAGGTTTTTCCAGCCGTTTTTTTCCATGAGATAAAAGGCCGTCAACCGGCCTACAACTGCATAGTCGAAGACTCCCCCGGATACCAGGCTCATGGCCTTTTCCTGGTCCGGTACGGTAATAAGGGTATCTTGCAGATCGTGTTCCAGGGCGAAATCGTGCATGATGTCCCCTTCCTGTACCACCACGGGTTTTCCCCGAAGCTCTTCTATAGTTTCCGGCAGAGGGATATTGTCCGAACGGGCTACCAGTACATAATGATTGACGGTGTGGGCCGGTGAAAAATCGAAGAGCTTCTCCCTGTTTGTGGAATAGAGCATCCCCTGCAGGGCGTCTATCTCTCCCCGCTCCAGCATGTCGACCATATGGGTCCATTCCCCGAGTCGAATCTCAATATCCAGGTCCAGTTCGCGGGCAATGGCCCTGGTCAGGTCGACATTATACCCGGCAGGTTTACCGTTTTTGTCGAGGAACTCGAAGGGGGGATAGTTCCGGTCGCCGCCGACGATTAATCGTCGGGAGGGCAGGTCAAGGGCGGCAAACCACTTCGTCTGCAGACGACGGAATGTACCGTCTGCCATGACCAGGGCAAGGCCTTCGTTGAGGACGGCCAGGAGCTCCTCGTGTCCCTCCTGCACGGCAAAGCAGAAGTCCTGCCGGAACCCGGTAATCGGTTCGTCCAGCACCTTCAGGGTGGTGAAGTTTTCCTCCCGGATGAGCCTGTACCCGACGAGCCGCTGGATGACCACCGCATCGCAGAGACCTCCTTCCAGTATTTCCAGCGCATCCAGGAAAGTATCGGTGGTAATTATCTCGAAATCTCTCGGGGCGCGACGGAGAAACTCCTCCGCGTTGTCTTCCTTCATTACAGCCACCACCTTGCCGTCCAGGTCATCGAAATTCCTGATGTCCCGCGTGTTTTTCCTTACCACGATGCCGCCGTATAACGACAGGTAGGGAAAGGTGAAATCGAACATTTCTTCCCGTTCCGGGGTTCTGCCCACCAGGGGTAGGGCGTCCAGCCGCCCCTCCGCCAGGTCTTTTTTGAGCTTCGCCCATACATCCACCCGGACATCCACCTCCAGTCCCATGGCCCCGGCCGCAGCCTGAAACAAGTCCAGGGAAAACCCCACCGGCTTTCCCTCTTCATTGGTGAAACAGTAGGGAGGGTAGTCCGGTTCCGAACCAATGGAGATACGGTGTACATCAAAATCATGAACGGCATGGGATGTGGATGCAGCCATGAGCAGGAAACAGAGGAATGGGTATATTATTTTTCTTCTACCGCCGGCTTTCACCCTTTAACCTTTTTACTTCCTCTCTCAATTCCTTTATCCGCAGCTCCCGGTCTATGGTGGCTTCCCGGAAACGCTCCAGGTCCGCGACCCTTTCCTGCAGTTCCTGTGTCTTCTCAGCCACCCGTTGTTCCAGGTCGCTCTTCAACCTTCGTAAATCCGTTTCGATTTTCAGGCGCTCTGTCATATCCCGGAATACCCCAAGAAGATGAAGCCGTCCGTTCAATTCCAGAGGGGCCGCGTTTATATCGAAGATACAGATACTGCCGTCTTTTCTCTTCACCGGGGTATTCGACACCAGGATAACTTCTCCCCGTATCTGTTTTTCAATGTTACCTTTTACTTTATCACTGTCATCCGCCGGATGGATATCCGAAGGGCCGAGGGACAGGAGTTCTTCCCTGGGATATCCCAGGCTCCTGCACACGGCGGGATTTGCCAGAACAAAGCGATCCTTTTCCACATCCAGCATCAGTATGCCGTCGCCCACCGCGTCGAACACCGCCCTGAGGGTCTCCTCGGAACGGCGGAACGATTCACGGGCTTCGATGAAACTAAAAACCGAAGCGGTTATGTTTCCCAGGACCGTAAGAAGGATCTTTTCATCCGTGGTTGCCCTGTGCAGCCTTCCCCAATACACGCCGATGGCGCCTATCGGGTCTTCCGATCGTATGGGTGCCATGGCCATGCTCTTGACGAAGGTATTACGATAGGCTTCATGGGGTATCCTCGAATCTTTATAGATGTCTTCTATGTAGACATCCTGTTTGTTCAGTATAACCCATCCGGGAATACAACCGCTCAATGGAAAACGGTGTCCTTTCCACAGGGGAGCAATTGCATCCTCTTCTACATAACAGCACATGTCGCCTTCCCGGAGTACAACGGTTACCCCGTCGGCCCCGCTCAACCTCCGGGCAGCATCACGGATAACCCTTATAACGTCATCGGTGGTCTCCGCCAGGGCTAACTCCCGGGCAACCTCGTTAAACTGTAAGATAAGAAAACGTATCCGTTTCAGATTTTCCTCCGGAGACTTCTTCGGACTTTTACCCTTCATGCCGTTCCCGCTCAATCTACTCCCCGCACCTTACAGGTACTTTTTCAACGTCTGAATAAGTCGGCTTTCCTGGTAGGGTTTTGTAATAACATCCACCATACCCCCCGCCAAAAACCGCTCACGGTCCGCCGGGTAGGCATGGGCCGTCAGGGCGATGATCGGGAGATCCGCATATTCAGGTATCTGAAGAATCTGACGCGCCGCTTCGAGGCCGTCCATCACCGGCAGGCCGATATCCATGAGCACCAGGTCCGGCTTTTCCTGCCGGGTTTTTTCCACGGCCTGCCGGCCGTTCCCCGCCTCGACAACGGAAAATGAGTGTTTCTTCAACAGGGACCGGAGATACAGCCTGTTTATGGCCTCATCCTCCACCACGAGTATCGTACCGCCTGTTTCGTTCTCCGGCCGTACGGCATCGGGTGCCGGTTTTTCCGCGGTGCCCTTCTCGGAAAATTGTCCGGGAATCCTTACCTCGAACCTGCTGCCCTTGCCCGGAGACGAATCCACGGTTACGGTGCCCTTCATGAGTTCCAGAAGGTTCTTGACGAAGGTCAGTCCCAGGCCCACGCCGGAGTGAGTCTTTGTATAGGGATTTTCCAGCCGGCGAAAGGGCTCAAAGATATCCTCTATCCTGTCGGCCTCGATACCCATCCCCTCATCTTCCACTACTATGGAGAGTTCGTCCTCTTTCTCAACAGTCTCTATCCGGATAATCCCCTTGCGGGAATATTTCACCGCGTTCGATACAAGGTTCCACACGATCTGGGCTATCCTTGCCCGATCGCCGGAAAAAAAGCGGCGAGTACAGGTGTTCGTATACTGCAGTTCGAGACCCTTCTCTTCAGCCTCCCTTTGAAAAAGACTGAGGATATACGTCATGAGTTCCGGTATGGAGAATTCGTCGATCCGGATGCTCAACTTATGAGCCTCTATCCGGGTAAAATCCAAAAGATCGACAACTATTCTATAAAGGTTATCCGCCGACTGCCTGGCCATGGAAAGCCAGTATTCCCCCTCTTTACCCAGGTCGAGGTCTTCCAGGATGCCGAACATTCCCATGATACCGTTCAAGGGGGTACGGAGTTCGTGGCTTATATTGGCCAGAAACTCATCCTTTACCCGGCTCGCTTCTTCCGCCCGGCGCCGGGCTTCCTCCAGTTTGCGGAAGTATTCCATTTTCTCGGTTATATCGTGGACGATGAAATAGAGAATTTCCTTTTTTTCTATAACGATGGGTCCGGAATACACTTCCACATCCCGAATCTCGCCGTTGGAACACCTGTGCCGGGAATGAAAGAAATCCCCTTGATCTACCTTTGCAATATCGGAAGCATCATCAGTCCGTTCATTCTCTTCTACCCGGATATCCCGGATATTCAGTCGGAGGAAACTCTCCAGATCGTATCCGTAAAAATCGGCGGCCGACCTGTTTGCATCGACAATATATCCGCTTACAGGGTCGAGCAGCAGTATGATAGACCGGTTGTCATGGAACAGGGCGTGATACTTCCGTTCGCTCCTCTCCAGGGCCTGCCTGGTCCTGAGCCGCTCCCGCCGGACCTCCCGCTCGTCCAGAGAAGCGGATACCGCCGGACCGAGACGTTTTATATGCTCCTTGATGACATAATCCCAGGCCCCTGCCTTCATGCAGTGTACCGCCGTATCTTCATTTATAGAGCCGGTAAAAACGATAAACGGGACATCCGGCAGGTGCTCCAGCGACAGAGAAAGGGCGGTCATACCGTCAAAGCTGGGAAGCATATAATCGGCGATGATGACATCCGGGACAAATTCTTCCAGAGCGGCCAGGAACTGGTCCCTGGTATCCACCACCCTGAACTCGCATTCCCCCAGTTCTTTCTTTATTTCACGCTCGGCAAGTTCCGCGTCTGAAGGGAGATCTTCAACTATAAGGACCCTGTTGATAATCATTACTCTTTAGCTTAAATATTCCGTTACTATAATTTTAGTGCATGAGTATCAAAAGTCAAGGAAGGGATATCCTAAAGCTTTTGCCGCGGCAGTGATATGTCGGGTCGCCCGTCTAAGAAACCGTACCTTTTTTCAGAACTTGGAGACGGCCTCTAGAGATCGCAAACAGGAACAGCAGGATTACACTATTTTTCACGCAGCCTCCTGATTCAAACCTTGACGCGGAATGGTTGTTTTGACCGGGTAAACAGATTTTTTAAAAGCCGTCCGACCGTCCGCTTTTTCGGAACAATTTTACTGCCGGAAAATCTGGCCACGTCTTCCTCTCGGCCGGCTATTAAAAACACATCGGCCGGCTCCAGTTGATGCTCGGGAGTGAAGAAACTATAATCTTCGCCGTCTTCCTTCCGAATAGCTACAACATTTAAGCCGTAGGTCCGCCGTAGATCGGCCTGAATGAGTGTAAGACCCCAATATTTCTCAGGAACCTTGACCTCGGCAATAACCAGGGTGTTGGAAATGGGCAGGTAATTAAATAAAAGTGAGGATATAAGAATAGGGGTTATCCTTTTTGCCGCTTCCCAGTTGGGAAAGATAACATCCGTGGCCCCTACAAGTGCGAGAATTTCACCATGCTCATTGGTTTCCGCCTTGGCTATGATTTTCTTAACCCCCATCTTCTTCAAGTAATTAGTTACCAGAATGGAAACCTCCGTCCTATCCCCCAGGTCCACGATGGCGACATCTATGGTAGAAGGAATGAGTTTTGTGATGGTCTCTTCGTTCATGACGTCGGCTATATACGCACTGGTGGCCTTGTGTTTCAGAGCTTCGATAAGCTCCCTGTTTTTATCGACGATGAGAATCTCGCAGTCCACCTGGGACAGCTCATCGAGCATCCGCCGTCCGAATTTGCTCATGCCTATAATCGCGAATTGTTTCATCAGCCTATTAATACCTCCCCCTCGGGATAATCTATCGGCCGCTGCACATACCCGGGACTTATCGGCAGGGCCATGGAAACGAGGCCTACCCTGCCGGCAAACATGGTACAAATTATGATGACCTTACCGGCCACTGTTAATTCACCGGTAATTCCCTGGGAAAGCCCCACAGTGCCGAAGGCGGAAAAAACTTCAAATAAAAGATTGATAAAGGTTTTATTCCCGTATTCGTCGGGTAGTTCCACCACGGCAAGGACCATCACACTTAAAAAAAGAAGTACAACCGCCTTGGCGGCGAAAAAATGGGCGTGGGTAATTGCATCGTAGGGAACCTTCCGCCTACCCAAAAGCATCTCGCCATTCCGGTCTACCCCCTTAAAAATCGCCAGAATGATCAGGGCTGCGGTGGTTACTTTAATACCTCCGGCGATGGAGCCGGTACTACCGCCGATGAACATCAACGGCAGGGTGAACACCTTTGAAGGCAGGGACATGGCGTTCTGGTTAACGGTGTTGAAACCCGCAGTTCTTGTGGTAACCGATTGAAAGAAAGCCGCCATGATCCGAGTGCCCGGTTCCAAGTCGGCCGTGGTCCGGGAGCGCTCCAGTAAATAATAGGCGGCTGCCCCGAAGACGATAAGAAAAACCGTCATAATCAGGACAATTTTTGAGTGGAGAGTCAAAGGATGATTTTTCCGGGTAAGTCTATGATAGATATCCTGGAGAACCACAAATCCAAGCCCGCCTAGAACAATAAGAAACATGATTGTCACCGAAAGCCGAACATCGGCGGTATAATTTTCCAGGTTAGTGCTGAACAGGCTGAACCCTGCGTTACAGAAGGCCGAAACCGAGTGAAACAATGCCGTAAAGAACCGGCCATCTGCCTCCTCCGGCGAAAACACTCTATAGAGGCTCACAGTACCCAGGGCTTCCACGACCAGGGTAACCAAAACGATGTTGCCGATAATTTTTTCCGGTTTGTTTTCCACATCCACCAGGTAGCTGTTCTGGATGAGTTTTCGGTGTTTGAAGCTGATCTTCCTATTCGGCGTCGTCAGGTAGATGGTAGTGAAGCTGATGATGCCCAGGCCGCCGACCTGGATCAACAGAAGAATGAAGATCTTCCCCAACAGGGTATACTGGGCTGTATCGACGGTGATGAGACCGGTAACACAAACTGCCGAAGCGGATGTAAAGAGAGCGTCGATATACCGCAGCCTACCGGCTCCTCCCCACGCCCCGGGAATACTTAGGAGCCCCGAGCCGATGAGGATTGTCAGGATGAAAAAGCCGAAGAGGAATACCTGTTCCGGTTGGATAATCCGTTTCATTATTCTACAGAATGCAGTGTAGCTCTACTTCGGGCGACATGACAAGAACCCGCATTGTCTCATAATTATGTTCCTTACCGGTATTCTTTACAACCTGAACGCCCGAATCGGGAGCCGAAACCGATACATCTTCCCCGGCCTTTTGGATAACGGCCTCAATGATACCCTTCTATTCCTTGTTGTTCTGGTCTGCAACGGCTGCTTTGTAAACCTTGAGCCCGCCGGAGAGGATACTCACATCCTTGTATCCATTCTGCTTTAGAATACGCTCTACCAGATACGCTCTGATCCCCACGCTGCAGAGCACTACTATTTTCTTGTCCTTCGGAATACGGTGAAGGTTTGTTCGAACATCCACCTTGGGAATATTGACGGCCCCCGGCGGAGAACCCAATGAATGCTCTTCAGCCGTTCGCACATCCAGTATAAAAAGATCGGGGTCCTTTTTATCAATAAGAGAGCGCAGTTCATGCCACCTGGTGTGATGACTGCGGCCGAGAAATACATTTTCCGCGGTAAAACCCAGAATATTTACAGGGTCCTTCGAAGAGGAATACGGTGGAGCGTATGCCTGCTCCAGCTCCGTCAAGTCCTGAATCGTTCCCTCTTTTCTAAGGACCGCTGCTATCATCTCTATTCTCTTGTCCACTCCTTCATAACCGACGATCTGGCCTCCCTGTAATTTTCCGTCTTCAGGGGAAAAGACAAGTTTCAAAATCATGGGGGTAGACCCGGGATAGTAGCCGGCATGGGAGTGTCCATGGGTAATAACACCGGCGGTAGGGACCCCTTCCTTCTCCAGCACCTTTTGCGCAACTCCTGTGGAAGCAACCGTAAGGTCGAAAATCTTGGCAATCGATGTTCCTATGGCTCCCTTGTAGCTTTTCTTATTTCCATATACCAGGTTATCGGCGAGTATTCTTGCCTGCTTGCCGGCCGGCCCCGCCAGGGGCGTAATTCCTGTTTTGCCGGTTACCGGCCGGCTGAATTCGGCGGCATCACCCAGGGCATATACATCGGCAGCCGAGGTTTCCATGTACTCGTTAACAAGAATTCCTTTATGTGTTTCAATTCCTGCTTTTTGCGCCAGGCTGGTTTCCGGGCGTACACCGATGGAAAGGATCGCCATATCGGCGGCCAGTGAGGTGCCGCTGTTCAATAGTACTGTAAGTTTTTCATCCTCTTCTTTGAATTCCTTTACTCCGTCTGATAGATAGAGTTCAACTTTCTTCTTCAGATGATCATGAACCTGGGCGGCCATCTCGAAATCCAGGGGAGCCATTACCTGGTCGGTGAGCTCCACAATCGTAACCTGTATTCCCCGGTCGTAGAGATTCTCAGCCACTTCCATACCGATAAAACCGGCACCGACAACCACGGCCCTCTTCGGCCGGCGTTCGTCAATGAAACCCTTCAGCCTGTCCACATCCGGGACGTTCCGGAGGGTGAAAATACGCTCCGATTCTATCCCGGGAATCGGCGGCCGCAGTGGTTCTGCTCCGGGTGAGAGGATAAGAGCATCATAGGATTCCCTGTACTCCCTTCCTGTTTTTCGCTCTTTTACCCCGATGGTCTTCGTTTCAGTATCTATATCCGTTACTTCAGTTGATATGCGTACATCCACATCCAGGGTGCTTCTAAAACTTTCCGGAGTTTCTACAAAAAGCTTTTCCCTCTCCCTGATGGTCCCCCCAAGGTAATAGGGGAGGCCGCAATTGGCATAGGAGATATAATCACCCCGTTCGAATATAATAATAGCGGCCTTTTCATCGTTTCTTCTAAGCCTGGCAGCCGTAGCCGCGCCGCCTGCCACGCCTCCGACAATAATATATGTCATGTAATCCTTCCTTTATTATCTTTGTTGTTTGAAAGATAAATGATAGAAACCCCATCCA
>CAYPIQ010000015.1:0-69356 GCA_964410865.1 uncultured Spirochaetales bacterium | reverse complement strand
GAATCGTTAGCCGGACGGCAAGGGTGTCCATCGTGAGGTGGAATCTGAAGGAAGCAATAGGAGGTAGTTTCTCATGCCGCTGCGCGGCAACCGAAAGGATGAAAACAGCCCGGTGCGGCTATTTTCGTAATAGTTTCAGCGGCTGAAATCGGCCACTCCGTTACGGCAACCAAGACTTTATTTGCCGTATTCGGCGATGAAAGGGTACGCTGTGCTGTGAGTTAAATTCCGAAGAGCGTAGTGCGGGAAATTCGCACGCTACGTTCTGTGGGGGTTGGGACTGCTAACTTGGCAGTCCCTTCTACCCGGCGGCCACGAGAGGGGGTAATTCCCCTCTCGTACCCTACTTGTTGTTGTACGGGCTGTATTATGATTTCACTTTGATCTGCCGTGGTTTGGTTTCCGGCAGCTTTGGGACCTCGAGGGTCAAGAGACCGTTCTTGAAGTTGGCGTCGATTCCCTTATTGTCGGCGTCCTTGGGAAGGACGAAGCTCCTTCGGAATTCCACACTCGAACGTTCTTTCATGATATAGCGGTCCTTTTTCTCTTCCTTTTCTTCGCTCTTTTTCGAAGAAATGGTAAGAAGGTTTTCCTCGAGGTGAACATCCACATCCTTCTCGGTCAGACCGGGAAGCTCGACCTCCAGGGTATATCCTGACTCGTTCTCTCTGATGTCTACACTCGGCATCCTCACCTGGGGTGAAGAACCTGTGTTGAAAAAGGATTCGAGTATTTTGTCGAAATCGTCATACAGCTTCATACTGTTTCTCGGATTGTATTTAACAAGTGTCATATCAGCACCTCCATTGGTTATTCTTGCTACATATATTACAGCAAGAAATGTGCCAAGTTGATGCAAGCAAATGAATAAGAAATAAGTATTTATTATATAAGTAATTATTTTTATGTACTGTGTAAAGGCGGCAGACGGACTATGAATACATATACCTAACTGTGTTAAATTGACACTATAGTATCAAAATTACCATATTTAGTTGTTTTCTGACACAGATAAAACCCGGGGTATCGATTATGTGTAGTATCAGGGTGACCGGAAGAGATCCAGCACTTCAGACGGGCTGTCTGCCTGCTGCAGTGTTTCGACGAAGGACCTGGACTGGGTTATTTTTGCGATTTCGGAGAGGGCTTCTATATGAGGTCCTGTCTGGTCCGGCGGAGCAAGCATGAGGAAAAAGAGTTTTGACGGGTTCCCGTCCAGGGCGTCAAAGTCGATGCCCTCCGGAGCGATACCGATGGCTATAGTGAGGGTTTTTACCGTATCGGTTTTCGCGTGAGGCACGGCGACACCACCCTCCAGCCCGGTGCTCCCGAGATCTTCCCGTGCAAAGACTGCGGAAGCCGCCCGATCCAGATCATCGATTTTTCCTGCTTTTTGCAGAACGCCCAGGAGCTCCATAATAACGTCGTACTTGAGCCTGGATTCGAGGGGAGTCTTTATTACGTCTTCATCAATCAGATCGATCAGAGGCATAGCTACCATCCTCATTTAAACAACACTGCTTGTTTTGTAAAGCAATAGAGTATCACAGAAGGTCATATAACTCCAATACCTGTTTTTCATTTTTAACGATAAGTACCTGGCAATTCACCGTTCTCATGGCCCGTTCACTCTCGTCGTAGAATTCATCCCTCCGGGACCGTATAGTTGCTATAGACCCGATAATAAGGAGGTCCGCACCGGTCTCTTCCACGGCTTTTCGTATCTCCACGTGAACGGTACCCATTCTTTTCTCGGTCCGGATCGGAATTCCCTTGGCAGCGGCCAGTTCCTTTACGTGTTTCAGATACCGGTCCGCGTCGGCTTCCAGGTCTTTCCTGTATTCTTCCTCTTCCGCTTCCAGGAAAATCCGGCTTTTCACCAGGTCGCCCAGGGCCTTGGTATTCACTACGTAAAGGGCGATGAGATCGGCTCTCAATGCCCCGGAGAGAATCATGGCATACTGGGCGGCGGTAATCGAATTTTCCGAGCCGTCGATATAGACAAGAATCGTTTTTACCGGGTTGTTCATGGTTCCTCCTCCCGTTCCCCGGCGAGCCGGTTTTTAACCATTTTCATGAGTACGAACATGTCCCTCTCGTTTTCTTCAAGGCGGTTCTCGATATAGGAGAGGGTCTCCGAAAGGTCCGGAATGGCGATCTTTTCCAGGGCGTTGACCTTCCTGATAGTTTTCTTTATTTCCCGGGCCAGCCTCATGATGGATACCTTGAGTTCGGCCAGCTTCCCCATCATTTCCAGGGCGGACTTAAAGCCTTCAATGGATGTATCGATTCTAAAACTGGTGTCATGAAGGCTGAAGTAGGGGGCATGCTCGGTGAAATTCGTTTCTACCACCGGCAGGCTGACCCCCATTATTTTTCGGCGTCGAATGGAGATGTCGCTCTCGATATTGACGGCCGAAGAGAGAGAGGCAACCCGTAAGCGGCCCATGGCTATGACGGCCGCTTCCAGTTCACCGTAGGCTTCGGCCAGTATTGTTTCTACCTTTTCCTGCTGCTGTGTAGCCTGGTCTATGAGATTGAGAAGCTCCAGAATGAGTATGTTTCGCTTCTGGTCCAGGAGCTCATACCCTAACCTGGCAAAGGATAGTTCCGATCTGATCTTGAGAAGGCTTGTTTTCGTCGGTGCGACGTTTCTCATGGTGTTCCTATCCTTCGTACCACCTGGCCAGTTCTTCTTCAGTTACTCTGTGCAGCTCTTCCGGCGGCAGTTTTTTCAGGGACTTCCACCCCAGATCAAGGGTTTCTTCGATCGTCCTGTCTTCCGTATCTCCCTGGGACACGAATTCGCGTTCGAAGAACTCACCGAAATCAAGGTACTGATGGTCCAGGGGAGTCAACTCTTCTTCTCCGATGACCGATGCCAGGTTGCGAACATCCTTGACGTAACTGTAGGCGGCAAAGAGCTGACCGGCCAGGTGAGGGTGATCTTCTCTCGTCATTCCTTCTCCGATACCGTCTTTCATCAGTCTGGAGAGAGACGGTAACCCGGCTATGGGGGGGTAAATGTTCCTGCCGTACATCTCCCGTTCGAAAACGATCTGTCCCTCGGTAATATACCCGGTGAGGTCCGGTATCGGATGTGAAATATCGTCGTTAGGCATGGTAAGAACCGGCAGCTGGGTAATGGATCCGGTGTGTCCTGAAAGCATACCGGAACGTTCGTAGAGCTCCGCCAGGTCCGAGTACAGATAACCGGGGTAGCCCTTCCGGGAAGGGATTTCTCCGCGCATTGTGGATATTTCCCGGAGGGACTCGCAGTAGTTGGACATATCCGTCATTATAACCAGGACGTGCATATCCCGTTCAAAGGCAAGATACTCCGCCAGGGTAAGGGCTGTTCTCGGAGTAAGGAGTCGTTCTATGGACGGATCATCGGCCAGTGAGAGAAAGAGAGCAACCTTTTCCAGTACGCCGGAATTTTCGAATGAATCGATAAAGAAGCGGGCTACATCATGCTTGACGCCCATGGCTGCAAAGACAACGGCGAATTCGGTTTCCGCTCCCCGGATCTTCGCCTGTCGGGCTATCTGGGCCGCCAGCATGTTATGGGGCAGGCCGTTGCCGGAAAAAATCGGAAGTTTCTGGCCCCGGATGAGGGTGTTCATTCCGTCGATAACCGAGATGCCGGTCTGGATGAAATCCCGGGGGTACTGCCGGGCGGTCGGGTTTACCGGTTTTCCGTTGATATCCCGTTCCTCCATCCCCAGGGGCTCGGGCCCTCCGTCTATGGGTTTACCGAGGCCGTTGAATGTCCGGCCGAGCATCTTCTCACTCACCGGCAGGGTAAGGGGCTCCCCCAAAAACCGTACCCGGGTGTCGGGCAGGGTTAGACCCGTGGTGGCTTCGAATATCTGTGCGACCACGAGATCCGCCGATGTATCCAGGACCATACCCAGGCGAATACGGCCTTCGGAATCCACACACTCGAGAATTTCCCGGTATCCCACGGGGTGGGTCTTCCGTATGCATATCAGGGGCCCTTCGATCCGGTCGAGACCTTTATATTCAACCCCCGTCTTGAGTCGTTTTTGAATATCCTCCAGGTTGGTGATATCAGACATGTTTTCCTTCCAGTCGAGTAAGCTCCTGTTCCAGCCGGGACAGGATAGTATCGAGTTTTTCGATTTCGTCGTTCGGAACGGTCATTTTCATTTTAACGACCTCCCGGAGCACGGGCAGTCTTCGAAGTTCCAAGATGGTTACGCCGCGTTTAATGGCCTCCGCCCCGAGGCGGTAATACGTAAGAATGATAGCGAGCATTTTAGCCTGCTTGCGAACCGTTGAATACCGGTCGATATCGTCGAAGGCGTTCTGCTGGAGAAAGGCGTTTTTGAACATAGTACAAACTTCCAGGATGAACCGCTGACTGTCCGGCAGGGCGTCGGGCCCTACCAGTTTTACTACCTGGTTGAGCCGCACTTCCCGATGAAGGAGGTCGATGATCTCCTGACGATTTTGTATGAACTCACCGGATTCATGCTCTTCCCACCAGGTTTTGATATCATCCACGTACTCGCTGTAACTGTCCAGCCAGCTGATGGCCGGATAGTGGCGGGAATTAGCCAGCTGCCTGTCCAGCCCCCAGAAGCAGCGGATAAAACGCCGGGTGTGCTGGGTAACCGGTTCGGAAAAATCTCCCCCCGGCGGTGATACCGCGCCGATGATGGATACCGATCCTTCAGTGCCGCTGAGGGTCTCCATCCGGCCGGCCCGTTCGTAAAACTCGGCAATCCGGGTGGGCAGGTAAGCGGGGAACCCTTCTTCGGCCGGCATCTCCTCCATCCTGCCGGAGAGTTCCCGGAGGGCTTCCGCCCATCGTGATGTGGAATCAGCCATCAGTGCAACCTGGAGTCCCTGGTCCCGGAAGTACTCGGCGATGGTTGCCCCGGTATAGATGCTCGCTTCGCGGGCGGAAACCGGCATATTGGAAGTGTTGGCGATCAGCACCGTGCGTTCCATGAGACTTTTTCCCGTGCGCGGATCAATGATCTCGGGGAAGGACGTCAGAACATCCGTCATTTCGTTGCCCCGTTCACCGCACCCGATATATACGATGATATCGGCGTCGCACCACTTGGCAACGGCATGCTGGGTCATGGTCTTACCGGTGCCGAATCCGCCGGGTATGGCTACGGTTCCGCCCCGGGCTACAGGGAACAGGCTATCGATAACCCGCTGACCGGTTATGAGGGGGGCTTCGAAGGGAAGCCGCCGCAGGACCGGGCGGGGTGTGCGTATGGGCCATTGCTGGAAAAGGGGCAATTCCGCCGGTCCGTTTGGCGTTGCAACCCGGGCGACAACCGTTGTAACGGTATAGTCGTCCTCCCCGGCGAGCCATTCCAGCGCCCCCCCTATTCCCGGGGGAACCATGATCCGGTGGGCCAGGTTTTCCGTTTCGACTACCGTACCCAGGCAGGTACCGCCGCCGACCGTTTCCGGGAGCTCTTTGGAAGGAACAAAATGCCACTGTTTTTCCCTGTCCAGAGAAGGGAGGGAGATTCCCCGTTCGATAGACGGTCCGGTAAGGTCCCGGATCTTCTCGAGGGGCCGTTGAATACCGTCGTATATCGATCCTATAAGTCCGGGACCCAGTTCAACCGATAAGGGTTTACCCGTTCCGTAGATATTCTCACCGGGGCGGATACCCGTGGGCTCCTCATAGACCTGTATGACCGCACCGGACTTCTCCAGTTTTACTATTTCGCCGACGATCCGCACTTCACCGACAAAGACTAGTTCCAGCATTCCCGCGTCGGTGATACCGGAAGCCGTAATAACCGGGCCGTTTACTCTCCGGACCTGTCCAATTACCCTTGTACTCATAATTCCGTAAACAATTCCTTGTGTATGGCCGTTCTTACGGCTGATTTATACCTGATAAGGCGGGTAGAAACCTGATTATTGAACATCCTTCCACCGCCTTCTTCCGCCAGGAGAATCCCCTGGGCGGGCTGGGGACGCTCCGGATCGAATGAGAGCTCGACTCTCCGCCCGGTGAGTTCGAATATCCTTTCGGTAACCTCGGCAAGAAGGGACTCGTCAATATGCCCGGCCTCGTCGGCGGAGGTGAGCACAACGGCCTTTTTACATTCCAGCCCCATGGCGGCTTCCAGAATCCAGCCCTCAAGCACCCTTCTGTACCCCTTTTCTTTAATTGCGTCCTTCATACGTCGGCGTGCTTCGGCATGAACTGCGTCGAAAAGCCGTTCCTGTTCTTTAAGCACAAGGCGCCGTATTTCCATGGAAATACGCCGTTGGTTGTCCTTTTCGATTTCGGCCTTTCTTCGTTCTATTTCCTTCTCCTGCCGGCTCATCAGGGACTCGGCCTGCTTTTGAGAAGATGCGATCCTTTCGCCGGCTTCTTTCTTTGCCTTCTCGATCAAGGCGTGGGCCTCTTTCTCGGCTTCTTCGATGATGCCGGAGACTAGATCAAAGGATGTATGTTTTCCTTCCTCTGCCATGCCTGCTCCTCAGGACAGTTTCATACCTATCGCCTGGTTTACGATTTCCCGCAGTTCCGGCTTGCCGGGTATTTTTCCGAGCCGATCAGGAATTTCTACAATCAGCGGGAAGTCTTCAGTGAAGAGATAGCGATCCACCAGGGGCCGTATCAGTTCCGCCGTCCGTTCGGTAATAAGAACGATTCCGATATCCGGATACGCCAGAGCCTCGTTGAAGGCCTCTTGGGCTTCCTCCGGGTTTTCAGCGGCTCTACCGGCTACCCCCGCCAGGCTGAATCCCAGTACGCTGTCTTCGTCGCCGATAATAAAATACTTCACCTAGAATTTCCCGAGAATCATGATGGCGATAATAAAACCGAACACCACGAGTCCTTCGGCCAGGGCGATGAAAATAAGAGCTTGCCCGGCTATTTCCGGTCGTTCACCGATGGCTCCCATGGCGGCGGCGCCAACGCTGGCTATGGCGATGCCTGCGCCGATGGCACCGAATCCGAAGGCTACGGCGGCGGCGATGAGTCCGAACTTCTGAACCTCCGGTGAGGCGGTTGCCTCCCGGACCGCGGCGGTTTCCTGGCCGAAGGCCTGCCCCGCCGCGGCAAAGATAAAGAGAATCAAAAAGGCGATGAAGATCATCGTGATTCCCGAAACCCTGATGGTAAAGCTTTTTCTATTCATGGTTACTCCCTTTAGAAAGTACTATTCACTATCCAGTGAAACAGGTGTATATGCCCTTCCCGAACCGGAAAAGTATTTTGAAAAAAATTCATAATAGTTCAGCCTGAGGGACTGGATACCCGCCGAAAGGCCTTCCAGCCCTATTACCAGGACATTACCTAGAAGAAGAATAATGACGGCTCCCACCGTCATCCGCCCGGCCGGCGAAACCATATCGGCCATCTGGGAAAAAGCCGACATCAGGCTGACATGGGCGATACCCAGGCCGGCGACTCGCATAAACGAGAGGGTGTTTGCCAGGTAACCGCTGGATATTTCCAGCACTTCCACGATCCATTCCATAAAGAATATAACCGGTGTCAGGGCGGTGAAGGCTTCCGCCCTGCCGTTTTTTTTACGCATATAATATTCCAGGGGACTCTTCAGGGCCAGGAGCAGAAAGGGGAAAAGGACGGCGGGAACGATAAAACCCATCGGTGGCAGGGCGCGGTAACCGTGCCGGACAAAATAAAATCCGATGTAGACTCCGGCAGCATAGAGCCATCCTCCTATGATTCCTCCCTTATCGAAAACCAGGAGAAACCAGCGTTTTTTCAGAATGAGGTTTATCCAGTTCAGGAGGAGCCCCAGGGCTATGACGCCGATGCCGAAATAAATAGTAATCTCAAGGATATCAAAGATGGACCTTGACGTCTCTCCCCCGGGACTCCCGAGGACCGCTGCGTGGTAATCGAACCACAGGGGGGGGAGCAGTTCAAACCCGAAGAATGAACCGAACAGGAGTCCCGAAAGGATGGACGAAAGGCCGCACCAGGTTATAAGCTCGAAAAGATTTGTTTTCTTTCCGCGGCGACGGCGCATGATTGTGCCCAGGAGCCCGACGAGGAACAGGACGATACCGTGGCCGGTGTCGGCAAACATGAGGCCGAACATCATGAAATAAGCCGCCGCGACAAAGGGTGTGGGATCAATGGTCCCGTATTCCGGTACGGCGTAATTCGTTACAAGCTGCTCGAAGGGGCGGAGCAGGGGGGGGTTGCTGAGCTTTACGGGAGCTTTTATCTTTTCTTCCTTCAGATCCGTTTCGCGGCTCCACTCGATGTAATACCTGCCTTCGGTGGCTTTCCGAACTGCCTCTTCGAGATTTACCTTTTCCCTGGCCGGCAACCATCCGGAGAAGAGGACGGTCCTCGCCGTCCGGGATAAGTCCGCCTGTATTTCGGCTACCAGTTTATTGACCACTGCCTTAGCCCTGATATCTAAGAGCCGTGGCATCCCTTCTTCCAGGTGTTCCGAAATTTCTTCCGATACCTGTTCTTCTTCGTTTTTCAGGTTTATTATTTTTTCGTCGATGGAATCGTCTATTTCTTCGCTGCTACCTTCGAATGTCGCCGGCAGCTCACAGTCCGACCAGCCGAAACGGTCGAGAAGAGCCTTTGTCCTGTCTTCATCCTGTTTCATGGTAACGAGCAGGAAAACGGGAGCGCGCTCACCCCCGGAGGCCGGGATAAGAACGGAGGGACGATCGTTTACTGCCTTTTCGAAAACCCTGACCGACTCCACCGGGATTGTACCTGTTCGGATAGCCAGGTAACTGTAACCGGACTGGGCGTGTATTCCTGAGCGTATCGTACCGAACATGTGTATCTGCCGCCGAATTTCTTCCAGCTGCATTCTCTCGGTTGCAAGACCTTCGGCTTTTTTCCGAAGGGCTTCCAGGTTTCCCGAGACCGTAATAATTTCCTTTTCCGCCTCTTCCAATTCCTGCGGTTCCATGAAGGTGACCTCACGTGGTACCGTGACGGGGATATCCGGCCCGACGGACCTGAGAATCGAGTCGATCCTCCTGATGAGATCATCCAGACGGGACCGGGACAGTCTGGGGGGCATGGTTCTCAACTTGTTCCGGAGGGTGGGGGAAACTTCCCGTATATTCACGAAATCCAGAACGCCGATTCGGAGAAGTGATGCCGTTACCTCATCGCTGTCTTCCTCGAGTATAACACCGGTAACGTATAACATTTTTTCCGTTGTAATCATGGTTTGCCTGCCGATCCTCCGTAAGCTGCGGAGTTCAGGGCGGAAACGAGTTTACGGAATTCCCTCCGCTTTAAAATAGTATATGCCAGGAGAATTCCAATAGTAAAGGGATTTCCCAGGAGGATACGTCGTATTTCCCTGTCCAGGATTGATTCCAGAACCGATTCGAAGAGAGAAAGGCGCCCGGTTATACTGCCTTTGCCGCCGGCCAGGAGGGTTTCAAAGCCGGGGTAGAGTTGTCCGAGATAGGTGCCCAGGGAATCCAGAGGTTGATTGCCCTCGGCGGCTTGTATCACGTTACGGGGTTCCGTTTTAAAGCCCCCGGGGATGAACAGCGAAGGCGTATAATTCTGAACCTTTGGATAGAATCCGGTCAGGCGGCAGATTATGGAAATATTCTCCAGGTCTATCTCTATGCCGGTTATTCGCCCGGCGATATCCCTGTCCCGTGACGGGAGTTTTATAATGGTTGCCTGCAGGACGGTAAAGAAATGCCTGTCCAAGTGTGTTTCCAGGGGAAACATTGAACCGGTAAGCATGACTTCAGCCTTTTTATCACGCACGAGGGAGGCATACACGGTACCGGAGAGTTTATTTTCCGCCTGGTCCAGGTCTGCTGAGTTGAGCACTTCGGAGAGTGGAAGATGTGGAAAGAGTCCCTCGATTCGTCCTATGGCAGGATCATAGGGATCCTGTCGGAGAACGGCACGGGCAAAAACGCACCGGAGCACACGCTTGAGGAGTTCAACTTCGTACCTTACCATGAGCGCGTTACCGACTTGGTTCAAAGTTCCCTTTAATGTGGATACAATGCGGAAGAAATCCTCTATTTCCATATAGAGTATGTCGGCTTCCATGGCTTCGAGGGTTCCGGACAACCTGCTGTAGGGGGTTCCGGACAGGGCGGCAACCCCTTCCGACAGGGTTTTAGACTTCCTCACGGTATCGAATATATCATCCGGGAGCAGTTTGCCCAACCTGGTGCGAAGTTTAGCATTAAGAAACCCGTATTGTGAGGCTCCCATGGGCATGGCGTTTACAACTCCCTATCGTACTCGGAAGTTTTGAGGATAGTCGTCACGGCGGTTACCGCCCGTTCAAAGGCGGAGGTAGAGGTCGTGTCGCTGGATTCAAACTGCTTCTCCCTTTCCTCCAATGCGGTTTTTCGTTTCTCCTCGGCTTCGTTCCGGGCCTTTTCTACAGCCTGCTGCAGGCGGATTTTTGCATCCTTCCGGGCCCGGGCTATTATGTCTGAAGCCTGTGCTTCGGATGAAGCCCTGAGAGATGCTGCTTCATTCTGAGCTTTTTTCAGGATATCCGCGGCCTTTTCTTCTACCCGAAGGACCTCTTCAACAATCTCTTTCATGGTATTGTTATACCATGATACCGCCTTGTGTGTAAAATATAATTACTGCCACCGATCGAAGATAACTATATCGAAAATTACAACCTTCGTATTGAAAGTCCTGAACATAAGGCAATTACTCTCTACCCCGGCGGCACTCGCCACTACACGACAGGATTAAAGCCCGGCGATTAGAGAAATTCGCTGTGACCCTGGGCAGTTGGGATCCGAAAGTGAGCGAACGGGTCTGTGATGAAGCCCCCCGTGACCGTTGAGTTTTTGCTTGTTATGGATAAAGGTAGTATTATATAATCAAGATAGAAGGCTGCTTTTACCCCCTGACGTCTTCCATGCTTTTACTTCCGCGGTAAGGCCTTCAGGGCGGAACGAATGGAACCGATCCAGGATATTTCGTGGATGAGGCAGATGCTCTACGGGAGAATCCTCGAAAAATTTAATTTTGAGGACTTATCCGCGGTTTCCCTGGAACTGGAGCATGAGAAAAAGGGGTTCAAGGACCCCTATCGCTACAGAATTCTCTTCTTCCCCAGGAATAACAGGAAGCCCGTCCTGGCGATGAATCTGGAATCCACGATTCTCGGTTCATGCAACCTTACCGAACATGCCGGGGCGAAACACCGGAATTTCGGCCCCGTGGATGAAGCCTTCAGCTATGAGGAATTCAAAGCATGGGCTCTTTCCAGGGCCAGGGAAGAGATACGGCATTAAAGGCGGTACACCATGCCGGCCTTTATATTGATATAGGTGGCCGTATCCGGGGTGGTAAACCCCCGGTCCGATAAAGAGGTTGTCCGTCACCTTTAAACGCACAGCGCTGCCCACTTGGAATATGATACTGTCTATCTGGTAATCTATTCCGAGAAGAAAATAGAGTCCACAATCGAAAATGCGTAGAGGCCGATGCCGTATCCCGCAAGGACAGCCGCGTTTATGAAAGCCCCTTCCTGCTCCTCTGTGTCTCTATAGTATTCCCTCTGTTCCCAGTACGTACTACTGTCCGGGTCCGGAGGATCACCGACCTCTGTGTCAGCGGTAAAGATAAGGTAAGCGGCGAGGGCGGGTAACGTGAATAACTGGGCGGGCATGACTAACCCCAGGTTGAAGGATGAGATCCTCCACCTCCAATTCCTGTTCCAGTTCCCTTTCTATTGACACGTTTCATCAGTCGCCCTTCTCCCCTATCTGTTCCGGCAGGTCGTCGGTGGACTTTATCTGTATACTCTCGGCGATTTCAACCTCGGCCTTTTCCACATCTATGAGCCGCGGGGAGAGGTGAAATTCCTTTTTTCATAGACGTCGCCTTTATCGCCCCCATAATATACCAGGATACGGTATATGTAAAGTTAGATTTTTGGGTGAGGCAATACGGTCAGGAGCGGTGGCGGGGATGTATGGTCAGGTGACCGGCGGTGGATAAGGGGTCGCTGCGGATTAATCTGGGTAGTTTACCGGCGGCGCCGATACGATCGCCGTATATCGCCAGGGCGCCTAGAATACCCGGAATGCCGGCAACGCTTTGCACGGCCCCTTCCAGATCACTGCTTTTTTTGACAAGATTCGCCAAGTGTGTTGCCGCCGCGTCCGCCGGCGAAGCGTTTTTTGCTGCCACTGTGGCCAGATTGCAATTCCCGAGGCTAAAGGAATGACCGAACTTTGATGATGAGGAGCAGATACTCAGGGGCGTTTCTTCCGGGGTTACGAGAAACGCGAGGACGTCCGGGCCGAAACTTCCTCCTGAGTAGATCCCCACAACGGCGTTGTGATCGATATCCAGGTAGAGGTCCCCACCGTTGTCTATAATGATATCCTTCGACCCGGCTGCTGCCGCGGCTTCTCCCGCGCATTGCGCAAAGGTCCCCGCGACGGCGGCCATGGGGCCTACACCCACTGCCGCTGCGGCTTCGGTCATCCGGAGTATTGCCTCCGGTGCGCCGGCATCCGCGGCAAGGGGCTCGAGGCTCGTAAGAAACTCCGGGTGGGTGGCTATATAGTGTTCGACGATTCCGCGTACGCGGCGGATTTCCGCGGCCGCTTCATCGAACCTGTCGGTGGATATCCTGAAGCAGGCCTCCTCGAGGACAAAGGTTTTGAAGAGCCTCCGGGCACTCATTCCCTGAAAATTGACGAACAGGCACCGTACGGGCAGTTTTCAATACAGTTCAGGCATTCCACGCAGAGGTGTTCTTCGAAGGTTATTCGCCGAGTGGCCGGATCGGCCAGGGTAAGAGCTTTTGTCGGACAGTGGGACAGGCAGTTTCCACAGTGGGTGCAGAGGTTTTCATCCCAGGTAAGACCCTTTTCCCGGTCATTTACGACGATCCCGAGGTCTCTAGCATAATCCGTACCCTGTTCTATATTCTCGTCAGTTCCTGTTACATCGATGACCAGGTACCCTTCCTCTTCCGGGGTAACCATTGCCCGGTAGATATTCACTTCCAGGCCGTAATCCCGTACCAGGTGGGTAACCACCGGCACTTCGGTAGCGCTCCTGGGAAACATGAAAAGCAGCCGTTTTGTAGTCATGTGTTTTGCTCCCTTATCTCCATTCCCCTGGCGGATGTATCCAGCGGCAGCCTGGCCGACGGGCGTGACAGGAGAAAATCGCCCCGGCTTATTTCATCCTTAAGAAGTTCCGCCGCTTCCAGGGCTTTCCCGTACGAACTCATGGAACTTACTTCTATCTCCCTTCCGTTGAATTGAACCGTTTCTCTTCTGAGTTCCTCATAGGTGAGATACCCGAGAACCCTTCCGTTCCTTTCCTGGTAGTCTCCTCCGTAATTGATAACCGGTGCGCTTATATCCCTGTTTCGTATTGTCGTCCTCTTCAGTACATCCCTGTTCAGGACCGGTATGGGTATCGCGATACCGAGGGCCAGGGATACACCGTACCCCTTGAGACTGACACCCCGGACGAAGGAACTGTTCATCTTCTTCATATCCGCCGTGAGAGCGAGGGTGCCGGCGCCTTCGGTGGGCACCCCCAGTTCGTTTCGCTCACATACCGGGCTGTGCTGGGTCCCTTCGGCGTAGATATGGCCCCGTGAACCGGCAAGCCAGACGCTGGAACCGATGCCGAGGGTTTCGTAAAAGGGATCGTTCAACAGGGGAGAGAGCTGCCCGGCGGAACAGTAGGTTATGTTCTTCATGCCCGGTTCCAGGAGCCCGAGGTAGGTATAGACGGGCCTGTCGGAACAGTTTACCGCCACGTTGTAGTTCTGATAACAGTTGCGGGGATTCACCATGATGGCCTGGTTTAGGTCGTTGATGGTAAACCAGGTGCGTAATTCCCGTAAGGGGTAGTCGTCGGTTCCGTAGGAAAGGGCGAAGAGCTGGCAGGGTTCGCCGGCGACGAGTTTTTCGATGACATGGCCGCCGCCGAATCGGAAATCACCGGGGTAATACATATTAGCCGGGTCGTTATGCCGAAGCTGTGTTGCTCCGATATAGAGATCCACGGCGGCGATACCGGAATAAGCCAGGACGTCGTCTATCCATGCTTCGGTAATCCGCATCTTTGGCTTGCTGTGCCCGAAGTTCAGAAAGGCCCCGGAAGAACACATGGGGCCGAAGGTAGCCGTAGTAACTACATCCACCTCTTCGGCCGCTCCGTCCAGTCCCTTTCTGTCGACATAATCGATAATTTCTTCCGCCGTCAAGACAACGGCTTTACCGGATTCGATCTTACTGTTGATCTCTTCGTATGTTTTCATGAGGAGAAACACTATATAAAAGGATGATCTTTTGCAAGAAGGAATAATCGGCAATGCAACGGTTTAAGCTTGAAAATAGACCAAAACCGGGATAGGATTACACCATATGATAAAAAAGATGAAACGAGTATACCTGTATGCATGTCTCCCGGCTTCGGTACTGCCGGCGGCAGCCGGGTGTTCTACCCTTGCCTTCGCGGAAAAGGAAGAGACAATTCTCGAGGTGATCGAGCTTATCAATTTCGGTGAAAGCGGGAAACTGACGGAGTTGTCCGCGCCCCCCTTTATACTGGACGGCGAGATCCTTTTCCCCGAACGTTCGGTTTCCGACTTCTGGAAAGGATTCCGCGAATCGGGCTTTTTGCTGAGGGACGCACAACCGGTGGTTATCGAAGAGGTTTCCAACGGGACATTTGCAAAGTTCTCGGAATCGAGGGAGATGGAAATATTTTTCAGTACATATCTGGTAGAGAAGGCGGTATGTATAGACCTGGAAACCTCCGACGGTATTGTGTACCTCCTTCTGGGTGAAAAAATGGATGATTACCCGCGAATTCTCGGGTTCAGGGGGCCGGTGCGATGAAGCGTATTCTGTTTCCCCTTATAATCTGTATGTTATGTATTGTACCGCTCTTCGGTGAAGATGCCGATGTTGTCTATATTGACGGGTGGGTCGATCTCAAGCGGGCCGGCGGTGACCTGGAGGAGGCCTTCTTCGGTGATATTGTGGGGGTGGGCGATTCGGTTATTACCGGCGAGGACGGCACGGCCGAGCTGGCCCAGGGGAGCTCGAGCCACATTATTGTCTCGCCGGATACAATTTTTACGCTGATGGAAAGGGAACGGGAAGGAAGCAGGCAGACCGTCCTTTCCTGCACCCTGGGCTCCATAGCTTTCCGGTTCAACAGGATGACGGAGAATGAAACGATGGTTATGAGTCCGAGCATGAGCGCTGGAATCCGGGGTACGGAGTTTACCGTGTATACGGCCCCGGACGGTTCGTCCCTTGTCGCGGTGGACAGCGGCCTGGTCGAAATACAGGGGGGCGGCCGGACCGTCAGCCTGGAAGCGGAAGAGGGTGTGGAGATCCGGCCCGGGGAAGCCCCCGGCGAGAAGTTCAAGGTGCTCAGGGGTCAGATCGATTACAGCGCCTGGAGCGCCGAAAAGATGGACGCCTTTATCAAGGATCCCGCTGCAGCCCTCCGACGGTTGGGGGTACGGATGGAAGAGTATACGGCAAAGATCTTCGAGTACAATGATCACCGGGCGCGGTTAAAACAGGCGGTAGATAAGGAACGGGCACAGTTGGATGAAATCAAGGCAGAACAGGGCGAAGAAATCATGGTAGACCACTACAAAAGTGTTATTCAGCCCATGGAAGAAGAACTCGCCTTTTCGGTTCTGAACCAGCGGTATTACACCCTGTCGGCCCTGTCCTTGCGGCGGTACGTTATGTCCGGCCTCTACGTTACGATGAAAACCGAATATTTGGATGATCCGCAGAACGAAACGTATCTCGCCTTTCTAAAGGCTTACAACAGCCTGTTGGCTGCATACGAAGAGGGTGTGGTTCCCTATCTCGTGGAAGCCGATTTTTAAACGGATGACTGTAATGAAAAAACACTGTGAATTCTTGTTATCATCGTGTGTGCATTCGCCCTGGTTGGAAAATCTATAAGATTGAAAGAAACGGGAATGAACTGTTTCGAAGAATAGGGCTTTAATACCTACTTCACCTTCCTCTTCGGCCCCACCAGGAAAAGGGTGAGCACCACAAGAACGGCGAACCCCACGTACATCAGGGTAAAAACCCAGTCGGGAAAGTCGTAAAAAATAATTTTCCTGATAAGTCGGGCTACGAAGGTCATATCGGATTCCACGTGCTGTCCGGCTTTTATTCGCAGGTTATATTCCCATTCGGTCAGGGGACAGAGAATACCCGAAAGCGCTTCGACAGCTACCAGAACCACGGCGCAGAGGTGAGCAATTCTGAAGGCCATGTTCCGCACCCACTGCCACTTGAAAATCCAGCCCACAACAATAATCAGCTCGCCCCCCACGGCAAAGGAAACGTATAACAGGTGAATGAACACCACCAGGTCCGCCAGGAGGGCGTAGTAGTTCATGGTTTGGCGAACTCCTTGAGCAGTCCGAAGGTGGCCGCGGGCACCTGGGCGGTCAGTTTGAGAATACTGTCCTCATAGTTCTCGGAAAATATTTTACCGGTTCTCCGGACCAGGGAAACGAGGTCGTGCCGGCTGAGGGGTAGGTGGAATTCCCGTACAGGGATATCCTTGAACACCATCTCTTCCAGCATGGAGGTGAGTTCGTCCATGCCCTCGCCTGTCCGGGCGGAAACAGAAACGGTGCGCCCCCCGGTTTCCGGGAGAAAGAGTCCTGCGTGGGGATCGGTGGCCAGATCCGCCTTGTTGAGGGCGGTGATCACGGGTTTAGCATCGATACCGAGGCCGGATATGACTTCCAGGCATGTCGTGTAGTGTTCGCGGACTTCAGGGTCGGAAGCATCCAGTACCAGTACGAGGAAATCCGCCAGAACGACCTCCTCCAGGGTGGACGAGAAGGCTTCGATGAGGTCGTGGGGCAGGTTCCGGATAAAACCTACGGTATCATTGAGGAGAAGACCCGAGCCGCCCGGCAGGGTCATTTGCCTGGTCGCCGGATCGAGGGTCGCAAAGAGTTTGTCTTCGATCAGGACGTAGTCGTCGCCGGTCAGGGCTTTCATCAGGGATGATTTCCCGGCGTTTGTATAACCGACCAGGGCAGCCGAGGGAACCGCCCGGGAATTCCTGCGGCTGCGCATTACCCCCCGGTGGGTCTTGACTTGCTCCAGCTCCCTTTTAAAGCCCGAGATTTTCTTTAAAACGGTTCTTCTGTCGGTTTCGAGCTGTGTTTCACCCTTGTCCCTGGTGCCCCGCATACCTCCCCGCTGCCGGGAGAGGTGGGACCACGCCCGGGTCAGCCGGGGCAGGGAGTACTCCATTCTTGCCAGGCCGACCTGAAGGGCCGCTTCTTTTGTTTGCGCCCGGGCAGCGAAGATCTCCAGAATTACTTCGTGCCGATCGATGACGCACACACCGCTCAGATTTTCCAAGTTACGTTGCTGGGATGGCGAAAGATCATTATCGAAGATGATATACCCGGATTCTGTTTCATCCGCCAGGGATGAAAGGTACCGTGCTTTTCCGGAACCGACGAGATACCGGGGTTTGATTTCAGCCACCTGTACCAGGACCTTTTCCGTTACGGTAAATTCGAGGGTTGCGGCCAGCTGCTCCAGCTCATTCAGCAGACGGTGGGCACGATTTTTGTCTTCACCCTTGAGCAACACGCCGACCAGGACGGCCCGGTCTTTGATTTTTATATATTCTTCCACATTCTAAGTATACCAACGGGGACAGAGGAACGTCTATGGGAGTATCAGGGATGAGGGATCGCCATCCTCTCCATCGCTCCTTTAGCTTTGCCCGATATGGATTCGTGGCTTTCAATGTATCGGTGATAGGGTTTGTTACCCCATCAGCCTTTTCAGCACCACCAGGTAGTCCTCTGTCCCCATGGGTCTCGGGTTATCGGCGTTGCTGCCGTTGCGGGCCGAATTCTCGGCGATTTCCCGAAGGTCGTCTTCCCGTACCCCGAAACTGCGAAATTCGGGCAGGCCTGTTTCTTGTACCAGGTGCTTAACCCGTTCCACCGCCGGATGAGCACCTTCTTCATTGTTGCCGAAGGGCAAGCCCATGGCCGAGGCTATACGGGCATAGCGGTCTATCGTAACGATATACCGGTTGATCAGTTCCTCGGCGTGGAGGGCGGCGGCGGTAATCTTCGACGAATCTTCCTAGTACCTCACCCGGCCGCCTAAGGAGGCTACCACCGCGGCGGCCTTGGCGCAGTCTATGGGGCTGCCCCCGCCCAGGGCGATCAATCCCCCGGCTTTCATCTCTTGAGCGGCTTTTGCGGCTTCGGCGACATTGTAACCCTTGGGGTTCGGTTCCACCCGGTCGAAAACCTCCGCCCGGACACTCGCCCGGGAGAGGTCGTCGAGAAGGCGTTTCGCAAAGGGGAGAAGGGAAAGCAACACAGATTGAGGGGAGGGAACAGGAAGAACACAGATAGATAGAAAAAACAGCAATAAATTGCAGAAAAGTCTTGACTAAACAGCAATTAATTATAGAATAGTAACCATGCTCAGAGAACAGTATATGGACATAAAAAAAGATCTATCGAAAAAAATGGTGCTTCTTTCAGGCCCCAGGCAGGTTGGTAAATCATATCTGGCCTGGCAGATCATGAAGGACTACCAGCGGCCGGTCTATCTGAATTGGGACAACCTGCAGGACCGGGAGGTTATCCTTCAGCAGGGTTGGAGTGTAGATACCGATCTGCTTGTCCTGGATGAGATACACAAGATGGAACTCTGGAAGAATTTCCTGAAAGGAATATGGGATACCCGTCCTCAGCACCTGCGAATTCTGGTCACCGGGAGCGCCAGGCTGGAAACATTCCGGCAGTCCGGCGACAGTTTGGCCGGGCGCTATTTTCATCACCGGCTTTTACCTCTGTCCCCGGCAGAAACCAGGCTTCTGGGAGAGGAGTGTTCCCTCGACCATTTCCTGGAACGCGGCGGATTTCCCGAGCCTTATCTGGCTGAGTCCGAAGACGAAGCCGGCCGTTGGCGGCGGCAGTACCTGGACGGACTCATCCGGGAGGACATCCTTACTTTTGAGAATATTACCCGGCTGAAAGCCATGAACCTGCTGGTAGAACTTCTCCGGGAAAGGGTGGCATCTCCCTTGAGTTACCAGTCCTTATCGGAGGATTTGCACATAGCGCCGAATACCGTTAAGAGTTATATTGAAATTCTGGAAGCCCTTTATATTATTTTCCTGGTCTATCCTTACCATCATTCTATTGCCCGTTCGCTCGTAAAAACACCCAAGGTGTATTTCTTTGATACCGGTTTGGTTAAGGGGGACAGAGGAATAAAGTTGGAAAACTTTGTAGCCCTTTCGCTCCTTCGAGAATTGTACAGAGAAGAAGACATGGATGGGAAAAGGCGCCATGTTCGATACCTCCGTACAAAAGAAGGCCGGGAGGTGGATTTTATAGTTACTGAAGAAAACGCACCAAAGTTCATGGTAGAAGTAAAACAGGCCGACAGATCGCCCGCGAAAAACCTGCTCTATTTCAATGAACGCTACAGTTTTCCCGGTGTTCAGCTCGTTGCGGACTTGCGGCTGGAAAAGGATACGGGCACTCTCAAGCTGCGTCGTCTTATGGATTGGCTTTCGGAACCGGATAGGTGGCTTTGACAGTATCTGTTATCTGGGATCAGTATCCGGGAAGAAAAATTTGGCCACGAATGAAGAAGATGAAGAGGATGAAGAATGGGAACCACGGAAGTCACGGACAGGACCATGGAAGAAGAGAAGAGTAAGACTCACGCGAAGACGCTAAGTTCGCCAGGATCGCAAAGGGGAGAAGAGGTAGCAACACAGATTGGGGGGAGGGAACAGGATGGATCTGTTCGTTAAGAAAAAAAGCCGGTGTTAGCAAACCAGTAAGTGAGGTATGTTGGTTAATATTGCCGTATCGGTAATAATTTTTTCTAATTCCACGTGGGTACCGGGGTTTAACCTGCAGATGAATATAATCGCTGCAGTGATACAAGAGAACTATACCTTGTTCTCACAATTACCTGTGGGATGGGGTTAGTTGCTCATGCCGCTTCGCGGCAACCGAAACGATGAAAACAGCCGGGTAGGGCTATTTTCGTATTAGTAGCTCATGCCGCTGCGCGGCAACCGAAACGATGAAAATAGCCGGGTAGGGCTATTTTCGTATTAGAAAATTTTAGTTGCCTTGTTCGGCATAGCGTTAGTAACTATTGGTATTAATTATCCCATAGCGCTTGCTTTAAAAACTTCGGGGTTAACGCCATCATGTAACACTCCGAGTCAAACAACCGGTAAGCGCAACTTCTCCGACGAACCGGCCCGGGGCAGAGCTATCGGTTATCCGGTATAGATTCGTGGCTATACCTTTAGCAGGACAGAAACTCAGTATCCGGAAGAACGCGGTGCTGCCGCTTGCATTAATCGTACCGAGGGGTATAGTATGGGCGAAACGGATGCAGCAGAAACCGGCAAAAGCCCCGAACTGCCTGAAATGTGCCTATTTCTCGGTATCATGGGATCCGTCGTTTCCACGGAGATGCTCGGTCTTCGGCATCAAATCAGTCCGGCTGCCCTCTGAGGAAGTTTTCCTCGCCACGGGGAGGCACTGTCCGGCCTTCAAAAAAAATGACAGGATCAGAGAAGAGGAATGAAGAAAATTACATCACTGCTTTCCATGTACCGGGGTCTACCGAAAAGTATCTATGTTCTCTTTTTCGCCCGGATCATCAACAGCATGGGCAGCTTCGTGTTTCCGTTTCTGACCTTGTTTCTTACAGACCGTCTTGGCTTTTCAGAAAGCAAAGCGGGTCTGTACATCATGCTGTCGGGAATAAGTTTTGTCCCGGGCTCGATTATCGGAGGAAAGCTCGCCGACATGCTTGGCCGAAAGCGTATAATGGTGACAGCCCAGTTTCTGGCCGCCATGTGTTTTGTGCCCTGCGCTTTTATGGGAAATTCGCCCTATATACCGATATTCCTCATCGCCAGTGAATTCTTTATCGGAGCGGTTCATCCCAGCTCCCAGGCCATGGCCATAGACCTGTCGGAGCCTGGAAACCGCAAAGAGGTTTTTTCGCTCCAGTATCTTGGTCACAACCTCGGTTTTGCCTTAGGGCCGTTAATCGCAGGGTTTCTCTATAAAAACCACATACAGTGGATATTCCTCGGGGATGCCATGACCACCTGTATTGCCCTGACCCTGGTTCTGCTTTTTGTTATTGAGACTCGGCCGACGGAAGAGGAAATAACCAGCCGTATCGATGACGGAACAGGCGAGGCGGCGGAAAGGGGTGGGTTTCTCAAAGCCATCGCCGGGAGACCTTTCCTTGTATGTTTTGTATTTCTCGTTATGATACTCAACTTCGTGTATGCCCAGATGAGCTTTACATTGCCCCTCTATATGATCGATTTATTCCCCGACCGCGGTCCGGTATTATTCGGTAGTCTCATGAGCTTTAACGCTGTTGTTGTTATTATCTGCACGTCTCCGCTTATTGCAATCACGAGAAAGATGAAAGCTGCCGCGGCCATCGCGGTTGCAGGAGTATTATACGCGGTAGGATTCGGCATGCTCTATTTTGTCAGGACTCCCTTCCCGGTTTTTATCTCCGCTTTTATCTGGACCTTGGGAGAAATACTCTCGGCTACCAACACGAATGTCTACGTGGCAAACCATACCCCAATATCCCACCGGGGGAGATTTACCGCAATTTTCCCGATTATCATGGGAGCAGGGTTTGCATCCTCTCCCGCGATTATGGGGCCGATAGTGGAGAACATCGGGGTGCGAATGATATGGCCTATCATGTTTATACTGGCAATTCTCGGAGCCGGTGCCCTAACGATTCTGTTTTTTGTCGAGAGAAGGAAAAGGAGGATAAGTGGACAGGGGCGAATTGTACGAGATTCTTGATTTCATTCTGAACAGGGCGGACAGCAGCGAACTCGAGGCGATACGGAAAGCTCTGGAGCGACGGCTCCGGGGACCTGCCGGCCCGGGTCACCTGGGGATAGATGCACGTGGTATGGCGGAAGAGACGGCCAGAACGGTTGCCGGACAGGTCACCTGGTCTTCCGACTATATACGTTCCATGGTTCGGGACTTTGCCGGTGACATCATCCGGAAAAACGCCCCCGAATTGGGGGACGGAGACGTTGAGACCCTTCTGGATTCCTGGTTATCCGAGGACACCGCCCCGGAGAGGGACCTGCCCCCGGACCTCCTGAAGACCATGGTTAAACAATTCATAGCCTATGCCACCGGGGTTATGAGTGCATCGGAGCAGGTAACGCTGAATGAAGAGATGCCCGACTGGACTGAGAAATACTGGAAGAACTTTCCGGAGAACGTAAGGCGCCTCGTGTCCCTCTTTCTTACGGGAAAACTGGAAGAAGAGAGGTTTCTGGAATATCTGGATAGTCTCCTCGATTACGATTGACCCCACCTTCGCGGGGGTCCGAAAACTGGTTACCGAGGGTGTGGTAGGTAAACCGTTGATCGTCAATATTATCAGCCGTGATCCCAAGGCGGCCTTCTGGGAAGTTATCGCCCACGCCAAGCCGGGGGTTACTGAAAACCGGCTGAACGGTCTTATGCGGCATAAGATCTACGAGCTCGGCGGGGAGGAGATCCAGAACATCAACGTGATTAGCGGAAACCGCGCCTACCCGCACCCCCACGACGCATCGGACCGGATGCTGCGGATGAGCGCCTGGAACTGGGGCACGGTATCGGTATCACCCACTGGGCCAAACCGGTCATCAGTCGGTGGTTCAGCCTCGATCATCCTGAAATCCTGGAAGAAGGTATGGTCTTGGCCCTGGAAACCTACAGCGGCGAGGGTAATGATGCCGCCAGGATCGGCGGGTACCGGCCTTGACCTCCGGGCCCGGTACCTGCCGCCTTTTTTTGGAAGTGGAGGAACAGCGCGGCACCCGTCATTAATGCGTTTTCTGTAAACCGACAATTTTACGAACTTCAGCATTGACAAAAAAAATGCCGTACCCTATATTAAGGTTGGACCTTTAAAAGGTTAAAATAATAAGGTTTTGCGAGGATAAAAACTCGGTAAAAGCCTGACATGATTATCGTTTAAGGAGAGAGAACATGACCGATGAAGCGTATATCGACTCCCTGGTAGAGAACGCCCGGCAGGCCTTGAAGGAATTTGATTCCGCCGATCAGAAAACGGTGGACCGGATTGTCCGGGAGATTGCCAAGTATGTCTTTGACAATGCCGCGGTGCTGGCGGAGATGTCGGTGGCCGAAACCGGTATGGGTGCCGTGGAATACAAGACGGCAAAGAACAAGGGAAAGGCCAGGATTCTCTGGCACAGTTTAAAAGGAAAAAAATCCATCGGCGTTCTGTCGGAAGACAAGGAAACCGGTATTATCGAAATAGCCAAACCCATAGGGGTTGTGGGGGCCGTTCAGCCGACCACCAACCCGCAGGTTACCCCCATGGCCAACGCCATGGCGGCCATCAAGGGGCGGAACGCCATTATCATTGCTCCTCATCCCCGGGCGGAAAAAACCACCACCCACCTGGTGGAGGCCTGGAACGAGCGCATCGGGAAGCTGGGCGCACCGAAGAATTTAATCCAGCACATCGACGGGGCCAGTGTTGAAAAAACCAGGCTGCTTATGCAGAAGGTTGACGTGGTGGTGGCCACCGGCGGACCGGGGATGGTCAAGGCGGCCTACTCCGGTGGCAAGCCTTCCTTCGGGGTTGGGCAGGGCAACGTTCAGACCATTATTGACCGCGATGCGGACATGAAGGAAGCGGTGCGGATGATCATCGACGGCCGGATCTTCGACCGGGGAATCATCTGTTCCGGCGAGCAGACCATGATAACTCCGGCGGACCGATGGGATGAGCTCCGAAGGGAGGTGGAAGATTACGGCGGTTTCTGGGTGGAAAACGATGAGACCAGGGAAAAGTTTCTCGGCGTACTCTTTACCGACGGCCATATCAACAAGGATATGGTGGGGCAGACCCCCGGGGTTATCGCCAAGGCTGCCGGGGTTGATATTCCCGAGGGTACCAAGGTTATCGTCATCCCCGAAGATGCCGCTAACAAAAACAGCCTTCTTCGGAAAGAGAAGATGTTCCCCGTCATCACTCCCTTCAAATACGGCGATTTCTCCGAGGCGGTGGACATTGCCGTGGAAAATCTCAACATTGAAGGGCGGGGCCACACGGTGTCGGTGCACTCCCACACGGACGAACACATACTGGAAGTGGGTTTAAGGGTTCCGGTAAGCCGGGTGGTGGTAAACCAGATTGCCTCCACCAGCAGCGGCGGCAGCTTTTACAACGGGCTGAACCCCACCAGCACCCTGGGCTGCGGTTCCTGGGGAAACAACAGCATCTCGGAAAACTTCTATTATAGGCACCTTTTAAACATAACCCGGGTAGCCAAGAAGATCGAGAACCCGGTTATCCCGACGGACGAAGAACTCTGGGCGGAGGATGTATAGGTATGAAACTTCTGGAATACAAGGCCCATGAAATGTTCAGCCGGTACGGGCTTCCTTGCAGTGAAGGTTTCGTCGTTGAAAGCCCGGAAGATCTGGAAAGGCTGGACCGGCCGGTAACCTACCCGGTAGTGTTGAAGGCCCAGGTGCAAACCGGAGGCCGGGGAAAGGCCGGGGGTGTACAGTTTGCCGAGAACAAGGCCGAGCTGGTGGAAAAGGGGAAACAGATCCTTGGAATGACCATCAAGGATTTACCGGTAAAAAAAGTTTTTATCACCGGCAAGGCGGACATAAAGAAAGAGATGTACCTGAGCTTCACCCTGGACCGCAAGCAGAAAAAGACGGTGTTGATCTTCAGTCCCGAGGGCGGGGTGGACATCAACGACATTGCCGAGAGGTTTCCCGACAAGGTCGTGAAGCTGGTGCTGCCTCCGAAGCCGGAACTGGACGACTTTTTCATCGATTATGTTATGGATACCTCCGGCCTGGCAACCGAATACCGGGAGACTTTCCGGGACGTGGTAAAGCGGCTGTACAGGGTGTTTATCGAGTCGGATTGCATGCTGGCGGAGATCAACCCCCTTATCGTTGATACTTCGGACAGGATTATTGCCTTGGACGGGAAGATCGACGTAGACGATAACGCCCTGTTTCGACACGACGATGTCCGGGAATTCCGGGACGAGATTGAAGAGAACGACCTGGTCCTGGAGGCGCGAAAGTTCCGCTTTCTCTACATCCCTGTAAAGGACGCCGGCAATATCGCCATTGTCAGCAACGGAAGCGGTATGATAATGTCTTCCATCGACCTGATCACCCGGCGGGGCATGACCGTTACCTGCGCCCTGGACCTGGGCGGCGGAGCCACGGCGGACCGGATCAAGGAAGCCCTGCGCATCGTGGCGTCCAACCCCCGGGTGGATACGATCTTCATCAACATCTTCGGGGGCATTACCCGGTGCGACGAGATTGCCCGGGGCGTGGAAGGCGCCGTGGCAAACATCGGCGACGTAAGGCTGGTTATCCGCCTGGAAGGTACAAACAAAGAGAAGGGCCTGGAGATTATCGACGGCGTCAGCGGCAACATCAGGATGGCCGACGGCCTGCGCGAAGGCGTGGAGGCCCTGGCACAGGAGATGGGATTATGAGTTTCTTTGTAGACGAGAATACGAGATTGATAGTACAGGGAATCACCGGCCGGGAGGGGACCTTCCATGCCGAGCAGATGCTGGAATACGGCACCAAGGTGGTCGCCGGGGTAACCCCCGGAAAAGGAGGGACAGAGGTCCTGGGCATCCCGGTTTTCAACACCGTTATGGAGGCCAGGGTCAAGACCGATGCCAACGCCACGGTTCTCTTCGTGCCGCCTAAATTCATGTACGGCGCGGCCTACGAGGCCATCATGTCCGACGTGCCCCTGGTAATGACCATCGCCGAGGGGGTGCCGGTACACGATATGCTGAAGCTTCACCACCTGGCCAAGGAAAAGGGTGTCCGGCTTATCGGCCCCAATTCCTTCGGAATAATATCCCCGGGCAAGGCCAAGGCGGGTTTCATGGCCCACCGAATCTTCCTTCCCGGTGACGTGGGCGTCATGTCCCGGAGCGCTACAAATGCCTACGAAACGGTGTTCCACATGAAGCAGAAAGGAATCGGCCAGTCCACCTGCATCGGTGTGGGGGGCGACATGATTCCCGGGTCCACCTTTGTCGACCTGCTGCCATTTTTCGAAGCCGACCCGGATACCCGGATTATCGTCATAATCGGTGAGATCGGCGGCAGCGAGGAAGAGCTGGCGGCGGCCTACATCAAGGAGCACGTCACCAAGCCGGTGGTGGCCCTGATTGCCGGCAAGAACGCCCCCAAGGATACCAGCATGGGGCACGCCGGGGCCATCGTATCCCCCGACGGAGAAGGCTCGGCGGAGAAAAAAGAAGAGTGCTTAAGGGACGCCGGAGCCGTTATCGCCGAGGGGACGGAACACCTGGTGGATATCCTGGTGAAAATGAAAAAAGGGGAAATCACATGAACAATGAAATGATTCTTTCAGTTTATAAAAAGATGCTGACCATACGAAAGTTCGAAGAAAAGGCGCTGCACCTGTTTGAAAACAACAAGCTTCGGGGCTCCGTCCACCTGACCATCGGGCAAGAGGCGGTGGCCGCCGGTGTCTGTGCCAACCTTCGGGACGAGGACTACATCACCAGCACCCACCGGGGCCATGGGCACTGCCTGGCCAAGGGCGCCGAACCGGACAAAGCCCTGGCCGAGCTCATGGGCAAGGATACCGGCTACTGCCAGGGAAGGGGCGGTTCCATGCATATCGCCGACGTTACCAAGGGCAACCTGGGGGCCAACGCCATTGTCGGCGCGGGCATGCCCATCGCCGTGGGCGCGGCCTTGAGCGCCCACCTGCGGGGCACCGACCAGGTGGCGGTAACCTTCTTCGGGGACGGAGCATCCAACGAAGGCATCTTTCACGAGGCTTTGAACCTGGCGGCCGTCTGGAAGTTGCCGGTTATTTTTGTCTGCGAAAACAACCAGTTCGGCATATCCACCCACGTCAGCGTCAGTACCAGCGTGGAAGACATCGCCGACCGAGCGAAATCCTACAACATGCCCGGGGTAGTTATCGACGGCAACGACGTCTTCGAGGTCGACAAGGCCTTCCGCAAGGCCCTTGCCCGGGCCCGGAAGGGGGACGGTCCGACCCTGATCGAGTGCAAGACCTATCGGTGGTACGGGCACTGGGCCGGCGACCCGGAGGTCTACAGGACCAAGCAGGATGTGGACGAATGGAAAGCCAAGTGCCCCATACGCCGTCTGGAAGCGCACATGCTGAAAGAAAAAATCCTGGACAAGGCCGGGATAGAGAAGAGTCATGCCGAGGTGCAGAAGCTCATCGACGAGGCGGAGGATTTCGCCATGAAGAGCCCCGATCCGGACCCGGCACGGGTAATGGACAATGTCTACGCCGACTAAAGGAGTTTTAGCATGAGCAGGAAAAAATATGCTGTAGCCATCAGGGACGTCCTGGCGGAAGAAATGAGAAAGGACGACAGCGTGTTCGTCATGGGCGAAGACATTGCCGAACAGGGGGGCATCTTCGGCTGTACCCGGGGGCTCCTGGAGGAGTTCGGTGCCGAGCGGGTGCGGAACACCCCGATATCCGAAGCAGGTTTTATCGGTGCCGGGATAGGAGCGTCCCTCACCGGGATGCGTCCGGTGATAGAACTGATGTACATGGATTTTACCTACGTGGCCATGGACATGATCCTGAACCAGGCCGCCAAGATACGGTATATGTACGGCGGAAAGGCAACCCTGCCCCTGGTTATCCGGGGTCAGCAGGGCATCGGCCGGGGGAACGCCGGTACCCACTCCCAGAGTGTGGAAGCCTTTTTTGTGCATATCCCCGGGCTTAAGGTAGCCATGCCCTCCACGGCCTCCGATGCCGCCGGGTTGCTGCGCACCGCCATCCGGGACAACAACCCGGTAATGTTCTTCGAGCACAAGGCGCTGTACGCCGGCAGCGAAGAAGTGCCGGATGATCCGGAATTCTCCATCCCCTTCGGCCGGGCGGCTATTCGCCGGGAAGGTTCGGACGTCACCATTGTCGCCACCTCCTTGATGGTCCCTCGGGCCCTGGATGCGGCGGAGGGACTGGCCAAAGTGGGAATCCAGGCCGAGGTGATAGATCCCCGGACCCTGCTGCACCTGGACATCGACACCCTGGTTGAGTCGGTGAAGAAAACCGGACGGGCCGTGGTGGTGCACGAAGCCCACAGGACCGGCGGTATAGGGGCGGAGATCTCCTCTTCCATCACCGAGGTAGCTTTCAAATACCTGGACTCGCCCATCGCCCGGCTGGGAGCCAAGGCCTGTACGCTCCCCTTCAGCCTGGTGCTGGAAAATGCCGTGGTGCCGGGAGTGGAGGATATATCCGAAGCGGCAAAAGCGGTCTGCTACATGTAAGGAGTAAACACTATGGCTGTCAAAGTAATCATGCCCAAGCAGGGCCTCCAGATGACCGAAGGTACAATCCTGCAGTGGTTCAAGAAGGAAGGTGAGACGGTAGCCGAGGGGGAACCCCTCTTCGAAATGGAAACCGACAAGCTGACCATCGAAATAGATTCGCCGGGAAGCGGAACCCTTTTGAAAATTGTCCGGGATGAAGGGGACACCGTGCCCATCACTGAGCTCATCGCCGTGCTGGGGGATCCCGGGGAGGACATTTCCGGTATCCTGGCCGAAGCAGCCCCGGCGGGGACGGAGGAAGCTCCCCCCACGGCTTCGACACCGGCGGCAAAGACATCCGCCCCGGCAGTTCCGTCCCCCGGTACCCCCGCACCCGGCGGCCGGATTTTTTCCACCCCCCGGGCCCGGATGCGGGCCGAAGAGCGGTCGGTCAACCTGGAATCGGTGCGTGGTTCCGGTCCCGAAGGGCTCATCATCGAGCGGGATGTGCTGGAAGCCCCGGCGACCTCGGCGGCCACACCCCTGGCAAGGAAAAAGGCCGAATTGGCCGGGACGGACCTGGCTGGTGTCCAGGGAACCGGACCCCGGGGCAAGATCTATTCCCGGGACCTGGCCGCGAAGGAAGGAGCTCCGGCGGAAGAAGTCAGGATACCCCTAAAGGGAATGCGGAAGATCATCTCGATGAGGATGCGGGAAAGCCTGGACACGGCGGCCCAGGCGGTAAACCGGATTAGCGTGGACATGTCCGAGGTGGTACGATTACGGAATGCCCTGAAGGCCGACAATATCAAGGTGTCCTTCAACACTGTTATCTTGAAATCGGTGGCAGCAGCCCTGGAACAAAAGCCTGCTATAAACAGCCGGATGGAAGAGGACACTGTCGTTCTGCTCAATCGGATCCACCTCGGCGTAGCCGTCGCCCTGGAAGAAGGGCTCCTGGTGCCGGTAATGAGGGATGTCAACCTGAAGACCCTCGAAGGAATCGAAGCGGAGACGAAGGAACTGGCGGAAAAGGCCCGGTCAAATACTCTGTCCCCGGACGAGCTTACCGGTGGTACCTTTACCGTGTCGAACCTGGGGATGTACGGCCTGGACAGCTTTACCGCCATCATCAACAGGCCGGAAAGCGGTATCCTGGCCGTCGGGGCGATCAAAGACTCCCCTGTGGCGGTGGACGGCGAAGTGGTGGTCCGACCGGTGTGCAACCTCAGCCTGACCTATGATCACCGGGTTATCGACGGGGCTCCGGCGGCGGAATTCCTGAAGACCGTTGCAGACATCCTCGAAAATCCCTACAGGCTGATCTAGGGGTAGGTGCTATGGATACATACGATCTGGCCATAATCGGCGGAGGTCCGGGGGGGTATGTCGCCGCCCTGCGGGCCGGCCGTTATGGTCTTAAAACCATTTTAATAGAAGAAAAAGACCTGGGCGGAACCTGCCTGAACCGGGGATGCGTGCCTACCAAGGCAATGCTGCACACCGGGGGGCTGCTGGAAAAGGCGAAACACGCCGCCAGGTTCGGAGTAATTGTCGAAGGAGCGAAAATAGACCTCCCGGCAATGTACGCCCACCGGGACAAGGTGGTCAAACAGTTGAAGGGAGGGGTCGCCTCCCTGCTGAAGGCCGCCGGGGTGGAGATCGTAAACAGCCGGGCCGGCTTTACCGGGCCGAAGAGCCTTTCGGTCGGCGGACTTGCCGGGGGCAGCTCCACCGGGGACAGAGGAATAGAGGCGGAGAATATCATCATCGCCACCGGATCCGTTCCGGCGGTTCCCCCCATCCCCGGCCTTGATTCGGTGGAATACTGGACCAGCGACACCCTGCTGGGAACGACCCCGGAAATTCCTGAAAGCATCATTATCCTCGGCGGCGGGGTCATCGGCGTGGAATCCGCCACCATCCTGAACGATCTGGGGGCTAAGGTCACCGTCCTGGAGATGATGGACCAGCTGTTGCCCAAAACCGACCCGGATATAGCCGCTCTCTTGCGGAAGAGCTTGAAAAAGCAGGGCATAAAGGTGCATACCGGGGTAAAGGTTGAGTCGGTATCCGGTTCCGACGGTGCCGTAACGGCGACTTTTTCGTCGGAAGGCGGGAAGGGAGATGTGTCCGCAAACATCCTAATGGTAGCCACGGGACGGAAGGCCTATGCCGAAGGCCTGGGGCTGGAAAACGCCGGCGTGACTGTTGAAAGGGGCGCCGTTCCGGTGGATAATGCCATGCGGACGAACATCCCAGGCGTATACGCCATCGGGGATGTCACCGGGCGGTGGCAGCCGGCCCACGCGGCTTCGGCCATGGGGCTTATTGCCGTGGACCATATCACCGGCAGGAAGAACTACACGAATATGGACGTGGTCCCCGTTTGTGTATATACCCGGCCGGAGCTGTCGTCGGTGGGACTTACCGAAAAAGAAGCCTCCCGGAAGGGCTACACCACGAAGGTAGGATTGTTCCGGTTTGCCGGCAACAGCAAGGCCGTCATTTCCGGTGAGACCGATGGTTTTGTTAAAATCGTGGCCGACGAAGAGACCGGCGCCGTTTTAGGGGGGCACCTTATCGGCCCGGAGGCCACCGACCTGGTGGCCGAAATCACCCTGGCGATCAAATCGGAACTAACCCTGGAAGAAATTGGATCGACCATCCACCCGCATCCTACAATTTCCGAGGCGGTGATGGAGGCTGTCCACGACGTGGAGGGACTCTCGGTACACAAGCCGATGAGCCGAAGGAAAGGGTAACAAGAATGAAGATGGAACTGGGATACGGAAAGAAGACTATACCGGTGACCATACCCGATGCCAACCTGGGAAAGGTACTGAAGGCCGGGAACATCAATGTGTCGGGCTCGGAAGAAGCGATTATGCGCTGTGCCCTGGATGCGCCGGTGAAATCATCCCTCCTGGAAGAGATGGTAAAGGCCGGTGAAAAGGTGGTCATCATAACCAGCGACATCACCAGGCCCATGCCCAGCGCCCGGGTATTGCCGGTGATCGTGGAACGGCTCAACCGGGCCGGAGTGGCGGACAAGGACATTACCCTCATTTTCGGTTTGGGTATACACCGTAAGCATACCGATGTAGAGAAGCAACGCCTGGCCGGGGAGGAGATATTCCGCCGTATCCGCTGCATCGACAGCAACGGCGAGGACGTGGTGTCCCTGGGAACCACATCCAGGGGTACGCCCGTGGATATCTTCCGTCCGGTGGTAGAGGCGGACCGGCGGATAGCCCTGGGGAATATCGAGTACCACTACTTTGCCGGCTACTCCGGGGGGTACAAGGCCCTGATGCCCGGGGTGTCAACTTTCCAGGCCATCCAGAAAAACCACAGTCACATGGTCGAACCGGAAGCCAGGGCCGGTAGCATGGAGGGCAACCCGGTGCGGGAGGACATGGAAGAGACGGCGAAGTTCATCACCATCGACTTCCTGTTCAACGTCGTACTGGACGAGCATAAAAAAATTGTCGGCGCCTTTGCCGGGCATCCGGTGGAAGCCCACAGGAAAGGCTGTGATTACCTGGACACCCTGTACAGCTGCACGATAGAGGAACGGGCCGACATCGTCGTGGTGTCCCCCGGCGGGTTTCCCAAGGACATCAATCTTTACCAGGCCCAGAAAGCCCTGGACAACTCGAAGCACGCGGTCAAAAAGGGCGGTATCATCATCCTCACGGCAGCCTGCACCGAGGGGCTTGGAGGAGAATCCTTCGAGAAGTGGATGATAGAGTTCGAAAAACCCGAGGACATGGTTGAAGAAATTCAGCGCAACTTCATCCTCGGGGGACACAAAGCGGCGGCCATCGGCCTGGTGCTGGAAAACGCCGATATTTACCTGGTGTCGGACATGAATCCGGATTTTGTCCGAAAGATTTTTATGAAACCCTACGACGACGCTGGGGCGGCCCTGGACAAGGCCCTTTCACTGAAGGGCCCCAACGCTTTGGTGCATGTCATGCCCTACGGCGGTTCGGTACTGCCCCATTGCCTTAGATAAAAAAATACCATGCAACAGGAGAAGCAAAAGGATGATTAACAGAGATCTTTCCAATATCAACGAAGAATTGATGAAACGGGGCCTGGACGAAGGTCAGGCAGCCCGGGTTAAAACGGTGTTCCTGAAGAACCTGGCCGAAAAGGCCCACACTTTTTACGGCGGTAAGATGCAGACCGTGCCCAAGGCCGGGGTGCCGGGGTTCAACTGGTTCAACGTGTGGTACACCCCGGGGGTTTCCAAGGTGTCCACCACCATCCGGGACAACAATGACGCGGCCTACGACCTGTCCAACAAGGGAAACTACGTGGCGGTGGTCAGCGACTCTACCCGGGTACTGGGCGATGGTGATTGTACCCCCCCCGGCGGGTTAGGGGTCATGGAGGGCAAGTCCTTCCTGATGAAATACCTGGGGGGTATCGACGCCACGGCCCTGTGCATCGACAGCCGAAACGACCAGGGTGAGCACGACCCGGACAAGATTATCGACTTTGTAAAGATGGCCCAGCCGTCCTTTGGAGCGGTGAACCTGGAGGATATCAGCCAGCCCAACTGCTACAAGGTACTGGACACCCTGAGGGAAGAATGCGACATCCCGGTATGGCATGACGACGCCCAGGGAACCGCCTGTGTCACCCTGGCCGGACTTATCAACGCGGTAAAGCTGGCGGGGAAGAAGATGGAAGATATCAGGATCGTCTTCCTGGGAGCCGGTGCGTCCAACGCTACCATTGCCAGGATCGTTATCCAGGCCGGGGCTAGCCCGGAAAAAATCGTCGTCTTCGACTCGAAGGGCTCGCTTCACACCGGGCGGAAGGATATCGAAGCGGACACACGGTTTTACCGGAAGTGGGAACTCTGCCAAAAAACCAACCCGGATAAGATCAAAACCTTCTCCGAGGCCATGACCGGGGCGGATGTACTGATAGCCCTGTCCAAGCCCGGGCCGGATACCGTGTCCCCGGCAGACATCAAGCGGATGGCGCCCAAGTCCATCGTTTTTGCTTGTGCCAATCCGGTGCCGGAGATCTATCCCTATGCCGCCAAGGAAGCCGGGGCTTTCATCGTTGCCACCGGCCGGGGCGACTTTCCCAACCAGGTGAACAACTCGGTAGGGTTTCCGGGTATCCTGAAAGGAGCCCTGCTGGTACGGGCGAAGGGAATCTCCGACGGTATGGCTATTGCAGCCGCCCGTTCCCTGGCAAAGTACGCCGAAGACCGGGGCATAACCCCCGACAACATTATCGCCACCATGGAAGAGCCCGGGGTGTTTTCCCACGAGGCGGCCGACGTGGCCATGCAGGCAGTGAAAGAAGGCCTGGCCCGGGTAATCTTAAGCCGGGACGAGGTTTTTAAAAAAGCCGAAGAAGACATTACCTACGCCCGCAACCTGGTAGCATCGATGGTTAAGGAAGGTTATATTAGGAAAGTTCCCGAAGATGTCGTTAACAAGGCCTTCGAGGAAGCACTGGAAACCGTTTAACAGGAGCCTGATAAGGGGAAGCCCATGTCCGACAGCACCTCCCGCATAGAACCGATCAAGAAGAGCCGCCTTTCGGAGGAGGTGCTCCGGCGGCTCAAGGCCATGATCATCGACGGCACCTTCAAGCCCGGGGACCAGCTTCCCAGCGAGCGGGAACTGTCGGAGATGTTCCAGGTAAGCCGGGCATCCATCCGAGAAGCCCTGCGCATCCTGGAAACCCTGGGGTTCCTGGAAGCCAAAGTGGGGGTCGGAGGAGGCACCTTTGTCAAGGAGGTTTCCATCGATGCACTGGTGAACCCCTTCTCCGAGCTTTTAGGCAGCGAAAAAGAACTCATCATGGAGATGCTCGACTTCCGCCGTGTACTGGAAACCGAAATAGCCCGGTGCGCCGCGGAGCAGCGTACCGACGATGACCTGCGCCATATCGGGGAAACCATCGAACAGATGCGCCGGGATATTGCCGACGGCGGCATCGGCGTTGAGGGTGACACCGCCTTTCACGACGCGGTGGCCGAAGCCTCGAAGAACCGCGTGTTCCGGAAGATGCTTTCTATGGCAAAAAGCCTGCTGGTGCAGACCCGGCGGACAACCCTGGAAATTCCAGGGCAGCCGGAAAAGAGTGTCATCGATCACCAGGAAATCTTTGAGGCAATCAAGGCAGGCGATGGGGATCTCGCCGCCGCCAGGATGAACGAGCACCTGGTGAAGGCCCGGCGGAACGCGGAGACGCGGCAGGCTGAAACACCCGGTGTACGACCTCCTTTACATTACCCTGGCCAGACGTACCGGTTCGGCTCTGCCGACGGCGGATAAAAACTCGCAAAACTTGCCAAGGCTGAAGGGCTGCAGGTTAGTACTCCTTGACATTTTAAAAAGTTATGGTACATACTTATGGTATGGCACAGATGAATCGTAGAACCACCTTTGCCCTGGATGACGATACTATCCGGCGGCTTAAAAAGCTGGCAGCCCTCTGGCATGTTTCCCGGGCGGAAGCAGTCCGGCGAGCCCTGGAGCAGGCGGAAGAAAAAGCCGACCGGGAAGCGGAATCCAGCATTGACCGCCTGAGGGGCTATCATGCAGCCGGCGGACTTGTCGCCGAAAAGGCGCAAGTCTATCTTGATGAGGTGGCGGAAAACCGTTCTTCCTGGGGCCGGGGACAATGATTCTACTGGATACAAATTATCTCATAAAATCCCTGGTTCCCGGGGACCCGGAAGCCGTGCAGGTTATGGGGTGGCTCAAGGCAAAAGAGGATCTCTCTACCTCCGGTATCTGCTGGTATGAATTCCTATGCGGCCCCGTGGATGACGAGGGAGTTCTCGTGGTTTCCTCCTTCCTGGATCAGAGGATTCTGCCCTTTACCGCCGACCAGGCTGCCGAAGCCTCCCGGCTGTTCAATCAAACAGGCCGAAAGCGGCATCTGTGGGTAGATGCAATGATATCAGCCGCGGCTATCATAACCGGGGCGCGTCTTGCTACGGACAACACCTCTGATTTTGAGGAGTTTGTGGACCTGGGTCTGCGGCTGGTATAGGGGGTGTATAACAGGACCTCCGCGGCGCGAGTTTAAGGCGATAGAAGGTACGTTTTTATTGTAGGAGTGTGGCCTGCTGCCCTAATATACCGTTATCTCCAGGTAAAACCTGTACTCCCCCCCCGCCGGTATCCGTGAACACTGTTCCCACATGTTTGATACATAGATGTCGTCCAGGGCACCGGTGGCAGGCTCCAGGGCGATGTTGTTTTGCCCCAGCAGCCCGCCCTGGTTGATCCACACCCCCAGGTAAGGGACGGTGTCGGTCGGAAAATTCAGCCGCACCGATGATCCGGTTTCCTCCCGCTCCAGGGACGCGGTACCTACAGGCAGTGTATTGTAAACGAAGAATTTTTCGCAGATCCCGCAGCCGGGGTTGAAACCGGAGAGGTTATAGGATTCCCCCTCCTTGTCCACTGTTTCCGGCCAGGGATGGATGGTGCCGGTTTTTCCCAGTCGGTTTGAAACATTCAGGGTGTTGATGATCCGCCCGGCCCCTGCCGGCAGAACAACGTGGCTGTCCTCCCCGGCCTTAAAAAGCGGATGGAAGGCCCAGATGCCGGCCAGGTCGAAGACCGACTCGTTTGTTATAGTATAGTCGAACCGCAGGGTTGCTTCATCCCGGAAAGATACCTTCCGCTTAAAGAAATAGGGCAGTCGTACTCCCCGGGCGGCGAAGGTGACGGATGTTTTCTCAGGCTCGGTGGTCCAGGGGATAGACCAGAGCTCACCGTGGGGCGGGCAGGGGACACCCCGCCAGGGGGGCAGGGGATAGAAGCTCTCATTAATAGAAGGAAACATGTCGTCGGCGCCGCAGAGGTCGTTCTCCACGTAGAGGCTGCCGTATTCCGGTGCGGGATGTACCGGTTCCTTTCCCTGCTGGAGAAATTCGTAGCCCGTGTCGAGGTTCTTTAAAGACACCATCTTGGCCCCGAAATCGGTAAAGAACACCGCTTCCAGGTATCCGCTGCTGAGGCTAATAGCCGGTCTTCCCCGGTATGTGCTCTCCTTCATCGCGATCATTCGGTACACCGATCCCTCACACTCACACTGCTTTTACTCGAAGACCTTGATATCCTCGGCCGCCCGGGATGAGTCGGTGACGAATACCTCGATGTCGTGGATCTTGGGAATGTCCGCCCCCTGGATATGCTCCAGTATGTCCGTGGCCAGCTGGTAGCCCATGAGCTTGGGAGCCACGTTCATGGTGGCGGTAAGCTCTCCTGCCATGACCGACTTAACGGCGGCGTACACTCCGTCCAGGCCTACCACCGACACCTGGTCGGTAAGGCCGCGGTCTACCACCGCCTGGTAGGCGCCCAGGGCCATCTCATCGTTCTGTCCGTAGATCAGGTCCAGGTCGCGGTTAGCCTGCAGGATGGTTTCTGCCACACTCTGGCCTTTGTCCCGCACCCAGTCGGCTTCCTGGGTTGCCACGATCTCCCAGTCGGTCCCCTTCAGGGCTTCCAGGAATCCTTCCAACCGGTGGTTCGCGTGGACCCCCGGGGTACCCAGGAGTACCGCGGCTTTACCGGAGGTACCGATATTGTTCACCACCCATTGGCCGAGGATCTTCGCCGCTTCGTAGTTGTTATAGCCCACCGAGGAAATGAAGTTGTCATAGTCCACCACCCCTTCCAGCTGGGGCTCGGCCATGTTGAGAAAGTACATGTCTATACCGGCGTCGGTTCCCCGTTCGAAAATGGCATCCATGGCATAAAGATCCCCCACGGTGGTAACGGCGATAGCATCGAGCTGAGCTGTAATCCAGGCTTCGATAATCCTCTGCTGAGCTTCCACCGCCTGGTGACTCTGGGGGGTCTGCCAGAGGAACTCGACATTCTCGACGCCGCTGTCCCGGATACCCTCTTCTATACCTGCCTTGATAAGCTGGTAGAATTCGGAATCCGCCGGGGGGCACACCCCGATCCGGATTGTACCGTCGTCCGCCTCTTGGTTGCCGCCTCCGAATACCGGAAGAATCATAGCCACCAGAAGAACCATTGCTAGGCAGAACCTTGAAAAAGTGTGCATACTGCACCTCCTTATGATTTGTCACACTTACATGTAAGTGTGTTGTTGCCGGGCGTTGTTGATCGAGACGGCCATAATGATGATTATGCCGTTGATCACGTATTGATAAAAGGGGTTGACGTTTAGAAGAATAAGTCCGTTCCCTATGATTGCCACCATGAGCGATCCTATCACCGTGCCGGTAATGCTTCCGGAGCCGCCGAAGAGGGAGGTGCCGCCGATAACCACCGCGGCTATGACGGACATCTCGTAACCCTGCCCCAGGTCGGGGGGGACAGAGGAAAGCCGACTGGCCAGCATAATTCCCGCCGCGGCGGCGGTAAAGCCGCTGATCATGTAGACGATGATCCGGGTGCGTTTGACGTGGATACCCGACAGCAGGGCCGCCCGGCTGTTGGATCCCAGGGCCAGGACGTGGCGCCCGAGGATGGTCCGGTTCAGTACGTACCACAGGATTATAAAAATAACCGCGGCAATGATTATCGGCATGGGAATGATCCCCAGGTTTCCCCGGCCGATGAAGGAAAACCCCGGCCGGGCAAAGGCCTGGAAGGGAACGCCGTGGGTCATCATGAAGAGAATACCCCGGAAGATACTCAGGGTTGAAAGGGTTGTGATAAGGTCGGTAACACCGAAACGGGTTATGATAAGGCCGTTTAAAAAACCACACACGATGCCGGTCAACAGACCGGCCGGAACGGCCACCGGTGTGGGCGCTCCGTGGATGAGGAGCACACTGGTAACCCCGGCGGAAAGACCTATAACCGAGCCTACCGAAAGGTCGATCCCCGACGTCATAATAACCAGGGTCATGCCCAGGGCGGTCACAAGCACGAAGGTGGACTGCCGGAGGATATCCATCATGTTCCGGAGGGTAAAGAAATAGGGGGTTGTAAGGCTGAAGAAGAGGATAATCCCCACGAAGACCAGGTAAAGACCGAAATTCTCTATCGAACGGGTCCTGGCAATCAGGCTTTTAGCGGTTGTTTTCATGCACTCTTTCTCCTTGTTCATGGATCAGCATTGCCTTCATGATGTCGTCGGGGCTTTTTTCTCCCGAAGGATAGTCTCCGATAATGCGGCCGCGGCGCATGACGATAATGCGGTCGGCCACGTGAAGGAATTCTTCAGGGTCATTGGTCGCGATGACGCAGGTTCCCCCGGGGGTGGTGAAATCCTTGAGCAGTCCGATGACATCACGCTTGGTCATGACATCTATACCCTGGGTGGGCTCGTTGAGGATCAGGAACTCCACTTCCGAAAAGAGCCATCGGGCCAACATGACCTTCTGCTGATTTCCGCCGCTCAGGGAGGTTATCAATTGTTCCATGGTGGTCATTTTTACGTTCAGTTTTTCACACAACCCGGTTACCGCCCGTCTCTCGTTGCTCCGGATAATCCGGCCGAAGGGGGTGGCGATTTTTAACAGTTTGGGAATGGTCATGTTTTTGCGCACCGAGAAGTCCGGGAATACGGATTCACCCAGCCTGTCCTCGGAGAGGTAGCCGATGCCGGCACCGATGGCGGTGGCCGGGTTGTGGATTTCCCGGGAGTTCCCGTTCCGGGTGTATACAACCTTCCAGTATTCCCCCAGGCCGTACATGGCTTCGGCAATATCCTTGGCGCCGGATCCTACAATGCCCGTCAGCAGGACTATATTTCCCGGACGGAAGGATAGCTGCAGTGGTTCCCGTACCAGGGTGTGGGCATCCTGACGGTCCGGGGGAGCCAGGCTGAACACATGATCCGGCCGCCGGTCCGTTACCACCGCGGAGCCGCTTGTGGTTTGACCGGTGGGGACCGCATCATAGATTTCCGTTATGGCGGACAGCTTCCGGCCGGTCATCATCTCTATCATGTCGATCTGCCGGGGAACCCGATCCGCGTATCCGGCCAGTTTCCCGTCCCGCAGGGCTACAACTTCATCGGCTACTTGTTCTATTTCGTCCAGGTGGTGGGATACATACAGGATGCTGTACCCTTCGGTTTTCAGGCTACGAATTTTTTCCAGTAAAAGTCCCCGTTCCTCCAGCGGCAGAGCGGCGGTGGGTTCGTCCATGATGAGGATCCGGGCGGAGAACACCAGGGCCTTGAGGATTCCCACCAGCCGCTGCTGATAGGCCTTCAGTGATTTGAGCAGTGCCTTCGGGTCGATGTCGGCACCGTATTGCTCCATCAGGGGAAGGATGCCTTCAATCTCTTTTTCCCGGTTGAATCGCGAAAGCCGTCCGGCCTTCTTCGACCCCGCCATTTCCCGGCCCAGGAAAATATTGTCCACCACGGAAAGATCCGGGGCGAAGGAGGGGACCTGGTGAATGACGCTGATACCCTTCTCCTGGGCATGCAGGACGTTTGCCAGGTCTATGCTCTTGCCGTCGAGATATATCTCTCCATCGTCGCTACGGTGATATCCCGCAAGGATCTTGACCAGTGTGGATTTTCCCGCTCCGTTTTCTCCGATCAAGGCCGTGATAACTCCGGGTTTAAGAGATACCGTTACCGTATCCAGGGCCTGGATTCCGGCGAACCGCTTGGAGATGTTTCGAGCTTCCAGTACCGGTGTTGTTTTGTTCATGTCCGGAAAGTATAGAGCCGGTATGACCCCGGCTGGAATAGATTATTTATACCAACGGGGTATACTTTTTTTAACCGGATTCAGCCATGTCAAAATTATTCGAGTCCTTGGCGGGACTTGCGCCATATTTCTTTTTATACATCTTGCTGAAATAGTTATAGTTGTTGTATCCCACCATGGCGGCAACCTCGTACACCAGGTGCCGGCCGGTATTCAACAATCTCCTGGCTTCCGTCAGCCTGAGCTCGTTTATGTAGGTAACGACATTGAATCCGGTTTCTTTTTTAAACTGCCTGCTCAGGTAGCTGTGGGAATAATTGAGATGGTCTGCAACCTCCGCCAGGCTCAAGGTTCCGGAGCCGTAGTGTGTGTGGATGTATATAAGAGCCCTCTGGATACCGGTGGAAACAGTATCCCTCCCGACGGCGGCAATTGATGTGGATGAAAGCTCCGCGAAGAGTTCATCCATCACATCTTCAATGTCCGAGAAATACTCAGCGTTGTATATGGTGTTCCGTAACCGGACAAGCCCCTCCGGACCTCTGCCTACCAGGCTGTCCCGGTGGAATACCGAAATAAGATCGAAAAACTCCGCGCAACTTTTTTGTACCTGGTCCACGGATATTGAAGGGTCCCTTCTGCAGTGTTCGATAAAGGAGGAAAAATTGCTTTTTAAAGCGGGGATGTTATCATCGAAAAAATACTTGTACATATCGATCTTTACAGTGGTGAATTGTTCGTTCGAATGACCGGGGGAAATGTCCGCGGGAAGGGGAGAACTCCGGTATACCCCGGGACACTGGAAAAAGGACTTTCTGCGACCGGTCCATATGCCGGAGAGACTGTCGGCGATCGATTTAGACCCCCTGACGGAACGACCCGTTATAAGGGATACCCGGTGCCCGGTTTTTTCACTCAGCCTGTCCCTTACCTGCCGGGCCGGGAAAATGGTGGAATCATCCTTCAGCGGCTCCCCTGTCTCAAGAACAAGAAAGTGCTCCGTATCCTTCGGATGGATGAACCGGCATGAAATGCCGGTGGTCCCTCCGATGAGGGATGTAAGGGCGGGTTCCAGGAGATTGGAGGACATTCTGTAGTTTCCCGTGTACACCAGGACAAGGGTAAACCAGGCATTGGGCGAAAGCTCCTCCCGGAGGGTCTCGATTTCAGCCCGCACTACCGCCGCCGGATCGACTTCGGCGGAAACGGTTACGGTGTGTTCCTCCAGGTCCGACAGAATTTTTTCAATAATCCCGGACACCACGGTCTTGTTTATGTCGTACTTCAGGATGTAATCAACCACGTTGAACCTGAAGGAGTTTCTCACGTAGGTGTAGTCGTCGTGGCATGAAAGTACCACGCTTTTGCATTCCGGCGCCCGGGCGGATATCCAGGCCAGAAGCTCCAGCCCGTCCATGTTGGGCATCTTCATGTCGGTAAAGACGATGTCGATCCTGTGTTCCGACAGAATTTGCACTGCTCGAGTTCCGTCTTCGGCTTCGAACATCCTGGTTATGGAACAGGTTTCCTTCAGCTCGCTGAGGATTGCCCGGAGTCCGGCCCGCACCAGCGGTTCGTCGTCTACAATCAGTATGGCCAGGTCTTTTGTGCTATTCATATCGCTCCGCCGGTATGGAGTAGAATACCCGGGTTCCCTTCCCCGGCTCACTTTCAATGTGCAGCGTGGCATTCTCTCCGAAATAGGTTTTTAGCCGCAGGCGAACATTCTGTAGCCCGATGCTGCCGGTTTTTGTTTCTATATCCCGGTCCCGGTTAATTTCATCCAGGGTGTTTTTGTCGATTCCCTTCCCGTTATCCTCGATCGTGTATTCGATGCGGGATCCCTTTTCCCCGACCCGGATTGTGATAACACCGTTTTGGGAGTTGATGTCGATACCGTGATAAATGGCATTTTCGACCAGGGGCTGCAGAATAAACTTGATACACTTGTACTCGTAGACCCCTTCGTCGATGTCGAAATTAACCCGGAAGGAATCGTTGTACCGGAGAAGCTGCAGGGAAATGTAGTCCCTGATCTGGTCTATTTCTTCCCGGACCGATATGAAAATTACCCCGATCCGGATTGAGTTTTTCAACAGGTGAATCAACGACCTTGTGGCCTTTGCCAGCCTGTCCTGTCCCTCCATCTCCGCTATAAGACGGATGGTGTTCAGGGAATTGTACACGAAATGGGGGTTGATCTGGGCCTGAAGGATCATCAGCTCGTGTTCCTTTTCCCGGCGGTGAAAATGGTTTATCCGGCGGATGGTGGTTCCCAGAAACTGGTACAGGTGGTTGAAGTAGGGCGACAGGATACCGCGGTTATCGTAGGTTTCAAGTTCGGCGGTGTCGGAAAAGCTGGACTGTTCCAGGGTGCCCAGGATTCGTTCCAGCCGGTTGACCGGGGATGAGATGGCGTGGGAAAGGTACACGGTGAAGGTAAAGAAAATTGCCAGCAGTACCATCAGGAAGATGATGGTGAACTTGCTGAGGAAGAAGATATCGTTCCGGATAAGCCGGTCGGTGGAAAAGGCCAGGAGCTTTATGGTATTGAACCTGGAGGTGGTAAAACTGACCATGTGGGTCAGGCTGCTTTCCCGGAGTGTGTAACGCCCGTGCTTCTCCTGTTGGAGCAGGTCTACCAATTCTCCCGGGAGTTTGCGGTACCCGATTTCGCGGTTACTCGAGTAGATGTGGTCACCCTCACTGGAGAAGAGAAAGATATTCCCCATCGACCGGCTGTACCTGGCGATGATTTCATCGATATATTCCCGATCCAGCAGGAGCAGCAGCATCCCCTTGTTAATACTCTTTTTTCCCAGGTAGGTAATGTTGATTCGGGAAGCAAAAAGGAGGATATCCTGGTGTTCAAACTCAAGGAGGTAATCATTCCTGGCTTTACCCAGGGCAATGACCTTGTCCCCCCCGACAACATCCTCAATCATCCCCTCCGGTAGAACCGATTCCGGCTCCGCCATGTCCTCGAGCCCCGGGGATGTGTATATGGCAGCGCTGTCGGTAAGCAGAACATAACCGAGGATAGACGGTTCTCCTTCCACAAGATTACCCAGGTAGCCGTTGATATATTCCCGGTGGTCCCGTCGGGCCGAATTATCCTCACCCTTGCCCAATTCTATGGTAAAGGGGATGTCGTAGGATAGGGTTCGGGAAACCCGGTGAAGATCGATGAAGTACTTGTCCAACTCGCTCTGAAGCTGATTAATGGTAATTTCCTGGTAGGAAAACAGGTTCCGTTCCAGGATATGCCGGAATGAGAAGATGAGAAAAATACCGAAGACAAAAACCGGAAGGATGAAGGAAAAGAAAAAGGTCAGGCCCAGTTTATACTGAAGGCGAAGCTTTACATCGTTGAACAGGCTGGGTACGGCTCTCGGGTGTCCCGGTTTTCGTTTTAACGAGCTGCCTGCCATCGCAGGATATAATACACCGGATTACCGGAACAGGTATATACTATTTTGACCTGAAGATTGCACTTTCTTTACCACAAAAATTACCTTAAAGCTGGTCAAATCTATCCATATACGATCCGCTTTATCTGCTGTGATAATGATTACCGGGGTGGAAACCCCGTTCAATCGAAGTGTCAGGAGGAATAATAATGAAAAGACTGTTGATTACGCTGCCGGTGGTACTGCTGGTATTCGCACTGTTTTTTACCGGATGCGGCGGCGAAGAAACCGCGGAACCGGCGGGGGCCGAAGCGGCGGAGGCTGCGGATACCGGGGACGAGCTGTACATCGGCGTGTACTGCCTGGGTAACCTGGAGTATTTCTACGACCATAAAATCGGCCTGAAGGCCGCCGGCGAGATGATGGGGGTAAGGACCAAGTATGTCGGGCCCCCGGATTACGACATCAATGCCATGGTGACCGCCTTTGAACAGGCCATCGCGGAACAGCCGGCGGGGATTATTACCTTCGGTGCCGAAAACAGCCTGCTCCCGGTGATAAACAAGGCCATCGACGCGGGTATCCCCGTGGTTACGGTGGACGGGGATATTCCGGATTCGAAGCGGGTGTGTTTCGTCGGTACAGGGAATTACAACGCCGGTTACCTGGGTGGAACAAAATTGGCTGAAGCCCTGGGCGGCAAAGGAAAGGTGGCGATCCTTACCGAACCGGCAGTGGACCTGCACCGCAACCGGCTGCAGGGATACGAAGACGCGCTGGCCGAGTACCCGGACATCGAGGTTGTACAAATCGGGGACACCAAGGCCGACCCGGTACATACCCTGCAGGTTGTCAAGGCCATACTCCAGAAGAATCCCGACCTGGATGGTATAGGCTGCACCGATGCCGTCGGCGGAGCCGCTTCGGCCACGGCGGTGGAAGAAGCCGGCCTGGTGGGAGAGATCAAGATCCTTTCAATGGACAGGGACCGCCAGGTGCTGGAGAAAATCGGCAAGGGAATCGTCACCGGTACCATCGTGCAGAAATCGGCCATGATGCCCTTCTTTGCACTGCAGGTAATTTACAACATGCGCCACGCGGCGGTGGAGATTACCACCAATAACGAGGCGGCGGGTATAACCCTGGCTCCCAACTACATCGACACGGGGGTCAAGTACGTGGACGCGGAAACGGCGGAATACTACATCCGCGACTAACGGACCTTGGGCCGGAGGCTCTCATGATAGGGCATCCGGCCTGTTTTCGGGGAGTTGTATGGAACAGGAACAATTGTTACAGACCGTCGGCATCAGTAAGCGCTTCCCCGGGGTCCAGGCACTAAAGGACGTGGATTTCGATCTCAACCCCGCCGAGGTTCACGCGGTGGTGGGAGAGAACGGGGCCGGCAAGACTACCCTGATGAATATCCTCAGCGGCGTCATCCAGCAGGATGAAGGGAAGATCCTTATCCGGGGGGAAGAACAGCGGTTTCGTCATCCCCTGGACGCGGCTAAAGCGGGGATTGGAATCGTATTCCAGGAACTGAGCCTGGTCCAGAACCTCAGTATTGCCGAGAATATCTTTGTCGGAAGGCAAAAAACAGGATTCACGGGGCTTATCGACTTCGAAGAATTGTACGAGCGTTCACGGACATTACTGGGAACCTTTGGGGAGGATATCGATCCCAGGACCCCGGTAAAGCGCCTCTCTATGGCAAAACAGCAGGTTGTGGAAATTCTCAAGGCCCTGTCCCACGACCCGGAAATCCTTATCCTGGATGAACCCACCTCGTCCCTGACCCACTACGAGATCCGGAGTCTCTTCGACATCCTGGACCGCCTGCGGTCCAAGGGAATTGCCATTGTGTATATTTCGCATCACCTGAAGGAGATCTTCGATATTGCCGACCGGGCCACGGTGCTCCGGGACGGGAAGTATATTGCCACGGTATCCCTGACGGACACGGATGAACAGGAGATCGTAAAACTAATGGTGGGGCGGGAGGTGACCCATGACCATATCGAGCGGGATGACAGGATTAACATGGAAAAATGTGTTTTGCAGGTGCGAAACCTGTCCCATGAAAAGTATTTTCGCGATATCAGCTTCGACGTACATGAAGGCGAAATCGTCAGCCTGGCAGGGCTGATCGGTGCCGGCCGCTCCGAAATGGCCAGGACCATCTTCGGCATGGAAAAGCGCATAGGCGGAAAGATATATCTCGACGGGGAAGAGATCCATGCCCGTACACCCTGGGAAGCCATGCAGGCGGGGATAGCCTTTACCTCGGAAAACCGTAAATACGACGGACTGTTCCTGGAGATGAGCCTGGCGGAAAACTATATTGCCCCCCGGCTGAAAACCTTTTCAAAACCCCCCTTCGGATTCCTGGATAAACCGCGGATCAGGCGATCGGTGGAGGAGAGTATCCGCAGGCTTAACATCCGCACATCTTCACCGAAGGTGCCGGTACGGAAACTCTCCGGTGGTAACCAGCAGAAGGTGCTGTTGTCCATGTGGCTCGGTATCCACCCGAAGGTCCTTATCGTGGACGAACCCACCAAGGGGGTGGATGTGGGGGCTAAAAACGAGATCTTCGCGATTATCAGAGACATGGCAGACGCCGGAACAGCGGTCATTGTTATCTCCTCGGAACTGCTGGAAATTATCGCCATCAGTGACCGGGTCCTTGTATTCCGGGCGGGGGAAATCTGTGCCGAGCTGGACCACCGGGAGATAACTGAAGAAAAGGTCGTAGCCTGGGCCAGCGGAGTCGGTAAAGATGTGTAGAAATCATTCTGGAGGAACATTGTGAATCTTGTAAAGCAGACGGAAAGAAACAGCCGGTCGGGTCCGGCCGGAAAAATTCGCCGGTTCTTCGAAATCCGGGAGTTTGTTCTGGTGTTTATCATCCTCGCGGGAGCGGTGGTTATGAGTTTTGTTTCGCCCATCTTCCTGAGTATGCCGAACATGAAGGCGATACTCCTGGGGTTGTCGGTGGAAGCAATTATTGCCGCGGGTATGACAATTCTTCTGGTCTCCGGCGGTCTGGACATGTCGGTGGGATCCACCATGGCCTTCAGCGGCGTTATTGCCTGCATGGCCATCAAGGCCGGGGTGCCGGTCTTCTTTTCGGTTATCCTGGGGATCGCCTCCGGCTCCGCCGTGGGTTTGATCAATGGAATTATCGTGGCCAGGTGGCAAATCAATCCCTTTATCGTTACCCTGGGTATGCTCTCCATTGTCCGGGGGCTGGTGCTAATCCTGGCCAAGGGGGTTACCATCATCAACCTTCCCCCGGCCTTTACCATCCTCGGGCAGGGGTCGGTCTTCGGAATCCAATTCCCGATCATCTTCACCGTGGTGGTTATCATCATCGGGGATATCCTGCTGCGCCGGGCCAGGTTTTTCCGGCAGAACTACTACATCGGCGGGAACGAAAAGGCGGCCGTCCTTTCTGGGATCAAGGTAAAGCAGGTAAAAATTTTCAATTATGTCCTCACCGGCTCCCTGGCTGCGGTGGCGGGAATTCTCATGTCCGCCCGGTTGGCTTCGGCCTCGGTGAATATCGGTGTTGGGTTGGAGCTCAAGGTTATTACCGCCAGTATTATCGGCGGAGCTTCCTTGAGCGGCGGGGAGGGGAGCATTGCCGGAGCCTTCCTGGGGTCCCTGTTGATGGCAACCCTCATAAACTCACTCAATATCCTGGGGATAGATGTCTACTGGCAGAACGTCATTACCGGCATCATCCTGATAGCCGCGGTAATCCTGGACAACGTGCTGAAGCGTCGCCGGGAAGAGGCCATCCGGTAGCATGAAAGCCCTGGTCAAATACGCCGAGGGCCCCGGCAGTCTGGAAGTGAGGGACGTACCCGTCCCGATTCCGGCGGCGGGAGAGGTGCTGGTGCGGGTGGACACCTGCGGTATCTGCGGCACCGACCTGAAGATCCGGGAGGGACACTTTCCCTGCACGCCGCCGGTGATTGTCGGCCACGAGTTTTCCGGCACCGTGGCCGAGACCGGCGCCGGGGTCTCCGGCTGGGAAACCGGCGACCGGGTGGTGGCGGAGCAACATTTCAGCTACTGCGGTTCCTGCGAATACTGCCTTACCGGACGAAGGCAGTTCTGCTCATCGAAGCGGTCCCCGGGTTATTACTCGGACGGTGCCTTTACCGCCTACATCGCCGTGGAGGCTTCGTTACTTCACCGGGTGCCGGAGAATGCGAGCCTGGAGCAGGCGGCCTTGTTAGAACCCATGGCCGTGGCCGCTTACGCTGTTCTGGGTAAGGCGGGGGTGCGGCTCGGGGAGTTCGTGGTGGTCCTTGGTACCGGGCCCATAGCATTGCTGGCCCTGCAGATGGTCCGGGCCGCCGGGGCCGACCGGGTGGTTACCACCGGCCTGGATGCCGATGAGGCCCTCCGCTTCGACGCGGCCCGGCGCTTCGGAGCTGACGGGACGGTGAACGTGCAACGGGAAGACCCGCTGGAGGCGGTAAAGGAGATGAGTGGCGGGCGGATGGCCGACCTGGTAATCGATCTCACCGGCTCGCCGGCGGCGATACGCAGCGGCTTTGACCTGCTGAAAAAGGACGGCAGGTTCTGCGCCGTAGGGCTGCCCCCGGGGGAGGTGACCGTACCCTGGGCCGAGGTGGTCCTTAAGGCGGGAACCGTATTTTTCAGCTACAGCTCCGACTACACCAGCTGGGAGCGGTGCCTTGATATGCTGTCCAGGGGGAAGGTGAAAACCGACGGGTTTACCGATCATCTCTTCGGTCTTACGAGGTGGGAGGAAGCCTTCGACCTGGCTGCCTCGGGGAGGGCGCTGAAGGTCATGATTAAACCGGGGGAGGAATAAAGCATGGATACGGAGATAGCCCTGAGGTATGAGGCAATTTTAGGTGAAGGAGCCCTCTGGGATGACAAGGCCCAGCGGCTGTACTGGCTCGATATTGTGGGAAAAAAGCTCTTCGTCTACGATCCCGCCGGTGGGAAGAATGAAGAACACCAGCTGCCGCAGATGGCCGGCACAGTGGTTCCCAGGGCATCCGGGGGGATTATTCTCTGCATGGAAGGGGGTATCCACGCCTATGATCCGCGAACCGGAACCCTGGAATGGCTTTCCGACCCGGAAGCCGGGAGACCGGAGACCCGGTACAACGACGGTAAGTGTGATCCGACCGGCCGCCTCTGGGTGGGCACCATGGGTCGGGGCGGTGAGGCGGGGCTGGGAACCCTCTACCGCGTCGACGCGGACCTGGCGGTGCACCCGGTGTTGGAAGGGGTAGACATATCCAACGGGATCGCCTGGAGCCCGGACAGGAAACATATGTACTGGACCGGCACCCTGGACCGGGTTATATGGGGTTTCGACTACAACGACGATACCGGTAAGGTGAGCAACCGCCGGCCGGCGATCACCGTGCGGGAAGAAGACGGGTACCCCGACGGAATGACCATGGATGCCGAGGGGATGATCTGGGCGGCCCACTGGGAAGGCGGAAGGGTGATCCGCTACAACCCGGCAACGGGGAAAAAGCTCGGGGAAATCCGGCTGCCGGTCGGCCTGGTGAGCAGTTGCGCCTTCGGTGGGAAAAACCTGGACCGGCTGTTCATTACCACCGCCCGGATGGGCTTGGGTGAAGAAGAGCTGGCCCGGCAGCCTGAGGCGGGATCCCTCTTCGTGGCCGACACCGGGGTTCGTGGAATACCGGCGGTACCCTTTGCCGGGTAAATACACTGAAGACAGGGAGAGAGACGATGAGACTGAAGGATAAAGTTGCCGTGGTAACCGGCTCCGGTGCCGGCATCGGGAAGAGCATAGCCGAGGTGTTCGCCGCCGAAGGGGCGGTGGTGGTGGCCGCATCCCGCCGGGAGGCAAACGGGCTGCCGGTGGTGGAGAAGATCAGGGCAGACGGCGGCAGGGCGGAGTTTATCCGCTGTGACGTGTCGGTGGAGGGGGATGTGAAAGCTTTGGCGGCCAGTGTGTCCGAAGCCTACGGCGGGGCGGATGTCCTGGTGAACAACGCCGGGGTAAACTTTGTAAAGCCCTTTATGGATATCGATCCGGAAGACTGGGACCGGGTGGTTAACACCGACCTGCGGGGGACCTTCCTCTGCAGTCGTTATCTCCTGCCCGGGATGTTGACCCGGGGAGGAGGATCGATCATCAATATCACCACGGTGCATACCCTGGCCTGTCTTCCCGGCGCCGCACCCTACGATGCCGCCAAGTGGGGAGTGGTGGGGCTCACCAAGTCCATGGCGGTGGAGCTGGCTCCGCGGAAGGTCCGGGTAAACGCCCTGTCTCCCGGGTTGATCGACACCCAGATCTGGTCGGATATAAAGGCGGCGGCGCCGGACCTGGATGCCTGCCTGGATTACTGGAACTCGAACATCCCCATGGGCAGAGTCGGTAGTCCGGAAGAGATCGCCTACACCGCAGTCTTCCTGGCAAGCGACGAGGCAAGCTATATTACCGGTGCAAACATCCTGGCCGACGGGGGCATGACCAGCCGGCTGCTAAGCCGGGAACCCTTTTCTTCGGAGAGCCTGGAGGGCAAGGAGAGGGAGTAGGTTTATACCTCCTTAAGCTGCCTTCCTGATTTCCGGCAGTCCATGCACCAGGGACTCCTGCACCTCCGGGGCGAAGTGGCCGGTCATCTCTTCCCGCATGATCCGCAGGGCTTCTTCGATACTGAAGGCTTCCTTATAGGGCCGCCGGGAGGTCAGGGCGTCAAAGACGTCCGCCGCCGTAACGATCCTGCCGGTTAAAGATATATCCTTGCATTTAAAGCCCTGCGGATAACCGGAGCCGTCGAACTTCTAGTGATGCCCGGCGACGAGATCCACCGCAGTGGTTAGAATGGGAAATTTTACCGGCTTTCGAGGTTGGCGTTCATATCCTTAAGGATCCGCCGGCCGATGTCCACGTGGGTCTTCATGATCCGCCATTGGTCTGCATACAGGGGGCCTTCCATAGAGGATCGAAGGGCTCTCCAATTTTAAACATCATATAGATAATTGTGCTCAGTTTACGCGCTGTGGCGATAATACTCTTTCCACTCAGTTCCGCACCCACGGTGCAAGGACCATATGAGAGCCGAACTTCTTCTGGCTCGAATAACGGTTAATATCATCAATAAATGCCCGCAGTGTCTCAGCAGTTATCAACCCAACTCCGGGAATCGTTTGCAACAACTCTACCTCTTTGTCCTCAGCAGCCATGCTCTCAAGCACCTTCTCCAGATTCTCGACATGCTCACTAAACTGATCTAAAGTATCGAAGAGCGGCTTGATCGCTTCGGCAGCGCTTCCGTAAACCTTATGGTCTACGAGACCGGAAAGGATGCGCTGCCTCTCTTTTTTACTCTGCAGCTGTCCTCTCTTCGTCTCAATTCCTTCTCCAGGAACTATGCCGGCGTTTATCAGCCGGTTGCGAAAATAGCGGGCATTGCCGGTTGACTCAACCTTGGCCCTCACTTCATAGCTTTACTCCTGGTGTTGTTCAAAACAGCTCCTGTACGGTGAATTGGTTCCATTCTCCTCTACGGTCTCGCAGACCAATAAACATGACGAACAGTAACCTGTTGTCTCAAACTAAGTTTGAGACAGTACATCAATCCACAAAGCTTATGAAGACCTTTTTATCATTCCTCCTCTCTTTTTATATAGCAGCCGCGGGTAAAAAGACAGCACTTTTCCTGAATATCAGAAACGTGTGCAGAAGTGGACAACAATACATATACATATAGAAAAAGAACCGGATTCAGATTACAGGGTCACCGTGCCCGATTTACATGGCTGTTTTTCTGCCGGGGAAACCATCGACAGTGCACTGGCACACACCAAGGAATCCATTCTTACCCATATTGAAGGGATGCTTATGGACAACGAAGGAATTCCCCTGCCTGTCGCACTGGAAGAACATCGGGAAAGGTACTCGGGAGAAAATATTATCTGGGCTTTGGTAGAAGCGGGCCTGTCCTCGCTTTCAGACAGAGCAAAACGAATAAATATCACCCTGCCGGAAAAGGTTCTCACAAGAATCGATGCAGCAGCCGAACGGGAGGGTTAATCCCCTTCGGGCTTCTTGGCGGAGGCCGCACTCGAATACATCGCTCGCCGCAGTAGAAGAAGCCGATGACATAAAAGAAAAGTAACTGCTCGGCCCGCCCCGTCATCGACGCTTCCTTCATCCGCTTCCGTTCACTCTTGACCAGCAGATACAGCTCATCCTGTTGTTCTCGGTGTTGTACTTCGATCTTGATTCCCTTGTCTTTTTCTTACCGGATGACACTCATCTCATGAATGTCGAGTTCAAACGGCGGTTTTTCCCTATTGACGACAATGTATTGGACCTCCTCTAGGCCGCCTTCGAATTCCCGGCGCACTGCCCCTCAAAGTAGGTGTTCGTAAGATCATACAGCACAATGTTCTCCTCTAGGGAGAACAGTTCCTTTCAACGAGCGTTCAGATGCTCCTCCAGCGCTTCCCCGCATTCATACAGCTTGTCGGTTTCCCGATAGTAGGATTGCAGAGAATGGTGGGACGGCATACCGGTGAGCGCATAGATCGAAGAAAGCTCTTCCGCCCATTTCCGCGTCCATAGCTCGCTTCCCGGCGCGATGAGCCGGCCGATAACAAGCGCCTCCAGCAGAGGAAGTGCTTGTTGAGAAACACCCTGCCGGCGGAGAACGGTAGGAAAGTCCAGCCGGCGGCACATCGAATGACATACATATTCGGGGCCGAGAGAACGGGGCATCGATACCTCGAGGCTTTTCGTATCCACCCTTTGGTACTCTTCTCCGGCCTCGGCATTGATTTCATCGGCCCGTTTCTCGAAAATCTTTTCAGCAGCCCACTTAGCGTGCCGGCCTATCTGCAGATCTATTTCAAACAGGCTCATCCTTCCGCTGAGAATATCTTCGATCCTTTGTGCAGGGCTTTGTATTGTGACCGATCAATCGGTAGCTCCCCGAGATTAAGGACAAGTTTTTTTCCGGTTTTTCGAGGTTTTGGCAAAGTTGGGCTAGGAGATAATCACCCCCAAGGGTAAACTCTTCTATGAGTTCGTGTATGCCGTATCCCTTGTCCCGGATTTTTCCCACAGTCGCACCCCCGCAGTACCGAAGTATACCGAAAAGCGCGAAGAGGTCAACAGACGGAAGCGCAGTGAAACCGGATCTTAATCTGTATTCTCCAGAAGGATAGCTCCTCCCTGGCCACCCCCAATACACAGCGTTGCGAGACCGTAACGGGCGTTTCGCGCCTTCATGATGTGCAGGAGTTTGACGATAATAATAGCACCAGTCGCTCCCACGGGATGCCCGAGTGCGATGGCACCACCCCGGATATTGACACGGGCGGGGTCCAGTTCGAGCTCATCGATAACGGCAAGACTCTGAGCCGCAAAGGCCTCATTGAGCTCTATCACGTCGATATCCTCGAGGCGAATTCCCGTTTTTTTACAGAGTTTTCGTACCGCAGGTACAGGCCCCAGTCCCATTACCAAGGGATCAACACCGGCATATGCCGATCCCATTATTCTTGCCATGGGGTATAGATGCAGCTCATCACAAGCCCGCTGATCAGCTACAAGAAGAGCGGCGGCACCGTCGTTAAGGGTAGATGAATTACCGGCGGTCACCGAGCCGTTTTCAATAAACGCACTCTTTAAAGCCGCCAGATTTTCCATAGTTGAATCGGCACGCACCCCTTCATCCCTCGAAAGCAGTCGTTCCCCCGACGAGGCAAGATAAACAGGCAATATCTCGGCATCAAACATACCCCGTTCCTGGGCTTCCGCGGCTTTACGCTGGCTTTCCAGAGCAAAGGCATCCTGCCGGTACCGGGATATCGCATACCGGTCGGCAAGTCGCTCGGCAGTTTCACCCATACCGGTGAGTACGTCGGTAAGAAAATCCCGTACCCGTCCTCCACCAAGTCTGTAACCCTTCCGAACACCATCGAGTAAGTGGGGAGCACGACTCATGCTTTCCATGCCGACAACTGCGACACAATCGGTCTCACCGGTCTTGATACACATATCCGCCAGGGAAAGGGCCTTCAGGGACGAACCGCAATTCTTGTTTACCGTAAAAGCCGGCACTTCAACCGGAAGCCCCGTCTTTAGCGCGGCCTCCCGTGCCGGGTTTCCTTTTGGATCGGTTTGTATGATATTCCCGCCGATAACCTCGTCTATTCCGTCACCCGCCACATTGAGGCGCTCAAGGAGTTCTCCAAGAACAAGAGCGCCCAGGTCTTGTGCTGAAAACCCGGAAAGGGACCCCATGAAACGACCGATCGGAAGTCTCAAAGCCCCGGCGATGTACGTATCAGACCCCGCCATAACGTCAGGCATCATGAAAAATTGCCACCGGACGGGCCCATCCGGCACTGGCACCTTTGAGCTTAACCGGGAAAACCGCAACTGTGAACCCGAAAGGAGGGAGTTTATCCAGATTAGCCAGTTTCTCTATGTGGCAGTATTCGATCTCCTTTCCAACAAAATGTGCCGCCCAGAGAATCCCGTTTCTCTTTTCCTTCAGGTACTCTTCCTTCTGATAGGGGAAGGGGATATCCCACCCCCAGGCATCGATACCGGTTACCTTTACACCCTGCTCCAGGATATACCTGGTGGCCTCAGCGCTCATGCCGGGGTGAATGTTCCCATAATTCTTGTCATAGAACTTTTTATCCGAATCGGTCCTTATCATAACGATATCGAAGGGTTTAATAGTATAGTTAATTCTTTTCAGTTCCGCCTTTATATCATGCTCGGTAATCTTCTCTCCGGTTTTTTTCCAGGAGAAATCGAGAACCACTCCGTCGCTATAACACCATTCGAGGGGAACCTGGTCAATGGACTTGGCTGGTTTTCCTTCGGAATATGGACCGAAATGGTAGGGAGCGTCCAAATGTGTCCCGGTATGCGCGCTCAGGGTGACATACTCGTTTGCCCAGGCTTTTCCATCAGGAAAATCGGTCTTTTTTAGATCAAACCATTCCGCGGCCTGGGCGGCGCCCCGGTCGTGATCGATATAGTCTATTTTCGGTGGATCCGGTTCACCCGATGCTGAATCCAGCGGGACGGACAGATCCACAATTCTTACATTTCTCATAATTTACTCCTGTAAGTATATTAATTCAGGGATTCATACCGCCGATAGAACAACGAGGAAGGGGTTCCCCTTCCTCATAATGTCCTTGCGAACAATAAGCACAGATCAGACGGTCTGGGGTTGAGACAACAGCTGTCGCCCCTTTTCCGTCAAGGTAATTTTCCGACGCATAAGTCCGCCCTCGGTGAGGTATCCGAGCCGTATGAGTTTGCTTACAAGAACCGATACCTGTAGCGAGCCCAGTTTACCTTCTTTCGAAAAATTGATGAAGGTTTCCTCACCCCTGTTAAGGGCTTCCATGAGCTGTATGTCTTGCTCAGTTACCGATTCACCGACAAGCTTTGTATCAGCCGAGGAAACAAGCCCTTTTGCATCTTTGGTGAGTTCAAAGGCGTAAAAACCGGCGCCGCTTCTTGCCTCTCGCACAATGAGCCGCTTTTTATCGAGAGACTCGACTACCGCGTTGCTCCGGTATGAATCGATTCCCAGGAGGTCGGTTATTTCGCCCATCGTATTATGTCCACGGGTGATTATCTCCAGCACTTCTTTCTCTTCCGCGGTCACGGATGTATCCGCCTTTTCGCCGGAACCCGGTTTCACCGTCCATGTCTTTGTCCCGTAGTATTTCGGCTTTGACACAAGACTTATAACAACACAGAGGACCAGTGTGACGATCAAGCCGAAGGCGCCCTGATGCATATAGTTGGCAATTTCAAAGACCTTTGTTAGCGAAAGGATAGCGATAACGGTCATTGAGAGTATTCCGATAAGGGTACCCCAGAAAGCTCCCTGCTTCGTCATTCGGGGCCAGAAAGCACCCAGAAACACAAGAACCGCGGGAGGCCCGAGCCAGGCATTTGCAAAGGCGAAAAGATAGAGAGGACCGCCGGGGTAGAAGGTGAGGAACCACACGAACACACCGAGGATAAGCATGATAATCTTCGAGGGTTTTACAAGCTGGTCAGGAGTAGCGTTGGGACGAAACAGTCTTTGATAAATATCCCGAACCGTCGTGGACGTAGCGCCCATATGCGCCGTCGTTGCCGTCGATATCGAAGCGGCAAGGGCTGCCAGGAGAGCAAAACTTGCCACGAATACCGGTACAACCCTCAAGACAACTCCAAAGGCAGCAGAGGTCCCTGCCGTTCCGCCCTTCCCGAACATGGCGAAGGCTTCCGGCATGTTGGCACCGGTATACATGCCGATAATCTGTAGGATCAGGTAGTTGACTACGAGAAGAAGAATCCCCGCGTAGATATACGATTTCCTGGCTACCCGCTCACTACGGCAGGTTGCGACCCGGAGCCAGTAATAGTTGTTTCCCCATACGAGAAAACAGCCGAAGAGGATGAAAAACATCAAGACGCTGGGATACTTTAGCGTGAGAATAGGCAGATGAGTCCCGGTTATTCCGCCGTTCATAATGCCGGCTGCTCCGGGCCAGTTAGCTGCCGGCCAGGAAAGACCTCCGAATTTGACCATGAGAACGATCATGAGCAGGGGAAGGGCTATGAGTCCAACAATCATCTGCATAAAGTCGGTGAGGGTAACGGCCCAGAAACCACCTACCCAGGTAAAGAAGAGAAAAACGGCGTATACTATGGAAGAGGTGATGATGTAATTCCAGCCGGTAAAACCCGAAACAACTGTAGCCATGGAGACCACGTTGTTCGCAAGGATGCCGAGAAGACCAAAAACCGTTGTAATGGTGATAACCGTCCTGGTCCTGGAATCGAATCGCATTTCCAGCCATTCCGGTAGTGTCTGAGCTCCGCACCTTCTAATGAACTTCGCGAAAATGAACCCGTAGAGCATGAGTCCGGCAACCAGATAGGCTAGACTGAAACTGAACGAAGACCAGAAGCCGCCGGATACGACGAGTCCCGGAACTATAGTAATCGATGTTCCGGCAAACCCTATGGCCGCAACTCCAAAGGTGTTAATAAGGAGACTAACCTCCCTTCCAGCCAGAAGGTAGTCGGACGAATCGTTAATCCATTTTCGCGTCCGCCACCCTCCGATCAGCAATATGGCTGCGAAAACCGCAAACATAATTGCAAACGTAGTGTTGAGTGTCATTCATATCCTCCTAATAATGAATAGATTAGAATAGAATCGATTTTGCGTCTTCTACAGACGCAACCGTTCTTCCAAATTCCTCTGAAACACGTTTTGCACGAGCAACAAAATCAACATTCGATTCCGCAAGAACGCCCTTTGAATAGAAGATGTTATCCTCCATGCCTACACGCACATGCCCCCCGAGGGCGATTGTTGTAAACAGAATGGGCATGTGTGCTGCTCCGATCCCGAAAGCGGACCATGTGGATCCGACGGGAAGAAGCGATTTCATGAATACAAGGTTTTCCACGCTCGCGGCCATGCCGCCGGGAGCACCCAGTACGAACTGGAAATGGAGCGGCGGAAAAACTATACCTTTCTTCTGATAGTAGAGCACGTTATAGAGCATACCGGAATCGAAGATTTCGAACTCCGGTTTTACATTACATTCATTCATGGCTCCTGCCAGTCTTTCCAGGAATTTCGGAGAATTCTCGAACACCTCCGAATGCATCCAGTTCATGGAACCGGCGTCGAAGGAGGCGATCTGCGGCCGTAATTCGATGAACGGTTTCAATCTGTCTTCTTCGGATAGGCCAAGCCCACCGGAAGTAGTCAGGTTTAGTATGATATCCGACCGGTCGCGAATTCGTTCGACGGTTTCCTTGAATTTCATAAAATTCATCGAGGGTGATCCATCGTCTTCCCGAACATGTATATGAGCAACGGAAGCCCCGGATTCCGCACAGGCCACTACTTCATCCGCGATCTCTTTTGGTTCCAGGGGAACATAGGGCGTGTCTTTTTTCGTAGGCCAAGCACCGGTGGGTGCGACGGTAATAATGAGTTTATCCATTTGGTACCTCCCTAGTGTTCAAAGCACAAACCATGCCAAGCAAAAAAAGTTCGCAAAATGGAGTCATTATTAACTTCTTATACAGTAGGGAATTAAAATAATGTTTTTCTATAGAAAGCTGTAGAGGGATCTTACTATGCTTATTATGTCCGGAAATCGAATTATCGTCCGATTTCCGGACATCTTGACAGTCCGATTATCGAACAATATTTCGGCGATACAGTTAATAGAACTCAGCTTATACGGTATTTTCGTAGCTTCTCATATAGCGTACTTCTAGCTATGCCGAGCTTTTCGGCCGCCCTGCTCCGGTTTCCATCCATCTCATCCAGGACCTGGGATATCTGGTGTATTTCCGCTTCTTCCAGACTAATTATCCTTTCATTGTTCAATCCGTCGTTCAATTGTTCGATATTCCCGGTGTACGACAGTATCTTGTCGGGCAAATGGCGGGGTAAAATAATCTCATCGTCCGATAAAATGAGCGCTCTTTCGATCGCGTTCTTGAGCTGACGGACATTTCCAGGCCATGGATATTCCTCAAGCACCGCCTCAGTCTCTAAACCCAGTTTTACACTTCCCCTTCCGAGCCGGGAACCGATGGTTCGAACAAAATACCTGGCCGTCGGAATAATATCGTCTTTACGATGCCTGAGGGCGGGAATATGCAGACTAATTACATTCAGCCTATATAGAAGGTCTTCCCTGAAATTCCTTTGGGCTACTTCGGTTTCGAGGTCCCGGTTCGTTGCGGCGATAATCCGTATGTTCACGGGAATAGGGATATGATCACCTATGCGCGTAATTGTGTGTGACTGAAGAACCCTTAAAAACTTTTTCTGAATATCAAGGGACATCTCGCCGATTTCATCGAGAAAAATGGTCCCCTGTTCCGCCATTTCGAATTTCCCCGGACGGCCTCCCCTTCGTGCCCCTGTAAAGGCTCCTCCGACATAGCCGAACAATTCGCTCTCGACCAGTTCGCCGGGGAGAGTAGCACAGTCGACGGTAATAAAGGGGCCTTCATTCCGAGAGCTGTATTCATGTATGGCATGGGCGAAAAGTTCTTTACCAGTGCCGCTTTCTCCCTGTATTAATACTGAACAATCCCTGGGGGCTATCTTTTTTGCCGTCTGGACGACATCATGCATGGGACCGCTCTCAAAAATAATATCCTGAAAAGTAAACCCCGATTGCGCGCCCACCATCTTGTTGACGAAGTTACGGACTTCCTTTATCTCCTTGAAAATGTCCACAACCCCGACAATGGTTCCGTCCTCTTCATAAAGTGGAACCGCGGTTTTGACAAGATGTAGATTCTTCTTGGTTTTCAGGTCTACTATGAATTCCCTGTTGGTCCACCCGGCTCCGGTTTTGAGCACCTCCATGAGTTCCGGTTCAAAAAGGGTGAGGTCTCTCAGGAGGTTTCCAACGTACTCAGGACCGACACCGAGAATGGAACAACCCTTGGGGTTCAGGTACTGAATGCGTCCTTCACGGTCCACCACCATGAATCCGTCGGACATGGCTTCGAATATTTTCTGTTCATAGGCACTCGGTTTCTGAAAAGATTGGATAACGGAATCGGTAACATTGAAGGAGGAGAAAAACTTTGCTTCCTGCTCGACGGCAACGGCGAGCTCTGTAGAATAGTCCTCTTTCGGAACTATGACAATGAGACGGATGACATTACCGATAACCCTGACCGGTACATCGACGATAAAGCTGAAGTAATCTCCGGAATCCCTCTTTTCCATGCGGTCTAGGTGCACTTTCCTGATACCGGAATTCGATATTCCTGCCCCGACAGTCGATTTCGGGCTATAACGGCACCGCAAACCCGGGCGAAAAATGGAATCGAGTTCGGCGGAACCGGAGCTTCCGCTCCTATGAAGAACCATATCATCCGCGCTGCAGAGAACCAGTAAAAGCTTATCTTTCCGGAGAAGGATCTGTATTCTCGAGTACAGCAGGGTGAGCAAACGCTCGGCCATATCATCCAAGAAAGCCGGTAGTGTAACACTATTCATTGATCACCATAGTATACAATTTTCCGGTTTTGCGAAAGGGGAAATCATGCCTTAAGGCCTATCTCCAGCCCGTCCTTGCCGGCGGATACCCTTACCGTGCTTTATCTCCGCCGCCCTGGCCAGGTTGCCTTCGCGCTCGTAACGGATTTCCTCGGTCTTCAGCTCTTCCAGCTGTAGTTTCAGCGAGCGGATTTCCTCAATGATTTTCTTTTCATTGCCCCACTGGAGCTGCATGGCATCCTGCTTATTCTTGAGTTCGGCAGGCTCCTTCTCCAGTTTCGAAACCCTTTCTTTGAATACCCTGTCGCCTCCCTTGAAAGGGCCTGTTTCTCGATATTCAGCTGGAGGATACGGCGTTCGATGGGAGCCTACACCGAGGGCTCCCCGGTAAAGACCTTCGGGTGGGTCACTATCCTCAGGAAGCCGGTCGTTCATGCGGAGGGTGGTTCTCATGCTGTAAATCTACTAAATGTAATCATTTCCGAGCGCTACGAAAACGGCTCCATTATTATCACCAGTAATCGTCCGATTTCAGTAACCGGGCCGAAGGGATCCGGGCCGAAGCGTATCGTCATTACCGCCTATATCGATGTCAAGAACGGGATACGATCACCCGGATCCGCGGCCGTGACGGTGACGTGGTTGTCGGTCCCGAATGTCCCCGGGGAGACCGCAGCATATTCATGCAGTACGGGGTGCCGGTCGTGGCGGTAAGCTCCCTCCGGTTTACCGCCAATATGGAGATCCAGTCGATCACCCATACCCCGGCGGACAACCCGGATATCGTGATTCTCTCGAAGGTCGTGAGGGCCGAGGAGGTTATCGCCGAAGTCGCAGAAAATCTCCGGGTATAGCCGGACGCCTAGGGTTCGGAGCTTGCCTTTTTGTACAGTCCGTCTATCTTTTTTAACACCTTTCCGAGTTGTTTCGCCTCGCCGGCTGAAAGAGAAGCCCTGCTGATAATATCTCTGAAAAAAACAGAAAGACTCTCGGGACCGGTAATAGTAAAGAAGCCGATGTTCCGCAGGGTGGAGGTTATCTCATCGGTCAGCCCATCGACCTGTCGCCGGTCGATGGGTGTGAATCCCCGTTGCTCCGTCCACAACCTCGAAGCTTTAAACAGCTCATAGGTAATAATCTGTACCGCGTGCGACAGGTTCAGCGACGGGAAAAGGTCTGATGAGGGGATACGAACCGCCAGGTTGCAGAGCGAAAGGTCCTCGTCGCTCAAACCGGCTTTCTCGCTGCCGAATACCGCCGCGACCTTGCCCCCGGGAATCGACATGGCCCGGGCGGCGAAATCTTCCGCGTCCAGGGCGAAGTATTTACGCCATTTACCCCGCCGCCGGGTCACACCGCCTGCCATAACAGTCCCCGCCAGGGCGGTGGATAGATCCGAAGTTATCACCGCGTTTTCTAATATATCCCGGGCATGCACGGCACAGGTATCGGCATGATTCCTGTCGAATTCTTCTCCCCGCACGATGTAGAGTTCGGTAATTCCCATGGTTTTCATTGCCCTGCACACTGAGCCCACATTTCTGCCGATTCCCGGTTCTACCAGGACAATCCTGACTCGATCTCGAATATCCTGTGTATCCGGCATCATGCCGTACTCCTTCAGACGTTTATCGGTCGGCATTGAATAATCGAGGGTACGGTCCGTATACTCTTCAAGACCCTGTTGAAATCGTCGTGGTTTTCCAGCTCCATGGTAAAAAACCCTGTAAGGTTTCCCCGTTCATTTTCTTCCAGTTTTCCTTCGATAAGGTGTCCCCGGTATTTCTTGACGGCTCCCTCGATCTCTGAAAACAGGTCCGAGGTCATTTTTGCCGTTACCTGGAACCGCCTGGTAAGACGCGGAGAGACCGCCTCCCATTCAACCTCCACACTCCGGGCTTCGAAATCATTGATGTGAGCCAGGTTGGGACAGTTTTTCTTGTGTACGATGATCCCCCGTCCGCGGGATACATATCCGATAATATCGTCGCCCGGGGTCGGTTTGCAGCAGCCGGCTAGGCTTATCATCATGTTTTTTTCATTTCCGATCTTGAATATTACCCGGTCCCGGTGGAACACACTGGTAACCGGCTGTTCGTCCCGCTCCGCCTCCGGGCTTTTTTCTGTTGGAGGCGAGTCCGGCGGTACAGGCTTTTTCTTGGCTATGATGCTCTTATCGATAAAAAGATTTTCATCGTGCTGGTTCAGCCAGTGACGAATCTTGGACCTGGCCTTGGAGGTCACGGCAAACCGGAGCCAGTTAACCCGGGGATTTGCCTTGTTGGAGGTGAGAATCTCTATCACCTGGGTATTCTTTAGAGGGGTGTTCAAGGATATGATGGCCCCGTCGGCCTTGGCACCTATGCAGTGATGCCCCACCTCGGTATGGATATGGTAGGCGAAGTCGATGGCCGTGGCGTTTTGGGGCAGCTCGACGATGTGACCCTTGGGTGTGAATACATAAATAGAATCCTTGAGGAGTTCCTGCTTTATTTCGTCGAGGAACTGTGCCGAAGGGAGTTTCATATCCTTCATATCCCTGAGCTTGTTGATGAAAAGGAGATGGTCGCCCCTGGCGTCCCCCAGGGAGGTGCGCCGCTTGTACTCCCAGTGGGCGGCTACGCCGTATTCCGCGGTTTCGTGCATTTCGAATGTGCGTATCTGGATTTCTATGAGCTTTCCGCCGTAACACATAACCGTTGTATGGAGGCTCTGATAATGGTTGGCCTTGGGCATGGCAATGTAATCTTTAAACCGGCCTTCTATGGGGGGCCAGAGCCGATGAACGAGACCGAGGAGGGTGTAGCAGTCGTTCTTGGTTTCACAGAGTATCCTGATGCCGAGGATATCGTAAATTTCTTCTATGTCCTTGTTCCGGCGCTTCATCTTTCGGTAGATTGAATAGAAGTGTTTCATCCTGTTGGAAACACGGACCGGAATATTATCCTCCGACGCCGCTTTGAGGATAGCCCGCTGGACATTCTTCAGGTAATCCGCGCTTTCTATGCGTTTGGCCGCAAGATAGTCCCGGATATACAGGTACACCGGCGGATTGAGGTGTTCCAGGGCCAGGTCTTCCAGTTCGGCCTTGAGCCATGAAATACCCAGCCGGTTTGCCAGGGGAGCGTAGATATCGAGGCATTCCTGGGCGATACTCTTGCGCTTCTGTTCCGGAAGATGTTCCAGGGTGTTCATGTTGTGGAGCTTATCCGCCAGCTTGATGATGATGATTCGGATATCCTTGGTCATGGCAAAGAGCATCTTCCGGATGGATTCTACTTCCTGGATGCTTTTTCGTTTTGCCTTGACGATGGATATCTTGGTAACCCCTTCTACCAGGGATTCCACCGTTTCGCCGAAGAGCCGGCGCATCTCCTCCCGGCTTGTTTCCGTATCTTCCAGAACATCGTGAAGAAGGGCAGCAATAACGCTCTCGTGGTCCATCTGCATATCTATGAGGGTTTCAGCAACCTGGAGCGGATGGATAAAGTAGGGTTCACCGCTGGCACGTCTTTGACCCTCGTGTTTTTCCATGGACCATTCGAGAGCCTTGATGATGAGTGTGCGGTTTTCCTCGGTGTATCCGCTGAGCTTTTCAGTAAATGTTGCTATCCTGTCCTTCATATCCGTCCAAGGATCACCCTCTCCCTGTCGGCCAGGTCGTGTCTGATCAGAATGTTCCTGAAGCCGGCGTCGCTCATGAGACCGGATAATTCATGGAACTGGGAGGGGGCTGCCTCACATACAAGATAACCGTTCGGCGCAAGAGATTCCACACTTTCTTTTATCAAGCGCTGAAGTATATCCAGGCCCTTTTCCCCGGCTGCCAGGGCTTCCCGGGGTTCCGGCCAGTTCATCCCCGCCATGTCGGCATATTCGGCGTCGGTTAAATACGGGGGGTTTGCCGTAACCAGGTCGAATGTACCGGGGACAGAGGAAAGAAGATCACTTTGAATAAAAGGAATGGACACGCCGAGACGGCCGCAGTTGACGGCGAAGACATCTCCTGCTTCGGCGGATATGTCGGAGGCCGACATATCGATAGCCGGACGTTCGAGTTTCAGGGTAATTGCTATACATCCTGTGCCGGTACAGGTGTCATGAATTTTCCGCGGTCCCGGCGCACGATCGAGCAGTTCCAAAACCGCATCCACCAGGGTTTCGGTATCAGGTCGGGGTACCAGCACCCGCTGATCCACCCGAAACTCGCGGCCGTAGAATTCCTTTACGCCCCGGAGGTAAGAGACGGGTATGCCCGTAAGCCGACGGGCTAGGAGGGCGCGATAATCGGTGAGGGCTGTCTCTTCCACGGGTTCCGGGAAGGCTGCCAGGACGGTCTCCTTCGACGTGTTCATGGCATGGGCAAGGAGTAGAGAGGCGTCCAGGAAGGGAGTGGGGATACCGTTCTGATGGAGCGTGTTTCTGCCCACCTCGAGGGCTTCGCGTACCGTCATTCTTTCTTCTGCTTGATATACTCTTCCCTGGCGGAGACCTTGAGAGAATTAATGACCTCTTCCAGGTCTCCTTCGATAATCGAGTCGAGCCGGTAGAGGGTAAGCCCTATACGATGATCGGTAAGCCTGTTCTGCGGAAAGTTGTAGGTCCTGATCCGCTCGGACCGGTCGCCGGAGCCTATTTGATTCTTCCGGGCTTCGGACCTTTCCTGTCTGCGCTTGGCCTCTTCCTGTTCGTACAACCGTGCCCGAAGCACCCTCAGGGCCTTTGCTTTATTCTTGTGCTGGGACTTCTCGTCCTGACAGGTAACGACGAGACCCGAGGGGACATGGGTAATCCTGACCGCCGAATCCGTGGTATTTACACTCTGCCCCCCCGGCCCGGAGGAACGATAGACGTCTATCTTGAGGTCCTCCGGATCTATCTGTATATCCGTTTCTTCCGCTTCAGGAAGGACGGCCACCGTCACCGCCGATGTATGAAGCCTGCCGCCCGACTCGGTTGCCGGTACCCGCTGCACCCGGTGCACACCGCTCTCGTATCGGAGATTGCCATAGACGTCCTTTCCCCCGATGGAGAAGATGATCTCCTTGAAACCGCCTATCCCTATCTCGTTGGACGACATCACCTCTATCTTCCATTTCTTCTCTTCGGCGTAACGGGAGTACATCCTGTAGAGGTCCGCCGCGAACAGGGCCGCCTCGTCGCCCCCGGTACCGGCCCGTATCTCCATGATAATACTCTTTGTGTCCATCGGATCCTTCGGGATGAGTATTACCTTGAGCTCTTCTTCGGTTTCCTTTCTTTCTTTCTCCAATCGATGCAGTTCGTCCCGGGCCATTTCCCGCATCTCCTCGTCCCTTTCGGTTTTAACCAGATGCTCCGTATCGCCTATCTGAGTATTGAGATCCTTCAGCCTTTCATACATCCCTACCGTTTCCGCCAGATGGGAGTGTTCCTGCATCAGCTCCTTGTAGCGTTTCAGGTCCTTTACAATATCGGGATCGGCTATGAGTTTTTCTACTTCCCGGTAACGCTGTGCAAGTTTTTCGAGTTTCGCGATCATAATTCTGAGTTTACTCCTTTCCTTACCCGGGGGTCGACCTTCCCGGTTACCTGCGTTTTGGTTTCAAGAAACCGAAAAGACTCCCGCAGAATCCTCCGGCGATATGGGCGAACTGGGAAATATCATCGGCTCTGAAGGCCTGGATTATTTCTGAGGCCAGGTAGAGGACGAGAACGAGGATAAAGGTCAGAGGAATCTCGCCATTCCGGATATTGGTAAAGGAGATCAACAGGATAAGCATAAACACGATGCCGCTGGCCCCCAGCAATCCGGTGGAGAAAAGGAGTACATTGAGAACACCGGTGATAACCGCGGTGGCGAACATCATGCCGAACAGGCCGAAACTTCCGTATTTTTCTTCCAGAATAGGTCCCAGGAGCAGAATAAAGGCAAAATTGCCCAGCAGGTGCTGCCAGTTGATATGGCCGACCACATGAGTGGCCAGACGCACATACATGATCGGATTTCCCCAGTCGAAGGCGCCCCGTCCCGGAACGGTACACCAGCGCACCGTAATGTTCGTTCCCGTAAGCTGATCGATCAAGAGGATCGCCGAGGCCAGGAGGGCGTAGGTGAGTATAACAGGTGAATTGTACCGAATCCGAATCCGCATTCATTCCTCCAGCACGTATTATACCCAAGATACATCCAATTGAAAAGCGCTTCTTGACAGGGGCACATCATACCGGTATTGTTCAAGTAGAAAAGGGGCACGTAGCTCAGCTGGATAGAGCGCCACCCTCCGGAGGTGGAAGTCGTGAGTTCGAATCTCGCCGTGCTCAAAATTGTCTATACATGTAAGATTATTCCAGGGTCCACTCTCTACAGAGAACCTCCGCCTGCTCCAGAACGGTTTGAGTTGCTTTTTCCTGTTTGTCGGGTGGATAGCCGTATTTGCGCAGAATCCGCTTTACGATAACGCGGATCTAGGCGCGGGCATTTCCCTGGCCAATTTGATGAGTTCCTCAATGACCTGAGTGGCTTCAAGTGCACGGTTCCATTTAAATGTTGTTGCCATCGGTCATTCATTTGTTCCTGGTGAAAAAACTCTTCAGGAGCCGACTCATCTTACGCTTCTTTGGGGCAAATTTTGTACCGGAAAACTTTGCCAACTCTTCTTCCCGCCCGGCGACGAGAAATACATCGTTAGGTTCCAGTTGGTGTTCCGGGGTAAAAAACCTGTAATTTTCACTGTCCTCCTTCCGAATGGCAATAACGTTCAAGCCAACGCCCCGGCGAAGGTCGGCCTGAATAAGAGTAAGCCCCCAGTATTTTTCCGGCACTCGGACCTCGGCAATAACCAGGGTATTGGAAATCGGCAGATAATTAAACAGCAGGGATGAAACAAGCAGGGGGGTTATCCGCTTTGCCGCCTCCCAGTTGGGGAAAATCACATCGGTTGCCCCAACCAGCTCCAGAATCTCCCCATGTTCGTTGGTTTCGGCCTTGGCGATGATCTTTTTGATACCGATTTTCTTGAGATAGTTGGTTACCAGGATGGAAACTTCCGTTCTGTCCCCCAGGTCGATGACAGCGGCATCGATGGTCGAAGGGATAAGCTTTGTGATTGTCTCCTCGTTCATGGCGTTGGCAATGTACGCACTGGTAGCCTTATCTTTCAGGGCCTCAATTATCTCCCGGTTCTTATCCACAATGAGGATCTCACAGTCTACCTGGGAAAGTTCATCGAGCATCCTTCTGCCGAATTTGCTCATGCCTATAATCGCGAATTGTTTCATCAGCCTATCAGTACCTCCCCTTCCGGATAATCTATCGACCGCTGCACATACCCGGGGCTTATCGGAAGGGCCAGGGAAACAAGGCCTACCCTGCCGGCAAACATGGTACATATTATGATGACCTTCCCGGGTACTGTCAATTCACCGGTTATCCCCTGGGAAAGACCTACGGTTCCGAAGGCGGAAAAAACCTCGAAGAGCAGGTTTATAAAGGTTTTGTTTCCGTATTCATCGGGAAGTTCGACGATAGCCAGGATCATCACACTGATAAACAAAAGGCCCACCGCCTTGGCGGCAAAAAAATGGGCGTGGGTAATGGCTTCATAGGGTACCTTCCGCCTGCCCAGCAGCATTTCACCGTTCCGGTCTACCCCCTTTAAAATTGCCAGGATAACCAGGGCGGCGGTAGTCACCTTGATACCCCCGGCAATGGACCCGGTACTGCCCCCGATGAACATCAGCGGCAGGGTAAACACCTTGGACGGCAGGGACATGGCATTCTGGCTTACCGTATTAAAGCCCGCCGTTCTGGTGGTAACGGACTGGAAAAGGGCTGCCAGGACCCGGTTCCCCGGCGACAGGCCGGCAAAGGTGTGGAACCGTTCGAGATAGAGATAGACCGCCGCCCCGAAGAGGATAAGAAAGGCCGTCATGGACAGCACGATTTTTGAATGGAGGGTTAAAGGTCTATTCCGCTTGAAAATTCGCTGATGGATGTCCTGCAGTACCACGAACCCCAACCCGCCCAGGATAATCAGCAGCATGATTGTTACTGAAAGCTGAACGTTCGTCGTGTAATCTTCCATATTGTTGGTAAACAGGCTGAACCCGGCATTACAGAAGGCGGACACCGAGTGAAAAAGGGCGGTAAAGAGGCGCCCATCCGCCGCGGAGGAGGTAAATACATTATACAAACTCACGGTGCCAAGGGCTTCGAAGGCCAGGGTAACCAGGACAATATTACGGATAATCTTTTCCGGCTTATGTTCCACATTTACCAGATAGCTATTTTGAATCAGTTTTCGGCGTTTAAAACTTATCTTGCTGTTCGGAGATGTGAGATAGATGGTGGTAAAACTGATGATGCCCAGACCGCCCACCTGAATCAGGAGAAGGATAAAAGTCTTCCCCAACAGGGTGTACTGGGCCGTATCAACGGTAATAAGGCCGGTAACACACACCGCCGAAGCGGAGGTGAAGACGGCATCGATATACCGCAGCCTTTCCGGACCACCCCAGGCCCCGGGGATACTCAAGAGCCCGGACCCGATGAGGATTGTCAGGATGAAGAAGGTGAAAAGAAAAACCTGTTCCGAAGGAATGGTGCGTTTCATGATTCTCCGGGAGGCAGTGTACCCCTAATCCCGACGGAATGGCAAGGACTAGACAACATCCCTTATGTCCTGAACAACCCTGGCGAAGGCAGCAAAGACAACAAAGAACTCCAGTCTGCCTAAAAACATGCCGATTATTTGGACCCAGAGCAGGGGAAGGGGGTCTGAACAGGAGGTGATACCCACCGACAGTCCGACGGTGCCAAGGCTGGAAGGGAATTCAAAAAGAGAATCTGTCAGGCTGTACCCGAAGGCGGTAAAAACTATCGCACCTGCCGAGAATACGGAGAGATAGATGAAGATGAAAACCCCGGTTGCGGCGTCCCCCAGGAGACGCAAATTGATGATGGCTCAAATCAGGATTATATTGGTTCATTTTCCTATTCATAATGAGTCCACATCCGTATTATTTTTACAACCTTTTCTTTCTCATATACTTGGTAGACAACTCTATGTTGTATATTAATTCTCCTTGAAAATGCACCGGATAAATCTCCTAGTAATCTTTCATATGGGGGGTATTCAGTAAAGGGTTCCTTTTGCAATATAGTCAATATTTTCTCAGCGTTCTTTCTTAAATTAGATTTGCTTAACTTTTTTGCGTCCTTTTGTGCTTGGTTTGTGTATACAAGTTTATACAATCTACTTCACCATTCTAAGGTTTCATCGCATTCTTCTATATCCGTCTTCATCCCCTCTATAATCGATTCTCTTAAGCCTGGAATTGAAGATAAATACAAAGTCTCTTCAATATTTTTCCAATCCTCTTCACTGATTATTACTGCTGCTCCTTGTTTACCTGTAATATGGACTGGTTCGTGAGATTCGATTACTTGTTGAACCAACTTATACAAGTCCTTTCGCGCGTTAGTAATGTTGATTGTAGTATTCATTGCTTTCTCCGTACGTTATAACGTACTTACAGCTTACTCTTTTTATTTCCAATAGTCAATGTTTTTGCCGTTTATTAAATCATAGCATGACACTTTCTCTATTTTGATTATTTTTCCCATTTACCACCATATAACGCTTGAGCTCACTGGTTCTCACGGAGCGCAGCGGAGTGAAAATCCGGTGCAGCGATTTGTTGGGTGTTTTTTTTCACTCCGTTGACCATTCTCTACAGAGAACTTCCGCCTGCTCCAGAACGGTTTGTGTTGCTTTTTCCTGTTTGTCCGGCGGATAGCCGTATTTGCGCAGAATCCGTTTCACAATCACCCGTATCTGGGCGCGGG
>CAYPIQ010000014.1:31554-71395 GCA_964410865.1 uncultured Spirochaetales bacterium | reverse complement strand
TGCTCATGCCGCGGCGCGGCAACCGAAACGATGAAAATAGCCGGGTGCGGCTATTTTCGTAATAGGCAGCTATATCTCTCTTTACATAAAAGAGGAAGTCATGCAGGAGGGGCTGGTAAGAAACATCAAAGGGTTCAGCAGGTTTCTTGAGACTATCAGTTTTTCCTAGGTCAGTCTTACCAATTTTTCCGAAATTGCCCGGGAGGCCGACGTAAGCCGAAAAACCGTAGAAGGTTACCTTCAAGTCAGTCACGACCTCCTTCTCTCCCGGGAAATCCCTGTCTTCTCACGACGGGCGAAACGGATCCTGGTAAAACACAATAAATTCTACTTTTTCGACTGTGGGGTATTTACCTCCCTCCGCCCGAAGGATCTCCTGGACAAGCCCGAAGAGATCAAGGGAGCCGCCCTGGAGGTAAAAAACTTATTTCCTCACCAGCGCCGTGATTCCCACCGTCAGGTCGACCGGCTACGGTGGTGATATTGCCTCACTGTAGCCGGGGCTGAGGGTATACCGGGTCAGGCCGCCGACGGTTATTTCAGCACATCCCAGACGGCCAGGGATTCCCGCAGGGTTCCTTCATCGGCGGTTTTTCCCGGGGGCGCCCCGGTAATGGCCCAGGTACCCGCAACGGTTCCACCGGTGTCCTTGACCCTTTGGGAGTAATGGGCCAGCACTTTATCGGATTTTCTTTTACCGGTGTCGGCCTGCAGCGTAAACAGGTACACCTTCTTCCCGGTAAAATCGGCCCTGTCGAGGAAACCGTTCATCACCGGGTTCGCGTTCCCTCCCCAGATCGGCGCCCCCAGGACCACGGTAGAGCAGTCCCGTATCCGAGTCCAGGGATCTCCGGCCGGAGGGACATGCTTTTTGGTAACCGCCCGGAAACCGGAAACTACAAAACCATGACGGGCTTTCTGTGCCTCCAGCTCAATGAGACCGGCATCAAGTTTCTCGGCGATAATACCGGCGGCAATTCGGGTACTTCCGTTCCGTGAAAAAAACACAACAGCTTTGTCTTTCATGGTTTTAAGAATATTTCCGTACCCAGGGTGAAGTCAATAAAAAAATCGTTAGCCCTCGCAAGTGCCCGGCCCCTTCAATCCTCTCCCTCTTTATGATATACTGCAGCCATGATCCGGAAAGTACTGACAAAAAAGAAACTTGGCGAATCCCGGGTTAACGACGACCTGGCGTGGTGGCTCGTGCAGCCGCCGGAGGAACGGATAGCGGCGGTGGAGTTTTTACGAAGGCAGTATTATGGAAGTCTACCAGGATTACAAAGAACTTTTCGCGTCTTTAAACTCACAGAACGTTAAATACGTCATTGTCGGCGCCTACGCGTTGGCCTTTCACGGGCACCCCCGCTTTACCGGAGACATCGATATCCTCGTTCAGCCTGCAGCGGACAACGCCGGCAGGGTAATCCGTGCCCTAGAGGATTTTGGCTTCTCCTTCCCCGACCTTACCGCCGATGATTTTAAAACCAGCGATAATGTTATCCAGCTGGGCGTACCCCCTGTACGTGTCGATCTGCTGACAACCATCACCGGGGTTGAATGGAATCAGGTCGATAAACACAAAGTCCCGGGAACCTATGGCGATATACCGGTATGGTTCCTTTCCAGGGAAGACCTGATACAGAACAAGAGGGCTTCCGGCCGAAGGAAGGACCTGGCCGACCTGGAAGCCCTGGGGGAATGCTGACGAACCCTTTCTTGCCTAGGGATTGTCGGCAGCCACGGCCCGAATCATCCTGAAGGCCGACACAATCGTTACCAGCCGGATGGCAGGAATAATAAACACCGCGGGGATAATGTTGGCCCCCACCATTCCCATGGCGACAATCTTGGCCGGCAGGGCGGTCATCAATAACGACAGGAACACCAGGTACACCGTTCCCAGCAGGTAACCTGCCGACCGCCGTTTTAAAAGCAACACCGCCGACACAAAGCACAGGGGCGGCGGCAGCGCGAACAAGAGCGCCCTGTTCCAGGAAACCAAGGCCCTTTTAAACCCGAACAGCCTCATCGCCTTCTGCACGGATAAGATGAAAAAACTTGGAACGGCGGCCTGCCCCCCTTATCACATCGCCTTTGTCATCGGCGGTACCAGCGCCGAAGCCTGCATGAAGGTTACCAAGCCGGCCTCCACCGGATACTACGATAACCTGCCGACCGGGGGAAACCAATACGGACAGATCTTCCGGGACCTTGAGCTGGAGAAGACCCTGGAAAACATCGCCGCCCAAAGCGGCATCGGAGCCCAGTTCGGGGGGAAGGCCTTCGCCCACGATGTCCGGGTCATCCGTATGCCCCGTCACGGCGCTTCCTGTCCCGTCGGTATCGGCGTTTCCTGCAGCGCCGACCGGAATATAAAGGCAAAAATCAACCGGGAAGGCATCTGGATCGAAAGGATGGATAAAAACCCGGCCCGACACCTGGAAGGAATCGAGAGCAGCGAAAAAGAAGATACCTCTGTGAGAATTAATTTAAACCAACCCATGTCCGAAATCCTGGCTATTCTGGACAAGTACCCGGTAAAGACCCGCCTGCTTCTAAACGGTACCATCGTTGTAGCCCGGGACATGGCCCACGCTAAATTGAAGGAGAGGATCGACAGGGGAGATGGGCTGCCCGATTACATGAAGAACCACCCGGTATACTATGCCGGACCGGCAAAGAAGCCGGAACATTACGCCTCCGGGTCCTTCGGAACCACCACGGCCGGACGGATGATCCCTACGTGGAGCTGTTCCAGAAGCACGGCGGCAGCCTGATAATGGTGGCCAAGGGAAACCGTTCGCAGTCGGTAACCGACGCCTGTAAGAAATACGGCGGTTTCTACCTGGGAAGCATCGGAGGCCCCGCGGCACTACTTGCCAAAGAAAACATCACCAGGGTGGAACTGCTGGAATTTGAAGAACTCGGCATGGAAGCCGCCTGGAAAATCGAAGTAAAAGACTTTCCGACCTTCCTGGCCGATGATATGTCGCCGGCTACCGGGAAAATACTCCGAAAAACAGGGTATGAAAAGGGATTCCCTCCCCAGCCGGCCATGAAGGGCGGTGAGCTTGTTTCAGACGCCACGGTTCGGGATGACCAATCCATTGTTTTTACCCTTCTGTGAAAGGGACCTGTCATCATCAGCGGCTGTGGTCATGCGGGGATCATCAATTCCGTACGGTACGGTATGGTGCCGGCGGGGGGCAAAACTCCTCTGGCAGTAATCGGTGGGTTCCATCTCTGCCGGCCTACCCCGGATGAGGTTGTTCGGAAAACCGTGATGGATATGAAGAACATCGGACTCCGTTATGTCGTCCCCTGCCACTGTACCGGCTGGGAAGCCACCCACATGTTTTCCCGGGCGATGCCGGAGAAATTCATTCTCAGCACCGTGGGGTGTACAATTCGCTTCTAACAGCTTTTTGCAACCAAAATCTAGTTGCAAAAAGCTTTCAATCCTGTATAATAAAAACATGAGTCGTTTTGAAAAAGTTTTGAAGAAAATTTCCCGACGTCCGCGAACCTTCAAATACAGTGAACTTAAGATTTTGCTTGAAGGTTTAGGCTACGACGAAATTAAAACTGGAAAGACCTCCGGGTCCAGAGTTGCATTTTTAAACAGCCGGACAGATCACATGATACGGCTGCACCGGCCGCATCCCGGAGATGAACTAAAGCACTATCAAATAGTCCAAATATATGAAAACCTGAAAAAGCAGGGGGTGTTACTATGAAGGATGCTATTTTATATAAAAACTTTATCGGCTCAGTCCATTACGCGGCTGAAGATGAAGTTTTTTACGGAAAAATCGAAGGTATTGACGACCTTGTTTCCTTTGAAGGTGATTCGGTACAGTCTTTAAAAAAATCCTTCACCGAAGCCGTAGACGACTATCTTTACCTTTGCGAATCAAGCGGTAAAGAACCTCAAAAATCATACCGTGGCAGTTTTAACGTTCGTATTCCTCAAAAACTGCACCAGCAGGCGGTAAGGCTTTCACAACTTGAGGGGTTATCCCTTAACCAGTTCGTACAATCCGCCATAGAACACGAGGTTGAGCGAAGAAAGAATCAATAACCGGCGTTGAAGATCAGTCTTTTTTACGCTTCAGGTTTATCTCGCACAGGTAGGTATCGTACTTTTTCCTGAACAGCAGCATGGACCGGGGCTGTACCCGCTTCAACACCGTCAGCCCCTGGTAATCGCAGAAATGGAGCAGCAGGGGGTAATTGTCCGGCGGAATCTGCCGTTCCCGCAGATCCCGCTGCATTCGGGCGATAACCCTGTTAACGGCATCCCGCAGATTTTCCCGCTCCTCGTTGTGCAGGTTCGGATGCCTTTTTTCATATCGGGCGATCAGGCGCCGCAGGATAAAATCGGTCACCACGAACCCCAGTAACACTACCAGGGGAACATACAGTAGAAGCCGGTAGATAACCAGATTGATAACCGGAAAGAGCCCGGTTCGCATCAGCATGGCTAACACGATGGAAATAACCGCGATGGTAAAGAAGGACCGCAGGGTACCGGTAATCTGCAGCAGCACCTTGATGCCCGGCAGCCGGTTGGGCAGATAGATGATCTCTTCAATCGACGGACGGATCTTATCGTAGAGGCCCCTCAGGCCGTACAGTTCCATGGTCTGAGCAAGTTTTGAAGGATCATTGCGCCTGAAAGCCCTGATGGCATCCAGCTGCCGGATAATGTATCTCAGGTCGTCCAGCCTGTCGCTTACTCCCCGGGATTTTCTATAACGTCCCAATCATCGACCTCGTTGTACCACTTTGTTTTTGTTCCCACCCTGGCGCGCATCTTCCACTTCAGGGACTTGGGCACATTTTCCAGGTGTAACACAATTCGGTCAACCCGTTCACCCACCACGGTACGGTCCTGCTCTTCCAGCACATCGTATCCGGAGAGAGCAGCCTTTATTTTTTTCAGGTTCTCCGTGGAGGTATGATAGAATCCCCAATCGGCAGACAAGGTTCGGGCAAGGACATCTTCGTTGATCATGTTTTCATCCCCGCCGCCGACCTCGTGGGACCGCAGCAGGATAATAGCGTCTTTAATGTCCTTTTCGTTCATGCGGATCATCTGCAGTTTCTGCAGTAACAGCTCCGCCGGGGGCAGGGTGGGAAAGTCCTTTTCAAGACGGCCGGAATAGTCGATGACATGGTTCATGGCAAGCTTGTCGTAAAAGATCTCGACCATGGGAATTTTCGGCCCGTAGTAAATCTGTCGGGTCTTTCCATAGTGATACAGCAGCCGCTGGTTAATCTCGTATCCCCGCTTTTCAAAAAACTTGAGCATTTTTACCCGGTGTTTGCCGTAAGCGACAAAGTCAATGTCGGTAAACACCTTTTTGCCCAGCCTGCCCAGCCGTTGCCACAGGTCTTTGTATTCCAGACTGTGCAGATGAATGGCCATGCCGCCCATGATCCGTAACGTTAAGCCTTCCGCCGCGGCCTCATCGGCCAGCCGCTTTGCCTCACCGGTAAACACCTCCGGCGCCGGCCAATCTTCCTCGGAAATTTCCGAGGGCAGTTTAAACTCACCCATTCCCGTTTCCTTCCTTTAGCCCGAAATAAACATAAAGTCTTTCAGCTTGTCTTTCTTCAACATGAGGATAACACCCCGCAGAATTCCCTCGGAGTATTCGCTGCCCGGGTTGAAACACTGGGTGCGCCCCAGCTTCACCACCCCCCGGGATTCGTGGATATGCCCGTGCAGGCCCAGAAGAGGCTGATGACGGTTAATAACCGCGGAAACCGCCTTACTGCCGGCGGGAATAGTCTCGTCGGTGGAGGGGATAAGGTCTTTGGACAGCTTCGGCGCCTGGTCTATCAGGGTGTCATAGGGCGGCACATGAAAATTGAAGAAAGCCTTCTCCGGATGCTCCACCTGTGCTGCCAGGCCTTCCAGCTTTTCTTCCAGTTCTTCCTCGCTGCATTCGCGCTCGGTATCCCAGGGAGTGGGGTTTGACCAGGAAGAAGAGATCATCTCGAAATCTTTCACCATAACCTTGTTGCCGTCGGCGAAGGTAATGCTGGTGGAAGCTTTGATGACATCGTCAATCTCGAAAATATCGTCGTTCCCCGGACACATAAACACATCGATACCGGTGCCGGCCAGGCGCTCGTCGGCCAGGGTCATCCAGTCCTGCATCCGCTCCACCACCAGCTTCCGGAAAAGCTCTTCCACCTTGCCGGTACTGAGGGAAATGCGGGTCGCCCGTTCATCGATTCTCCCTTCCACCGATTTTCCTTCCTTTTTAATATGGCGGCCCCTCCACAGCGTTTCAATCAACTTCCCGTCGTCATAGCCTCTGTTGCCGCTGAAGAGCTCGGCTTTTTCAAGTATATGAGGCCTGTGGCGTTCAATCGAACGGAGCAGCTTTCGCATCACCGGCATCTCGTTTTTCGATGCCCGGGTGAGAGAGAAGGCCACCGGCAGCTCGTAGTCGGTATCGGCGGTCACATGCACGGTGAAGACGAACCATCTTTTCACCGTCTTCCGTATCTCCCCGTTCTCCTTCTGATGAAAGTGATCATGACGGCCCAATCCGCATCGTGTTTTCCCTGTAAATCATCTTTAATCCGGAGGCACCCCTTTCTTGCACTTTTAGTGGGGTCAATTTTTGGACATTGACGGCTTCGGCGGCTCAAATGGCCGCAAAGGTAGGGTGTTTTGGGGTAAAGAAAATTCTCCCCTGTCCCTAATACAAAAATAGCCGCACCCGCCTATTTTCATCCTTTCGGTTGCCGCGCAGCGACATGAGCAACTAATTTATTTAAACAGAAGCTTTTACCGGCAGCGCAAAAGGCTCATATTGGACCGTACTGTTAGACCGTACTTGCACCAACCGCCCAAACCCTGTAGAGTGACACCCCATGAAGACTAAGCGAATCGCGGTTCTGCCGGGCGACGGTATCGGCCCGGAGGTGATGGTGCAGGCCTGCAAGCTTCTTGACATTGCCTGTCATGAATACGGCATAGTTGTGGAAAAAACCTTTGCCGACGTGGGCGGTGTGGCCATCGACAATCACGGTACCGCCCTGCCGAAGGAAACCCTGGCAGCCTGCGAGGCAGCCGATGCCGTACTCTTCGGTTCGGTGGGCGGACCAAAGTGGGAAGCCCTGCCTCCGGAGGAACAGCCTGAACGGGCCGCCCTTCTTCCCTTGCGTAAGCATTTCGGTCTCTACGCCAACCTGCGTCCGGCCATCATCTTTCCGCAGCTGGTGTCGGCTTCGCCGCTGAAGGACTCCATCGTCGGCGACGGCCTGGACATCATGGTGGTCCGGGAGCTTACCGGCGGCATCTACTTCGGCGAACCAAAGGGACTCTCGGAAACCCGGGGGTTCGACACCATGGTGTACAATCGGAACGAAGTGGAACGGATCTCGGAAAAGGCCTTTGAAATAGCGGGGAAACGCCGTAGGAAGGTTACATCGGTTGACAAGGCCAATGTTTTAAGCACCATGGTTCTCTGGCGGACGATCGTAAAGGAAGTCGGGAAGAAACACACGGATATTGAACTGGAGCATCTTTACGTTGATAACGCGGCCATGCAATTGGTGAAGGACCCCACCCGGTTCGACGTGCTTCTCTGCGGAAATATGTTCGGGGATATAATCTCCGACGAAGCGGCCATGCTTACGGGATCCCTGGGTATGTTGCCCAGTGCCTCCATGGGCGAAGGAAGCTTCGGGCTCTACGAACCCGCCGGCGGAAGCGCCCCGGACATCGCCGGAAAGGGCATAGCAAACCCCATTGCACAGATCCTGTCCGCCGCCATGCTGATGACCTACAGTTTCGATGCCGACGACGCCTATAAGCGAACCCTGAAGGCTGTAGAAGCCGTACTGGAAGAAGGATACAGAACAGGAGATATTATGGCGGAAGGAATGAAGCAGATAGGCACCGTCGAGATGGGCGACCGTATTATCGAGGCCTGGACCGTATTGTAGCAGGCTTTACCGGCGACGGCGGAGTTCGCCGAGGACATCGTTAAGGGAAACACCGACGTATTCAAGATACACCAACAGGTGATAAACAAGATCGGCTGCCTCCAGGGTGATATCAGCGGGGTCGGTGGCCAGAATAAGCTCTACCGCTTCTTCGCCGAGTTTCTTCCTGATTTTATCCGCTCCCGAAGCAAACAGGTGGGTAGTGTAGGAGCCCTCGGGCATCTCTTCCCGCCGCCGGGCAATTACCCGCGCCAGGTCCTCCAGTATACCCGCCCCGGTACCGGCCGTTTCCGCAACCGATTTCTCCCGTATCGCCCGGGGTTCTTCTTCGGATACCACGGCGTTAAACCACCCCTCATCGGCATGCAGCGACAGCATGGTTCCCGGTATATCCAGGGGGAGTACTCGGCCTGTTTCGCCGTGGACATGCCACAATTTTCCCCGTTCGAGGCTCTTTGTGTACGCCTTCCTGTTCATCTGCGAGTATCTCAACACCCTTCCGGAAGTCCCGGTTACGATGAGGGGCAGCGGATCATCCTTTACCATGTCTGTTCCACCTCGTTCGAATTCTGATATTTATCCAGAGCTTCGGGAAGAGAAACCCTGCCTTCGTAGAGGGCTTTCCCGATAATGACCCCCCGGATTCTGTCGTCTCCCCGGTGGTAGATCTTTTCCAGATCCTCCATACCACCGATACCGCCGGAAAGGATAACCGGCAGCCCTGAAGCATCCGCCATGCGCAGGGTACCGTCCAAGTCCGGTCCCGAAAGGGTACCGTCCTTTTCTATATTCGTATAGATGACGGAAACGGCCCCGGCGTCCGCCAGGGAGGCGGCAAATTCCTCCGCCTTCTTTCCGGAACCTTGCTCCCACCCGGAGGTTTTTATTTCGCCGTCCCGGGCGTCGATGCCGGCAATAAACCTCATGCCGAACCGCCCGGTCCATTCTTTCAAAACCTCCGGTTCCCGAACCAGGGCGGTACCGAGGATACACCTGTCTATACCGAGGGCTAGGAGCTCTTCTACATCCCTGTCGGTACGGATTCCTCCCCCGACTTCGAGGACAACTGAAACCCTATTGCGTATCTCCGCAATAACCCGGCGGTTATTCCCCGAGCCCCGGGCCGCATCAAGATCTACAATATGTATCCGCAGGGCACCGGCTTTTTGAAAGGAAACGGCCGTTGCCACGGGATCGGCATTATAGAAAACCGCGCTGTCATACTTACCCCGGTGGAGCCGTACCAAGCGGCCGTCAATGATATCAATGGCGGGAATAATCAGCATACGAGCCTAAATTTCAATCTCGGGATCGACATCGACCTCTTCATCATTGATAAAATCGAGCAGATTCTCGTTGATATACAGGGGCTCTTTCTGTTCTTTCTGATCGTACATATCCTTATCCGTCCGTTCCAGAAGGCCGTTTATATCCAGTACCCCTTCTTTATATGCGGTACTTATGCCGATACTGGCTGTAAAATGGTATTTTGCCTGGGCTTTCTCCCGGTCCTCGATCTCTTTCATTATCCTGTCCCTGGCATGGAGTGCCGCTTTTTCGTCCGTATCCGGCATGATAACGGCAAACTCATCTCCTCCGTAACGGATAACATAGTCGATTTTTCTCACGTTTCGATGCAGAATCTCCGCGCAGACCTTTAATACTTCATCACCGTAGGGATGTCCGTAGATATCGTTTATATTTTTAAAATTGTTAATATCCAGAAGCAGAACGGAGAGCACCGTCTCCCGCCTTCTGCTTCTCTCTATTTCGCGGCTCAATATGCCGTCCATACTCCGGCGATTGAGACAACCGGTAAGATAATCCTGCCGGGATATCTTCCGTATTGCCCGTATATAGTAGGCCTTTTCGATGGCTATGGCGGCAAAATCGGCGATTGTAGAAAGGACTTTCAGTTCGAAGGGGGTAAAAACCTCTCCGTTCAATTTGTTCACCAGTTCGATAACCCCCAGGACTTTGTTCCCGGTCTTCAGCGGCACTCCGATAATCGACTGCGTTTTAAAACCCGTTATCCGGTCGATTTGGTCACTGAACCTCTTGTCCTTTGAAACATCCTCTATAATAACGGCCTGCCCTGTCCTGGCAATCCAACCGGATATTCCCTGGTATATTGAAATACGCTTTCCGCGGATCGTGTCCGCCGCCCGCCCTACAACAACTTTAAATACCAGTTCCTCGTTTTTAGGATCCACCAGGAGCAACGACCAGTTAAGGGGACAAAAGATTTTCCCGATCTGATCCATGATCTTGTACAGAATATCTGAAAGACTCTTTGCCGATACAATAGCTTTTCCGATATCTACAAAAAAGGATAAATGAACCAGGTCTTCTATATCACCGTTCACATCCACGCGATTATCCACATGTTGCTCCTGAAAAAAGAATGATAAAAACGATAAACAGCCCTGTTGGAAAAGTCAAGGTCGAATTTTTTTTTGTAGTGTGGATACCAGCGAAAGAATATCGATACCGGAGGCGGTTTCACCTCTTCCTTGGAAGGACCAGTGGACCCCGCCTTTCTCCCCGGGACCAACCCGTACACAGGGTTCCTGCTCTCCTTTCTCGACGGAGTATCCGTCCCGCTCCAGTGCTCTCTTTGCCCACACCGCTTCCAGTCCTTCACCGGAAACATGAACGACTATCCCATGGCCTTCGTGCGTGACAAACTGCCCCTCGGCCGGATGAAAACGCAAACCCCTTCCGTGGAAGGCTTTTTCCAGGGAACCGTTCAGCACGAGATCTTCCGGCGCCCCCGATGTAAAAACCCCTTCGGATAGGATCCACAATCGGTCGGTTGTTTTCAGGGCCAGGTCCAAGTCGTGGGTGGAAAGAAGAACCGCGACATCCTTGTCTCTGGTAAGTTTTTTTAGAATACCGACCACCTCTATCCTCCCGGGAAGATCGAGAAAGGCCGTCGGTTCATCGAGGATCAGTACCGTGGGTTCCTGGGCGATTGCCCTGGCCAGCATGACCTTCTGTCTTTCTCCGTCGGAAAGTTCTGAAAAATACCTCTCCGCCAGGTCTTCAAGAGCAGTCATCTCAAGAGAGGCCTCCACCGCTTCCCAGTCCTTCCGTCCCAGGGCGCCGCTCCAGGGTGTGTGGGGATACCTCCCGAGGGAAACCAGCGATCTGACCTTCATTGACCCCGCCCGTACGCGGTCGGTGAGTACTAGCCCCAGTCTTTCGGCCCGTTGGTTCGAGGGGTAATCGTATATGTCCCGGCCGCAGAGGATAACATTCCCCGCTAAGGCCGGATGCAGCCCCCCTAGGGTCCTGAGCAGGGTCGATTTACCGATTCCGTTCGGGCCGATGAGGCTGACCAGTTCGCCCCGGTGAATTCCGCAATCGATACCGGAGAAAACCCTTCGTATCGCTTCTCTCCCGCGGCCGTACCCGATGGAGAGATCATGCGCCGCCAGCACCGTCTCGTTCATGTTCAAAAATCCTCCCCGGTTTTACGTCGCCGGAGAATAACCCAGATCAATACCGGCGCCCCCACCAGGGATGTAACGGCGTTGAGGGGCAGGACAATACCCATACCCGGAACATGCGAGACCAGGTCCGATGCGGAGGCAACCGCAGCCCCGAGAAACACCGAGGCCGGGAGAACGATCCGGTGTTCCGCCGTACCGAAAATTCCCCGGGCCAGGTGCGGAACCGCTATACCGAGGAATGCCACGGGACCGCAGTAAGCCGTAACCGTACCGGCAAGGACCGCCGTGAGAACAATGACCGCGGTCTGGTTTTTCTTCACCGCCAATCCCATACTTGCCGCGTACGAACTTCCGAGAAGAAGGGCGTCCAGGGGTTTCGAAAACATGAGGGACAGTACAAGGGCCGTTAAAACAACCGGCAGGAATATTCTGAGTTCATGCCAGGAAACGCCGCCGAAACTTCCGAAGGACCAGGAAATATAGCTCTGGATTCTTTCGGCGGCGCTGAAATGCATCAGGATGCTCACAAAAGCATTGGCCGCGTAGCCGAACATAATACCCAGGATAAGGAGGGTCATGACATTCTCTACCCTTCGGGAAACAAGAAGGATCAGGAGGAGCACAAAGAACGATCCGGCAACGGCAGCGGCGGTCAATCCGATGGTCCCTATAAAGGGTAACCCGCCGATAAAGGTAGCCGCGCCGGTTGTAGAACCGGCAGCCATAACAATCAACGCCACCCCGAGACTTGCCCCGGCATTGAGTCCCAGGACGGATGGCCCTGCCAGGGGATTGCGGAAAATAGTCTGCATGAAAAGCCCGCTTACTCCCAGGGCGGCACCGGCAAGCATGGCCGTAAGAGCGCGAGGCAGCCTGAAGTCGAGTATTATCCTTCTCATCATACCGTCCACATTCCCGTATCCGAAGAAAAGGGAAACAACCTCCCGGAAGGGAATGGACACCGAGCCCAGATAGAGGTTCAGAAAAAAGAGGAGCGGTACCGGCAGGATAACGGCGGCCCATAAAAATCGGGTTCCGGCGGATGTGGGTTTCATTGGAGTTTTCGGTAGTAATAGAGTTCGCCCTGCAGCGGAAGTTCGGGGTGGAATATCCTAATGAGATCCTTCAGCACAAGGTGGGGAGTAAGGGGACCGGATTCCCAGAAATCATTGGCGCCGGAAGACCGGATTCTTGCGTCATTGTTGTAGAAATTCCCGGTTTTGAAACTCTTGAACGCGGCGAATCGAGGATCATCGGCCAGGGCTTCTTCCCTGCTCCGCCAACTGCCGGTATGAACCCATATGTCGGCGTTTCCCGCCCTTCCATACACCTCTTCGAAATCGAGCGCCAGGCTCCCGGTACCCCTGGTGTCCGCCCAGGGGTAATCGGCCCCGGCATCATTTAAAAGATCGGCCAGGTAGCCCTCGCCGGCGGGCATATACCAGACTCCCTGCCAGGGGGTATTCAACATAACAGAAGGTTTTTCTTCGGTCGATTCGACCCTGGCCGCCAGCGTGTTATATTCCCCGGAAATTCGTGAGATGTAACCGGCCGCCTCTTTGTCTTTGCCGAAAAACGCGGCGACATACTTTATCCATTCCGCCCTTCCCAGGGCCGTGGTTTCGAGCCAGTCCCCGTTTACCACCACCGGAAAGCCGGCTTGTTGTAATTCCCTGAAGGCACCCCGGTCACCGTATACGGGCATCATAATGATATCGGGGTCCAGTACCAGCAGAGTTTCCATATCGATATTCGGATAAGCCCCCACCTCGACAACCTCTCCGGTATCGACCATATCCAGCACCTCGGCCGAATAGACGTATCCGCGGTTTTCTATACCCTCCAGGGCATCCATTTCTTCAAGAATATCGAGGCACGCGAGATAGTTCGACGAAAACACCACAACGCGTTCAACCGGTACTTCTATCATAGCTGAACAATCTACTGCCGGCGGCGGCGTTCCCCGGGGATACAGGGCATAGGTAAGCTCTTCAGTGGAATTCTGCCAGGGGCGTTTTACCCGGAGAAGTGTCCATCCATCCTCGTATTCTATCTCGAAGCCCCGGGCAAAGGACACGCCCTCACCGTTTTTCATACCGGGTAAGGAAGAATCTTCGCCTGGTTCATCCCTTCCCAAAGAAAAGACACTCCACGCCGTAACGACGAGAAGAATGAGACACAGGACGGCTTTTTGTATAATCTTTTTCATGGACCCTCCCTGGATTAAACCGGTAACCCCGTACTCTCCAGGAAAGGGATATGGCAGCATACCCGAACCCCTTGCCTCGAGGCGTTCCGGGAGTTGTATAAGCCGGGTACTCTGGCTTTCGACCTGCCTGGCCGATTACAGTTGCGGGACAGCACCGGACTTTCACCGGATTTCCCCCGGGCAGTAGGAATGATATAGCCGTACTACTATCTTGTCAATACTTCCTATGGGTTCCCAGTAATTCCCCATCTATGTATTTACTGGAGCAGCGAGGGAGGTGGCATGGTTTTTTCTGAACCGGTCAACTCGGATAAAGCAGATGTGAGTACTCAAAGATATACAGGTTTCCTTTCCTTTTTTTACAAAAGGTTGACGGTGGGGGAAGAAATGGAATTACTACCTACCGAGTATCAGAAAGCACCGTTAGTAGCTAAAGACGCCGTTCTCCAGAAATGCGGAGAAACGAACAAAGAGCGTTGCCGTTGTCTCCTTCATACCGTCGCGAAATCTCTGGTAATCCTTCGGATTTTGTTTTATCATATACACCAAGATCGACCGTAACGCCAGAGGTCCGCTGCCGGCGGCCCGGACCCGATAACCGCGGCTGCTCAGCATGCTGACAAGGAGCTTCAGATTGGCCGCCGTGTCGTCCACTACCAGAATCTGTCCATTATCCCGGCCGGCGTCTTCTTCAGGGGTTTCAGCCGAGCGTTTTCCCCCACCATCAGGTTCTATTCTCTCGTGAGAACCTCGCCGGGGGCAGACTGCGCAGCTCCCAGGGGGCTTTCATAACCGGATAGTAATTCGCCCCCCGGAAATGCCGATATATCGAGCCGAAAAGTGCTTCCCACACCCGGCCTGCTTACCAGGGTTATGTCTCCTCCCATGAGCCGGGCGTAATCTCTGCTTATCGAAAGGCCGAGACCTGTTCCGCTGGATTTGACGCGTCCGCCCGACCCCTGCCCGAAATATTCGAACACCTTGCCGTATTCTTCTTCGGCTATCCCGACCCCTGTATCTTCTACTTCAAAGGATAAAGCAATACGGGTTTCCTTGCGGCTTTCCGATTCCACCCGCAGGACAATATAACCTTTTTCTGTAAATTTGAATACATTCTCCAGGAGATTTATCAGGATCTGGCGCAAACGCTGTTCATCGGTTACGATACAACGGGGGACCTTTTCCGATATCCTGACTTCAAAACTGATCCTGTTATCCGGGGAATGACCTCTGAACATGTGCTCTACTGCGGATTATCGTCTTCAGGTATTCCTGCTGTTCCGGCTGATAAGAAGTACCCTTCTGCAACAGTCGGGTATACCCCAGTATTACATTCAAGGGGGTACAGCCTCGCTTTTGCCGTGGAGCTCTGCCTTGGCGCCGCAGGTTTGGAGCCGACGGGAACGAAACCATGAAAGTTTTCATCGAGGTCGAAGTCGGCTCGTTCAAGAAGTGGAAATACAACGAGTAAACCCTGGAGATTCTCGAGTACGGCATGACCAGGATGCGGTACCCCTACCCCTACGGGTTCATCCCCGGTACCCGGACCGACGACGGAGATGCGGTGGACAGTTATGTGATTACGCGGACACCCCTGAAGGGGGGACAGTCGTACGAATGTGAACCGATAGGTCTCCTGGAGATAATCGAAGGAGACGAAACGGACCACAAGGTACTTTCCGTGCCGGTGGGCGAATCGATGGTGCCCGACGAAGCCCTCCGCCGGGAGCTGGAGGAGTTTATTTTTGAGATCTTCAAACGGTATCCCCATGTGCATGTCCGCATCGGGAGGATTCTCCCGAAGGAAGTGGCGGTACGGTACATCGAGGAGAACCGCACCGGGTGAGCCGGCCGGATACACACTTCCATCTATAAGCCTGTCGCCCCCAGACTACCGGCGTAATACAACGGCACAAACCGTATTCGCTGCTCCGGCAGCTCCTCGTAGGCCCGAGTGGAAAGGACTATCCCGGCAGGGCAACCAGGGAACGTTTCCAGGGCCAAATGCAGGCTTTTCAGGGACCCGGTGCTGCCGCTTTTCACTTCCACCGGGTACATACCGCCTTCTTTCAACAGGATGTAGTCCACTTTCGCACTGCTGCTTTTCGCGTTCCGCGCCCAGTAGTACAGGGGGTCATGGTTGTTTGCGATCAACTCCTGCCCGACGAATTGTTCCACCAGGGCTCCCCGGTAGATGTCCATGAGGTTTTTTTCACGGATCACGTTGTCGACAGGCATTCCGCTTGCCCGCTGCCATAAACCTATATCCAGCATCAGTGCTTTGAATTTCCTGGAGGAAGTTTGAATATCCAGGGGCAATTCCAGCCTGCCCACCGAGTCAATACGATGAACTATTTTAGCGTTAACAAGCACTTCCAGGGCTTTCTTTAACGTCGGCTGGGTGAAATCATCGGAAAGCCGGGAGTAGTTGATCTGCCCGGCTACATTCTTTGATACACCGGTAAAAACCTGTTCAATACATCGGCTGTTTACCTTTACCTCATATTTCCGGAAGTCGTCAAGGAAAGATTGAATCAGCTCATCATGAACGTTCAGCGATTCCAGCAGGCTTCCGGTCTCGATAAAGGTTTTAACACTTTCGGGCATACCGCCGACCATACAATAGGTTTTCAGTTCAGACAGCAAGGCCGTGTGGGTGGCATTCGGTACTTTTCCCGGCTTTGATGATACGATCTCCGCAGCAGTATCGTTGCCCAGGGCTGTTAGGTACTCGAAAAATGTCATAGGATACATGGTAAGATACTGTACCCGACCTACGGGAAACGGGAAAGAATCCAATATAACATCCAGCAGGGAGCCTGCGGCTATCACATGCAGTTCAGGCAGTTCTTCATAAAAGTATCGAAGAGACATGAGAGCCCGGGGGCATTTCTGTACCTCGTCCAGGAAGAGGAGGGTTTTACCGGGTATAATCTTCTTTCTTTCAGCTATTTCCAGGCTCTGCAGGATACTTCGCGGGTTAAGGCTTTCATTGAAGGCGGAACATCTGTCGGGGGTTTTCTCGAAGTCGATCACCACCGTTTCATTGAACAGTTCTTTTCCGAAGCTTTTTACGCTCCAGGTTTTTCCTACCTGCCGGGCGCCTTTCAGAATCAGGGGCTTCCGCCGTGCTCTGTTCTTCCATGATTTTAGTTGTTCGTGTACTCTTCGAAACACCCAGGTCTCCTTTTACTATGTATTATATATCATTTGTTTTCAATTCACAAGGTAAATATTATATCTTTAATTTTAAAATACAAGGTTAAAACCGATTCGTCATAACCTGCTAATACATGTCGACCCGAGGCTAAAAAAATATTAAAATCAAGGCAGGCTCCTTTAGATAAAAAATATGGGTATACATATTTTACTTGACATACTTCCATATTGACAATACTATAGAACCATGAAAACAACGGTTGAACTGAGCGACGCTCTCATGGAAGAATTGAAAAAAACCGCCTCGGAAAAAGGTTCAACGATGCGTGAACTTCTGGAGGCGGCTTTGCGGCTTTATTTGGATCGGAACAATTCTGAAAAAAGCAGTTATCAGTTTGTAAATCACTCTTTCAAAGGTAACGGCGTATGCGAAGGAATTCAGGAAGGAGCCTGGGAAACCCTTCGCGGATTAATATATGAAGGCAGGGGCGGATGATAGCCCTGGACACCAACATCCTTGTCTATTCCCATCGCGAAGATTCCGCTTTCCATAAGCCGGCTTTCGAAGCCGTTAAAGCACTGGCCGAATCAGGAAAGCTCTGCGCGATCCCCTGGCCTGCCATCCATGAATTTCTGGCCATTGTCACGCATCCCCGTATTTACTCACCCCCGACCCCCCTGCCGGACGCATTGAAGCAGGTTCAGATATGGATAGACTGCCCCACCCTCTCCCTGCTCGGGGAACCGGGAGAAATTTATTACTCTTACCTCAGCCATATCCTTGAAGTCGCCAATGCGACGGGTCCCAGGGTTCACGATGCAAGAATAGCAGCGATCTGTATAGCCCACGGCGTGGAAGTACTATGGTCGGCGGATCGGGACTTTTCACGCTTTCCCGGTCTGAAAGTTAAAAATCCCCTGATCGCATAAGTTCCGCATAGAAAGCGTTGTCCGGAAACAGAACATCCTTCACAAAACCAAAGGTTTCTCAAGCCGCATCCCGCTGAAGCGGGTAAAGTCGGTATCGCTGGTAAAGACCGTAGCCCGGTACTCCATGGCCAGGACGGCGATGTGAATGTCGGTGGTAAGGCTGCCGGCGGAGCCGATTTCCTTTACCAGGATCCGGAAGATCTCCAGGTAGCGTGCACCGGGAATGAGGGGCTCCACATTGGGCATGGTAAGCCAGGCCGTTACATGGTGAACCGCATCGGCGGGGTACAGCGGGGTAATTCGGAAAGTTGATTTAAACGGCCGATATCCACCCCGGGCTGAAAACCGCAGTGCCGGGCTTCTACCACGAAGGGTTTCGATTCATGCCCCGGGGACTTCCCCGTCCGCCCCCGCCGGAGATCGTCGTTCACCCTTTGCCGGAAGGTTTTTCCTTCCTGCCGGGACAGGTTTTTGAGAAGACGGTATAGGTTATCGTTGATGGTTAGGGTGGTGCGTACATAATCATCATAATCAAGTCATTTAATGATGTCAAAACATCATTTTCCTCGGGGCGCACGACAACCCGTATTGTCTAACCCTAACCTTGACAGAGAGACCGGTATACATTATCATCCAAATGTAATGCTATGTGAGCATTTGTAACAACCAGTACAAGTTCCAAGGAGACCCTTTATGAGCAGTATCGCCCACAGAATGAATCACATCTTCAGGCAAGACAGGAAAACCTTTATCCTGGCCATGGACCACGGAAACAATTTCAATATCCTTCCCGCGCTGAAGGACCCCGGCACAATTATCCGGGAAACCGCCCGGGCAGGCGTGGATGCCTATCTTTCCACCGTAGGTATGGCGGACAAGTTTGCCGAGGACTTTCTAGGCCGGGGAATTATCCTTCGGCTTGACGGAGGTATCTCTTTTCTGGGAGACCGGTCCCGGCCCATCCAGACGGTAGTTTCCGCTGAAGACGCCCTGCGATTAGGGGCTGATGCGGTCATTACCATGGGGTTTCCCGGATCGAAGTTCGAGTGTGATATTCTTACCGCCCTCTCCAAGAATATCCTGAGCGCCCACACATGGAATCTTCCGGTAACTGCGGAGATGCTTCCCCGGGGCTTCGAAGGGGGAGAAGACGCCAGGACGGCGGCCAACATCACCTTTGCCTGCCGCCAGGGTGCGGAACTGGGGGCGGACATCATTAAAACCGAATACACCGGAGACCAGGAAAGTTTTAAAGAACTCACGGAGAGTGTGTACATACCGGTGGTCATCCTCGGGGGTTCCAAAAAGGTCCCGGAGGTACAGCTCTTGAGAGAAATCAAGGATGCCCTGGAAGCCGGCGCAGCCGGTGTAGCCATGGGACGGAACATCTGGGGGCATGAGAAACCCGCCCGGTACGCCGGAGCCATAGCCCGGTTGATTCATGAAGACTGCACTGTCGAAGCGGCGCTGAAAGAACTCAACCCAAAATTCTAACGGGAAAAACCCTGGGAGGAAGAACTTATGAGTATCTACAAGGTCGGCGTTATCGCCGGAGAAGGAAAGACGGAAATAAAGGAATTGGAACTGCGCCGCCCCGAGGGCCGCCAGGTCCTGGTCAAGGTCCACAGCTGCGCCATCTGCACACTGGAACAGAGGATTTACAAGGGCATCATGAAACGCTACCCTTTTGCCGGCGGACACGAGATGTCCGGTACCGTGGAAGCGGTGGGTGATAAGGTAAAAAGACTGAAAGTCGGGGAAAAGGTAGCCATGCGGATGCTCACCTCCTGCGGTGAGTGTTACTACTGCCGAAGCGGTCATGAGAACCTCTGTGTTGATTCCTTTAAAACCGCTATTCATCGGGGATTTATCGGGCCCGGAGGAATGGCGGAATACATGCTGGTGGACTCGCCCATGGTGTACCCCCTGGAGGTGGATATGGATCTAACCCACGCAGCCCTGGCGGAACCCCTGGCCTGTTGTGTCCACAGTATCGATAACGCGGATATCCGCCTGGGAAACGACGTGGTGATCATCGGTAGCGGCATCATGGGCGCCCTGCACATTCAGCTGGCCTGCCTGAAAGGCGCCAGGGTTATCGTCTGCGAGGTAGACAAAGCCCGGATGGAAGTAGCCAAAAACATGGGGGCTCATGTGGTTATATATTCAGGCGAAGAAGACGCGGTGGAAAGGGTTAAGGAACTTACCGGCGGCCGGGGAGCCGACGCGGTTATCAGTACCGTGGCCCTGCCGGAGGTAGCCCAGCAGAGTGTGGCCATGGCCGGAAAACTGGGACGGGTAGTCTTCTATTCCTCCATTCATCCCGACGACCCAATATCTGTAAGCGCCAATAAAGTACACTCCGACGAAACGGTAATTACAGGATCGGTAAACCCAACCCGCCGGGATTTTCTCACCTCGGTACGGCTGTTGTCCTTCGGATTGGTGGATGTCTCCGCTCTGATCTCGGACAGCGTGCCTTTATCCGATCTGGACAGGGCGTTCCAGCGGGCCATTGATCCTTCCACCTACAGGGTCCTTGTACGATGTAATCAATAATATCCTGAAGTCGAGAACGGAGCGATGAAAGCGTACGAAATGGATGAACGCCGGCGGGAATACACCCGGGTTGCCTATTACTACTACAAGGCAGGGCTTACACAGGAAAAAATAGCGGAAAAGATGAAGATGTCCCGGCAGCGGGTGAATCGCATCCTCGGTAAGTGCGAAAGCCTCGGCATAGTAAAGATAGAGGTTGTCGGTTACGACGGCCTCTATCTGGACCTGGAAAGATCCCTGGAAGAAGCCTATAGTCTGGCAACCGTCCGGGTTGTGGAACCCTCGGACTCACGACACATCACCCCCACCCTGGGAGCAGCGGCCGGTTCCTACTTGGCGGGTATTATCACGGACGGAGACATTGTCGGTTTTTCCAGGGGACGTTCCACGGCCGCCTTAGTCGACTCCATGCCCAGGATACACAAAAAAAACCTGACGGTGACTCAGCTGGTGGGGGGCTGGAATGGACAAGACAAGGGGGCCGACGTGGACGATATCGTCCACCGGTTCGCCGGGAAGCTCCATGCCAGGCCGAGCAAACTCTATGCCCCGCTGATAGTCAACAGTCCAGAAATACGACGGTCAATCATGGAAGAATCCTACTTCCGGGATGCTTACCGGGTCGTACAATCCTGCACCATCGCCGTGGTAGGAATCGGTAACCTGGAAGAACGCATCCTAAAGGAGAACACCACCGAGGGCATGGAAGAAAAGGATTTTCGCGGATACCTTGAAAAAAATGCCGTGGGCGAAATCTGTACCCATTTCTTCGATCTTTCCGGTAATGTCGTGATCGCCGGCATGGAAAAACGAATCATAGCCGTAACCCTGGAGGATTTTCTCCGTATCCCCACCCGGGTAGGAATCGCCGGTTCGCCCAAAAAGCACCGGGCGATTGAAGGGGCTTTGAGGGGCGGTTTTATCAATGTCCTTATTACCGACGTGGAAACCGCCCGGTTCCTGCTAGAACAGGCGGACTGATGATGATACATATATCGACTAGGAAGAACACAAACTCCTGCATCCCCAGGGCATATACGCGACATTGACCCGCATGGATCATCGTGTGCTGAAAGGCCTTTCCATCATCGGCCTGCGACCCACGGTAGACAATATACCCCATGCCACGGTGGAGACCTACCTCCTGGATTTTGACGAAGATGTGTACGGAAGGACCATAACTCTGGAAGTTCATGCCCGGGTGCGGGATATTCGAAAATTCAAGGATCTTCATGAAGTAAAAATTCAGGTGGAGAGGGATATCGAGAGCGTTCGGGACTACATGGATAAGCTGGGGTAATTTCCCCGGTCAGTTTCATCATACTCCCGACAGGTCCCGGTTTCAATAATCTTCTACAGACGTCCATTTTTGACCCGGGGTGAAAACACCGGCGTTCCAGGAGGATCATTCCACCCAGTGCCGGCAGACAAGCCGCCGGATGCCGTATTCGCTGTCAGCGGCCACGCTTGCCGTAAAACCATATTTATGGTATACTGTATTTATGAAAACGACCTTTGAATTATCCGATAACCTATTCAGACAGGCTAAGATATACGCCGCTATTCAGGGTATATCACTTAAGGATTTTATCTCCCAGGCAATATCGGAAAAACTGACAAAAAGCGGGGCGGGGCAACAACAAAAACCCTGGCTCGAGTTCTACGAAAAGCGAATAGACCTGGCTGAGGAATTGGAACGGCTGGACAGAATTGTCGAAACAGAGTTTGAAACAGTAGACCCCGATGAATGGAAATGATCCTGGATACCAATGCCCTCTCCGACATTTTTAAGCAAAATCAATCTTTACGTATTCATCTCGAAAAGGCTGATCGATTGTATCTTCCTGTCATTGCTCTGGGAGAGTACCTATACGGAATAAAGAACTCTATAAAGGCAAGGGAATTAACAGAACTCCTCTCAGGTCTTATACAAGGCATACAGCTATTAGTCATCGGAAAAGATACCGCATTTTATTATGCGGATATACGTTGGGAACTGAAACAAAATAGAACCCCGATACCGGAGAACGACATCTGGATCGCCGGCTTGGTACGGGAGTTTAAGCTCCCCCTTTTAAGCCGGGACACGCATTTTGACCTGGTGGAAGGTATCGAACGCCTGGGGTGGTAAATTAAGATATCCCGGTTTCCAGTATTTCCTCGATCACCTCCACCGTCGCCAGCCCCACCCCCTTTACCGACGACAGCTCTTCCCGGGACAGCTCCGACACAGGCTTCTTCTGCTGCGACAGAGGCCAGGCGGCATACCCGTACCCGTCGATGAGCTCCAGGGTTCTCCGGGCCGGGGCGTATTCGGCTTCCGCAGGCTGTTAGGCATCGCAAACCCCGCCCCCAAGGAGCATGAAGCTCCCCGGCATCGGGGTGCGCTTCCGCCGGGAGTCCAGCTCCCGCAGCAGGACGGCCGGGGTGTTGACCTTCACGTGGATGTCCCGGCCGAAATTACCCTCTACCCGGTACTTCTCCGCCCGGCCGTCGCGGTAAACGCAGTTGTGGCTGCAGCCCCGGTAGAGATTGAGACCGTAGTGGCTGATAAACCAGGAATCGATCTTCTTGTGACGCCGGAGGATAGACTCCGCCTGGATTTCCCGGATCATCTATCGCCGTGTATCCTCTTCACCCGGCCCACCTGCCCGTCGGTGAGCCGTACCTTGATACCGTGGGGATGGGTTGGTGAATTGGTGAGGATATCCTCCACCACTCCTTCGGTAAGCTCTCCGGTCCGCTGGTCCTTTTTCAGGACGATGGAGACCTTAAGCCCCGGTTTGATGTTAGACCGGATTGTTCCGTCATTCAAATTTCTACTCCCAAAAAATAGTAACATCAGGATATGTTCGGATAAAGCTGTTATTGGTTACCAGGGTACATTCCTCCGTCATGGCCTGGGCAATCGACATTATGAATACATGGGTATCAAGCAGCAGTTTCATGCTTCGAACTCTTCGGCTACCTCATCCGGATCTCCTTCGAGGAAGTAAACACATCAGCGTGGTCTTCCTGTGTATCAAGAAAGCCCTTCCAACTCCAGTGCCAGGACAACCTTCCGGGAAATCTTCACCATGGTTGTAGCATCCAGGGTACCGGAGTATTTAACCAGCCGCTGCTTCGGAACGGTATGGATATTGTCCGCCTGTACGAAGGATGGAGCGGGAAGATTGCCCCCCGTGCCGATGAACACCTCTGTAGGATAGCCCTTGCCCCGGGTGGTTACTTCTACCATGGTAACCTTGTTGATGTAATCCAGCACCGCCTGCCGAGTAATAACGACCCCGGGTCGCCTTCCCGCCCGGCCTCCCAGGTCGACATACCAGATATCACCGCGGTTCATTCCTCGTCCCAGGCCTCGGCAGCCATCCAGAGTTCCGTGTCGTCGGGATATTCCGCCTGGTCAGCCTTCAGCGCGGCTATCCAGTCCGCTTCTAAACGTTCCGCGGCACTCTGTTTTATCCAGTAATGTATAGCTTCGCGTATTACCGCGGTACGGGTTTTGTGCTGCTGTAGGGCTATGCGGTCGAGATAGGTTACAACCCTGTCGTCCAAGCCTATTTGAAGTTTTTTCATACAAATAATTATATATTTTTTTATATCTTTTTACAACACCGGTTAGCCGTTTTTGTGGCCCTTCGCGGGGTTACCATGAGCGAACTCGTCGTCGAAGCAGTTCGTGGCGTACTGGAGAAAAAAAGAACCGAGGAATTGGTGCGCAACCCGTCGAATCTCGCCGGTGCGTTTCGACGGTCTGCCGACGCAGACAGGCGCGCGCGGGAAGATTCGGCCTGGGCGGAGCATGTAGCCGATGACCTATATTGACACCAATTTCATCCCCCGCTATTTGCTCGACGACGATCCGAAGCCGTCCCTGGAAGCAAAGGCCCGTCTGGAAGAACCGATGGTATAACAATCGACGAATCGATACCGGTTTCTCCCGATAAGGCCATGGGTTCATACGGTAAATCAAAGGCCCGGGCAACGATGGAGGTGCTGAAAGCGGCACGGGAAGGTCTCGATGTGGTCGTGGTCTGCCCTACCGGCGTTATAGATCCCTTCGATTACCGGCCGCTTGCGCTTCTTCAATATTGTCACTGATATATTTTTTTCGAGATTGAAAAACCCGGAGAATACCTCTATGGTAGTCCCATGACCGGACTTTTCCCACTACTTATTCTGTTCGCCTTTTTCATTTGCGGTATTTTTGCCGGACGATTCAAAATCGTCAGACAATCACATGTAATTTCCTATGGTTCGCACCTGATTTTACCGGTCCTGCTGCTGATCATGGGCTATCGTATAGGCGTTACCACCGAATCGATCCATGAACTCGCCGTGTCGGGAATAACGGCGGTCATCTTTGCCGCTGCTACAGTTACAGGCACATTTATTTTCACCGGCACACTCTGTCTTCTAGACCACAGAGGCTTCAGGAACAGGGGCGCCCCGGAGCCCGGTGAAAAGGGCGGTTGGCCCGGCGCGGTTTTTCTGCTCCTCATGGTAGTTGCCGGATTCCTGGTCGGAAGCATCCTCCCGGGATCGCGGTTTTCCGGCGATTCTCTTATTACCTGGCTGCTCCGATTTTTGCTCTTTTCCATCGGTATCGACATGGTAAAAAGCGGCGTATCCTTTTCAGGCGCCCTGAAGAATAGAAACACCATACTGCTACCGTTGCTTACGGTAATGGGGAGCCTGGCCGGCGGACTCGGCGCCGCGTTTTTTCTGGGAATGAATGCCTGGAAAGGACTTTCCGTTGCTTCCGGTTTCGGCTGGTACACCCTTTCGGGGGTTCTCATAACGGAATTAGGAGACCCCCTGCTCGGATCAACGGCTTTTCTTACCAATATGTTCCGGGAATCAATGGCAATTGTGATTATCCCCTTCCTCGGGCGGACCGGTTTTTCCCGCTCGGCCGTGGGAATAGCCGGAGCAACCAGTATGGACGTAACCCTGCCGTTAATCGAACGGGCGGGAGGCCCGGACATGGTGCCCCTGTCGATCTCTCACGGAGCCCTTGTATCCCTGACAGTACCTCTTCTGGTACCTCTCTTCTACCAGGCAGGGTGATTCAGAGAAGCTGTTTTTTTCCCCGGATCTTTGTGGATATCCACTCGATACAGGCGTCCAGGTTCTCGCCGGTCCTGGCTGAAAGTCGAATTACAGAAATAGAAGGATTGACCGCCCTGATATTCGATTCCAGGAGATCCGTATCGGCCCCAAGAGCTTCCGCCGCATCGATTTTATTTATAAGCGCCAGTGAAGCCTTCTGGAAGAGAAGCGGATATTTCAGGGGTTTATCCTCTCCCTCGGCAATGCTGACCATGGCTATCTTGTAATCTTCCCCCAGGTCGACATCGGAGGGACACACGAGGTTTCCCACGTTCTCGATGACAATGAGGTCCAGGCTGTCCAGGTCCAGGGCGTCGAACCCGGTCTTTCCGGCGGCAGGGGAGATATGACAACCGGTTATCTGGTTCGCAATCATGGACACATGTATTCCCGCGGCCTCGAGCCGGTCTGCGTCCCTGCGGGTCGCCGTGTCCGCCTCTATGACGGCAAGCCGGAATTCCTTTGCCAGAACGGGAAGGACTTTTTCCAGGAGTGTGGTCTTCCCGCTCCCGGGCGAGCTGATCAAATTCAGGGCAAGAATACCTCTCTTTGTAAGGGTTTCCCGTATCTCCCCGGCTATCATGAGTTTTTCTTCCCGCGGATCTTTGTTGACGACAATTTCACTCATCTTCCACCTCAATGCTTGTAATAAGAATTTCTTTTCCTTTTATCAGTTCCATGGTTCCACCGCAGTCGGGGCAGAACATCACGGGTATATCCAGTTCATGGTCCGCGCCGCAGGCGGGACACCGGGCAACCATGGGCTGTACGGTTATGACCAGTTCCGAATCCTCCAGGGGAGTACCGGGTTTTTCCATGTCATAGTACATCTGCATGGACTCGGGGATAAGTCCCTGGCACACACCGGTAGTTACATGTACCGCCTTTACGCCGCCGGTTATTCCGTTTTTTTCCAGTTCGGTAACCGCCGAACTCATAATCGATTCCGTTATCGAAGCTTCGTGCATCAGCAAATCCTCGGCATGCCCGGTTCTACAGGCATATTCAAGATTCTCGTGGTACCGATACCGGTCTCCAGCAAGACGCGGCCTCTATCTCTTTTCCGTGCAACCGTGCCAATAATCGCCGCGTCCTTCCCTTCCGGAGATGATCTCATGGCTTTCAGCACCCCGGACTCTTCTTCCGGAAGGCAGAACAGGACTATCTTGCCCTCGTTTGCCAGGAGCAGGGGATCCATCCCGAGGATGTCCAGAAAATCACGGACCTCGGGTCGTATGGGAACAGCCTCTTCCCTGAGGAGCAACTCCAGGGAGGTGTCCGCGGCAAATTCGTTCAAAACCGCCGCCAGGCCTCCCCGGGTCGGGTCCCTCATGGCATGCACCGCGGAGCCGCAGGCCTTCATTATTGTGTGAATCATTCCGTTCAGCGGTGCACAGTCACTGACAAGGGCCATCCCGCTGCCGATCCGTTCGCGGGCGCTGAGAATAGCGGCACCATGGTCACCTATAGTACCGGAGACAATGATACTGTCCCCCGGACGTATGGACCCCGGTCCGAGATGGGGAAACCGTACAGAACCCACCCCGGCGGTGTTTATAAAGATACCGTCGGCGCTGCCCCGTTCCACAACCTTTGTATCACCGGTAATAACGGTCACCCCCGCCTTTCGGCAGGTATCCCCGGCGGACCGTAGAATCTCTGCCAGGTCTTCTAACGCAAACCCCTCTTCGATTATCAGTGAGAGGGAAAGGGCGGCGATATCGGCGCCTGATACCGCCAGGTCGTTTACCGTTCCTGCGACGGCCAGTTTACCTATATTGCCTCCCGGAAAGAAGATCGGTTTCACCGTGTAAGAGTCGGTGGAAAAAGCCCCCCTGTTTTCCGAAAGGCCGAAAAATGCCGCATCCTCCGTAACCCTGTGTTCCGTCACGGAACTTCCCGAAAGAGCGGGATAGACCAGTTCGTCCAGCAGCTGCTGACTCAGGGAGCCGCCGAATCCGTGGGCGGGGCGGATATAACCGGTCATACGCCCCCTTGCGGATAAAGAAATACCGCCCGACAGGTGCCCTCAGCGCTGACCATGCAGGGTCCCCGGGGATGCATGGGTGAACATTCACCGGCAAACAGTCCGCAGTCCTTCGGGCTTATCTTTCCGAGGAGGACTTCGTTGCATCTGCAGCCCTCCGTTATATCCGGAGTAACCGCCTGCTGTATCCCGAACCTCTTCCGGGCTTCCAGGAAATCAAACTTGGGCGAGAGTTCCAGTCCCGTTCCCGGCAGCACGCCGATTCCCCTCCACTCGGCGTCGGTGGTTTCGAACACCCGGCCGATAAGCTGCATAGCCCTCTTGTTTCCCCCGTCCCTCACCGCCCGGGTGTAGCAGTTCGTTACCGAAGGCTTGCCGTCGCGGATCTGGCGGATAATGGAAAGCAGGGCGGTGAGTATGTCCACGGGTTCGAACCCGCCCACGGCAGCGGCCTTCCCGTAGGTTTCGGCCGTCCTCCGGTAGGGTCCCGTACCCGTTATGACCGATGCATGGCCTGGCAGGAGAAAGCCCGCAATATTATCCGCCAGAGAAACCAGGGCTTCTACCGCCGGCGGAACATAACGATGACAGGTATAGAGGTAGAAGTTCTTCGGAAGACCCCCCCCAGCCACGGCGGCCACCGGGGCAGCGGTGGTTTCGAACCCGACACTGAAGAACACCACCGGGCGGTCCGGGTTATTTTCCGCCTCCGCGACGGCATCCCGAATACCGTACACAATGCGGACATCGGCGCCTCGACCCCGGGCTTCCAATAACGACCCATAGGGGCCGGGAACCCGAACCATATCGCCGTAGGTACACAGAACCGGTTTTTCATCGGACAGGGCCAGTTCAATGGCCGTATCGATATAGGAGGCCGGGGTAATGCAAACCGGGCAGCCCGGACCGGGCAGAACCGTTACATTGTCCGGCAAGAGCTGCCGCAGGGCGTTTCGGGCTATCTCGTGTTCATGGGTACCGCAGACATGCATTATCCTGATCTCGCCCAGACCGGCCGCTTCCTTTGCAATCTCCGCGGATAATCTACCGGTCAACTCCCTGTTCCGGTAGGGTGATTCCCTTTCTTTCATGGGTTTTTTCCGGCATCCTTCCTGGGAGCCAATTCATCCTCATGATATACATACTCATCATACGATTCGAGGATCTTATCCGCGTCATCGGACTCGAGCCGTTCAATAGCCATTCCCGCGTGAACAAGCACGTAATCCCCCACCTCGGCCTCCGGAATCAACTGGGTACCCACATCGAGGGTTCCGCCCGAGAGCTCTACCGTACCGGTCATAGTGGAGGTATCGATACTGATTAATTTAAGAGGTACTGCAAGGCACATAATGGGGCGATGATATTCTTTTTTCAGAAATATGGCTACCCCAATGGATGGGGCAGCCTGAACCGGGTTTCATTTACTTCACGTTGACTGCAGCTTTCGCAAGGCCGTCACCGGTCAGAATATCCTTCAGAAACCCCAGGGCTTCTTTCAGGTTTGCCTTTGCCTTTTCCGTACAGGACTCGACATACATCTCGAAGGAGTATCCACGAATTCCCAGTATATAGGCCTCGCATTCAGCATGAAACAATTCTTTCGCAAGAGAAACGATAACCTCCGGGTCGGCCGAATGGGTACTGAAGCTCATAGAGCTTCCCGGTTGTACCCGTTTAAACGAGAACGGCTCTTTTCCTTCGATATCCGCATCGATAAAGACGACGGCATCGTGTTTCGCCACGTCCGCGGCATTCTCTATCATCAACTGGTAATCGGAATCGACGGTAACATTCTCGAATTTCATTTCAGCCACCGCTTCGGCCGCGGCCGGTCCCAGCCCGTCGTCCTGCCGGGCCGGGTTGCCGAAGCCGATAACAAGTATCTTTTTATCCGCGCTCAATCCTTCACTTTCCTGTCTATCAGGGTATCCTCCGCGTCGTATAATTCGACGATCAGCGGCATCTGCCCCATGGCATGGGTAGCACATGAAAGGCATGGATCGTAAGCCCGGATAGCCACCTCAATACGGTTCAAGAGCCCTTCGGTAATCTCGTTGCCCGAGAGGTACTCTTCGGCCACACCCTGGACCGCCCTGTTCATAGGTTCGTTGTTATTGGTCGTGGAAACAATCAGGTTGGCCATTTCGATCTGGTCGTCCTTGTTTACCCGATAATGGTGGAAGAGCGTTCCCCGGGGAGCTTCCAGCAGTCCGACCCCTTCTTCACGGCGTTCACCCGTTACCACGAGATCGTTACCCTGGAGGTCGGGATCGTGCAGGAGTTCCTTCATCTTTTCCGCCGAGTGGAGGGTTTCGATCATCCTGGCCCAGTGATACGCCATGGTAATATTATTCGGTTTATCCTTTGTAAGGGCCATGAACTCTTTACGTTCCGCTTCTGCTTCGGGAGTATCGATGAAATCGCAGGCATTAACCCTGGCCAGGGGTCCGACCCGGTACCATCCGTCTTCCGGCCCCAGGGACTTGATAAACGGAAATTTCATATATGACCAGTCCCGGACCTCTTCGGCTATGTAATCGTAATAGTTCGCGTAGTCGACATCATCAATAATCTTATTACCGTCCTTGTCGATGGCCCTCAATTTGCCATGATAGATGTCCATTGCCCCGTCATCCCGGATGAGGGAAAGGTGATTGGAGTCGAAGGATCCGAAGGATGCCAGGTCTTCCAGGTGTTCCATGGTATAGTCCTTCGCAATCTTCACAGCACCCCTGGACCATTCGAGAATTTGGTCGATGTCCTTGAGGAAGAAATCCCTCTCTTCGATGGAGAGGTTCTTATTGATACCCCCGGGGATTGCCCCGGTACCGTGTATCTTTTTCCCGGCGGTGGCCTTGATGATTTCCTGGCCGAATTTCCGCATCATGACGCCCTGGACGGCTAGGTCCGGATATTTCTTCGCAACCCCGATAACGTTCCGAATGGCCGGATCAGCGTCGAAACCGAACAGTAGGTCCGGGGAACAGAGGTGAAAGAAATGAAGGGCATGGGACTGGAAGAACTGTCCGTAGTGCATGAGCCGGCGCATCTTTTCCGCCGTAGGAGTCAACGTGTCCGCTCCCACGATAACGTCCATTGCCTTGGCCGCGGCCAGGTGGTGGCTCACGGGACAGATTCCGCAGAGCCGCTGCACCAGTACCGGCGCCTCCCAGAAGGGACGACCCTGCACAAAACGTTCAAAACCCCTGAATTCGACGATATGCAATCGTGCCTGCTTGACCTTGTTCTGCTCGTCGAGCAACAGGGAAACCTTGCCGTGACCTTCTACTCTGGTTACGGGTTCTATGGTCACTCTTTTCAGATTCTTTGTATCGACAGCCATGGGCTTTCCTCTTTCAATCGTATTTGATCAGTTCGTAATCGAGCTCGATGGGCTTGTTGTTCAACAATGCTACGATTACCTGCCAGATGGTATCCGCCGGCGGCGGACATCCGGGAATGTTATAATCTATCTTGACAATCTCCTTGCACGGGTAGACCTTGTCCAGGAGAAGCGGTATTTCCGCGTCCCCGGGAATTTTACCGGAGGGATTGTACACCGTAGGACCGTTCAGATAAGCCTCATCGAGACATTCCTTCAGCGGCACCATGTTGCGCATGGCGGGCAGGCCTCCCATGATGGCGCAGTCGCCCAGGGAGATGAGAACATCGCAGTGCTTCCTGAAGGACTGCAGCACCTTCACGTTTTCTTCGTTGGCACAGCCTCCTTCGATAAAACCTACCAGGCAGCGCCCGGTAAATTCTTTTATATCGTCTATGGGAGACTTATCGAAGTCGACCAGATCTATAAGCTGAAGAATCCGGTCATCTATATCGAGCAGGGACATGTGACATCCGAAACACCCTGCCAGTGACGTCGTTGCTACTTTCGGTTTTCCGCTCATGCTTTACCTCCCTTGGCCTCGATATCGGACCCGATGGGTGTATGATCGTAGTTTCTCGCGCCGATCGGTACCCTGTATCCTTCCCGTTTCTTGAGGATTGCTCCTACGGGGCAGACCTCGATGGCCTTGTCGGTGGTCTGGAGCTCCGTTTCCGATAGCTTTGCGTGTGAATTGACCGCGACTCGCTTGTCGATCCCCCGGCCGATAAAATCGAAAACATGTTTGCCGTCCAGATCCCTGGATGCACTTACACAGCGCCCGCAGAGAACGCAACGGTTGCGATCGATGAAAACATCCGGATGACTTGCGTCGATTTCCCGCTGGGGAAACATGTAGGGGAACTTAGGAGCATCGATACCGAATCTGTAGGCCAGGGCCTGCAGTTCACAATTACCGCTCTTTTCGCAGAACATGCAAAAATGATTGCCTTCCACGAAGAGCATATCGATGATATCCTTCCGGATCTGCTTCAACTCTTCAGTATCGTTTTCTACAATAATTCCCTGGGCCACCGGTTGAGTACACGCCGCCTGGGGACTTCCGTTTACCATAACCGTGCAGACCCTGCAGCTACCGTGGGGTTCCAGCCCCTCGTACGCACAGAGCCTGGGAATATATATTCCCGCGGCATCGGCCGCCTCCATAATCGTCTGCCCCTTTTGGGCTACTATTTCCTTGCCGTCTATGACAAAAGTAATTGTATCACTCATTCTTTCTTCCCCCTCAAGAAAAATCTACCGATTTCCGGCCCTGGACCGTTTCCGCATCCCGCAGAGCCGCATTGATATCGAAGCTCGCCTGAAGTCCTTCTTTGCTTTCGTGCACCAGCTTCTCATACACTTCGGGAAATTTCTCCAGTGTCGACAGTATGGGGTTCGGCGAAGTCTGACCGAGACCGCACCGGCTGGCCGTTTTCACCGTGTGCCCGAGGGTTTTCATCAGTTCCAGGTCCGCCGGTTCAGCCTTGCCGTTCATCACCTTTTCCAGGTAGTGCTTTAACAGAACATTCCCAGACCGGCAGGGTGTGCAGTAACCGCAGCTTTCCTCCACGAAGAATTCCATGAAGGAGTGTACCACATCCAGAATATTCCTGGATGAATTGAATATCATGATCGATCCGCCGGTGGATAGATCGTCATAGCAGATGGTCCTGTTGAAATCCGCCTTCGAGATCATTTGGCCCGACGGACCGCCTACCTGTACGGCCGTTGTGTCTTCCGCACCGACCTCCTTCAGCAGGTCTTTCATACTGATTCCGAAGGGAAACTCGTATACGCCGGGACGCTGACAATCACCGGATATGGAAAGGAGCTTAGTACCGGTACTGCCCTTGGAGCCCAGCTCGCTGAACCAGCCGGCGCCCTTATCCATGACCCTGGTGACGGCGACAAAGGTTTCGACATTATTCACCGTGGTCGGGCAGCCCAGATAGCCCCGCTGTGCGGGAAAGGGAGGCCTGTTCTTCGGATCGCCCCTGAAGCCCTCGCACGAGGAGATCAGGGCCGTTTCTTCACCGCAAACATACGCGCCGGCGCCCATCTGGATACGGATATCGAAGTCGAACCCGGATTTTCCCATTACATTCTTGCCGAGCAGACCGGCTTTTCTCCGTTCATCCAGAAGATGATTGAGAAATTCGAAGAGATAGGCATATTCTCCCCGGAGGTACAGGATGCCGTGCCGCGCCCCGATGGCGTACCCGGCAATGGTCATGCCTTCGAAGATCCGCTCCGGGAGTTCCGTGAGCAGGACCCTGTCCTTGAAAGTTCCAGGTTCGCCCTCATCGGCGTTACAGATAACGTATTTTTCCGCGCCTTCGGCCCCCCGGGTGAATTCCCATTTGATTCCCGCCGGAAAACCCGCACCTCCGCGGCCCCGGAGTCCGGAGGTTTTTACTTCGTTGAGGACCTCCACCTGGCTCATGGCCAGTGCTTTCTTCAGACCGGCATTGGCGGTATAATCGGCGAAAATTACCTCGCCCTTTCGGCGGATATTGTTCTGAACCATGGATCTTACCAGATCGTGGGCGTTGTTCCCGTCGCCGAACCGACGGACAAGCTTCTTCTCGTCCCCTGTTTCCTTGAGAATCTTTACCACCTCTCTTACCATATCGGTGGACAGATTGGTCACAACCTCGTTGTTCACCAGGGCCGACGGAACCTGGTCGCACATACCGATACACGGTGTATGCTCCAGAGAAATTTTACCGTCCGGCGTAGTCTCGCCGAAATCAATACCCAGTTCTTCTTGAAATGCCCGGGCAACACGATCGTACCCGTTCATCTTGTCGATAATGTCGTTGCAGAGCCGGATGACGATTTTACCCTTCGGATCCTTGGACAGAAAGGCATAAAACGAAACCGTGCTCTCGACCTCGACCCGCGGCACGTTGATCTGCTTCGAGATCAGATCAATTGCCTCGTCCGATACACAGCCATAGGTATGCTGGATTTCCCGAATGATATCCATCATCCGGGCTTTGTCGTTCCCTAGGGCCGCGCATGTCTTACGTACTGCGCTCTTAACATCTTCACTCATCAGTCACCTCATAATAACCTGAAAAATAAAAGAGCCGCTCCACATATTTCTCTACAGAATAGTGAAAGGCACTTGTTAATTATTTCACAGGACAGTATAATGCAGTTACGCATGAAGCGCAAGGGGCTTAGGTCTAACATTATTATCATTATCAGGTAATTTTCGGCGGTTTCCATGATTTCCCAACGTGTTATTGAAAGGCTTTCGGTATACAGACGGGTGCTCGAAACCCTGCTGACGGAAAAATCCCTCACGGTGTACAGTCACCGGATCGCCGATCTCGCCGGTACAACGGCCGCCCAGGTACGGCAGGACCTCCGGGTGATAGGATACGCGGGAAACACCCGAAGCGGATATAACGTTGCCCGTCTGCTCAAGGGAATCGATGATTTTTTCAACCTGTCCGATACAGAACACGCGGTCATTGTCGGCGTCGGAAACCTCGGCCTTGCCCTGATAGCCTACTTTTCTCTCCGACACTCCCGGCCTCAGATCGTAGCCGCCTTTGACACCGATTCCGAAAAAATCGGGAACGTCTATCACGGGTGCCGGTGTTTTCCCTTGGAAGACCTGGAAAAGATCGTCGATGAACTCAACGTACAACTTGGAATCATCACCGTACCGGCGAAAGCAGCCCAGGTGGTTGCCGACCGTTTGCGGAACGCAGGTATCCTGGGAATTCTCAACTATGCTCCGTTAACAATTCGGGGAACCGGCGGGGTGTTCGTCGAGAACATCGACATGTCCATTGCCTTGGAAAAGGTAGCCTTTTTCGCAAAGCAGTAGCTGCCGCGCCGCGACTAGGTCCCCGCGGTCGACTAGAGCCGTCCGGCGGCCCGGCGGGCAGCGGCTACGGCCAGCTGTCCCAGGGAGATGCCCCCGTCATTGGCGGGAATACGCCGGTGGGCCGGTACCTCGAACCCGGCGGACTTCAGCATTTTTTCGCACCGGGTAAGCAGGTACCTGTTCTGGAACACTCCGCCGGAGAGAACAACCCTCCTCGAGCCGGTATCGCCGGCCATACGAGCGGCCGCGTCGAGCACCAGGGCGGCAATAGTATTATGAAACCGGCATGCAATGATGCCGGGAGATTTCCCCTTCCTGATATCCCGGACAATATCCTTCCAGAGGGGTGCGAGATCCACGGAACCACCCCATTCATAGGCATACCTCTTTGAACAGGGTTCGATACTGCTCTCCAGCTTCATAGGCGCTTCCGCTTCGAAGGTCGAAACCCGCACCAGCCCCAGGACGGCGGAGACCGCGTCAAAAAGTCTGCCCGTACTGGAGGTTACCGTGGTCCCCCCGATATCACCGTCGATCATGTCCATAATAAGGGTCGCCCTGTCCATATCAAGATCGTGCACAAAGGGAATATCCAGGTCCGGGAGTTCCCGGCCGTAAACGGTATAGAGCCAGGAAACCGCCATTCGCCACGGTTCCCGAACCGCGGCCTCGCCTCCCGGAAGAGGAACGTACCGGAGATGGGCGTACCGTTCGAAGGAATCATAGGTGCAGTCTAGGAATTCCCCGCCCCACACGGCACCGTCCGCACCATATCCCGTTCCGTCCAGGGATATACCGATAACCGATCCGGACAAGCGGTTTTCCGCCATACAGGCCGCGATGTGTGCATGGTGGTGCTGGACCCGGGTGAGCGGCAGCCCGGTTTCAACGGCGAAGCGGGTAGACAGGTAATCGGGATGGAGGTCGCAGGCCGCCAGGGTCGGCTCGAAACGGAAAAGCCGCTTGAACCGTCCGTAGGATTCGGAGAAAAAGTCGAAGGCCTCCGCAGACTTTAAGTCACCGATATGCTGGGAAAGGATGGCCTCATTCCCCCGGCCGATGCAAAAGGTATTCTTCAATTCTCCGCCGAAGGCGGCAATACCCTCGGCCTCCATATCCAGGACGATGGGTTCCGGCACGTACCCCCGGGATCGACGTATCAACCGGGGAACACCCCCGGCCGCCATAGTGACGGAGTCGTCACACCGGTTATGGATGTCGCGGTTATAGGTTACGAATCCGTCGGCTATAGCCCCCAGGCGCTCAAAGGCCTTTTCGTTGTCGATAACGATGGGCTCGTCGGATATGTTGCCGCTGGTGGCAACGATAAGTTCGGTATGAAGATGTTCGAAAAGCAGGAAATGGAAGGGGGCGTAGGGCAGCATGATGCCGATGGTATCGAGTCCCCAGGCTACCGAAGCGGCCGGGTCTTTTTTCCGTTTTAAGAGGACAATGGGCCGCTGGACCGACCGGAGAAGCTCCCGCTCCGCCCCGTCCATGAGGGTATATCCTTCCGCGGCGGTAATATCCCGGGCCATCAGGGCAAAGGGTTTCCCCTCCCGGTGCTTCCTCTTCCGGAGGGTCCGTACCGCCTCTTCATTCAGGGCGTCACAGACCAGGTGAAACCCTCCCAACCCCTTGATCGCCGCGATACCACCCCCGTCGATGAGGGCGGCCGTCTCCCGAAGGACATCCCGGATTTCTGAAAACCTCCCGGAAGGGCCGGTAAAGGTACACGCAGGACCGCAGTCCGAGCAGGCGTTCGGCTGGGCGTGGAACCGGCGGTTCATGATGTCCTCGTATTCTTCCCGGCACGACCGGCACATCCGAAAGGGCTCCATGGTGGTCTTGTCGCGGTCGTAGGGCAGGTCCCGGATAATGGTAAAGCGGGGCCCGCAGTTGGTACAGTTTGTAAACGGATACATGATACGGTTGGGCTGCCTCTTCATATCCTCGAGGCAGTCGGAACAGACGCAGACATCCGGCGAAACCCGGGTTATCTCCGCCGATGAGGTGCGGCTCTTTATTATTTCGAACCCCCCGAGCCCCTCCTCCGGGTCGGTGGTATCCGAGGCACACTTCTCGATACGGGACAGGGGCGGAGGGGAGGTCCGGAGGGTGTCCAGAAAGGCGTCGATGCCGGAGGAGGCGCCCTGGATCAGCAGTTCCACCCCGTAATTGGTGTTCTTAACCCAGCCGTAAAGATTATTCGCGGCCGCCGTTCGATACACAAAGGGCCGGAAGCCCACACCCTGGACTAGACCATAGACGCGGACACGGCGGGCGGTTATGTCTCCATTGTTATCCCGAGGCATCCGCGAATGGTACCGGTATTTTCCGGCGCTTGTCAAGAAACACCGAAAACCGGTAGGATAGAGTCGGCGAACAAACATTAACCGGAGTCACCTATGAACGAAAAACAATGTCCCCTGGACCGTGAACAGCTCGAAGATATCTGCCGTCGCTACGAAACCCCCTTTCATATATACGATGAAAGGGCCATACGGCGGAACGCCCGCAGGTTCTACCGGGCCTTCGACTGGGTCCCCGGGGGATTCAAAAATTATTTCGCGGTAAAAGCCCTTCCGAATCCATACGTCCTGGAGCTGCTCAAAGAAGAGGGTATGGGGGCGGACTGCTCCTCCCTGCCTGAACTATTGCTTGCCCGGGCAGTGGGACTCTCCGGTGAAGATATCATGTTTACCTCCAACGATACCCCCGGAGAGGAATTCAGAAAAGCCAGGGAACTGGGGGCGATTATTAACCTCGATGATATCGTCCATATTCCTTTCCTGGAAAAAGAGGCGGGGCTTCCTGAACTCCTCTGTCTCCGGTATAACCCGGGCCGGCTTAAAAGTGGAAACGACATCATAGGCGAACCGGAAGAGGCCAAGTACGGATTTACCCGGGCCCAGGTACTGAAGGGATACGAGCAACTGAAACAAAAGGGCCTTCGGCGCTTCGGGCTCCACACCATGGTCGCTTCCAACGAACTGGACCCGGCCTACTTCGTCGAAACCGCGAGAATTCTCTTCGAACTGGCCGCCGAACTGCGCGAGACCCTGGATATACGGATCGAGTTCATCAATCTCGGTGGGGGAATCGGCATACCCTACCGGCCGGAGCAGATACCGGTGGACATACCCCTGGTATCCGAGGGAATTCACGAACATTACAGGGATCTGATAGAAAAACCCGGTTACGGACCGGTGAGGATCGTCTTCGAATCGGGAAGAATGGTGACCGGTCCGTACGGATACCTGGTGACCCGGGTAAGACATGTAAAAAACACCTACAAGACCTTCGTGGGTGTAGACGCAACCATGGCCAACCTGATGCGGCCGGGTATGTACGGGGCATATCATCATATTACGGTACCGGGGAAAGGCGGAAATACGGAGAAGATCACCTGCGATGTGACCGGAAGCCTCTGCGAAAATAACGACAAGTTCGCTATAGACCGGGAGCTCCCGGCGGTTTCGCCCGGGGATATACTCGTTATCCACGATACCGGCGCACACGGTCACGCCATGGGGTTCAACTACAACGGAAAACTCAGAAGCGCCGAAGTTCTGCTGAAGGAGGACGGTACTACCTGGTTGATACGCCGGGCCGAAACCACGGAGGACCTCTTTGCTACCCTGGATTACCCGGGTCTTTAAATTCCTTCCGTTTCTCCGTTGGACTGGGGAAGAACAAACGAACCGTCGTCGTCCACCACCTCTATCATGTGGGCTATGCGCTTGATTGACGAAAGGAGCAGCATCTGCTCCCAATCGGCCAGACGGTTAAAATTAACGATAAAATTTTCCTGGATCAGGGAAGGGTTCCCCACCAGGTATTCGGAAGCCTTTTCGGTGGCCTGGAAATAGACCCGGCGTTTATCTACGACGCTTCTGATCCTCTTGACGATACCCTTCTGCTCCAGCCGGTCTATAATTGTCGTTACCGTTGCCTGGCTCAGGGAGATACGCTTGGCCAGATCCCCGGCGACAATACCCTCCGGTTCTTTCAGTAACTCTTTTACAACCATCAGTTGCGGTCCGGTAAGTCCGAAGGATTTTTCAAGTTTCTTTGAATGCATATCAAGCGCTCTGTTTATCTGCTTTATGGTCATGAGCACCTGCTCACTGATATCCCACTTCATACCACCGCTCCACCGGATACCGCCGCACGGACACCCCGATATTTAAATTTAGTTGCTCATGCCGCCGCGCGGCAACCGAAAAAACGAAAACAGCCGGGTGCGGCTATTTTCGTAATAGACGAATATCTGCATTCTATAACATTGTTTAAAAAAAGTCAGGCCGTTTTTACCGCCCAGCCCTCTCGAAAAGCATCACAGAGAAGTTTCTCCAGTCGCCCGCTGCAGCCGCCCTGGATAAGACGTGTACGAAAGGCATCGTCTCTTACCAGCTCCGCCAGGGTAGAAAGGGCAAGGAGGTATTCAAACTTTTTGGTGGGGTTGTTGGCTATGATAAAGAGTAGGTGTACGGGTCGTCCGTCGACCGCGTCCCAGGATATACCCTGTCTTGATACTCCCAGAGCAATAAAAAGATCATCCGCATCCGGTGTACGTCCGTGAGCGAAGGCCACGCCTTTTCCGTACCCGGTACTCTGGGCTTTTTCACGCATAACCACTGATTTCTCGAAACCCTCCGGGTCCGAAAGATTCCTGAAAACCGGGGCTTTTTCAATGAGTTCATGTATAGCCGAATATTTTTCGGTAGCTGCAAGCTCACAAACAACTGTTCCCGGTGTAAAGCATCCGGTCCGCCGGTTCATTTCCTCGTATCCCCTGTATTCATTATCGGCCTTTTCAGGCGGATATTACACGTATAATCCCTCCGATGTTAGACAACCGGGAATAATTCTGATACCATCGGACGGGTTATGCGTTGTGAAGTATTATACACCAACTCCGGTACGGATGGAAGAGCAAAAAAGATTCTTTATGAGCTTAACAGAACTATATCACCGCGAATCCACTCCGTGACGATAGTGGACGTATATTTTTTCTCTCTCCATAGATCCGAGGCGGAACCGGTCATCCCGCTTCTCTACGATCCTGTAGCTCAGTCCATCAATATCGACGTCTTTTCCGCGGAAACCACAGGCCCGTGGGATTATCTCATAGAAATATCCTACAAGCCGGGGGTAACCGATCCGGTTTTCTTTACCTTGAAAAAGCTTTCCGAGAGTATTTCCGATGTTTTCTCCG
>CAYPIQ010000014.1:0-31544 GCA_964410865.1 uncultured Spirochaetales bacterium | reverse complement strand
GCTGTACCATCCAGACGGCCCGGCAGTACCTTGTCGGTTTCCCGGGAGCCGGTAAAGCAGACCGGAAATTATTGGAAGCTTTTTTCTATAATCCGCTCATAGAAGACGCCGTGGTCATTTCCCGCGACCAATGGAACCGGGGCGCGCGGCCCCCGGAGCTGTACCCGACGGTCATGAAGGGGACAGAGACGAGTGTGGAAACCTTCCCCCTAGCGGAAATGAATGATACCGAGCTCGAGGAATTATCCAAACATCGCCTCCTTGCCCTTTCACTCCGGGAAATGAAGGCCATTCAGGACCACTTTACAAAACGGGAAACCCTCGACCTGCGGGGGAGCTCCGGCCTTTCCGGGGACATAACCGACGTGGAACTGGAGATGATAGCCCAGACCTGGTCGGAACACTGTAAACACAAAATTCTCAACGCCGATATTTGCTATACCGAAGACGGGAAAAGCGAGGTTATCCATGGACTCTTTCCCACCTTTATCGCATCCACGACCCGGGAGCTTGGCAAGAAAGTTTCCTTCCTCGCTTCCGTCTTTCATGACAATTCCGGGGTAATCCGGTTCGACGAGGACACCTGTGTATGCTTCAAGGTGGAAACCCATAATTCCCCCTCCGCCCTCGACCCCTACGGGGGCGCCATTACCGGAATTGTCGGGGTAAACAGGGACATCCTAGGGACGGGAAAAGGCGCACGCCCGATATTCAATACCGACGTCCTCTGCTTTGCATCTCCAGACACCCCCCGGTCCGAGGTGCCGCCGGGGCTTCTGCATCCTTCCCGCGTGTTATCCGGGGTTCACCGGGGTATCGTCGACGGGGGCAACCAGTCCGGTATTCCGGTGGCCGGGGGTGCGTTTCTCTTCGACGAAAGTTATCTCGGTAAACCCCTGGTCTTCTGCGGTACCGGGGGCATTCTCCCGGCAGACATCGGAGGAGAAGCCGGATGGATCAAGCACATAGATCCCGGCGACCTGGCTGTTATGGTCGGCGGCCGTATCGGTAAGGACGGAATACACGGGGCCACATTTTCTTCCCTCGAACTATCGGAAACCTCGCCGACCTCGGCTGTCCAGATAGGAGACCCCATTACCCAGAAAAAGATGGCCGACTTCCTGTTGGAAGCCCGGGACCGTGGTCTCTACAAGGGGATAACCGATAACGGGGCCGGGGGGCTTTCTTCGAGTCTGGGTGAAATGGCCGAGCTCTCCGGAGGTGTACGGATATATCTGGACGACTGCCCCTTAAAGTACAGCGGCCTTGCACCGTGGGAAATCCTCGTATCCGAGTCGCAGGAGAGGATGAGCCTTTCGGTGGAACCCGCACGGATAGACGAACTCCTCGAACTGGCTTCCCGCAGGGACGTGGAAGCCACCGTTGTAGGCGCATTTACCGATACGGGCAACATCGAGGTATACAACCGGGGCGACCTTGTCGCTCTCCTGCCGTTATCGTTTCTTCATCACGGGCTTCCGGTTATGCATCTGGAAGCCGAATGGGTTCCCCCGCCTTCCGGCTTCAGAACCGTACAGCCCCCGAACAAACCGGATAAGGCCATGCTGCTCGCCGTTCTTGCGGACCCGAATGTGGGTTCCAAGGAAGCCCTGGTAAGGCAGTACGACCACGAGGTCCAGGGTCAGTCGGTACAAAAACCCTTTGTAGGAAAAAACGCGGACGCCCCTTCCGACGGCGCGGTCCTGCGCATCAGACCCGACAGCCGGAGGGGATTGACCGTCACCTGCGGTATCTGCCCCCGCTACGGCGACTTCGATACCTACCATATGGCGGCCTGCGCCGTGGATGAAGCTTTCAGAGCCCATATCGCCCTGGGAGGAAGACCGGACTTTGCAGCCGCCCTGGATAATTTTTGCTGGCCCGACCCGGTACAGTCGGACCATGTACCGGACGGCCGTTACAAACTCGCCCAGCTCGTCCGGGCCTGCAGAGGACTCCGGGACGCGTGCACCGCCTACGGAATTCCCCTTATTTCCGGGAAAGATTCCATGAAAAACGACGCGGTAGCGGGGGAACGGAGAATTTCCGTCCGGCCTACCCTCCTGGTCTCGCTCATCGGTGTTATCGACGATATCTCCGGTACCGTATCCAGCGACTTCAAGTCCGCCGGTGATATCATCTATCTCCTAGGTCCGAGCCGGGGAGAACTGGGAGGCAGTTCCCTCGAACGCGTCCTCGGCATGCCGATGGCAGGATGTCCGGAAGTACACTTCGATGAAGCCTCGAGGCTCTATACCGCCCTGGCCGCCTGCATGAGGGATGATCTCGTCCGGTCCTGCCACGATATCTCCGACGGCGGCCTGGCAGCAGCGGCGGCGGAATCCTGCCTGGGCGGAAGACTCGGCGCCCGGCTGGATCTGGGCCGTGTTCCCGTCCCGGAAGGGTACATCTTGAACACGGGGGCCCTTCTCTTTTGTGAATCACCGTCACGATTCCTGGTAAGTGTAAGGAAAAAGGACTGCGAAGCCTTTGAAGGGCGTCTTGCCGGTACCTTTTTCAGCCGAATAGGTACGGTTACCGGGACAGTCACCCTCGAGTTCGACTATAACGAGCGGCGGCTGTTTACCATAAAACTGGATGACATGGAAACGGCCTGGAAAGACCGTTTCGGTCATGTACGGGAAGACCCATGATCAAATGCTGTATATTAACCGGGTACGGTATTAACGCCGACCGGGAACTGGCCGAGGCTTTCAGAGTTTCCGGCGCACAGCCGGAGTTTCTACACATCGGTGACCTTCTAAAGGACCCTGGACGGCTGGAGCGTTTTCGTATCCTTGCGTTTCCCGGCGGTTTTTCCTTCGGCGACCACCTCGGGTCGGGACTGGTACTGGCGAAACTCCTGAAACATCTGGTCGGAGATAGTCTTAGCCGTTTCGTGGAACGGGGGAACCTGGTACTCGGCATATGTAACGGGTTCCAGGTGCTGGTAAAAATGGGACTTCTGCCGAATCTCTCCGGGCTGCATGAACAGGAAGTGACGATACTCCACAACGATTCGGGGGTCTTCGAAGACAGCTGGGTACAGGTCCGGTTCGAAGCCGGGAGTCGCTGCATCTGGACGGCAAACCTGGACCGGATGGAACTTCCCATCAGGCACGGCGAGGGCAAGTTTTATTCCTCATCGGAAAATATCCTGGGACGAATCGAAGAGGACAACCTGGTTGCCCTGAGATACCGGGGAAGAAACCCCAACGGCTCTTTAAACGACATAGCCGGTATCACCGACATGACCGGTCGAATTCTCGGCCTTATGCCCCACCCCGAGGCCTTTATCTATCCTGAACAGCACCCCCGTTGGCACCGGGACAAACCGGCTGCCGGCGAAGGCCTGAAACTTATCGCCAACGGAGTCTCCTGGGCGGAAAAGAACTGAATTCGAAGTGACACGCCCCGGGGAACAACGAGCTCGTTACCCCTAGGCTTCCGGGCCCTGCAAACAGCCTTCCATTGCCTTCCATCGGGTCATTCGATATATTCACTGTATGCAACAATTAAAAGACAGCCTCTACCTTGTAGACCTTGACCAGCCCGTTACCGGGCTTCGCAGGTTTGTCAGTAGCTGGATACTCGTATCCCAGGGCAGGGCGGTTATAATTGATCCCGGACCGGCTTCCACGATCGATCACCTGGTCAAAGCCCTGGAAGATCTCGAGGTCAAGAGTATCGAAGCGGTTCTACTGACACATATTCATATAGATCATGCCGGGGGGGTGGGCGATCTCTTGAGCCATTATCCCGGAACGCCGGTACTCTGTCATCAAAGGGGTATCAGGCATATGGCCGAGCCTTCCCGCCTGTGGGAAGGATCCAAACAGGTCCTGGGCAGGCTGGCGGAAACCTACGGTCCGATCAAACCGGTACCGGCGGAACTACTCTTTTTCGACACAACCGTTTCCTTTGCGGGGTTCGATTTTGAAATTATAGAAACCCCCGGTCACGCGAAACATCACCTGTCTATTGTGTCGGATGACATTCTCTTCGCAGGCGAAGCCCTGGGCACCTTTATACCGGGACGGAACCTGTATATCCGCGTGGCCACCCCGCCTGTTTTCGACTATAATGAATATACCGGCAGTATAGAGCGGCTCTCCAAATACCCGGTAAAAACGGTGTGTTTCGGTCATTACGGGCTCTGCAACAAGCCGAAAGAGGTAATGAAAACCACCAGGAAACAGCTGGATCTCTGGGTCGATATCATCAGGAAAAACCGGGACGTCGAAAAGGCGAAAGATCAGATTATAAGGCAAGACCCAATCATGAAGGTATTGGGGGAACTTCCGGAGGACATCAGGGAGCGCGAACTCGACTTTATCGGGAATTCGGTTCGGGGAATACTGGGATGGGTGGATACATGAGGGTATACTGTCGGTAAGAGGAGGTGTATGTATGAAAGCAATAGAAATTCGTGACGGAGTATACGGAATTCACGCAAACGTGGAAAACGCCGACCTTTTCGAAGGAATATGGCCCATACCTGATGGGGTCTCGCTCAATTCATACATCGTCAGGGGTGAAAAAACAGCCCTAATAGATCTGTTCAAGGACTGGGACAACTCCAGGCAGAGTATGCTCTCGCAAATCGCCTCAGTGGGGCTCGAGCTCTCGGACATCGATGTCCTGGTGCTGAATCACATGGAGCCGGACCACACCGGCTGGCTCGCGGATATGAAAAGGGCCAACCCCGGCGTAGAGATCGTCTGTACCAAGAAGGCCGCCGCCCTGGTATCCGCCTTTTACGGGATCGAAGAGGGGGTGCGTATTGTCGCTACCGGCGACAGCCTTGACCTGGGCAAGGGAAAACGGCTGGTATTCTACGAAATACCGAACGTTCACTGGCCCGAAACAATGGTCACCTGGGAAGAAGACTCGAAGGTTCTCTTCAGCTGCGACGCCTTCGGATCCTTCGGCAGCGTGGGGGAGCACTATTTCGACGATCAGTTGACACCCACGGAATATGAATTTTTCGAAAAAGAATCCCTCCGCTATTACGCTAACATCGTCTCCACCTTTTCCGCCTTTGTAAAGCGGGCTATCGAAAAACTTGCAGGACTGGACATCAGTGTGGTTGCTCCTTCTCACGGAATCGTCTGGAGAACAAAGCCCGGAGAAATTATCAGCCGTTACGAAAAATACGCGTCGTACATGGATGGACCGGCGGAAAAGGAAATTACGTTGATCTGGAGCAGTATGTACGGCAACACGGAACAACTCCTCGATTCAGTCATAAGGGGTGTCACATCGGAAGATGTTCCCCTTACCGTTCACCGGGTACCTCAGGAACACGTATCATATGTCCTTGCCTCCGCCTGGAAGTCCAGGGGACTTATTTTCGGCATGCCGACCTATGAATATCGAATGTTCCCTCCCATGGGGTTCGTCCTGGATATCTTCGACAGGAGCCATGTCAATCATAAAACGGTGTTCCGGTTCGGGTCCTTCGGATGGTCCGGCGGAGCCGGGAAACAGTTCACCGATTTGACTGCCAACCTGAAATGGGAGTGCCTCGAGCCGGTGGAATGGCAGGGAGCACCCCGTGGAGTCGAGAAAGAAAAAGCCTTTGCCCGCGGAGCGGAACTAGCCGGGCGGGTGCTGACCTCCTGATGTCTCATCATCCCGGAGTGTCACGGCTTCGATTTCTTCATTGAAAGCCGCCGATTCATCGACCCTGTACTCAGCGATCGACTCTCCGATACGACGGACATGGCGGGATATTTCCGTTCCTTCCTTTGAAATTGCTCTAGACAGCCTGTCTATTCTGGAAATACTTTTGTTTATCTCTTCCATACCCGCATCGGATTCCCGAGATACGTCGCTGATTCCGGCCAGGGCCTTCGTAATAAGCCGGACACGGTCTTTCATTTCAGATGATGAGTCCTTTACCTCGGTACTCATTTCCATGAGAGAGCCGAGGGCTTCTATTATCTGGCCGCTTCCCTGGGAGAGCTCGGCGGCGGCATGGCTCAGTTCCTCCATGCTGTCGGCCATTTCGCGGATCCGGGGAATCATCCCGTCGAAGAACGACGAGGTCTTTTCCGTGGAGTCCTGGGCCACCCGTATTTCATCTATTACGCCCTTCAGGGCTTTTCCGGCCTCCGCCGCCGATTCACCGCTCGTTTCGGCAAGACTGCGAATCTCGTCGGCGACAACGGCGAATCCCTTTCCCGCCTCCCCCGCGTGGGCTGCTTCTATGGCCGCGTTTATGGCCAGGATATTCGTCCTTTCCGCGATATCGTTTATCAGATCCGTCATTTCGGTTATGGTTCCGGCGGACCTGGTAATGCTGCTGATAACCCGGAGAGTCGCGTCCATTTCCTGCTCACCACCCTTTGATATCTCCTCCAGTTGCCTGGCAATACCCCGTTTTTCTTCAGCTATCCTTGATATGTTTCCGATAGACGCGGCCATCTCTTCAATAGAAGCGGAGGATTCCATAACGGCCGCGGCTTGGGATTCGATAAGCCGGGCCAGACCTCCGGTGAATTGCTGCATGGCCCGGGCGGATTCCAGGGCGGCCGTCATTTCTCTTTCGAATTCGTGGATCTGTTCCCCGATACCGTCGATGTTTGCAGTAGCCCTATCCGATAGGGAAACCGACTCCCGGGAATTATCGGCGAGCTCTCCCGCGACTCCTACCGCCGTTTCCGCGGCTTCCTTCACACGCGCCAGGGTCCCGGCCAGATCATCCAGAAGGTTGTTCAGAACGCCGAAGCCTTTCGCGGATGTGCGGACCGTCATATCACCGTCGGCAGCCCGGCCGAGTACGTCCGAGACCTCTTCCAAGGAGCGACGGAGTCTCCCGAGGGCTGACAGGGAAAACAGGCAGAATAACACCCCGGCCCCCAGGACAACGGAAATAACGGCGGGCATACTCGATGTGGTTATTACCCCGGTTACAAACCCCAGGAACAGGGCTAAAGAAATGAGGAGGAGAATGAGAATTATTACAAGATATATCCGAAGGCAGCCTTTCATATGGGTTCAACACCAATAAACTTTCGTGCACACGGTGTTAAGTATAGCTAAGGCCATAAAAAAAAACTATATTAATACCAGGATGTTGCATGAATTATTGAAAAAAAAGAAGAAAATCGGTTTGGCCTTCGGGGGCGGCGCATCCCGGGGATTCGCGCATATCGGCGTACTGAAGGTCCTGGAAGAAGCGGGAATAAAGGCGGACTATGTAGCCGGCACGAGCGTAGGCTCCCTTGTCGGAGCATTCTACTGCGAGGGATTTACAGTTCAGGACATGCGTACCATGTCGGAATCGGTAAACTGGGGACTTTTCGTCTCCCCGGTGCTGCACCGGCTGGGGCTTTTAAAAACGGAAAAGATGGAACATCTCCTGGAGAGCATCCTGGAAACCCGCCGGATCGAAGAACTCCGCACTCCCTTTGCCGCAACGGCGGTGGATATCGGCAAAGGAGAGCTTACGGTTCTGCGGAGCGGCCCGCTGGCCCGGGCGGTACGGGCAAGTTGTTCGGTACCGGGGATCTTCGAGCCCACCGAGTGGGAAGGAAATCTCCTGGTGGACGGGGGAGTCATAGACAGTGTACCGGCGGACGTGGTTCGGGACATGGGGGCCGACTTCGTTATATCGATAAATCTGAACGCGGACAGGATACATACCTCCACACCGAAAACGGTTTTTGATTTGATCTTCTATACCTTTCGCATCATGATGAATAACAATACCATACGGAGTGTGCAGGCAACGGACGTGCTCATCGAACCCGACCTAGCCGGGTTCAATTACCGCGATATGCGCAGCCGGGATGAGATGATCGGCCGGGGGGAGGCGGCCGCGCGGGAAAAACTGCCCGAGATTCTGGAAAAGTTGAAATAATTCTATGTCCGTGTTAGGATTTTGCCGACAACCATCGTAGATAAGGAAAACACCCTTGAAGGAAACCTTTCTCGTACCCGTAGTATTCCTCCTTGTTCTTCTTGTTGTTTCGGCGGTACTGGTGTTTTCGGTTTTTCTTTATGTAACGGTTTCGGCATATAACCCGGCAACCGGTATACCATGGAAGGTTATACTGGCCTCCCTGCCGGCCCGGCTGCCGCGCCTCCTTCCCGTCATATTCTCTTTCTCGATACTGGCTGTTTCAATCAGAATACACCGGCGGTCAGGACGGCAATGGGTCTCCCAGTTATTGCTGGCGGTAATCTCGTGTATACTCCTCGTCCTGTCCTGGGATCGACTAGAGCCGGTACAAGTTTACGGAGATGACACCATCCCGGTGTCACCTGTTATAATACCGGACCAGATTTCGCTATTCGACGACGCCGTTGTCTACGCGGAAGACCGGGATGGCGTACTGCTTCGGGATCTTTTTATCAAAGACTACCGGAACACGGAGAGCAGGTTTACACACTACCGGACGGCTTTTATCGTCAACAACGCCATAGAAGACGAAACCGGTAACACCCTGGTTTCTTTCTCCACCTCGAACCCGGTTTTCCGGCGCCTGTTCGAGCCGCCGGAAACCCTGGAAGGCTTTTTCCAGGACATCACCGTTGTTTCCCGGCGATTCCATACCGCCTCTCTCAAAGGGGGCTCCTTCCGTCTTCTCGTATTTGGAGCTTTTGTAGTGTTCTGTATCGCCATCCAGACGGCCGGACGGGTTACCAGGTGGCCTCTCATCAACATCTGCCTGGCCCTCACGTTCTACCGGTTCTTTTTCTACCTCTACCGGGTAACAATGAACGAGGATATACAAAGTATGCTCGGGACAGCCCTTTCGGAGGATATACTGCAGACACTGCCGGAGATAATGCTCCTGGCCATAGCGGCCGTCCTGTTCATGCTCAGTCTCTTGAGAACGGGAAAGAGAAAAACAGTCGGAGATTCGGACGGATGAAACGGTACGGCCGGCGGCTTGTTATATTCAGTTTTCTTATCTATATACTCTCCTTTACCGGCATCCTGGCGTATGAATACTTCATGTTCGAAGGGAAACGCCTGCTGCTCTCGTACAGGACGCCCTGGGTCATCGACCAGGCGCTTATAACCCTGGCCGAACTTTTTATCCCCCTGCAAATAACCGCGGTTGTACTCTCCTACGGCCTGGGACCGAAAAAGAAAGAATCGGAACTCCCGGTCCTCGATCCCTTTCACCGGATCATCAGACCCGCCCTGGTGTTCTTTATCGTTATAACCGCCGTATTCACCGTTCTCTGCGAAGGCATCGTTCCCGGCTCTCACACCAGGCAGCAGGAGCTCCTCTACAAGACCACGGTAGCCAGGAACCTCCTCGAAAAAAGCGCCTCGGCACGATCGGAAGGCCGGTACCGCGAGGCATACGACTACCTGGATGAGTATCTAAAACTGGACCCGGAAAACGAGGAGTACATACAGGCGCAGAACGAGCTCATGGATATGATTATCAAAACCCGGGAGGATGCACAACCCGGCCGGGTAGCCCCTGCCGAGGAACAAGATCATATACGCCCGGCCATGTCCGCCGAAGAATTTATCCGGGAAGCCCGGCAATTCTTCGACCGGGGCGATTACTTCTCCGCACATTACTACGCCACGGTGGCCTATAGAACTGATCCCTCCCGGACCGACGCGGACCGACTGGCAAAGCAATCCTGGAGGATGATAAACAAACTGGAACCTTCCGCCCAGGAGACCGAGCAGTACAGGCTCTATCAGCAGAAAAAGCAGGGCTTTGAGGCCCTGGCGGCCGGGCAGGCACTGGAAGCCTATTACCTGTTCACCCGGCTGGAAAAGGAATATCCCCTGGATCCGGACATTACAAAATATCTCGAGCAGAGCAAGAAAGCCGTCCGTACTATTTCCTTCTTCCGGGACGAGCTTGAAAGGACGTCCCGCTATCCCGGAACCCGGCACCTGGTATTCCTCAACTCGCAGGACGATACGACCCGTGAAATCGTATACATCGACACTCTGAAATCGATCAGGGAGGGAGATTATCTCTTCGACATCGAAGTTCTCGCCTTTACCGCCCAGGGGACGGTACTCTACCATTTCACGGCGCCCTACGGAAAAATAATACAGCAGCGGCTCGTGACTCTCTGCATAGACCGGGAGAGCGACTCCGATTACTACAGCGCGGATTATATCACCGGCAGTCGTCCGGAAGCCGAGCGGGACATACTCCCGCTGACTATACCCCCCGGAATGATGCCCCACTTCTCAGTAGAAAAGGGGTTCCTTTCTCGCATCAGCCTCCCGGTTCTATGGGACCTGGGCAAAGTATATGCCGAATTCGGGATGAGGAAAGAAATGGTCAATATAGAAATAACCGCACGACTCATGAAGCCCTTCGCCTTTCTGCTCTTTTCGTTTCTCGCCCTGGCTTTCTGCTGGGCCATGCGTCCGGATGTCCGTCGTCCGGGGTTTGCGGCTTTTATACTCATCCCCCTGGTTCCGGCGGTTACGTACTATCTCCTCATACTGTATTACTACCTCGCCCGGCTCTTCAACGGGTTCCTCCTGGTGTCCCTCGGATTCACCCCTGCCCTGGTAGCCCTAGTCGTGGTACAGGGGCTGTTCCTTACCCTTGTTTTTCTATATCTTGCCGGGCAGAGCACGGAGTAACGAGCCATGATGTTCTGGGGTAAACTTGCCGGATTTGTCATCGGCGCTTTTTCGGGCCTGGGGATCTACGGCGTCATCGTGGGGGTGGTACTCGGACACCTGGTTGATATGTACCTGATACAGAGAAAGATGAAATGTACCGCCGCCGACTTTTTTTCAGACCCGGCGGGTACCGACCTTCTGCCGGACAGGGAGTTTCTCATGGTGTGTGCCTCGGGCTTTTGCGTATTCGTATCGGGTTTTACCCCGGACAGGGCCGAGTACGCCCGGGAACTTCTGGGAGGTATTCTCCAGGCACACCTCTCCCTTACGGGTAAAGAAACTGAATCGGTGAAAGATTATATTGCCTCATGCCTCAACACCGCCGAACCGGATATAGACGGCATGGTCCGGGTCTACACGGCTTCAAACCACACCCAGCCGGCGGACATTGCCCTTATTTCCGCCCTTTTCCGCGTCGAAGAACGGACGGGGATAACCCAGGAGAAAACCCGATTTATACGGAACCTGGCCCGGCAGGTGGAAATCTCCGACGAGGAGTTCTACAGCCTGCGGCGGCACTTTCTCGGTGTTACCCTGGAAAATTACGAAATCCTCGGCCTGCCCCTCGACGCCTCCACGGAAGAAGTGAAAAGGACCTACAGAAACCTGGTGGCCTTCTTTCACCCGGACGGCGGCGCGGAACTCTCGGAGGAACAGAAAAAGGAATCCGGCGAGGCATTCCTTACCATACAGAAGGCATTTAAAGAAATCATGAAGGAGCGGGGCGAGCAGTAAGGCCGCGGGGCGTTACGGAATACGGCTCAACATTCCTTTTCCCGTTTTATCCGGGCACCCAGTGATTTCAATCTAGGCACGAGGTTCTCGTACCCCCGTTCGATCTGGTACACATTATCTATGGCGCTTCTGCCTTCAGCGCTGAGCGCCGCAATGACCATGGCCATCCCCGCCCTGACGTCCGGAGAAACCAGGTGCCCCCCCTTCAAACGACAGGGACCACTGACCAGGGCCCGGTGGGGATCGCAGAGAACGATCCGGGCACCCATGCCTATAAGTTTGTCCACAAAGAACATTCTGGATTCGAACATTTTTTCGTGGATAAGAATATCACCGTCTACCTGGGTGGCCACCACCGTGATGATGCTGGTAAGGTCCGCGGGAAATCCCGGCCAGGGTGCATCGTCTATCTTGGGTATCATCCCGCCCAGATCCGGTACGACCTTCAGGGTCTGCCCGGCGGGAACAAAGATCGTGTCCCCATCGGTCTCCCAGTGAATACCCAGTTTGGCAAAGGCCAGACGAGTCATCCTGAGATCCTGCTCCCTGGCTCCCTGGATTTCCAGTTCTCCCCGGGTTACGGCGGCCAGCCCGATAAAAGAACCGACTTCCATAAAATCGGGGCCGATGGAAAACTCGGTCCCGTGAAGCGTTTTTACCCCTTCGATGTAGAGGATGTTGGACCCGATACCCGTAATCCTTGCCCCCATGGCGTTGAGCATTCTACAGAGGTCCTGGACATGCGGTTCCGAGGCGGCGTTTTGAATGCAGGTTTTTCCTTCCGCCAGAACGGCTGCCATCAGGGCGTTTTCAGTGGCGGTTACCGATGCTTCGTCGAGGAAAATATCTACACCCACAAGCTTGTTGGCAGTGAGCTTGAAGATACCGTCGACATCCACCCGGGCGCCCAGCTCCTCGAAGGCCAGGAAATGGGTGTCCAGTCTCCTGCGCCCTATGACATCCCCGCCCGGGGGAGGAAAGATGACCCTGCCGAACCGGGCTAGCATTGGTCCCGCGAACAGGATGGATGCCCTGACGTGTTTCGCCTTGTTCGGCGGAATCTCATGGGTATTGATAGCCGCCGTCCGGATCACCAGGGTACCGTTATTCTTATCAATGGAGGCGCCCATAGTCTCGAGGATATCGCACATTACCCGGACATCCTCTATATCGGGGACGTTCCGAAGAATGACTTCTTCTTCGGTGAGAATCGCCGCGGCAATACAGGGAAGCGCGGCGTTCTTGTTTCCGCTTGCCTTTATAGAACCCTTTACGGGAAAACCGCCATGGATAAAATATCTGCTCATCCTGTGAAATCTACCTTATCGGGGAAAAAACATCAATGATGCGGTACAAACCCGAACTGTTCTTCCTGAAAGGGGTTTCGCTTCATGTAGATAACCGCGGAACAGAGGTACACATCATGATCGCCGGTAACCAGGCGTACCTGCAGCGGAATATTAAACCTGTTTACATCTTCTCGGGAAAAGGGAGTCTCGTAAAAATCTGGAAAGACAACCTGGATGAATTCCACCGGCTGCGAGGTGTCTTTAAAGGGGCTTTCATCGGATTCAAGGCCGCAATCGAAAATATAAGGAAGCATCCGGTAGAAGCTAAGTCCTGCTTCTCTGAAACGGTCCTCTTCCGCCGGGGAAAGGGCCTTATGAATAAAAGCTTCCCATTCACCGGCCGTAAGAAATTCCGCCGCCTTATCCAGATAGGCATTCAGGTTCCGCACTATATTCGTACTCCTATGTTCCACAAAACCGTTACCGTTCCACTTGTACCAGATCATAAAGGTCTCATACCCGCTGCCCTCTTCGAATCCCTGGTGATGAACTACCACGTCTATAACGCCGTCACCGTCGATATCATCGATAACCGGGATAATGGAGAGAGATTCGTATATGGTAAAGCGCGAAATACCCTCCGGGAGAAAGAGAGCCCACTCCCGGACCGACCCCCCCCGTGTCTTGAACTGGGCCGCCGCGCCCGCAGGAAGGGAGGAGTCGTCGCCCAGGCGGAGCTCGGTGAAGGATTCGAGGACCAGCTTTCTGCCCAACCGGGCAATACCCGACCGGTAGAGTTTTCCGTTTTTCTGGAGAAAGAACTGGATTGAACAGGTAAAGGGCTGGAGGACCTCCAGGTACAGCCGGGAATCGTCAGACAATACCTCGAAGGTTGCCCTACCGGGGTCCTGGTCTTCAACACATAGCACACAGGCGTCGAGGTATCCGTTACCGTCCAGGTCTTCGTAGACCGCAAGGAGTTCATTCCCCTTGGTAACAGGCCGCGTACCGGGATATACCAGGTTAATGATTCGGGCGTCGATCTCGGCCTTTACAAACGGTTCGGCCGGCGGTTCTTCCGGTTCCGGGGGCGGAGGGTCTTGCCTGGGGACGATTTCTTCTTCTTTTATTTCTTCGCCGTTCCCGCCGGAGACCTCCGGCAGGGGTTCCGGTTTCTCCTGCCGGACGGGCACCGGTGGGTGAACACACGAGGTAAGGAGGAGGATAATACATACCATACCAGGGTGCCGTATTACATTCATGGATATCGATACCACTATGTTACCAGAGTTTTTACCACGGCGCCACAATTTTTCTTTTTTAGCCATGTTCCCGGGTGGAACATCAAGATGTTTTGGTGTATAAACATCCACGGACGGTACGGAATGAAATACACCAGCACCAGAGACAGGAGCATTCGGGTAGGTTTTGAAGAAGCGGTTTTCAGGGGGCTCGCCCCGGACGGGGGGCTCTACGTACCCGCAGAACAAGTCGACATATCGGGGGTGTTCAAATCCTTTACCGAAGATACATCCTTCATGGATGTCTCCATCGAAACAGCCTCCGCCCTATTCGGTGGAGCACCGGACAGGGACACCGTGGAACGAATATGCCGGAAGGCCTTTTCGTTCGAGCCGGTTCTTTCGCATCCAGAGGAGGGTCTCCACATCCTGGAGCTCTACCACGGCCCCTCCTGTGCTTTCAAGGATTACGGGGCTTCCTTTCTGGCCTCCTGCATGGAGGAGTTTCTTGAAGACCGCGATCAAAGGGCCGTTATTCTCACCGCCACGTCCGGGGATACCGGCAGCGCGGTGGCCCAGGCCTTCCACGGGAGGAAACAGATAGACGTGGTTATTCTCTACCCTTCCGGAAGGGTAAGCCCGCTGCAGGAAAAACAGCTTACCACCCTGGGGGGAAATGTAACCGCCCTGGAGGTGGAAGGATCCTTCGACGACTGCCAGAGGATGGTGAAGGAAACCTTTGTCGATCCCGCCCTTTCACAGGCTGTTCCCCTTACCTCGGCGAACTCGATCAACCTGGGCAGGCTGATCCCGCAGAGTTTCTACTATATCTGGGCGGTCAGCCGCATGGGCCGGCCGGACCTGCGGATATGCGTACCCAGCGGAAACTTCGGAAACCTCACGGCGGCGGTCATGGCACACATGTGGGGTTTACCGGTTACCGGTTTTATCGCCGCAACCAATCGTAACGACGTGGTTCCTGAGTATCTCCTGTCCGGGCGGTATACACCCAGGCCGAGCATCAGGACCCTCTCCAACGCCATGGACGTGGGGGACCCGAGCAACTTCGAACGTCTGCTCTACCTCTTTGATAACGATCAGCGCCGTATGGCGAAGCTGATTTCTGGAGAAGTGGTAACCGACAAGGAAACCCTGGAGGTTATCCGGGAGGTGTGGACGTCCCGGGGTGAATATATGGACCCGCATACCGCCGTGGGATACCTTGCCTCCCGCAGAAGGAAGGCCGAAGCCGGCGGAAGCCCAATACTTCTGGCATCCACCGCACATCCCGGTAAGTTCCTGGAAACCGTGGAAGAGGCAACAGGGACACGGCCACCCCTGCCGGAACGCCTATCCCGGGTACTGGACCTTCCGAAGACATCGATCCGCATGAAACCCACAAAAGCCGCCCTGGCGGATTACCTCACCGACCGGTTCGGCTGAAAACGGGGTATCCGGTCCCCTATTCCACGTAGGTACGAAAAATTTTCTTACCCGCCGCCGTCCTGTAGGGATTCTTCCTGTGTTTCAGAAACTCGCGGTAGACCCGGCACGCCTCGTAGTAACCCTCCGGTCCACGGAAGGTGGAGGAGATGTCGCAACGGTAGACCTCCAGCAGGAGGGGGAAGAGACGGTGGCTCATGGTCTCCTCCGTCCTGAACAGCGGCAGCTTTGCAATCATCGACGGCATCATGTGACGGGACACGAGAAAACCTACGTCCTTGATAAGGGGTTGCCCGAAGCCGAGGTTCGCGAGAAACCGTGCCGTCATATCCCTGCCTATCTGGGCATGTCTGTCGAACCTGTTACCATCATTTTCCACCGATCGGCTCTTTCCGATATCGTGCAGGAGTAATGAGAGTCCCAATACGATATCGTTTGTCTTGCGGTAGGAGAAGGTCTCCAGGGTATGCTGCCAGACGTTCCCCTCCGGGTGGTATTCTTTACCGTGATCGATCTCGTCCAGGAGCTCGAGATCGGGCCAGTGCCGGGCGATAAAACCGCTTTTCATGAGCAGTGAAAGGCCGACGGCCGGTTTTTTCCCGGTCAGAATGCAGGAAAGGTAGAGGCGCTGCAGGTATACCGGCATACCCGGCTCATCCGGTCCGGGACCTGCCGGACATGGAAGGTGAAGGCCGTACCTGGCCCCCAGGACGGCGAGCTGCGCAAGATCGGTCCACCCCATGGGCGGAACATCGTCGTCATATATCCCCGGGTCCCTGTCCCGGAGGAGGTAATACACCCCTTCAGGGTCCCTGAACACCCTGCGCCCGGGATTATACCGAAAATTCATCACCGGAATTCGCCGGTGAAGGGGGGCATCTTCCCGATCCACGCACCTGAACAGCACCCGGACGCCGTCCATGAGGGCTTCGGCGTCGATACCGGGTACACCGGGAAAAGAGATGGAATCCGCCTTTCCCGCTATGGCCGCGGGGTCCGCCGTTGTAAGGGCAAAAATCGGTATCTGGGGGTCATGGATCCCAAAATATCTATCCAGGGCGGAAAAACCGTATAATTCGAATGGAATAGTGATGTCCGGTAGATCGGACATGGTAACCTGCCTTTCCGTAGAGCCTGTGCCCGGAAGCTTATAGTCTTGTTGCCGACACGGTTAAATATACAACCCAAATCTTTCAGATTCAAAACAAATCCCCGGTGATATAATTTTTCTTTCCTGGTATAGTGACAGTCATGAAACAACCGGATATCGAAGAAGCTGAAGTTTATCTCTTTATTCAAGGAAAAACCCTGGGGATACTCCTGTTACCGGGTAAAGGAAAAGATAAAGAAAGACCTTTTCCTTATCTACGATTTTACCCGGGACGAAGAAAAAATGCTCTACGGGGCAAGCAAAGAAAGATACCGGCAGGGTGTAGAACTTTTCAGCGACATGGTTACCTTCGACAGGGAACCGGAGTGGATATGCTCAATCTTTATTATCGAGGCACTTAAGGATATCCTGCCTAAACCGGATTCTTTAAACTATTATTCCGAGATTTTTGAGACCAGGGAAGAAAAATACGAAGAAAACAAAGAGCTGGAACAGGTCAACCGGATGATCGCCGAATATATCGACGCCTCTAACCGGGGGGAACCACCACCGTCGGCGGAATACCTGGCGGAAAAGTATAACCTTCTTCCGGACAACGTGGTATCCCTTCTTGATTCGGCAAAAGAAACCACGGAGAAATACACCCTGAAAGTACAAGGGGGCATCGAGGGGTTTTTCACTCCTCCTCCATCCTCTTCTGTTCTTTCTGTATCTTCTTCATGAAGCCGGCGACCGTTTCAGGCCGGTCAAGGATGAAAATGACCAAGTACAATGCCAGGGCTTCGGATTTCTTTAAGACCTGGCTGCGCTGGAACTGAATATATGACACGAAAATACAGACATCCCGTGGTAGTAAACGGCTCGGTAAAAAGGGGTACCCGTGAACTTCTCAAGACCCTGGAAAGCGTTTCGGGCGTATATGATGTAGTCCGAATCGTGGAGGGGGTGCCCCTGTTCCTGGAAGAACACCTCTTTCGCCTGCGCCGATCGGCGGAATTATCCGAGGCCTCCTTTGTTCCGCCCTCCCGGGAAGAGTTCGAGATGTCGGTGGATAAGCTCATCCGGGAGCACGGCCCGGGCCCCTACAGCATCAAGCTGAGCGTCGGTGAAGGCAGAGAAGGATCGTATTACCTGGCACCGGTACCGCGGCGCACCCCCCGCAAAAGGGACTATCTCAAAGGTGTATCCACCCGGCTGGTCCATCTAGCCCGGCACCATCCTGAAGTAAAAGTTATAGACTCGAGCTACAGCACCAGAATACAGCGGGAAATTGCCGAAGAGCATGTGTTCGAAGTTCTGCTGGTGGACGAGAAAGAGAGGATTACCGAAGGGAGTAAGTCGAATATCTTTTTTGTCCGGAATAATACCCTCATTACACCCCCCCGCAGAGAAGTACTGCCGGGAATTACACGAAGCAAGATACTGCACCTGGCCGCCTCTCAGAACATACCCGTACGGGAAGAGGAGATCTTTACCCATGACCTTGGCGTCTTCGACGCCGTCTTTCTTACAGGCACGTCTATATTCGTTCTACCGGTGGCACGGATTGACGGGACGGAATACCCTTCCACCTCTTCCACCGTGGTGAAAAACATGATGGACGCCTATCATAACCTGGTAAGAGAATACATCCGGACCTTCGGTCAAAGGAACCGCAGGAATAGTCATGATTAATCGGGTCCGGATACGTGCTCCGGAAAAATTTCAGGGGTTATACCGGTGAATCTTGAATCGGGATAGGCCGAAGACCAAGCCTTGGGAGGTTTTCGCGCAACCTTGCGGTGGTTCCATTTATATTCGAAAGCTTCAATGACTCCTTCACCCTCTTCTACACGATCTATCTCCTGCTGATCATAGGTCCTCCAAATAATTTATGTTGTTGTATTATATTTTTTAGCTAAAAAATGCAAGTAAACCTGCAATTTTAGTTTTTTCACATGTCCCAGGCAAACCAAAGTTTAGCCCTAAGAAACTGATACATACCTGTTCCGGTGCTACCCTGAATAGAGTAAGGAGGCACCATGAAGAAGAAAAAACACATTGCATATCTGGGTATAGTGGTAACGGTTTTATTCCTTTTTACCGGCTGTCCGGGGCTGTTCGGTCCGCCTGTGTATACGTCCATCAAGATCGGCGATTCGAATGCCGGGGCGGCGGACGAGGACGGTACTATTCATGTCACCTTTCAGGGTTACTACGATCCCAGCAGCAAACTGCGCTACCTCTACTCCGACGACGGGGGACAGAGCTGGAAACCCGATGATACCTGGCCAGATGGTCGATTCTACCGAGTATTCCGGCATATCACGGAGAGTCTTATTGACACCGGCGGCAGGTTGCCTAACTTGCCAATCCGGAAGAAAACATCCATGGTTATGGAGGCGGAGGTTTCGGAATAATAAGAGCAAAGTCCAAAAAAAAAACGGGCCGGAAGAGCATCTCCCGACCCGTTTTTTTCGTCCGGCATGCGGTATATTTACCGCACATGGGTATAAAAACAGTGTATATCATTGTAGAGGGTATTTTCTCCCTGTTTTCTTTTCCGCCCTACCGGTATCGGCCATCTACTACCTGAAAAGCGGGAAATCGTGGATTCCGCCATATATGGGGATTCAGATAACCGCCGGGATGAATGCCGTCCCGGACGTGATGTACAACGGCGCCATCTATAATCTTATCCCCTGGTGCCCACGGATATTTTGATTATCGTCCAGACCCTTCTCCGGGCTATTCTGCTGGTCCTTATACCGGTATTCATGAACCGTCTCTTCGATCTTTCACGAAAAAAGGTCCGTTGTACCGTATTCTTTTCAGCCGGAGGTGCGCCGGCCCTCTGGACAGCGGCGGTATGGGCAGGTACCGGGGAACTGTCCCACCGGTCGGCCTTCTACCTGGCCGGATCCCTTATTTCGGTTCTCCTGGCAGGATACGTGCTTGTCACCGCCGTTATTATACACTCTCAACTCAAACCGCCCATCAGATCAACCCACAGGCTGTTTATCCTCGCCGGACCGGTATACCTAGCGTATCTAGGGGTCTATACACTCTTTCCCCTTTGTACCGGTGAGGTCTTTCGTACCGGTCCGCTATCGTTCACCAACGCGGCCTAGGGTATCCGGAACATCATCTTTTTCTGGTTTCCGGTCAGATTTATGAGTGAAAGACACACTATCTCCGGCGGGGATGGAAACCTGCAGGAATTTCTGGAAAGTTATACCTTTACCGAGCGGGAAGGGGAGATCCTCACCATGGTGGTGCAGGGGCTGGGAAACAAACAGATAGCAGCGGAACTGGGGATACACGAGAACACGGTCAAGGCCCATCTGTATAACGCGTATACAAAAATCGGTGTCCACACCCGGGGGGAGCTCATGAAAGCGGTGTACCGGGCTTAAAGACTCAAGCGGCAGGGACCCGACATCAGGCCCGCGGCGGGCCCAGGGTCCGGTAGTTGACTATTTCCATGTTCTCTTCGCCCATCATCATGGCGTAGCAGCCCCCTGAGGTAAGGGCGTCGATATATGTCTGCTCCAGGAAGAGGGAGCTGAAAATGGGAACGAGGGTTCTTCCTCGAACTTCCGGAAAGTAGTCGAACACAATCTCTTTATTTTCTATAAAGCTTTCTATGTCCTTCATGTTGACGTTTGACTTGGTCTCATTATAAAACACGTAGCGGTCGGTCCACGACAGCCCGTCGAATTCTTTCCTGTAACCGCCTTTTTCCGGGTGACGCTTCCTGACACGCGGGGCAAGGTACTCGATATCTTCCGGGTCCTGGCCGAAACAACTCTTGATAAGCCCGAAAAAGCCCGGAATGACGATATCCTCCACCAGGGTGCCCATCTTGTTTGCCAGATCGCCCCATTTTTTGTTCATTTCTTTTCGGTCTTTCTCCGCCTCGATCCGGAACTTTTCCATGTGGTCTTTGAACGTCATCATCTCTTCTTTGAACGTCATCATTTCTTCTTTGAAGTCCTTCATCTCTGCGGCGAGTTCCTGAAGGGCCATCTCCGTTTTTGCCTGGGCATAGAAGAGATCCCTGGCGGCAATTTCAAGACTGTTGAGTCGAGTCTCGGTACTCTGCATCTTTTTCTCCTTCATAAAAGAGAAACGCTCCTTTTGTGCCGCCTGCTTTACACAGGAAAGATAATTCCGCCTTTTTAACTGTAATACTTTCAAACAGCGATTTCAAGATACAATGCTTTCTAGAGATTCTCTTCTATGTAGAGCTGGAGTTCTATCATGCGTTCCAAAATCTGTCCCCTGTCCGCCTCGGGGAAATTAGCTAAAACCAGTTCTTTAGAGAAGAGCTTGGCAATGTACTTTAGTTTACGGCTTTTATGTTTTGAAGCATACAAAAAATCGGCATGACCGTTATTTATAACGATAATATATCTATCTTCGTCGTAATAGCTCCGCCAGAGCTCCCCGGGGGCTTTACGATAAGTATATCCGGGAAGCCCCCTTTTTGTACGACCGTCGGCGGAGGGACCCCCGGCGTCATCTTCCAATTCCGCGGTTACCGTTACCAGGGCTTCGCAGAGCAGTTCGGTTTCTCCCTGGGTAACGATACAACCCAACGTGGTAACGCAGGGTTCTTCCGGCGCGGTATATTGAATGAAGTTCTTGCTCGGGTCGTCAATATGACCCTCCCCGTCGACGATCTCCCACGCAGTGGAAAAACCGGCGTCCAACACCACACCCTTCTTGTCCCGGGCCGTAACGGAGAATCGTTTTGTGTCTCCCACCGGTAGTACGGTTTTAGCCGGAGAAATAACCGCCTTGAACAATGCCCCGGGTATTTCAAAAAACTCTTTCTGTTTGTTTTCTCCCGCCTCATCGGTCTGTTCCATGACAAACACCGGTGAAACGCCGTTGTCTTCCATGGCTACGGAATCCCTAGGTTCCTCGGTCATCTTGCCGCTTTTTGCCTTTTCCCCCCGTCGGCTTACCGCAAGCCATCCGTATTCCTCATCCGGCAGGTAGAAGAGGGCCTCCCGTATTGCCCGGGATATCCTGTGAAGGATTTTTCGGCTGGCCTTTTCTTCCTCCGCCTTTTTCTGCTCCTGTATTATCTCCATCAAGGCGTCGGACAAGGGTTTGAGGGAACTTACAAAACTCTCGAAAGCGTCATCGTAGATAATGCCTTCTCTTGTTCCCGGGGTCAGCTGTAGAAAGGATGCGTCGATAAGCCCGGTGATATACCCGGAGGTCCAGGGCTCCTTTGAAAACTGATCGATACTGGAAATGGAAGGGACGACCCGGGTGCCCTGTTTATAGAGCCCGATACGGTTATCCGGGGAGACATCCGTAAGGTAGAGCTCATGGTAAATTTCTCCCAGGGGCGAACGTACCCGGGGCAGATGGTGGAGAAGGCGGCCGGAAAATTTATGCGGTTCGACAACCAACTCTTTTCTGGCGGTTTTGTCTATAATTTTTATCAGAATGTTTCGTTTGTTTATCCTTTCCCGGAGCTCTGATGCAAGATAATTCTGGATCTTCTCGCCGGTGAGCTGACGAACCCCCGCCAGAATCGGTCGAATATACAATTCCGTGCCCCGGGAAGAAACGAGATTTTTTTCTTCGGTAACCGAGTAGCCCGGATTGTTTTTTACCATCTTCATGCGCCGGGTAATTCCCTCGGAACCGGTGGATGTAAGGACAAGCTCTTCCCCTACCGTCCAAAAGCTCAAGAGCCCTATACCGAACTCACCCTGAATACCGCTCATTCCCTCTTTTTTTAGTTTTCGCTTGATGGAATCGGCTATATGAGTGGCGACATAGGTAAAATCGTCTATTCCGTCTCCGTTGTCGATGACCTTGAGATAGTATTCTCCTTTCTTCTTTCCCCGAACAAGGGTAACCTCCGTGGCGTTTGCGTCGATACTGTTTTCAACGAATTCGGCTATAGCTTTAAGCGGATTGCTTTGAGAAAGGGCAATAATGCTTATCGCGTTCCAGTTGTTGCTGATTTTCAGCTTGCCCGTTTTTCCGGTTTTTTTTGTCGCCATACAGGTTGAGTATGTAAAATTTCCTCGTCGGTTTCAAGAGAGCGAGGTTCCCCGGTTCTTCTCTAGAAATTCAACCGTACCCATGCAGGAAACCCCGCAACGATAGAAGTGTGTATCATTTGTTATTATCAAATCGCATCCGGCCTTTTTTGCGCTCAACGACTGCAGCACATCTTCGAAATCACATGCGGTATCGGCTTACAGATATCTGTCGACTTGGATATAAGTTCTTTCCCGAAACATACAACATCCCACTGATCCATGATGATTTTGAGCCATTGAAGAACCATGTGTTTATCTTTTACGATATAATATATGGTAGTAAATATGTCTTCTGATATTACTATGCAGTAATTAAGGTCGATAAGTACTTCTAAAAGTCTTTTTGTGCTTTCGTGCAGCTTCCTTTGAGAGTCAAGAAAATCGAGAATGATGTTGGCGTCGAGAAAAGCCTTCTTCATTTAAGAATGCTCTTTTTTCTGTTTCTTTAATTCCTGGATTGTATTTTCTCCAATGTCGCCGGAAGCAATACCGGCATACTTTAAAAGGGCTTCTTTTTTCTGTTTCTTTTCTTTCATGACCTTTTTTTCCAGAAACTCTTTAACGTCCTCTGCGTATTTTTCGGATACGAAAAGCCCCTTGTATGTATGGGTTTTCCGGTCCTCTATATACACGTAATCGTAATCGGAAAGATTTTTGGCACCACGGGATAGTTCCCGCATACTCATAGTTTTAGACATGTCAATCACGCCCTTATGTTGTCTTATGTGTAAGATACAACATATAATTTAAAATATCAAATTGGTAAGGTTGACAAAAAAGAGCAGTTTCGTCCGCGCGTGTCACGTACAATTAAAGAAAAAGGGCTTGCTACAGGTAGTGAAAGACCCCCAGCAGCGCCGCAAGAAGGCTGAAGCCTATGCCCATGGTCCACTGGAGCTGAGAAAAGCGTTTATCGACCTGCTCAAAGCGTTTTTCCATCTGCTCAAAACCCCGGCGCATGAGTTCGGCCTGGGTTTTCAAGCCTTCTTCCACCCGGACCATGCGTTCCAGCAGTTCTATCTCCCTGTCGGTTCTGAATTCGACAATTTTGCCGCGGCTCCATTCCTCCAGGTGGTCCTGAACGTATTTACCGATTTTTTCCAGTTCCCGGTCTCCGAGTTCCATAACCGCGTCTCCCACAGGGCGCTCCTTAATGCCAGGATAGTCATATATAGAATACCGCAGTTTCCGGCTCCCTGCTTCAACTATACAAAAAATTGTTTACTTTTTCCATCCCCGGGGAAAGTAAAACAAAAATAGTTTTTCGTCGGAACCCGGAACATAGAGAGTCAGTCTTTTATGTTCCAGAGGTAATTGACGCCAAGGGTGAGGGAGGCGACTGGATGGTTGTTTCCGGCCACGGGCATGTAGATTTTCGGTTCGTCGGCTACTTCTTCCCGCAGTTCCAGGCGGTTCCAGACATAGCCGAGGGTGCCGTCCAGGGTAAACAACCAGTTTCGGAAGGGTTTTGACAGGATAATACGTGTTTGTAATGTATGTTCTATTGTGTCGTCCGGGAGGAGTTCCCAGGGCACGTTAATCTCGTTCCAGTGGTCGTACCGGTGCCAGGGATTAGCCGGCGACTTGCTGCCGTTGAGCACCCACTCCAGGGACGCGTAGAGGCCGAAGGACCAGGGCTTGTTGGGGAAGAGCTCCCCCGCGTAGTCGGCCAAGAAGGCGAGGTTGTTCTCTCCGTACTTGTAGCCGATGTAGTTTTCGGTGTAATCCAGGGGCCTGTATTCTTCCCCGGCGTCGTATTCCGTCAACGGATAGTAGGTATACTCGTAGGGCAGGGTACTGTACAGGTCTTCCGACACGTAGGTGGCCTCGAAGGTGTACTTAAGGGCGCCGCCGTGATAGAACCCGAAGCGTCCTGCCGGAGAGGTATAGTGACCGCCCAGGCTCCAGGCCACCTTGGAGAGGTTCGTTATGTTGTTCAGGGCGGGGATGGCCCAGCCCAGGACAGGGGCTAAAATGGAGGCGTTTATATCGTCCACCAGTACCTGTCCTTCCAGGTAAAGACCTGGTCTCTCGTATTCGCAGAAAAAGCCCATAAGGCTGTTGGTATTGTTTATCTCCGACCAGGGACGCCCGGCGGAGGTGGTGAGCATCTCCAGGAAATACATGGGAAAAGGGCTCAAGAAACTCTCCGCGTCAAAGGCGCGGTCCAGGTAGAGTGAAACATCCTCGAAGCCCAGGGTCAGGTAACCCAGGTCTAGGGCGTAGGTCTTAAAGGTCATGCCCCTGTCGCGAAGGGTGTCCTGTCCTTCGATCCCGTCAGCGTCGTAGAGGCCGTTATACTCCTGGGCCGACCGCACATTGAGCCGTACCCAGCGGGTGGAATAGGAGAACATATCCCCGCCGTAATCTATCTGGGCATGGACGGCGGGAAGGGCGTTGGGATTTATATACACGGAGTAGGGCGACCGGACCACATCGGTATGTACACCGCGCCCGGCTTTAAAAGAAACATCTTTGAAGAACACCCGGGCCATGGATTGGTCCGTGTAGAAGTAATGCCCAAGCTGATAGGGAGAATGGGGGATAAGCCTGCCGTCGTTGGAAAGTGAAAGATTCACATCGAGGGAGTAGAAATCTCCCTTTGCCCTCAGGGTCGCGCCCACGTCGTCGGAGATGCCGCCCTCCAGATAGGCATCCGGTGTCGAGGCGGTCAGGGCGCCTTGCAGGTCGACGGAGAGGGACTCTGAAAAGAGTAATGGAACACCGAGGATGCAGATACATGCGAAGATAATAATCCGTTTCATGGGGTAACTCCGGAGTAAGCGTGTCATACGCTCTACAGGTAATGAAAGACCCCCAGCAGCGCCGCAAGAAGGCTGAAGCCTATGCCCATGGTCCACTGGAGCTGAGAAAAGCGTTTATCCATATGATGCTGAAGGGATTCGAAGCGCTTATCGACCTGCTCAAAGCGTTTATCGGAATTATGCTGAAACAATTCGAACCGCTTATCAACTTGTTCGAATCGCTTATCAACCTGTTCGAACCGCTTTTCCACCTGTTCAAACCGCTTATCGACCTGTTCAAACCGCTTATCGACCTGTTCGAATCGCTTATCGACCTGTTCAAACCGCTTTTCCATCTGCTCAAAACCCCGGCGCATGAGTTCGGCCTGGGTTTTCAAGCCTTCTTCCACCCGGACCATGCGTTCCAGCAGTTCTATCTCCCTGTCGGTTCTGAATTCGACAATTTTGCCGCGGCTCCATTCCTCCAGGTGGTCCTGAACGTATTTACCGATTTTTTCCAGTTCCCGGTCTCCGAGTTCCATAACCGCGTCTCCCACAGGGCGCTCCTTAATGCCAGGATAGTCATATATAGAATACCGCAGTTTCCGGCTCCCTGCTTCAACTATACAAAAAATTGTTTACTTTTCCCATCCCCCGAGGGGAGTAAAGAAGAAGGAGGAGCCGGGTTACAGTTTAAGTGTCACGTGGGCGGCTATTTCTACATCCCGGCGTGCCGCCCCTTGTACATGAGATGCATTTTCTACAGCCTGCCAGTAGAAATCCGCACCCAATGTTATCCACGGGCGGATACTATACTGCCCTTCCAGGTGGAGTATCCAGGATTTTTCCGGGATGCCGGTGGGGGTCCTGGTACCCGGTACGGGATCCCATTCGGTGCCCAGGTCACATTCACCCTGGATAAGCCTGGTCATGTCCAAACCCGCGCTGAACAGGCCGGGCACCTGGTAGGCGGTTTTAAAGAAATAGACGATGGAATCCGGTCCGTATTCGTAGCCCAGGGGTTTGGCTATATACTCCATCCTGTCCGTTACCAGGGACCAGTAACGCCGTGTATTATAGTAATACGGAGCAGCTCTACGGTTATAAAGCCAGGGGTTCGTCAGGACCCACTCTCCAACGGCGGAGAGATACCCGTTACCCAGGGGATATACCCCTTTCAGACCCGCCAAGTAACCGAAAATAGGAGGTCCGCCGCCGCCATCACGTTCCTCTTCATATCCGGTTGCAAACTCGTCCATGGCCAACTGGCCGTAGATGTTAAAGTATTTCCACGGGTTTACGGTAACCTCTACCGTCATGAGTGAATTAGTCCGTTCCGGGATCATCCAGTTGTGAAAAACCATGAGAAAATTGAGGTCACGAATAAGTTCGGGTACAAAGTTCAAGGTTACGGACCCCGCCGTGTTGGCAAAAACAACCGACTCGGTAACGGTAAGGCCGACACGCCCGCTAAAAAAGAAAGCATCAAGCCTGTGTCCAAGAAAGGCCGAGTAGATGATGTTAGTGCCGTCGGGGAGAAAGCGATCCATGACGGTATAGACATTGGTAAAAGTAAAGCTATCGGACCGGAGCTTTACCATTAAAAAATCGTGAAAGTCACTGTAATCTGAAAGAAGTAGGTTTCCCGACTGGCCGTTGCCCCATGAAAGATCGTCCCGACCGAAGAAGATATCCCACCAGAGACCCCCGGTTGAAAGAACTGCCCGGAAAGGAAAGTAGAGATCGATACGCGGATTAGGGTCGTCAAAGATCAGGTTAAAATAATTTTGTGCCACATCCGGCGTGTCGGGGCTCGTTACGGTACGGTATTCCTCCTTGGCTTCCAGGACGGAGGTCATGTAGAGTTTTTCTCCGTACCAGAACTCGAGGGGTACCTTGAGAATAGACCGGCGTTCCTCGTACCCGTGCTGCCATTGGTAGCTTTGAGCTGCCTCATCCAGTGAATCTTCAAGCTCGAAGTGATAGAAACCCTCGGGGCTCAATATAAGGGAAGAATCAAAAGAAAACGCGCCGTCAGATACAAGGGTATTGTCCCATGAGAGGGTATGGCGGATATAGGTATAGGCTTCCTTTCCCGCTTTAGAGAGGGCTGAATAATTGATGTTGGAGAGAACCGCCTCCAGTTCTCCGTACGACCATGGCCGCGCGGTATCCGGCTGCGCTTTTCCCGCCTCGTAACATAGGCTGTCTACCATGGTGTAGACAGGCGAGGAAAGGGGAAGGATTGTACGGGGGTTTTGAGCATGAAGAACAAGACTGGCTATCAATATAATTATAATTATAAAATAATATCTTTTCATTAATGTAATCACCCCTTAAACCCCCCCTTAAACCGTCCCGGTTTTACCGCAAAGTATCTTTTATGCGCTCCAGGGCCGATTCTAAATCACGAGTATCGAAAAGGTCGAGCCTTACTGTCCAATGGTCGGGCACCGCTCAAACTCCTGGTGCTTTTAAGGTAACTTCCGTCAAGCTTATTGAGAAGATGCCTCAGATTATCTGCATAGGCACCATTCAGGGAAGTCCACATTATCCGGATTTTCTCTAAGTTCATCCCAGGGCAATTCCACTGTTTTAAGCTTCTCTTCAAGACTCATCTTCTTTATTTCAACTAAAAACGAGGACATATATCACCACCTGGTGTTATTATAACATTTTTCACCGCTGAATGCATATTTCGAATACATACTCGTCGGGGAAAGATTTTGTGGAAGCTTTTCAAAAGTTTATTGACCCAACAATTGAGGCTGTCTGACAACTCGGATAGTTTAGGCCTATGCCGGGCCCTGCCGGCAATACAGATTCGTCGGAATCTCAAGGTGGATTGTCCACGAGGTCCGATTACGTAGACGCGGCCAATTACTTACAAAGTATTGTAATTGCAATATATTGTCGATATGGAAATCAGCTGGAGCGTCGGGAAGAACGAAATCCTCAAGCGCAAGCGTGGTTTGGATTTTGAGGCCCCGGCTGAATCCATCCAGGCGGGAGAAGTCCTGGAAGTCGCGCTGAATCCCAAACATCCCGGCCAGGTTATCTTCATGATTCTGATTGACGAGTATGTATACGCGGTCCCGGCCGTTCCAACTGATGACGGGTATTTACTCAAGACGGCATACAAGAGCCGTAAGCTGAATAAGCGATTCAACGGAGGTGAGTGATATGGCAAAGACTTCTTTCCCCGGTGATCCTGGATTCAGGTACCTGGACGACGAAGAGAAATCCTTGATCGAAGACATCGAGGCCAATGCCGACGCCCTTCAACCGTTATCGGAGGCTGAGAGAGACGCCTTTCCGGCTGAATTTCGCAAGCCTGAATCGGTCCGCAAGAACGTCACCATGCGCATGGAGGAATCGACCATAAACGCTCTCAAGGCCAAGGCCCAGGCAGCAGGTATCCCCTATCAGACACTGGCCGCCATGGTCCTCAAGAAGTACGTACAGGGCGCTTTGCTGGATAAAGATGCCGTCCGGGAAGTAGTCAAGGCCCTTCAAATATGAGAACCGGCAAATAAACTTTTGAATCAATGATTTATCAAGCACGCCGATCAATATCCCGCCGTAGCCGTGACAGGTCCGCGTCAAAGCGGGAAAACAACCCTTGTTCGCCGACTTTTCTCCGGATACCCCTACTACTCACTGGAGAGTATGGATACTCGACGACGCGCCCAGGAAGACCCTCGGCAGTTCTTGAACGACATCTGAAGGCGGGCGGTGCTCGACGAGGTGCAGCGCGCCCTCGGGCTTTTCAGTTACCTGCAGGAATACCTTGATGATCCGCATAAAAACCGGCACTACATTCTCACCGGCTCCCACCAGTTTATCCTGATGGAAAACATCACTCAAAGTCCGGCCGGACGAATTGTCAACTTCCGCCTCTTCCCACTGACGGTGAATGAGCTCTATCGACAGGCGAACTCGCAGGCGCTTGCACAGACAGACACGGCGGAAACATCTTCGAAAGCTTTGTTGCGGCGGAGCTCTACAAACGGGCCGTCCATAGCGGACACCGGGCCGGCTTCTCCTACCGGCGCGATAAAACCGGGCGGGAAGTCGACCTGCTGATTGAGGAGGGGCCGAAGCTACTGCCTATCGAGATAAAATCGGCGGCTACCTACCACCCAGACTTCACTACCGGACTGACCTGGTGGTTGAAGCTTCCGGGAAACGAAACGGAAAAGGGGCTCATTGTCTACGACGGAGCTGAAACGATGAAAACAGCCCGGTGCGGCTATTTTCGTAATAGTTGCTCATGCCGCCGCGCGGCAACCGAAACGATGAAAATAGGCGGGTGCGGCTATTTTCGTATTAGACTGCAAAGGGAAATCTTTTTGAAAGTTAGCGGTAATAAGATTTATATTGTTTTTGATGTATACCTGCATCTTAATACAGGCAGATATTAAGGAGTAATCCAGCATGTATAAGTATCTAGTGGTCTTTGAAAAAACGAACACAGGTTATAGCGCTTTTGTTCCGAACTTACCGGGCTGCATTGCTTCAGGTCCCGATAGACCAACTACTGAACAATCTGTATATGAAGCTATTCAACCATGCGGCTGGTTAGATACGCTTTCAATGCTTTTTCCGCACACTGTTGTGTATGATACACGATGATATCATAAAGTGGTTCAACCGACTGTAACAGTAGTTCGGCCGATTTCAGGTCATGTTCAGCCTTAAAGAGCCACTCTTTATGCGGCTTCATATAATTTTTTTCCTTTGTTCAAAACTTTATAGATAAGGGTTGAAGGGTGGTTTCTATGCTCTTCGATTTCACCTTTAGTAAGCACTAGTATGTCAACAGGGTATCCAGTTCCTCTCAGTTCACGTAAACCTGCTCGTATTCTTTAAGCTTGTCTTTGTTCCGAATACTCCAATAATACACATAAATCGATATCACTATACTCGGTTGGATTTCCCCATGCGTAAGATCCATAAAGATAAATTGATTCAGGCTCATATACTCTAATCAATCGCTTTACAATTGAGTCTATTGTCTCTTGATTAATCAACCCTTCAGTCAAAACTTATCTCCTACTTAAAGTGTACAGCATAAATGGTGGAAGTTCTACATTAAGTAAACCGGCAAACCTCCGACCCCGATCAATTTGGGCGTTGGGCGTGCCCCCGGATGCATGGGCGAACGAACAAAGTGAGTAACCAGCCTCCGGGGTGGCGGCCTGCCCCTGCTGGGTATACGCTGTGCGCCCTCACGCCAGGCTACAGATGTGAAGCCAACCAAAGGTCTACAGCTTCCGTATACATATCCCATACCGCTTGTGTCCGATGCCGAAAGTCATTGTTTTTCAGTCTGAATTTCATTGACTATCGGCATCGAGGTACAGCATTGCAAGGCAGCTTCGCCATTCTATCGGACATATGGCATAGATCCCGCAGCAAAGCCTGCGTAAGTTACCTTTATTGTCTATTTCACTCTCGACTGCCTGTCCTGGTCAACCAGAAAACTATTGAGTAAACCGGTAAACCTTCGACCTCTTATCAGTCACAGCCCCCAAAAGTATCAGGGTCGCGCCGTAGATCCATAACAGCGGCAACTACTATTTCTTTCCGGCTTACACGGTAAAAAAGGCCGAAGGGGAATCTTTTAACTAGAGCTCTTCTTAGATCTCCCTTATAAATTGGCCATGACAGTGGAAATAGGCTTATAAGATCTAATACTTGTTCTATTTCTATCAAAAACTCTCTACCAAGTCCGATACGTTGATGTTCATAATAGTGCATAGCCTGCATCAACTCTTCTGAAGCAGGGACTAGAAATCGGACTGTCACAACTAAAGCCTTCTTTTCAAACTATTCCAATCTTCCGAATCAATATTCCCTTTATCATATTCTTCTAATCGTCTTTCCGCCTCTTCCGCCCATAACTGCTCTCGTTCTTTCTGTTCTGCACTTATGATGTGTTCGAATAAATCGCTTAAAAGATGTATTTTGTCAGTTTCCGAGAGGTTTAATGCCTCTTTTAATAGGCTATCATAGTTTTGAACCATATTAATTTTCACCTCTTTTCATGCTTCTCTAATACACTATACCATAAAGAGCTCGATTTCTCTACCAGATCGTTGGTCCCAATAGTTGTAAGCAACGGTGATCACGTTCCGGCCCCGGTCCTGCTTCACCGTACGTTAAGCCTTAAGCCCAGCCCCTTACTCGACTCTATCTGCGTAGTTCTTCTCTATCCACCTGCGGTACTCGCCCGATTCAACCTCGCGGACCCAGTCCTGATGATCGAGGTACCAGCGGACCGTCAGCTCGA
>CAYPIQ010000013.1:22741-74567 GCA_964410865.1 uncultured Spirochaetales bacterium | reverse complement strand
CGGTGTTTTTTTTAAAAACTTCTTCAGGATAAAGTTTCTTCAGCTCACCGATATCTGAATCGCCAATCAATTTTACCGCCGAGAACTGAATATCCCAGAAACCTTCGGTCTGTCTTCTAAAGAGTTCTTTCACATGCTCAGGATCGATTTTTTGAGGATCCGCCTTCCCAAGCAGAAAGTCCCGGCTTAATTCCACTGACTCCTTCCATTTCTCGTCAACCCGCTCCTCTATACCTTTTTTAATATCTTCCAGTCTGTTGAGAGGCACCACACAGACAAACTTGTTTGGAAAGGATGCGATATCAGTCTCATCCTTGAGATCCTCGTCGATTTCCCACACTTTTTTCAAATACCTGTTCATGAGAGGCTGATCCACCAGAGAGGGGTAGACCACATGGTCGGGACCGAGATTCTCCACAACCCACAGAATCCCTTCGAAGGCCAGCCACGACAGCAGAACCGAACCGGTCCAGAAGTCTCTTAGCTTCCTCGCTTTTGAAATAAAGGACTGTACGGGGGTAATGGAAAAAACCATGAGTCCGACATTCAGGTTCCCATGACTATCTTCTCCTCCTGCTAATTCGCCCGCCGAATAAAGGGCGGAAGTGAGGCCGTTGTGCTGCCAGATGGAATGATCGGGAAATCTGGTATCCGCCGGCAATCTGTGCCATAAACCGCCTATACCGAGCACATTGTCTTGAGCAAGGTTAAACCTCAATACAAGGTGGGTGTACAGAAACCTTGCCTGGGCAAAAAGGTCCGCTCCTTTTTGCGAACCGAGATTCCTCCTGAAGATATCTTTATTTGAGTAACCGGTATCACCAGGGTCCTTTCCCAACTTCTTATAAATATAGTCAGCGGTCTCCTCGCTAAGTCGCAGAGCCTTTTCCTTTGAGTCAATTCCCTTCAGGGCTTCCGGCAGTTCTATTTTCAAGCTTGCAGCCCCATCATCTTCCACGTCACTCCCGGTAGGATGGGTAAGGACAGGGTCAATACTGAAATCGACTGCCCCATTCTTATTGGGATCGGAACTGTAAGAAGGAAGCTGACCCCTGTCAAAGCCCGAAGCGATATGGTCCGAGGTTTTCCAGAACTCTTCATTAGGCTTCTGGACCCCCAGGGCATTGAGAAGAATCTCCGCACGCTCTTCATGGCCCTGTATTAAAAATGCCTTATCAAAGGGATCATGAAGGTAGGCCGCGAGTTTATTATTCCAGTAGGTTTGAGGATCGTTAAATAATTTCGACATTATTTCATCTCCCCTGTTTTTTTAATCGTATCAATGAAAACCCGAAACACATTGTCATACTCTTCCGGGTTCTTCTTATCCATCATGGAACTGGTCGGGAAAAAATTGATTTTGCCGCGGTATTTTCCGTCGGAGGTCTTTGAGACATGGAGAAAAAATGGCTTAGCCTGCCGGCCATTGTAGCCTTTTATCGGTAATGCTATTTTTGCCCGTTCTTCTCTGCTGAATCCAATTTTAGCATCACGATATTTTAATCCTATTATTGATAAAGCAGTGACCCAATCATCATAAGTTTTTTCTGTTTTATATTCCCACCTTTTCAGGCTCACTCTTGTAAAATCTTCAACAGTATGTTCCAGGATATTCTTATCAATCCCAACCCTTTCATCCAGGACCTTAAAACAACCAAATCCATTTCTGCTTTTGCTCCCTATACCTCCAAACATTGAAAAAGCATAAAACGCATTTTCAATTTCTTTTTTATATTCAGAAGGATGAATGATTCTGATGGAGAAAGTATTGCCCGAATCTATATAGCGTCTTGTTATTGTGATATTTTTCTCTTTTTTCTTATGACCATAGGCAAGGTATTCTAAAATGTCTGCAGATTTACCGCGGACAGTATATTTACGACCTTTTGGTAACTCTGTTTTAGTTTTCATATTATTATTGTCCATTAATCTTATTTTTACCAGCGACTTACTTTCTGTACTGCCAAAAAGTTTATCCTCCTTTTTCTTCATGTCCGTTAGACTGTCAAACTCACCTGTAGCCCGCCACCAGAAACGAAGCAACCCCTTTGTTGAGGCTTCTCTCAATTCCGCGGTCTCCTGATCGGCCCCTGCAACAAACATGGGAGTTATAACTTCACATCTGTATGACAGCTCGTCCATGTATCGGTATCTTGAAATGTTGAACTCCAAAACCGTCCCTCCTTACTTTATTCTTTCAATATTAATCTTGCCGAGACCAAAACCTGTGTTTTTTCCCACGTGAAAGATCTCGTCAAACCGGAGGATTGAAAAATCCCCTTCAGAAAATTTCCCGCCTATTTCAATATTTCCGATGATTCCGCCGAGTTTCATATTTCTCCGCTGTCTTGAGGACCAACGGTCAAGGTCCACCCACCTCGTATCATTTGAAAGCATTTTTATATTTTCTGATGGAAAATAAGAAAAACCGTCATTACTGTTTCCATAAAGAGAAACCAATTGGGATGCTCTTCTCCAGGAGGTATTAAAAAAATCCTGTACAGAAAAATTGTTAGTGTAGGAACCCTTAATTTTCATTCTCGCAGGAGTCAAGAATCTAATCTTAATTCGCCCTTCTGTGCCCGCTTCGCCTTGATTGAAATTCCATAGTTCGACCTTAAATTCCGGATTTATCGTACCGGCCCCGTCAGTGATCTGGTCACTCCCAGCCCTCACATCATCAATAGTGTATCTTACCCTGTCTCGTAGTATACCTTTCTCACCGGCTCTTTTTAGGGCATAGTATATATAGGGTATATACTCGATAGCCTTTCCAAATACCGTTATGTGCAGATCAATGGAATGAACGGTGTGCCAAATAGGAACCGGTGAATAGAGAACGAAGGGATGTCCGGCAAAATTCCTGCCCGGCAATATTTTGTTGTCTTTGGATATTGGGGACTCGAATACCAGAGAGTAGGCGCAGGTATTTTTCAGACTACAGGAAGCACAGTGTTTTTCGGGAAAAATACAGGCCATTTTTTTTAGCTCATTCCCAAGAACACTTCTAAACAGAAAGGTGGGAAATATGTCAAAACTCAAGGCTGAAATAAAATTCAGAGAAAAGGTTATTTGAGAATACCTTACTTCAATACTTTTACGATACTTCATTTATCAGCCTTTAAAAGCTTATCAATCATTATAGTACATATTGGAGTATTTTCAAGTATACGAATTGCCTCTTGAGCCACCGTTCCAGTCGGTGAGAGCCACCCTTCCGGAATAACGGGAGCCGCCGTTCCGGGCATGAGAACCAGGTAAGAATTTCACTTGTAGAATGACCGAGCACCGCGTAGGCGGTGTAAAACTCATTGCAAGGAAGTCATTACCATGACCAAGTATCGTGAAATTCTCAGATTTCACTGTCAGGGAATCAGTCAACGGAAAATCGCCGTAAGCTGTGCATGCTCACGCAACACCGTCGCGAAGACACTCGCGCGTACCGCCGAATTAGGCATTTCAAAGCCGCTACCGGAAGGGACGACAGATGGAGAGTTTGATAAACGGTTTACGCAGCGGAGGACACCCGCGACACGGCCGATGCCTGATTTCCTGTACAAGTAACTTTCAAAGCACGGCGTTACCTTGAAAACTATGCATTCGTCGCTGCCCTCTCCTACAGCCTATACACCTAAACCGAAGGTTTTCACTCCCGGGACCAGGATAGCTGGATCGCGGCACTGCGGCACCGGGAGTTTTTTTCGCTGTACGAACTGAACTAAGCGATGGGGCAAAAACCTAAATATTTCAACGCCCGGTCAAAAGAAAAACGGAGAGAGCAGGCTTTCCGTCTTTCTCGAGGAAGAAAGATCTGCGCTCATGCCCTTACCAGCGGCTTCCTTTCCATCTTTGAAGCGATGATGAAAGACCTGCAGGGAGGTGGAGCGGAGCGTTTAACAAAAAACGATTAGCACGTTGATGATGAACGTTGACATGAAGACGGAAAACTGAAGATACAGGTGCCCAGTCTGTTATTTGCCCCTTATTTCAGCGGATATTCATCTTTTTACGAAGGCCAGGCAGAAAAAAATCGGAAAATCCTTGATGAGATCGCCCGGATGCTGAAACAATATCCTTATTACAATATTAGGATAGAAGTTCACGGTGTGCTCGTTAACTGGGAAGATCCGGAACGTGCGGCGGAGGAGCAGAAAGAAGTGCTCATATCCCTCACTAAAAAACGTGCGGAAGCGATCAAAGAAGCCCTGGTAAAAGGGGTGGATAGATCCCGGCTGGTTTACAACTGTAGGTGTTGGTGGCGCTTATCCCGCAGACCCCTTCAGTGATAGAGAGAATCGCTGGAAGAACAGGAGGGTGGTGTTTATCCTGGAGAAAAATACGTGCAGGGCTTTATTCTTTAACACCATTGAGTAAAAATCGGTATTGATGAGATCCGTGAGCGGCCCGTTTTCAGGCGGATTGTTCTTTTTTTCTCAGTCGATCCTCGCCGGACCTCGCCGAATAATTCGCTCGCCGGAATTTGCCACGTGAAGGATCGACGGCGGTTTTCCACATATACTTAAGACTCCGTCGGTATCCAAAATTAAATGCCAGAAGTATAAAAAAGAATTTCCACCGGCGGTCACCGAGGGACTGTAACGCCCGGGTAAAAATCCCCCTAATGCTGTAGGTTCTTTTATAGGCATAGTGAAGTCCGGCTTCCATTTCTTCAGTAGTCATGGCCGGGTGGTTGAATACGAGGTGGATCATGTCGTAATGCGACCATTTGTGATCGATAAACCGGTTCTCTTCTTCGATTTCATTATAAAAATCCGTTCCTGGAAGCGGAGTGAGAATGGTGTATTGAACTCCGTCCAGACCGAGACGGCGGGCAAAATCTGCAGTTCTTCGGAAGACGGAAGGTTCATCGTGATCAAAACCGAAAATAAAAGCACCTTCGACAAAGATTCCCTTTTTCTGAAACCGTTTGACTCCTTGCCGGTAAAACTCGGGATGGTTCTGTGTCTTCTTGATTTCATCCAGGGAATCCTGAGATATGCTCTCAAGTCCTATAAAGACACCTACGCAGCCGCTCCGGGCGGCTAATTCCAGCATTTCCTCATCATAGGCGGAGTTGATCGAGGTTTGGCTAATCCACAGTATATTGAGGGGAATCAAAGCTTTAAAAAGTTCCTTTGCATATGCCCGGTTTGCCATGATATTATCATCCACGAAAATATAAAAACGGTCCTTCAGTGTAGGTTTTTCTTTCGCGGTCAGACGAGAAGCGATATGATCTACCACGTCCTGAACAGGGCGGTAACGAATTTTTTTCCCAAGGAGCTTGGTGACGGAACAAAAAGAGCAATTATGTGGACATCCCCGGGTAATATTGAGAAGATTGTCCAGAACATATGTTCCTGCCGTTCCATTGTGGTCAGGAGACGGAATTGGGTAATCCTTGAGATCGGGTAGTTTATCCACCTTATATACAGGAACGAGGGCTTCCTTACCGCCCCTTTTAAAATCGTTTAACAAGTTAGTCCATATACCTTCGGCTTCACCGAGTACAATCGAGTCTGCGTGCCGCAGGGCTTCTTCGTGTAAAAAGCTGACATGTACACCTCCCAGGACCACGGGGATGTCTCTTATCCGGTAGGAATCTGCAATTTCGTACGCCCTGTCGGCTGAAGCAGTCATAACGGATATTCCTACCAGGTCCGGATCGTCATTGTCAGGAAGTTCGTTGATATTTTCGTCTGTTATGGAAACCTCCCATCCGGGAGGGGTAATTGCAGCTACGTTCATCAGCCCCAACGGTGGGACGCGGAAAAAGCCGCTGCCGAATTTCCTCTTTTTTCCTTGTTGCGCGTTTCTACTCGGTGAAATTAAATGCAGTTTCATGGATCACTCCTCATTCCGAAATTTAAGAATCTCATATATATATAATACGGGAAAAACTATTCCCTGAGGTTGTCTAAATGTAAAAGAAATGTGAAAGCTGGAAATTACGGGCGTTTATCCTTGAAAGTATCCGGAATCCCTCAGCATGGTGGATAAAGCAGCCCGGGCGTGTCTTGAAGAAAAGGGATTGTTTTATAAGATATGGTGCTTGGAGCAGCTACAGAAAAGAGTGATCCTGGGTAACTGCTGAAGAAGAATACCGGCGGGATATCCCTAGTATCGAAGGTATTATGGGGGTCACAGGGCACCAAGAGATGGCGGCAAATATATCAAACAAAGGTATTATCTCAAACCTGCCGGAGAACATGGTGGTTAAAGTTCTCGAGATCTTGCCCTGCCGGATCTCCTCGTTAACCTCTTTATAAACGACGCACATGCGGAGGAAAAGGCTTTTAACACTATTAGAGAGCTCCGGCAGAAGGGGAATTCCCTCGTTTTGGAAATATCCCTGACGTCGTTTCTTCTGCCGGAGGAATCCCTATTTTTTAAACGTCCCCATCAACTGGGCTTCGGCCAGGATGTGTCCATTCATAGCCTTGACGACCTTGGCTTTATTGGCGCCGGGACCCAGGTTGAGCGTAGCATCAAGGGCGTAGAGCTTGAAGAAATATCGGTGGATACCTCCGGGCGGGCAGGGGCCCCCGTAATCGTTCCGTCGCCAGCTATTCTTGCCCTGGGTACCCCCTGTGGACGGATTTTCACCCGGCGGAAAGGCCTCGGGAAGGCTGTTTACGGTTGCTGGAATGTCGAAGTAAACCCAATGTACCCAGGTGCCGACGGGAGCATCCGGGTCGTCGCATATTAGAACGAACGAGACAGTTTTTTCCGGAGCTCCGGACCACTCTAACGGTGGTGAAATATCAGATCCTTTGCAGGAATACTTTACCGGTATCATTCCCCCTTCTTCGAAGGCAGTGCTTGTTATTTTCATAGTATCCTCCTCCGTGAATAGTAGGCTACTGGTCAGGAAGAGTAGAAAAACAATCCATACTATTTTTTTCATAACTCCTCCCATTTTCTAATGATAACACCTTGTCTTTTGACTTGCAAGGTCGGATTCCCGACGAATATCGGAGTTTCTGTAGTTTAATTGTATACTTTATATGGAATTAGTTGCTCATGCCGCCGCGCGGCCACCGAAACGATGAAAATAGCCCTGTGCGGCTATTCCGGTGCGGCTATTTTCGTAATAGTTATTTAGTCAACCAACTTAAATCTCCTGCTCAACAACTTGATCTCAGCTTCGCCTCTCGGCAGCGTCATTATCCATGGCCTTTTTGTAAATCTTTAATAGAGATATACCTGAGATGACGAGCAGAGGAATAACCAGAAAGGCAAAACCGGGGCCGGCAAAGAGAAAGAAGTCATAAAAACCGTGAATAAGAACTGCTATGAGCAAACCCCTGCCGGCAATGGCCGGGTCGCCGAAACGGGAAAGGCCGATATAATAGCCCATGATTCCTGAAGCGATGGCATGGAGAGGTACGGCGGTAAAAGCGCGGATAAGAATAACCATCGGATCGCCGAATCCGTACATGATGTTCTCAAAGAAGGCGAATCCGAGGCTCGCGGTGATGGTGTAGACGATACCGTCGGTCACTTCGTCGAATTCTCTTCTATGAAATATGAAAATTTTAACGACACCGAGCTTTATACTCTCTTCCACCAGGGCGGCGACAACAAAGGCCCTGAATATAATCATGGGGAGTCCGACAAAGGGAGGCCCCGCGGCTTCCAGAACCATTTCCACGATAATAGCGGGAATAACCGAAAGAAAACCGTATACAAAGACGCGGGTAACCCGGTTTATCGGTTCGGGTTTACGTTTATCCTTTTTATAGAAATAGCGTACCAGCATGAGCGAGGGCACGGCAGCCAGTAAAATATTGATAAACAGGTACACCATGCAGGGTAGGTTACTATAGCGGTGCCGCTTTATCAAGTATGGGGTGAAAGCACGGTTCGAAATAGCTTGCACATTTGCACCGGCTGTGAGAGTATGTATATATTCTTCTGCAGGGAGGCCGACTATGTCGGATAGAGAACCAAAAGTTATCCTGTTCCACGGCTGCAATGCCGAAGAACTCCGGGGAATACTGGGTGCTATCCGGACCGCCCTGGGCAATGAACGCTATAAAGATTTAGCTTTCTGCACCTCCACCCCCACAAATATGGACTGGACGGTGAAGCATCTTATCGCCGACGTCTGGGAGGAGCATGAATACATGCGGGAAAACCCGACCGAGACCGATGCTTGAAAGTTGTCTTTTAGAATATGCCCAGTTATGACATAAAAGTGTCTTGATATTTGACATAATTATGTCAAAATACTATACTTAACAGTATGAGAACCACCATTCGTATGAACGACCGTATTCTTCGGGAAGCAAAGATAACCGCGGCAAAAGAGGGGCTCAGCCTTACAGCCTTCATCGAAAAGGCAGTGGAGGATAAGCTCTACGGTAATCCGCCGGTAGAAAACGGGAGATCGGGTTTCGAGCTTGTCACCTTCAAGGGCGGTGGGCTGTGCCCCGGGGTCGATCTGGACGACACGTCATCACTCCTCGATGTAATGGAAGAATAGATGTACCTCTTCGATGTAAATGTCTGGGTCCACGCCCACCGGGAAGATTCTCGCCGACACGCGGAGATATCCGGGTTTGTTCTAGAGACTCTGAATAATGGGGCGCCGTTTGCCTATTCCCCGCTTGTATTAAGCGGATTCCTGAGGATAGTAACCCATCCTAGGATCTTTACTGTTCCCACCGATTTCGATACGGCTAGGGCCTTTACGGCCTCCGTTACAGGACACCCGGCGGGGCATGCGGTTCTTCCAGGCCCCTCCCACTGGAGTATCTTTTCCCATATTTGCCACGCGACAAAACCGGCGGGGAATCTTTTCCCGGACGCGTATTTCGCCGCCCTGGCCGTGGAATCGGGGTGTACCTGGGTCACCTGCGACCGGGATTATACCCGTTTCCCGGGTTTGAATATGAAGATCCTGTAATAATACCAAGTTGCCGCATCAACGGTTTCATAAGTATCTTATGTATAACCCCTTTATTAATAGAAGACAACAGGAGAAATCTATGAGATACGACAGGTTTACCATTAAAGCACAGGAGGCGGTTCAGCGTTCCGACTCTTTGACCCGGGACCATAATCAGTCTCTGATCGATATAGAACATTTGCTTCTGGCCATGCTGGAGCAGGATGACGGTGTTATCCCCCCGCTTATGGACAGGCTGGGCGCCGACCGCCGAGAGGTGGCATCGGAGCTCGAGGCAGTAATCAACAAGAAACCCAGGATTTACGGAGACGCGGCCCAGATGCAGATGTCTCCGGAACTGGCCGGGGTGTTTCACCGGGCCGAGAAGGAGGCGGACGGTCTCAAGGACGAGTACATCAGCACGGAGCATCTCCTGCTGGCCATCATGAACGGGAAAAATGCGGCGGCCGACCTGCTGAAGAGTCATGGAGTAACCAGGGACGGAATTCTTAAAGCCCTGGTTGAAATCCGCGGCAGCCAGCGAGTCACCGATCAGAATCCGGAAGGCAAGTACCGAGTCCTGGATAAATACTGCCGTGATCTCACCGCCCTGGCCAGGCGGGAAAAGCTCGACCCGGTTATAGGCAGGGACAACGAGATACGAAGGGTCATGCAGGTCCTGTCCCGGCGAACGAAGAACAACCCCGTCCTGATAGGCGAACCCGGCGTCGGAAAGACGGCCATAGCCGAAGGCCTGGCCCGGCGCATTGTTTCGGGGGACGTACCCGATTCCCTGAAGGACAAGAAGATTCTCGCCCTCGACCTGGGTGCACTGGTGGCCGGAGCAAAATTCAGGGGAGAATTCGAGGAGAGGATGAAGGCCGTTATCCAGGAGATCGTGAAATCCGAGGGCAAGATTATCCTCTTCATCGACGAACTCCACACCCTGGTGGGTGCCGGAGCCGCTGAAGGAGCTACGGACGCCTCCAACCTCCTCAAGCCGGCCTTAGCCCGGGGAGAGCTCCATACCATCGGAGCCACCACCCTGGACGAATACCGTAAGCACATAGAAAAAGACGCAGCCCTGGAGAGGAGGTTTCAGCAGGTGTACACCGGTGAACCCTCGGTTGAGGATACGGTGGCTATACTCAGGGGAATCAAGGACCGCTACGAGGTTCACCATGGTGTGCGTATCAAAGATGAGGCACTTATAGCGGCGGCGAGCCTTTCGGACCGGTATATTACAGCCAGGTTTCTTCCGGACAAGGCCATAGACCTGGTAGATGAGGCGGCCAGTCGTCTCAAGATGGAAATAGAGAGCCAGCCGGTGGAACTGGATTCCATAGAGCGGCGAATTTTACAGCTCAACATCGAAAAGCAAGCCCTCTCGCGGGAAGAGGACAAGGCATCCCGGGACAGAATTTCCAAGCTGGAAAAAGAACTCGCCGATCTGGGAAACAAGCGGGACGCCATGCAGCTGCAATGGCAGAACGAGAAAAATATTATCAGCGAGATAAGGTCGCTCAAACAGCAGCTGGAAGAATTAAAGGCGGATGAAATCCGCTATGAACGGGAGGGTGACCTGGCAAAGGCCGCGGAGATCAAACATGGAAAGCTCCCTCAAGCCAAGGCGCTCATAGAAACGCGGAGTGCGGAACTCCGGAAGATCCAGGGGGACAAGCAGCTTCTCAGGGAAGAGGTCTCCGAGGAGGACATCGCCAACGTGGTTTCCAGCTGGACGGGCATCCCTGTTTCCAAGATGCTTGCTTCCGAAATGGAGAAGTTTTTAAAACTGGAGGATATTCTATCCAGGCGGGTTGTCGGCCAGAAGAGGGCGATTGAAGCCGTGTCGGACGCCATCCGCCGGAACCGAACCGGACTTTCCGATGAAAACAAACCCCTGGGCAGTTTTGTCTTTCTGGGGCCCACGGGGGTAGGAAAGACGGAACTCGCGAAAACACTGGCAGATTTTCTGTTCAATGATGAAAAAGCCCTCACCCGCATCGACATGAGTGAGTATATGGAAAAATTTTCCGTATCCAGACTTATAGGCGCACCTCCCGGTTATGTCGGCTATGACGAAGGAGGTCAGCTCACTGAAGCAGTTCGGCGCCGGCCATATTCGGTTATTCTCTTCGACGAGATTGAAAAAGCCCATCCGGATGTATTCAATATCCTGCTGCAACTCCTGGATGAAGGTCGGTTGACCGACAGCCAGGGAAGGGTGGTGGATTTCAAACATTCCATAGTCATCATGACAAGCAACCTCGGCAGTGACCTCATACTGCAGGCGGAGTCTTTGGATGATGTACGCGATAAGATATCCGCCCTTATGAAGTCCACTTTCAAACCGGAGTTTCTCAATCGGCTCGATGAAGTTATCATTTTCAACAGGCTGGATCGTAAGCAGATACTCGAAATCGTCGAAATTCAGCTCCAACGTCTCAAGAAGCGGCTTTCCGCACGGAAAATCACCCTTAATATAGATGAAAAGGCCTTAGAACTATTGGCCGATGCCGGGTTCGACCCTAATTTCGGTGCCAGGCCGATAAAGCGTACCATTCAGAGTATGCTGGAAAATCCCCTTGCCAGAATGATGTTGGAGGGCAAGGTTACAGAGGGAAGTTCGGTCAAGGTCTCTACCGGGAAAGACGGGATCGAGCTGTCGGTGTAGAAAACGGCGGTTGAAAACGTGTATACTCCTTGAGGCGGAGGTACGATTGTGGCAAAACTCTGGGATAAGGGATACGACATAGACGGTCTGATAGAGAGGTTCACCACCGGAGAAGATTACCGCCTGGATAATCGTCTGGTTGCCGCTGATTGCGCGGCAAGTGTGGCCCATGCGAGAATGCTCAACAGCATACATCTTCTCACCGACGGCGAATTCGACGCCTTGAAGGACGGTCTTGTAGAAATTATGAAAGACCATGCCGATGGCCGTTTTTCGGTAACCCGGGAAGACGAGGATTGCCATACGGCCATCGAAAACCGCCTGGTGAGTGAACTGGGAGAAGCGGGTAAAAAGATACATACGGGCCGTTCCCGAAACGACCAGGTCCTGGCCGCCCTACGGCTCTACGGTAGGGAGATGCTCCTCTCGATCCTCGGAGAGCTCGAAGACCTCACGGAAACTCTCATTGATTTTGCGGAAAACCACGCGCAGGTTCCCATGCCCGGACGGACCCACCTGCAGATTGCCATGCCTTCTACGGTGGGTCTCTGGGCGGCCTCGTTTGCGGAAGATCTGGCGGATACCTCCGGGCTCCTCTGGAGTGTCTACGAGCTCTACAATCAGAACCCCCTGGGAGCGGCCGCAAGCTACGGTGTTCCCCTGCCCCTGGACAGATCCCTTACGGCGGGTCTCCTGGGTTTTCGACGGGTGCAGAATAACGTGTTGTATGTAAACAACTCCCGGGGAAAGTTCGAGTCCGCCATCCTGGATACGCTGGAAGGGGTTATGATAACCCTGGGAAAGATGTCCCAGGATATGATACTATTCTCGTTGCCGGAAATCGGGTATTTTGAACTTCCTAAGGAGTTATGCACCGGCTCGAGCATTATGCCGCAGAAGAAGAACCCGGATCTCCTGGAACTCGTCCGTGCCAGGGCGGGCGTCCTAGGCGGCCTTGCTTCCACGGTTAAAAACATCGTGAGGGCGCTTCCTTCAGGGTACAATCGCGATTTCCAGGAGACCAAGGGTCCCTTCCTGCAGGGTCTTTCTCTGGTAGAAGACTGCCTTAAGGTTATGAAAACCGCGCTGGCAGACCTACGGGTGCGGGAAGATGCCCTCCGGAAAGGGTGTACGCCGGAAATGTACGCCACCGACGCCGCCCTTGAAATGGTTGCAAAGGGCATGAGCTTCCGTGACGCCTACAGGGAAGTCGGCGGCAACCTAGAAGCCCTCGGTTCCATGGATGCGGACGAGGCTATACGACGACGGACTGTTGCAGGTATGCCGGGAAACCTTGCCCTCGGCCGTGTCCGTAGGACACTTCGGGATTCGGTACGCCGACGAAAGGCTGAAGAAGAGCGTATAGATAAAGCCATGAAGGGATTGCTGGGTTTTGTCCCCCACCTGGCGAGGCGGGAGAATCCATCATAATAAAACGGGGTAATTACTTGCATGTAATTACTCTTTCATGGTACACTTCTTGCCTACCGGAATGGATTATTTTTAAGCTGCTTCTATTGACAAAAGATACGGTCTCTGTTATTTTGCACGAACCGCATACGGTACGCCCTTGTAGCTCAGCCGGCAGAGCACCTCCATGGTAAGGAGGGGGTCATCGGTTCAAGTCCGATCGAGGGCTTTTCGTAGCCTGAATTGAGTGGAAGGATAGATTACAAGAGAGAACAGGAGTTCATCTTATGGCAAAGAACAAGAAGGGTTCGATCGAGCTTATTGCCTTGAAATGTTCGGAATGTGGACGTAGGAATTATACAACCTCCAAAAACCGAAAAAATATACAGGGCAAGCTCGAACTAAAGAAATATTGCAAGTTCGACCGGAAGCATACCCTTCACAAGGAAACTAAGATAAAATAAGCTCCATATAGATAGGCCAGTGGCTCAGCTGGTTAGAGCGCCGGTCTCCAAAACCGGATGTCGTAGGTTCGAATCCTACCTGGCCTGTAATAGTTTTCGGGAGTATCTATAGATGAAAAAGATAATACAGTTCTTCAAGAACAGTTTTGCTGAATTGAAGAAGGTTGTTTGGCCGAGCAAAAGCGAAGTGGTCTCTTCAACCAAAGTTGTTATTGTTTCCACACTCATTTTCGCGGTTATACTGGGGCTCGTCGACTTCCTGCTCATAGCGGGCCTGGATCTGCTGTTCTAAAGAAGCCGCGAGACTATCCGCGCGTAAAGCGGCAGTATAAGGATTGAGCTGACATGGCGAAAGGCTGGTATGTTGTTCACACCTATTCCGGGTATGAGAATAAGGTGGAAAAACACATACGAAAAATGATGGAATCTCCTGAACTCGGCGGTATCCTGTTCGATATCAAGGTACCCTCAGAGGAGGTGGTGGAAGTTCGTGATGGTAAACGGCGGGTTTCGACCAAAAAATTTCTCCCGGGATATATACTCCTGGAGATGGACCTGCCGGATAAGGGCTGGAAAACGGTCTGTTCCAACATTCGGCGCATTCAGGGGGTAACCGGATTCGTGGGAGCCATGGGCGGAGTAAAACCCCAGCCTATTTCACAGGAAGAAGCCCGGGCCATTCTCCAGAAGGCCGGGGAAATACGGACCGAGAAGATTATGAGACCCAAGCAGTCCTTCTCCGTGGGTGAGTCGGTACGTATAATCGATGGTCCCTTTGATACCTTTACCGGTACGGTGGAGGAGGTAAATATGGAGAAGGGACGCCTGAGGGTAATGGTAGGCATATTCGGCCGGTCGACACCGGTAGAGGTGAATTTTCTGCAAGTTGAAAAAATATAATAATATAGCCATGCGCGGGGAGAGTCCCCGCGGGTGGGAGCTTTCCTGTATAGAGAGCGTCAGTACCACGATGGAGTGTAGATTATGGCGAAAAAAAAGGTAGCCGCAATTATTAAATTGCAGGTTCCGGCCGGAAAAGCAACTCCGGCCCCTCCGGTGGGCCCGGCTCTGGGTCCCCATGGAGTCAGTGCTCCGCAATTCGTCCAACAGTTCAACGACCGGACGAAGAGCATGGAGCCCGGGTTGACGATACCGGTGGTTATCACCGTGTACGCCGACAAGAGTTTTACGTTTATCACGAAAACCCCGCCTGCCGCGGTTCTTCTCCGGAAAGCCTGCGGTATCGAAAGCGGATCAGCCGAGCCGAACAAGGTAAAGGTGGCAAAAATATCCGGTGCACAGCTCAAGGAAATTGCCGAGCTGAAAATGCCCGACCTCAATGCCAACGACATTGATGCCGCCATCAAGATTATCGCCGGCACGGCACGCAGTATGGGTATAGAGGCGGAGGTGAAGTAGTGAAACACGGAAAGAACTACAAAAATGCAGTTGCCACCTATGACCGGCAGGAACAGTATCCCTACGAAAAGGCTGTAGACATGGTCAAGAGCATGGCCTTTGCCAAATTCGACGAAACCCTGGAGCTCTCGGTTCGGTTAAACCTCAAGAAAAGCCAGACGGTCCGGGACACGGTGGTGCTCCCCAACCAGTTCAGCGGTGAGAAGAAAATCCTGGTCTTTGCCAAGGGAGAAAAGGCCGAAGAGGCCAGAGAAGCGGGGGCAACCTACGTGGGCGATAACGACCTCATCGAAAAAATCAGGGACGGCTGGTTGGATTTTGATGTAGCCGTGGCTACTCCGGACATGATGAAAGACGTAGGTCGTCTCGGTCCTATCCTCGGCCGGCGCGGACTAATGCCGAACCCGAAGACCAGGACTGTAACGTTTGATATTCAGGCTGCCATAGATGAACTGCGCCAGGGCCGGGTTGAATACCGTTCGGATAAAACGGGGGTTGTTCACTTCTCCGTTGGAAAGATCTCCATGGAAACGGATAAAATTATGGAAAATATCCGTACAATCATGTCGGAGCTCGAACGAAAGAAGCCGGCGGATACCAAGGGCGATTTTATACGGTCTGTAGCGCTTTCATCGACCATGGGTCCTGGTGTTCGTGTAGCCTTCAAGCAACAGGCAGGATAAGAGGTAGACATCATGGGTGAAAAAACATTGAAAATACAACAGGAAAAGATAGATGCGGTGGATGCTCTTAAAGAGCAGTTCAGGCAGGTAGACGATTATATATTTACCGATTATCGCGGTATGACGGTGGAGCAGATTACCTCCCTGAGGAATACCCTGAGGGAGAACGGCGCGGTTTACCGGGTTATTAAAAACAGGTTTGCCAAACTGGCCCTCGAACAACTGGGCATGCCCGATGTGGGCGAGCAGCTCATCGGACCCACGGCGGTTGTGCTGACGGGTTCCGAATCGGGTCCCGTGGCAAAACTCCTTTTCCAAGCGGCAAAGGAAACCCCGGTATCGGTAAAGGGCGGTATCATCAACGGAAATGTGTTTTCCGCTCAACAGGTGGAAGAATATTCCAAGCTTCCCTCACGGGATGAACTTATCGCTTCCCTCATGGGGACGATGAGAGCCCCGCTGCAGAATTTTGTATACGTATTGAACGCCGTGCCCCAGAAACTGGTGCGTACGCTCCAGGCTGTGGCGGATCAGAAGGCGTCGGCATAAAACGTCCGGCATTAGTCTTCCTAATTGGTAGCGCATGCTATTGTCGGCGAAACGGAATTAAAAGGAGAAGATAATATGGCTACACTCAAGAAAGAAGAAATCCTCGACGCCATTGCAAATATGACGGTCCTCGAGGTGAGCGAACTCATTTCGGCAATGGAAGAAAAATTTGGTGTAACGGCTGCAGCCCCGGTTGCCGTGGCCGCGCCGGGCGCAGTCGCCGGAGCGGCTGACGCAGGTGCGGCTGAAGAGGAGAAGACCGAGTTCGACGTTATCCTGAAGGGCTTCGACGACGGAAAGAAGATCCCAGTTATCAAGGAAGTACGGACAATTACCGGACTCGGCCTCAAGGAAGCAAAAGAACTCGTCGAAGAGGGCGGGAAGACGCTGAAAGAAGGCCTTTCCAAGGAAGAAGCCAACACCATGAAGGAGAAACTCGAGGCTGCGGGCGCTGTTGTTGAAGTCAAATAAGCTGATTTTAATGACACGGTGCAAACACTACTCATTGAACCACCGGGATAATAACTCTCGGTGGTCTCTCTATGTTTCAAGGGGGGGCTTGTAATGCTTGAAACGGGTGAAGCCGTCAAAAGGGTATATATAGGACACGAATATATTGAGGTGATGGATCTTCCAAACCTTGTGGATATCCAGTTGTCTTCGTACGAGCGTTTTCTCCAGAGGGAACGCCTCAAGAGGGGAGAACCGCTTTTACGGCAGGGGTTGGAAGAGGTGTTCCAGTCGGTATTTCCGGTGGAAAGTCCCAACGGAGATATGATACTGGAATACGATCAGTATACCCTGGATGAAGAAAATATAAAATTGTCGGAATCGGAGTGCAAACAGAAGGGTATCAGTTACGCGGTCCCCATTAAAGCCCGTATCAATCTTATCTTTCAGGATACCGGGGAGATTCGGCAGAAGGACATATATATCGGTGATATCCCCCTTATGACCGAGCGGGGCACCTTTATTATCAACGGCGCGGAGCGTGTGGTTGTCAGTCAGATCCACAGATCTCCCGGTGTTATTTTTTCCCACGACAAGGGGGTCTACTCCTCCCGGATTATTCCTTACCGTGGATCGTGGCTGGAATTCGAGATAGACCAGAAGCGGGAATTGATCTACGCCAAGATCGACAGAAAAAAGCGAATACTCGGTACCCTCTTCCTGAGAGCCCTGGGGTACGACACCCGGGAAAAGATTATTGATACATTCTATAAAACAAAATCAATAGAAGTAAAAGAGTCCCGGGAAGAAAAGGAAGCCCTGGTGGGTAAGGTCTTTGCCAAAGCCGTCTTTTCCGATGCTGAGGGTGAACACAAAAAAATGTATAAGGCCGGAGATAAAATCCATCCCCACGATGTCGATGAGCTTCTCCATTCCGGAATAACCAGCGTGGAAATTATTGATGAAACCCATCCCGAATCGCTTCACTCTGAAATAATTCTCAATTGTTTTGAGCGGGAAGAGATCAAATTCACCCGGGAAGATCCGGATATTGATGAACCCACCCGGGATGACGCGATTGTCTCCGTTTATTCGATAATTATGCCGGGAGAACCCATTACCATCGAAAGTGCCGAAAGGGACCTGATGAGTATGTTCTTCTCGAGTAGAAGATACGATCTGGGCAAGGTAGGGCGCTACAAGCTGAACAAGAAATTCGATTACGATCCCCCTATGAACGAACAGACCCTGTCGTCCCCGGATATTATCAATACCATGCTGTACCTGATCAAAGTCTACATCGGAGAAGCCTACGTGGACGACATCGACCACCTGGGGAATCGCCGGGTAAGATCGGTGGGCGAACTCCTGGCAAATCAGCTGAAGACGGCATTTTCCCGGATGGAGAGAATCGCCAAGGAGAGGATGTCCCTGAAGGAAACAGATACGGTTAAACCCCAGGACCTGATCTCCATCAAGCCTATCGTGGCGGCGGTCAAGGAGTTCTTCGGTTCCAGCCAGCTCTCTCAGTTCATGGACCAGGTGAATCCACTCTCGGAACTCACCCACAAGCGGAGACTGAACGCCCTCGGTCCCGGGGGCTTGTCCAGGGACCGGGCGGGGTTCGAGGTCCGCGACGTTCACTATACCCATTACGGCCGTATGTGTCCCATCGAGACTCCGGAGGGACCGAACATCGGACTCATTGTTTCTCTGGCGAATTATACCCGGGTGAATGAGTACGGTTTTCTCGAAACACCCTATAGAAAGGTGAAAAACGGTGTCGCCACCAGGGATATCGAGTATCTGTCGGCGATAGACGAAGAAAAATACTTTATAGCCCAGGCAAACGCCGCCCTTGACAAAGAAGGCAAATTTACCGGCGATCTGGTCTCGGTTCGAAAGGGCGGCGATTATACAACCAAAGACCCATCGAATATCCAGTATATGGATATATCACCCAAACAGGTAATTTCCGTTGCCACATCGCTGATTCCCTTCCTGGAACACGACGACGCGAACCGTGCTCTCATGGGCTCGAACATGCAGAGGCAGGCCGTACCCCTCGTTTTCCCGGAACCTCCCATTGTCGGTACGGGCATGGAGGCGAAAACGGCGTATGATTCCGGGGTGCTGTTAAAGGCCCGGCGTGACGGGGTTGTTGAGAGAGTTACATCGGAAGAAATCGTTGTAAAGCCGGACGACGCTAAAAACAGCAAAGACCTGGATGTGTATCCCCTCATAAAATTCCAGCGGACAAACCAGGACACGTGCTTCAATCAGAAGCCCATCGTCTCCCTGGACCGGAAAGTTAAGGCCGGCGACGTCCTGGCGGACGGACCGGCGACGTATAACGGAGAATTGGCCCTGGGGCGTAATGTGCTGGTCGGGTTCGTGCCCTGGAACGGTTACAACTATGAGGACGCCATCCTGATCTCCGAGAAGGTGGTCAAGGAGGATATCTATACCTCCATCCATATCAAGGAATTCAGTGTCGAAGTCCGGGAGACAAAGCTCGGACCTGAAAAACTGACCCGGGATATACCGAATACCAATGAAAAAACCCTTGAGCAACTGGATGAAGAGGGCATTATCAGAATCGGAGCAAAGGTCGGATCGGGATATATCCTCGTCGGAAAGGTTACTCCGAAATCCGAAACCGAGACGACCCCGGAGTTCAAGCTTCTCAATTCGATTTTCGGTGAAAAGGCAAAGGAAGTAAGGGACACCTCCCTTAAAGTTCCTCACGGTATAGAAGGTACCGTTATCGACGTTCAGCGGCTCAAACGATCGGAAGGGGATGACCTATCTCCGGGTGTTGATGAAGTCGTCAAAGTCCTGGTGGCAACAAAGAGAAAACTCCGGGAAGGTGATAAGATGGCGGGTCGGCATGGGAATAAGGGCGTCATAGCCCGGGTATTACCTGAAGAGGATATGCCCTTTATGGAAGACGGTACTCCCCTGGACCTCTGTTTAAATCCACTGGGTGTACCTTCGAGGATGAATCTGGGACAGATCCTCGAAACCGAGTTGGGCTGGGCCGGAAAAGTACTGAAGGAATGGTATTCAACCCCGGTATTCCAGTCGGCTACCAACGAAATGATAGAGAACAAACTCAAAGCGGCCGGACTTCCGGTTAACTCAAAAGCCAAACTCTTCGACGGAAGAACCGGCGTTCCCTTCGAGAACGAGGTCTTCGTCGGTTACATCTACATGATGAAACTGCACCATCTGGTGGACGACAAGATGCATGCCCGGTCCACCGGTCCGTATTCACTGGTGACACAGCAGCCCCTGGGCGGCAAGGCCCAGTTCGGTGGGCAGCGCCTTGGAGAAATGGAAGTATGGGCTCTGGAGGCTTACGGAGCGGCCAATACCCTGCAGGAATTGCTAACCATCAAGTCGGACGATATGGCCGGCCGGGCAAAGATTTACGAGGGCATTGTAAAGGGTGAACCGGCGACAAACTCCTATATCCCGGAAGCCTTTAATGTGCTCGTCCAGGAAATGCGGGGGCTCGCCCTCGATATGTCGATTTACGACTCGAAGGGAAAACGGATTCCTCTTACCGAACGGGATGAGGAATTGATAAACCGCCAAGGAAGCCAGTTCTAGGAGGCGTTCGATGAGAGATATTCAGGATTTCGATACAATATTAATAAAACTCGCCTCCCCGGATCAGATCCGGGCTTGGTCGTACGGTGAAGTAAAGAAACCGGAGACTATTAACTACAGGACTCTCCGGCCGGAAAAGGACGGGCTGTTCTGCGAAAGGATTTTCGGAACAACCAAGGAATGGGAGTGTTACTGCGGCAAGTTCAAGTCGATCCGGTATAAAGGGGTCATCTGTGACCGCTGCGGTGTCGAGGTTACCCATTTCAAGGTTCGAAGGGAGAGGATGGGACATATCGAGCTTGCCTGCCCGGTCTCCCATATCTGGTATTACCGCTCCGTTCCCTCCAGGATGGGGCTGCTGCTGGACCTTTCCATTGCGGCTCTGCGATCGATCCTCTACTACGAAAAATATGTTGTCATAGATCCCGGCGATACGGATTTAAAGAAAATGGAGCTCCTTACGGAAGAGGATTTCAACGAAGCCAGGGAACGGTACGGGATGGGTTTTACCGCCGGTATCGGTGCGGAAGCAGTCAGAACCCTCCTGGAAAATCTGGATCTGGACGCCCTTTCGGCCGAACTGCGTATGAAGATGATCGAAAAGGGATCGAAGTCCGATAAGAGACTTCTGAAACGAATCGAGATCGTTGAAAATTTCCGGGATTCTGGAAATATGCCTGAATGGATGATCCTGGATGTCATTCCGGTTATACCGCCGGAGCTGCGTCCCATGGTCCAGCTGGACGGCGGCCGGTTCGCCACCAGCGATCTGAATGATCTTTACCGGCGGGTTATAAACCGTAACAACCGCCTGAAACGCCTCATATCCCTGAACGCTCCGGATATCATTATTCGAAATGAGAAGAGAATGCTTCAAGAGGCGGTAGACGCCCTGTTCGACAACTCTAAGAAGAAACGGGTCGTCAAGGGGGCTTCCAACAGACCGTTGAAGTCTCTTTCGGATATGCTCAAAGGAAAGCAGGGACGCTTTCGGCAAAACCTGCTCGGAAAGCGTGTAGATTATTCCGGTCGTTCGGTTATCGTCGTCGGTCCCGAACTGAGAATGCATCAGTGCGGGCTGCCCACTAAGATGGCCCTGGAGCTCTACAAGCCTTTTATCATGAAAAAACTCGTCCAGAAGGACGTGGTATACAATATCAAGAAAGCCAAGTCCCTGGTGGAGCAGGAAACTCCGGAGGTGTTCGCCGTCCTGGACGAGGTGGTCAAGGAACACCCGGTACTGTTGAACCGGGCGCCTACACTGCACCGGCTTGGTATCCAGGCCTTTGAGCCGGTTCTTGTGGAGGGAAAGGCGATAAAACTCCATCCCCTGGTATGCCATGCCTACAACGCCGACTTCGACGGAGACCAGATGGCTGTCCATGTGCCCCTTACCCAGGCCGCCCAGATCGAATGCTGGACGTTAATGTTGTCTACCAACAACCTGCTTAATCCGGCCAACGGCAGTCCCATCGTCTTTCCTTCCCAGGACATGGTCCTCGGTATAAACTATCTCACCCGTGCCCGGAAGGGGTCCAGGGGAGAAGGCCGATGGTTTTCCAGTACCGACGAGGTCATCTATGCCCTGGAGGCGGGTTCACTGGACTATCAAGCCCTTTGCAAAGTTAACATTGACGGTACATACGTAGAAACAACCCCGGGAAGAATTATTCTGAACAACGAAATGCCCGAGGAACTGGGTTTTCTTAATTACGACATGGGAGACAAAGAGCTCAAGCGGCTGGTAGCCTCCTGTTTTGCGGTCCACGGCCCCGCCGTAACGGTAAAAATGCTCGATTCCATAAAAGACCTGGGGTTCAAGTACGCGACCCTCTTCGGAGCCACCATCAGTATGGAGGATATCGTGGTTCCTGAAGAGAAGAAGGAGATGATAGAAGAGGCAAACAACCTGGTTCTCAATATCCAGGAACAGTACCTCCAGGGTCATATAACCCAGGAGGAACGTTACAACAGGGTAATCGAGGTCTGGAGCAAGACCAACGAAGAATTGACAAATGTTCTTATGAAAACCCTAAAATCGGACAGGGACGGTTTCAACCCCGTCTACATGATGGCGGACTCGGGTGCCCGGGGCAGCAGGACCCAGATACGACAGCTGTCGGGTATGCGCGGGCTCATGGCCAAGCCTTCGGGGGATATTATCGAATTGCCCATCCGGGCCAACTTCAAAGAAGGCTTGTCGATTATAGAGTTCTTTATTTCCACCAACGGAGCACGAAAGGGGCTGGCGGACACGGCCCTTAAAACGGCGGATGCGGGATATCTCACCCGGCGCCTGGTCGACATCGCCCAGGATGTAGTGGTCAACGAGGAAGACTGCGGTACCATTAACGGCATCGAGATGCGGGCCCTGAAGGACGGTGAGGAAGTCATAGAGCCTTTAAGGGACAGGATTGCCGGAAGATTTACCCTGGAACGGGTAAAGCATCCGATTACCGGTGAGGTCATCCTAGACGTCAACCAGGAGATAACCGATGAAATCGCCGCCCAGATCGAAGAAATCGGGGTGGAATCGGTACGGATAAGAACCGTGTTTACCTGCGAGGCGAAACACGGCGTATGTCAGAAATGTTATGGACGGAATCTTGCCACGAATAAAACCGTAGAAATCGGCGAAGCGGTGGGAATTATAGCCGCCCAGTCCATCGGGCAGCCGGGAACCCAGCTTACCATGCGGACTTTCCACATCGGCGGGGCAGCCACCAAGGCGAGTGAGGAAACGAAGACCTATCTCAAGTACCCGGTGTACCTCAAAAAAATTAACGGGATCACCGTGGAACAAGAAAAGGGCGGTGTTCTGTTTACCCGAAAGGGAAATGTGGTGGTGGCCAGGATCCTGCAACGGATTCCCCGAAAAAAGAACCTCCAGTTACTCGTGGAGGATGAGCAGAAAGTTGTTTCCGGCGAGACAATAGCCCGGCAGGGTAAAACGGAGATAACCGCCCGGGAGACGGCGTACGTTCATATTGACCCCAAGGAGCTCATCCTGGTAGCACAGGACCAGAGAATAGAGATACGAAACGGGGCCGAGCTGCTGGCAGAAGAAGGACAGATCGTCGAGGCGGAAGAAACCATAGCCATGTTCGATCCCTTTACCGAACCGATTATATCGGAAGTGGACGGTATTGCCCGGTTTCATGATATTGTGCTCGGCACAACCCTGAAAGAGGAGATTAACGAAGATACCGGGAACATCGAAAAGAAGATAACCGAGTATACCCTCGAGTCGTTACAACCGCGAATTGTCATAGAGAGCAAGGAGGGTGACGAGTTAGCCACATATTACCTGCCCGGTTCATCGTATCTCAATATAGAAGAGGGGGACAAGGTAAAGCGCGGTCGAATACTGGCCAAGCTGCTCAAGGAAAGCGTCAAGACAAGGGATATCACCGGTGGCCTGCCCAGGGTCGGAGAGCTTTTCGAGGCTCGAAAGCCGAAAAACGCCGCGGTGCTTGCCCAGATAAGCGGAACGGTTTATTTAAAAGGTATTACCAAGGGCAAACGGAATGTAATAATCGTCGATCCCTACGGCAAAGAGTACAAGCACCAGGTTCCCATGGGTCGACATCTCCTGGTTCGGGAAGGTGACGAAGTCGCTGCCGGGGATATGCTCTGCGACGGTCAGAGGGCTCCGCATGATGTCCTTTCCATCCTTGGTGAAAATAGACTACAGTCTTTCCTGGTAAACGAAATCCAGGAGGTTTACAGGCTGCAGGGAGTGAATATCAACGACAAGCATATAGGTGTCATTATACGTCAAATGATGCGGAAGGTTGAAATACGCCACGTTGGGGACACGAATTTTATTTATGGACAGCAGGTCGATAAATATCGATTTCACGAAGAAAACAACAAGGTCGTACGTGAGGGTGGTCAGCCTGCTATAGCGCGGCCCCTGCTGCTGGGTATAACCAGGGCTTCGTTGAATATAGATTCGTTTATTTCCGCCGCGTCTTTCCAGGAAACGACAAAGGTTCTGACAAACGCCGCCATCGCCGGGAGCGTAGACAATCTCCGGGGATTGAAAGAAAATGTCATTATCGGACACCTTATACCGGCGGGAACAGGAATGAAGGCTTACAGGGGTGTAAAACTCTATGATGAAAACAGCGAAGACCTGGACGTGTCGGTTCAGGCTGTCCTGGAGGAAAGGAAAAGGGCAAAACTGGCCCAGGCACTCGTGGAAGAGGAGAATGAAGATACCTTGACTCCTTCATCTCCCGATGAGAATATGTTTTCATGATTCACAGCGGACTTGACTTTTTTCAGCGCGGTTGATAGAGTCACGAACCTGCTGATAGAATATTTGCAAGGAGCATTCAAGATAGATGCCGACGATAAATCAGTTAATAAGGAACGGAAGAAAAAAATCTCAAAGGAAGACGAAGGCGCCCGCGCTGGAATCATGCCCGCAAAAACGGGGAATTTGTACCAGGGTTATGACGGTTACACCGAAAAAACCCAACTCGGCACTTCGTAAAGTGGCCAGGGTTCGTTTGACCAACGGTATCGAGGTTACCGCTTACATTCCCGGTATAGGGCACAACCTGCAGGAGCACTCGGTTGTACTGCTGCGGGGAGGCAGGGTGAAGGACCTGCCCGGGGTTCGCTACCATATCATTCGCGGCGCCAAGGACACCCTGGGTGTCGAAGACCGGATGAAGGGCCGTTCCAAGTACGGAACAAGAAAACCTAAGGCGTAAGTTGAGGAGGGGAGTGAGTAAGTGGGCAGACGAAAAGAACCGCCGGTCAGGGTAATACTGCCCGATCCGCGATATCAGAGTGTTGTTGTAACAAAATTTATCTCGAGGATGATGCTGCACGGCAAGAAGGCTGTGGCAAGTGGAATTCTCTATGATGCCATGGACATTATCAAACAGAAGAGTGGAGAAGACCCTCTTGAGGTCTTCCTGAAGGCCCTCGATAATGTCAAACCGATGGTCGAGGTAAAATCCCGCCGTGTCGGCGGCTCGACCTACCAGGTCCCGGTCGAAATACGGGATAAAAGACGCGAGGCTCTGGGCATGAGGTGGATCATTCATGCCGCCAGAACAAGAAGCGGTCATTCGATGAGCGAAAAACTGGCTGCCGAGATTCTCGATGCCTTTAATTCCACGGGAACCGCTTTCAAGAAGAAAGATGATACCCACAGGATGGCGGAGGCAAACAAGGCTTTCAGCCATTATCGGTGGTAATGAATTGTAAAGGTACTGCAGCTTTGCTGATTGTACTTTAACATACTTGACCTTCTTTGTAAGAGGTCATATAGTACAGATATTTGGTATGTGCTTCCTAAATAAAGCAGGATGCCAAAAAATTTCCATGTCCGGAGACAGATGTTGAAAGGAAATGGAATAGAAAGGTGCCAAACCGATCGTCCAATGAGAAGCGTTCAGTGTTTCAAGGGTGGTAAGGTGGTGACCCGTATATCCCGGCCGGGTATCGGAGGGATACGGGTATGAGCTGTTTATAGCTCAGTTCCGCCCCTACCGCCTCCTTGTAGCTACTGGTATATCACATCTCACGAACGGAAAGATTTGACACCTCGAAACATAAGCACGGATACCGTTACCGACGGATGGACTTCCGATGTTAGGCTTGCCGCAAGGCGGCCATTATTCTTAAGCCTTCCGTGGGAAGCCGGATCCGCCGGTAATTTTGAACCAAAATTGTGCCATTATTCGAGAAGGAGGCAAGAATGGCAAAAGCAAAGTTTGAAAGGACAAAGCCGCATATTAACGTCGGTACAATCGGGCATGTTGATCATGGAAAGACAACCCTCACCGCCGCTATAACAATGCATTGCGCAAAGTTATTCGGTGATAAGATCATGAAATACGACGAGATCGACAACGCACCGGAAGAAAAAGCCAGGGGAATCACGATTAACACAAGGCATGTCGAATATCAGACCGAACATAGACACTATGCCCATGTCGACTGTCCGGGACACGCGGACTATATCAAGAACATGATAACCGGTGCCGCCCAGATGGACGGTGCGATTCTTGTCGTTTCTGCTCCGGACTCGGTTATGCCGCAGACCAGGGAACACATCCTCCTTGCACGGCAGGTCGGTGTACCTGCAATAGTGGTATTTCTGAACAAGACGGACCAGGTGGATGATCCCGAACTCATCGAACTCGTGGAGGAAGAAATCCGGGAAGTCCTGAACGAGTACGAGTTCGACGGTGATAACATCCCCATCGTTAAGGGTTCCGCCTTCGAGGCGATGGAACACCCCGACGATCCGGAGAAGATCGCTCCGGTTATCGAACTTCTGAAGGTTATGGATGAATACTTCCCCGTCCCGGAACGTGTTATCGACAAACCCTTTCTGATGCATATCGAGGATATCTTCTCGATCCAGGGTCGGGGTACTGTTGTAACCGGGAGGATCGATCGTGGAGTCATCCATGTCGGAGACGAAGTCGAGATTGTAGGAATCAAGGATACCCAGAAGACCGTGTGTACCGGCGTCGAAATGTTCAACAAGATTCTCGATGAAGGCCAGGCCGGTGATAATATTGGGGCTCTGCTGCGCGGTATCGACAAGGACGCCGTCCAGAGGGGCCAGGTGCTGGCAAAGCCCGGTTCGATTACTCCGCACATGAAATTCAAGGGTGCGGTCTACTGTCTCTCCAAGGAAGAGGGTGGTCGCCACAGCCCGTTCTTTACAGGCTACAGGCCTCAGTTCTATTTCCAGACAACCGACATCACCGGAACAGTAACTCTGCCGGAAAACAAGCAGATGGTTATGCCCGGTGATAATACTGAAATTATGGTGGAACTCATTCACCCGGTTGCCATGGAGAAGGGGCTTCGGTTTGCTATCCGTGAGGGTGGAAGAACAGTCGCCAGCGGCCAGGTAATTGAAATAATCGAATAGTACAGATGTGCATATCCCGCCGTTTATTCGGAACGGCGGGATGATCATCAAGGAGTAGGAATGGCCAAGGACAGGATACGGGTACGGCTGCGTGGGTTTGATGTGGAATTAATCGATCAGAGCTCACGTTCTATCGTACAGACAGTCACTCGGGCCGGGGCAAAGGTTGCGGGACCGATACCGCTGCCGACCCGAATAAACAAGTATACGGTTCTGAAATCGCCCCACGTGAATAAGAAGGCGAGAGAGCAGTTCGAGATGAGGACCCACAAGCGTCTTATTGATATTCTCGATCCGACATCCAAGGTTATGGATGCTCTTATGAAGCTCGAGTTACCCGCCGGTGTGGATGTCGAAATAAAACAGTAGAGACGTGATAAGAGTTGCGAGGTAGATAATGATAGGGCTTATCGGCTTGAAGGTTGGAATGACCCAAATTTTCGATAAAAAGGGTTCCGTAGTTCCGGTAACGGTCATCAAGGTTGATGACAATGTCGTGGTCGGTGAACGGACCGAGCAAAAAAATGGATACAACGCGCGGTTGATCGGTTCTGTGGACAAGAAGAATTCCACAAAGCCCTATGCAGGACAGTTCCCTGAAAGGGTTAAGCCGAAGAGGTATTGTATCGAAGTAAAGGATTTCGAGGGAGATTACGCGATAGGCGACACCTTCGGCGTTGAACTGCTTGAAAACCTGGGGTATGTCGATGTTATCGGAACCTCGAAGGGGCGGGGCTATCAGGGGGTTATTAAACGCCATGGATTTTCCGGGGGCAATAAAACCCACGGCTCCAAGTTCCATAGAGCCAACGGCTCCACCGGTATGGCTGCGTGGCCTTCAAAGGTTCAGAAGGGAACGAAAATGCCCGGAAGAATGGGGGGCGATCGTGTAACCGTTCAGAACCTGCCTTTGGTACGGGTGGACAAAGAGAAGAAAATCGTTCTGGTAAAGGGAGCGGTTCCGGGTACACGCAACAGTATGGTTGTCCTTCGCTCTGCGGTTAAGAAAGAAAACGGATAGGGTGGTCGGAAAACGATGAAAGCGAAAGTTTTTTCCATACAGGGTGAAGAGATCAAGGATATAACCCTCGACGACGATGTATTTGCGCGTGATATAAACGAGGGAATTATTTACTACGCCGTGAAGAACGAGTTGGCTAATATGAGAGTGGGAACCGCGTCGACAAAAACCAGGGGTGAAGTAAGGGGCAGCAAGAGAAAACCCTGGAGGCAGAAGGGTACCGGAAGAGCCCGGGCGGGAAGACGCCGGTCTCCGTTGTGGGTAGGGGGGGGTATCACCTTTGGACCCAAACCCCGGGATTACAGTTATACCATGCCCAAAAAAGCCAAACGGCTTGCCATGAAGTCCATACTCAGCCGGAAAGTAAAGGAAGAGAGCCTCAAGGTGATAGAGGACTTTACCATTGAATCCGGGAAGACCAGGGATCTTGTCAAGATCCTCAAGAATTTTACAGCCGACGAAAGAACGGTACTGGTACTCAAGGATGACGATACAATGGTAAAAAGAGCCGCCAGGAATATCCCGTGGCTGTCTTTCCTTACCTATAACAGGATGCGAGCCCACGACCTTTTCTACGGGAAGCACGTACTTGTTATGGAAACTGCGGCGAGAAATCTGAATACGTTCTATAAAGATAACCGATAGAAGAGGACAGCGGATATGGAACCCGATATGATAATAATAGAACCGGTACTTACTGAAAAAACAAACCTTCAGCGCGAAGCGGGGGAGTCTCGTAAGTACACCTTCAAGGTTCATCCAAAGGCCAATAAGATCCAGATCATGAAAGCCGTGAAAGAATTGTTCTCGGTTCATCCCGTTTCATGTAATATCGCGAATGTTAAGAAAAAGCCCAGGATGTTCAGGTCCAAGTCCGGAATGAAAGTCGGATACAAAGCCCCCTGGAAAAAGGCGATTGTTACTCTCCAGAAGGGAGAACGTATTGAGGCTTTTGAAGGCTGACGAGGGGTTGAATGTAGGAGTAGAGTGTGCCAGTAAAGAAATTTAGACCGAAAACGCCGAGTCTCAGATTTACTACAGGACTCGATTATAAAGAACTTACCAAAAAATCCCCGGAAAAATCCCTGGTAAAGGGATCCACCAACACCGGTGGTCGTGATTCTGCGGGCAGGATAAGCGTACGGCGAAGGGGGGGCGGGCATAAACGGCTCTACCGGGCCGTGGATTTTAAGCGCGATAAAATCGGTGTTCCCGGTAAGGTGGTTGCCCTGGAATACGATCCGAACAGATCTGCCAATATAGCCCTCATTCATTATACGGACGGAGAAAAGCGTTATATACTGGCTCCGAAGGGCCTCAAGGTAGGACAGTCGGTGGTCAGTGGGCCCGAAGCACCGATCGAGGTCGGTAATAATCTGCCCATGGAGCATATACCCCTGGGAATGGTGGTGCATAACCTAGAGCTGCAGCTCGGTAAGGGCGGCCGGTTGGTCCGTTCCGCCGGTGCGGGCGCCGTTATTGTTGCCTCCGAAGGGGACTACGTTACCCTTCGGCTTCCATCCGGAGAGATGAGGATGATCTTCAAGAAATGTGCCGCCACTATCGGTGAGGTAGGTAATGAAGAATACATGGGCATTTCACGGGGAAAGGCCGGCCGTTCCAGGTGGCTTGGACACAGGCCCAAGGTGAGGGGAGTTGCGATGAACCCGCACGATCATCCCCACGGCGGCGGTGAAGGAAAGTCCTCCGGTGGACGTCATCCGGTTTCACCGACCGGTACACCCACCAAGGGATTCAAGACAAGAAAGAAAAATAAAGCCTCAAGCAGGTTTATCGTCAAGAGGAGGAAATAGGAGTGTTCCGTGGCTAGGTCGATTAAGAAAGGCCCTTTCATCGAAAAGAAGCTCTACAAGAAGATCCTTGAGATGGGGAAAAAGGGCGACAAAAAAATGGTCAAGACTTATTCGAGATGCTCGACCATCATCCCCGAAATGGTGGGTTATACCATCTCTGTGTATAACGGAAAAACATGGGTTCCCGTCTATGTAACGGAGAACCTGGTAGGCCACAAGCTCGGGGAATTCGCTCCGACAAGAATTTTTCGCTCCCACGCGGGTTCGGATAAAAAGCTGAGGAAATAGGATGGCTGTTATGAAAGCAAAAAAAGGTTACAGCGCCCATGTCAAGCATATTCTCATTTCTCCAACCAAACTAAGACGGATAGCGGATGCCGTACGGAGAAAACCGTATACCGAAGCAGTCGCCCTGTTGGAGAGTCTGCCGCACAAAGGCGCGATACCTATCAGGAAACTTATCCAGTCGGCAGCGGCCAACGCCCTGTTTCAGAATAAGCAGTTGGATGAGGATATGCTTTATATAAAGGAACTGCGGGTAGACGAAGGACCGCGAATGAGACGGTTATGGGCAAGAGGCCGGGGAAGAAGGGACATACTCCAAAAGAAGATGAGCCATCTTTCGGTCGTTCTCGATGAAATTTCCGGATTGGGGGAATAACGTGGGTCAAAAAGTAAATCCGATCGGAATGCGGGTCGGGATAAATAAAACCTGGAAGTCCAAATGGTATGTTGATCCCAGAGAGTATGCGGACACGCTGCATGAGGATCTGGCCTTACGGGCTGAGCTCGAAAAGTGTCCGGAAACAAGAGGAGCGGAAATCGCGGATGTGGAGATCATCCGACATCCTCAACGCGTTACTGTTGTTATACACACCTCCAGACCGGGTATCATAATCGGGTCCAAGGGTTCGAATATAGAGAAGATCGGTCGACGGCTTCAGAAGATCGCAGGCAAGAAGATCCAGATCAAGATAAAGGAAATCAAGCAGGCTGAACTGAACGCACAGATTATTGCGTTAAATGTAGCCAGGCAACTCAAATCACGGAGTTCATTCAGGCGAACTCTGAAGATGGCGGTGTCTAATGCTGTTAAAGCCGGCGTTCAGGGCATAAAGATAAAGGTCTCCGGCCGCCTGGGCGGTGCCGAGATGTGCCGATCGGAAAAATATATGGACGGCCGGGTTCCTCTCCACACTCTGCGCGCGAATATCGATTACGGATTCGCGGAAGCCGATACAACTTTCGGTGTGATCGGGGTCAAGGTGTGGATCTTTAACGGTGAAGTTTACGGAAAGGATCACAAGGAAGATGCCGGACACCTGGTAAAAAAGAAGAGCGAGAAGCGCTCTGCGAGGAGCTAGAAAGGCGATGCTGAGTCCGAAACGAACAAAATACAGGAAGAAGCAGAGAGGATCGTTCTGGAAGAGCAAACAGGCTACCCGGGGGAACAAAATATCCTTTGGGGATTACGGATTGGTTGCCCTTGAACCCAAATGGATAACCAACAGGCAGATAGAAGCGGCACGTATTGCCATGACACGGCACATTAAGAGAGGAGGAAAAGTCTGGATACGGATTTTTCCCGACGTACCGTACACAAAGAAACCCGCGGAGACCAGAATGGGTAAGGGCAAAGGTGCCCCGGAATATTGGGTTGCAGCCGTAAAGCCCGGGACCGTTATGTTCGAAATGGGAGGTGTTTCATCCGAGCTGGCTGCCGAAGCAATGAAGTTGGCCGGTTCGAAGCTTCCCATAAAGTCGAAGTTTGTTGCACGCAGGGGGGTCGAGTAATAGTATGAAGGATTCTTTTAACGATCTAACCTACGAAGAACTTCTCAATAAACGGGAAGAACTTAAAAAGAAGTATCTTGACCTCCGGTTCGATATGGTCATGGGGCATGTTGAGAACAGGCTCGAGAAAAGAACCCTTCGAAGGGCCATTGCAAGGGTGAATACCGTCATTCATGAGTATTCACTCGGGATAAGGGAATAGGAGAAGTGCCGTGGAAGAGAAGCAGTCTGTATATAACAAGGCTCACAAGAAGGTGTACACCGGGCAGGTCGTCAGCGACAAAATGGAGAAGACGATTGTTGTAGCGGTTTCTAAAAGGGCTTTACATACACTTTACAAGAAGTATGTTAAACAAACAAAAAAAATAAAAGCTCATGACCCGCAAAATGAAGCCCATGTTGGGGACACAGTTCGAGTTATTGAATGCAGGCCTGTCAGTAAAGAAAAAACCTGGCGCCTTATGGAGATAGTTGAAAGGGCTAAATAAGTAGCCGGACGTAAGGAGTACCACCATGATCCAGATGCAGTCGTATCTGATTGTAGCCGATAACAGCGGTGCAAAGAAGGTACAGTGTATAAAAGTCCTCGGCGGGAGCAAGAGGAAAACAGCAAGTATCGGAGACACTGTCGTAGTCGCCGTAAAAGATGCTTTACCGAACGCAGCCATAAAAAAAGGCGAAGTTCAGAGGGCGGTTATTGTGAGAGCCAATAAAGAAATCCGAAGACCGGACGGAACTTATATACGTTTCGACGATAATGCGTGTGTAATTATTGATGCCACGAACAATCCTAAGGGTAAACGAATTTTCGGACCGGTTGCCAGGGAATTGAGAGAATTGGGATTTATGAAGATCGTTTCTCTCGCCCCCGAGGTACTATAGGAGGTGATCCATGGAACGTAAAAAGATCAAACTGAAGAAAGAAGACACCGTAAAGGTCATCTCGGGCAAGGATAAGGGGAAAACCGGTAGAATCCTTCGCGTACAACATGATACGGGGAAGGTTATTGTTGAGGATATAAATATCGTCAAGAAGGCTGTACGTCCTAAACGACAGAACGAAAAGGGCGGTATCATCGATCTGGAGGCTCCTATCGACGCCTCAAAGGTGATGATCGTCTGTAAAAAATGCGGAAAGACGACGAGAATCGGTTACAGATTCGACGGAGGAGACAAGGTCAGATTTTGTAAAAAATGCGGAGAGCTGCTCTGATGAAAGAATATATACCAAGGCTGAAACTTCTGTATAGAGACAAGATCACGAAAGAACTCATTGAGGAGTTCGGATATTCATCACCGATGCAGGTACCCCGGATAGAGAAAGTAAGTGTAAGTATGGGTGTCGGTGAGGCGATACAAAATAAAAAGCTTCTCGAATCGGCATTGAAAGAGCTTGAACAAATTACCGGGCAGAAGGCTGTGAAGACAAAGGCAAGGAAATCTATTTCTAACTTCAAATTGAGGGCCGGTATGGAGATAGGTGCAAAGGTAAGCCTTCGAGGGGCTTATATGTGGGAGTTTTTGGACCGACTTCTCAACGTAGCTCTACCAAGGGTAAAAGACTTTCGCGGCGTCAACCCGAACGCCTTCGACGGACACGGAAATTATTCCCTCGGTATAACCGAGCAGATTATTTTTCCGGAAATTGATTACGACAAGATAGAGCGCATAAGCGGTTTAAATGTTGCCATTATTACCAGTACCTCATCTGATGCTGAGGCAAGAAGCCTTCTTCAGAAGCTGGGTATGCCGTTCAGGAAATAGGAGAACTTAATGGCTAAGAAATCTATGATTGTAAAGGCACAGAGGAAACCGAAATACAGCACCAGGAAGGTTAACCGCTGCAGAATTTGCGGAAGACCGCGTGGATATATGAGGAAATTCCAGATGTGCAGAATTTGCTTCAGAAAACTTGCAAACGAGGGTTTGATCCCCGGTGTTACGAAATCAAGCTGGTAGGGAGAAGGTATATGGCTGTTTCAGATCCAATAGCAGATATGCTTACGAAAATACGGAATGCTAGCAGTGCCGGGTTCGACAGGGTAGATATTCCCACCTCAAAGCTCAAGCTGGAAGTTATAAAAATCCTGAAAAACGAGGGGTATATAAAGAACTTCAAAAAGAGCTCGAACGATGGGCGGAATTTTATCCGGGTGTTTCTGAAATATGACACTGAAAGCAAACCGATCATTCATGGCATAGAGAAAATATCAAAACCCGGAAGAAGGATATACTCAGGGTATAGAAGGCTTCCGAGGGTGCTGAATGGATATGGTACGTTGATTATATCGACATCCAACGGCGTGATAACTGGGAAAAAGGCTGCCGAGCGAAAAGTTGGCGGTGAATTGATCTGTTCCATCTGGTAAAGGGGAGAGAAGAGGATGTCAAGGATTGGAAAAATACCGGTTCAGATCCCCGAAGGGGTGACGGTAAACATCGACAATTACCACATTACCGTAAAAGGACCGAAGGGTGAGTTGCGGCAAGACTACAAACCCGAGGTGGAAATAAAGGTTGAAGACAGTTCCGCCGTAGTGACACCGGTTACGAATTCTATACAGGCCAGGGCTTTTCATGGGCTGTATAGAAAACTTCTGCAGAATATGGTTACCGGCGTGTCCCAGGGATTTTCGAAAACCCTCCTCATAAACGGTGTCGGTTACCGGGCAGAGGTTCAGGGAGACGTGCTCGTGCTCAATTTAGGGTATTCGAACCCGATACATTTTCAGATTCCTGAAGATCTGAATATTGTATGCGAAGGTGCGAACAAGGTTATCGTAAGCGGCACCGACAAGCAAAAGGTCGGCCAGTTAAGCGCTGAAATAAGATCGTTGAGACCGCCGGAGCCCTATAAGGGTAAGGGCGTAAAATATGAAGATGAGATTATTCGAAGAAAGATCGGTAAAGCCGGAGTGAAGTAGGTGACTGTATGGATCGTCTAAAGAAGAAAAAGAAACAGAAAATACGGAGAAAACGTCATATCCGAAAGACCGTGCACGGTTCAGCCGACCGGCCAAGGATGACGGTTTATAAGAGTAATCGCCATATATATGTACAGGTTATAGATGATGATGCCGGCCACACCCTGGCTTCGGCCAGTAATGTGGAAAAGGATAACCGGGAACTGAAAACTACCGTCGAAGACGCCGGTAAAATCGGGGACCTCATCGGTAAGAGGCTGAAAGAGAAAAAAATAGATACCGTTGTATTCGACAGAAACGGATACCGGTATCATGGGATTGTCCGGGCAATTGCAGATGGCGCCCGGAAAACCGGCATCAAATTATAGGGGGCGTTAAGTGTTTGATAAAGAACATGATAACGAATTGATAGAAAAACTGGTAAAGCTCAACCGAGTCGCCAAGGTAGTAAAAGGCGGCCGGAGGTTCTCTTTTTCCGCCCTTGTTGTCGTCGGTGACCAAAATGGAAGAGTCGGTTACGGGTTCGGGAAGGCGAACGATGTAGCAGAAGCTATTCGTAAGAGTATCGAAAAAGCAAAGAAGAATATGATAACCGTCCCTGTTAAGCATAACACGATACCGCATGCGTATCTTGGACGTTACAAGAGCGCAAAGGTTCTTTTAAAACCGGCTGCTCCGGGGACCGGTATTATTGCAGGAGGTCCGGTCCGGGCTGTTATGGAAGTGTGCGGTATAAATGATATACTCAGTAAATCACTGGGGTCCAAGAACTCTCTAAATATCACAAAGGCCGTTTTCTGTGGCCTCGAGAGTATGCTGGATGCAAAAAAGACCGCAATGGATCGGGGAAAGTCCATACCCGAGTTGTGGGGTTGAACATGAGTGCAAAAAAAGCTACAAAAAAAATCAGAATCGAACTCGTGCGGAGCTTTATCGGAAGGAAGCCTGAACACGTACGAACTGCAAAAGCGTTGGGACTAAAAAAACTTCATCAGTCGGTAGAAAAAGAAGCGAGCCCTTCGGTAATGGGTATGGTGAATTCTATTAGTTACTTGCTCAAGGTCGAGGAGTTATAATATGGCGGAATTAAAAGCCCCAAAGGGTGCGAATAAGAAAAGACGCATTGTCGGCAGAGGCAACGGAGGCCGCGGCGGTACCTGTGGCAGGGGCGACAAGGGACAGAACGCCAGGTCCGGAGGAGGAGTTCGTCCGGGTTTCGAAGGCGGTCAGATGCCCCTGTACAGGCGGATAGCCGGAAAGGGATTTTCCAACGCTCCATTCAAAAAGAAATACTGTGTATTGAATCTGAAAGACCTGAATGGTAAGTTCGTGGACGGTGATACGGTGAACCTGGCTTCCTTGAAGGAAAAGAAGTTGGTCAGGGGGAATGCTCCTCTTGTAAAGATTCTCGGAAATGGTTCCGTGGACAAGGAATTGAATGTGGAAATCGACGCCGTATCTTCCGGCGCACGAAAGAAGATAGAAGAAGCCGGAGGAAAGGTAAAGAGTAAAGAAGAAGGGTCACATGGCGAGTAATTCTATTACCGATATTCTGAGTGTAAAAGAGCTAAGGCAGCGTATTCTTTTTACCGCGGGTATGCTCATTATTTTCCGCTTAGGAGCGGCCATACCTATCCCGGGGATAAACATTAACGCCCTAAAACTCTATTTTATGGCGCAGGAAGGCACCAGCGGAATCGGAATAACCGAGTATCTGGACTTCTTCGCCGGCGGGGCGTTTAAGAATTTTTCCGTGTTTATGCTCGGGATAATGCCGTATATCTCCATGAGTATTATTATGCAACTCCTGGTTCTCGTGTTTCCGAAACTAAAGAAGATATCCGAGGAAGAGGGCGGAAGAAAAAAGATTCAGCGATACACCCGCTATGGAACGGTTCTTGTTTGTCTTATCCAGTCATACGTGGTAACCGTATACGCCGATCAGATTCCGGATGCTATTACGATGGCTAAACTGCCTTATACACTGATAGCCATGCTTACCGTCACATCCGGAACCATTTTCCTCATGTGGATAGGAGAGCAGATAACCCAGCGCGGAGTAGGTAATGGTATATCCCTTCTCATCTTTGCCGGTATTGTAGCAAGAATGCCCGAAGCGATGATTATCCTTGTGCGAATGGTTCGTGAAGGTGAACTCAACCCCGTGTTCGTAATTATAGTTTTGGGAATGTTCGTCGGTATCATAGCGCTGGTCGTATATGAGCAACAGGGACAGAGGAAAATCCCGGTTCATTATGCCAAGAGGGTTATAGGAAGACGAATGGTCAGCGCTCAGAGTACGTATATACCATTCAAGATCAATCCCTCAGGTGTTATACCGGTCATTTTCGCGTCCTCCATCCTGACGTTCCCAATCCAGATAGCATCCAGCCTTGGACCCGAGGTCAAATGGCTGGCAAATTTTTCCTATTGGATCAGACCCAACGGGGTACCGTATCTGATAATTTATACCTTGCTTATCATTTTCTTCGCCTATTTTTACACCCAGGTAACATTGAATCCGGTGGAAATAGCTCGTCAGATCCGAGAAAACGGTGGTTCGATACCGGGTATCAGGAGCGAGAAAATGGAGCAGTATTTAACGACAATACTGAACAGGATTGTACTTCCCGGTGCAATATTTCTTGCTTTTATCGCGATAATTCCCACTATTGTCCAGAGGGTGTTTAATTTCCCCGCCCAGGTTGCTATGTTGATGGGAGGTACGTCGCTTCTGATAATGGTCGGAGTAGATCTCGATACTATGGCACAAATTGAAGGTCACCTGCGTATGCACCATCGTGACGGTATCGTGAAAAAGGGGAAAATAAGGTCGAGGAACCTTTAGTACAAGATAAAGAGAGGTTTAACATATGAAGGTCAGGGTAAGTGTAAAACCTATGTGTGATAAATGCAAAATTATCCGCAGGAGGGGCGTGTTGAGAATTGTATGCCCCAATCCAAAACATAAGCAGAGGCAGAGGTAAAGGGGGCAGCGCGTGGCGAGGATAGCAGGAATAGACCTGCCGAACAAGGCGGTAAAAATTGCTTTAACCTATATCTACGGAATAGGAAGAACATCTGCCGTGCGTATTTGTACTGCGGCCGGTATAGATCCGGATAAAAAGATGAACGACCTTTCCGGAGATGAGCTGAGCAATATACGACAGGCTCTGGATAACGATTATAAGGTTGAAGGAAGACTCAGAACGGAGATGGCCATGAATGTAAAACGACTCATGGACATCGGTTGTTACCGGGGCTTGAGGCACAGGAAAGGCCTCCCCGTTCACGGGCAACGGACAAAGACAAATGCCAGAACACGAAAGGGTAAACGAAAGACGGTAGCCGGCAAGAAGAAGGCTACCAAGTAAGTCGGAGGATAGAGGTATTGGCAAAAGCGAAAAAACGGAAAGAGAAGAAGACGGTACACGAAGGGAAGGTGTTTATACAGGCAACCTTCAATAACACCATCGTGACCGTTACCGATATGAATGGAAATACTATTTCCTGGGCGAGCGCCGGTGGTCTTGGTTTCAGAGGAGCTAAAAAATCTACTCCGTATGCCGCCCAGACAACGGCTGAGACCGCGACTAAGAAAGCGATTGACAGCGGTCTCAGGGAAGTACACGTTTTTGTAAACGGGCCCGGTGTAGGACGGGAATCAGCAATTCGATCACTGGGAAACCTGGGATTATGGGTGAAGAGTATAAAGGATATTACTCCTATCCCCCATAATGGTTGTAGACCCAGGAAAAGCAGAAGAGTATAGGGGGCTGTCGCGTATGGCTAGGAATATTGGGCCGCAATGCAGGGAGTGCAGAGCGGAGAAGAAAAAACTTTATCTCAAAGGTGAACGATGCAACAGCGGGAAGTGCCCCATAACCAAGAAGCGGCCGGCCCCTGGGAAAGGTCCACGGGATCGACAGCGCAAGATGTCCGACTACGGAATTCAGTTGAGAGAAAAACAGAGACTAAAACGACAATACGGGATGCTGGAAAAGCAGTTCAAGATATTCTTTAGCAGGGCGGAACGTATGCCGGGTAAAACGGGTGAAAACCTCATCATCCTACTCGAGAGAAGACTCGATAATATGGTATATAGAATGAGGTTTGCATCCTCCAGGAAGCAGGCACGACAGCTGGTTTCTCACGGGCATATTACGGTAAACGGTCGGGTGGTGACCATCCCTTCCTATGTAGTTAAAGAGAACGATACAATAGAAGTCAGGGAGCAAAGCAAAAAGCTTCTTGTAATAAAGGAAAGCCTCAAGGAATATACCCGTTCAGGAGTGTATCCATGGCTGGAAGTCAATCCCGATGAAATGAAAGGAACGGTAAAAGGTATTCCGATCAGGAGTGATATTGTTGATTTGATGGATGTCAAAGAACAATTAATCGTCGAGCTGTATTCCAAATAATTAGAGGAGAGTACATGGCGCGAAAAAACTTAATGAAGGGATTCAAACGTCCCAAGGGGATTACGTTCGAACATAGAGAAGTTGCGTCGAATTACGGCAGATTTATTGCCTATCCCTTCGAACGTGGATACGGTACCACAATCGGTAATACACTAAGACGTATTTTACTCTCGTCCATACAGGGATACGCCATAACGGCTGTAAAATTTACCAGTTATGATGACGAAGGCACACCTCATGTTATTTCGAGCGAGTTTGATTCCATTCCCGAAGTTGTGGAAGATACACCGGAAATTATTAATAATCTCAAACAGTTGAAGATACAACTCGTAAACGACCTGGAACAGAAAGTCATCCATCTGGAATCAAAGGGTCCCGGTGAAATTACCGGAAAAGATCTGGAAGTGGATGATGAGATAAAGGTTGTAAACGGCGATTTAAAGATAGCTACAAAGATGAAAAAGTGCAACCTAGATATAGAGCTCCAGGTAGACCTCGGGCGTGGATATGTACCTGCCGAGACCAATGAAAAATATATCGAGGAAATAGGGGTTATACCGATAGATTCAGTTTTTTCACCGATACGTCGGGTAAAATATGCAATAGAAAATACCAGAGTCGGGCAGAGAAGTGATTATGATAAACTTACCATTGAAGTGCTAACGGACTGTACGATAGCGCCGGAGGATGCAATAGCGGAAGCTGCAAAGATTGCAAAGGATCATTTTACTATTTTTATAAATTTTGATGAGGAATCGGTCGGCGGTGGGGAAGATATTGATCTAGAGGAAGAGAGAATCAGGTCTATCCTTGACACACCGGTTGAAGAACTCGAACTGTCCGTCCGATCAAGCAACTGTCTCAAGAATGCGGATATCCGGACAATAGGTGATCTGACTAGAAGGACTGAAGATGATATCGCAAAGACGAGGAATTTCGGAAAAAAATCCTTGCTGGAAATAAAGGAAAAACTGAATGAATGGAACCTTTCACTTGGGATGACCGATTACAGTGCACTGAAAACCTCCAGAAAATTAAAGACGAAAAAGGAAGAAGAAGATGAGACATAGGATAGGCTTTAACAGGCTGGACAGACGCGCGGGGCAGCGAAAGGCGTTGCTGAAAAACGCGCTGACTTCCCTTTTCATCCACGAACGGATAAAAACGACCAGGGCTAAAGCTCTTGAAATACGGCGTTCGGCAGAGAAGATGATAACCCGGGCAAAAACAGATTCAGTGCATAACCGCCGTATTGTCGGTAAGATTATTACCGAGAAAAAAGTTTTAGCAAAACTATTTACGGAAATTGCTCCGCGATATAGCAAACGTCCGGGGGGATACACACGAATACTCAAAGTCGGTCAGCGCAGGGGAGATGCCGCGGAAATGGTCTTGCTCGAACTGGTTGAATCTGAAGCTATCGAAGAGAAGAAAGAACAAAAACGACGGAGAAGAGTGGAAAAAGCGAAAAAGAAAAGAATAGAAGAAGAGAAGCTTGCGGCAGAACAGGAAAAACAAGAAGTTGAAGAAAAGCAAAATGAAAAAGAAGATGAAGATATGTAGACGGTAGGTTTCACGAAGAGTTTGTCCGCGAGATCCGCTACCCACAACACTCGACGTCGTCGTACACCCTCCGTTCCAGAAGATACCCGCTTTTCGGCTTCAGGCGGTTTAACGTCTTTATATGGTGTTTGAGCAGGGCTGCTATCCTGCTCAGCTCCCCGGGATGGGGGGTTCTATTGAAGTTAGCGCCGGTGACCACCGCGAGGCTCAAGGCCACGATGGGGATGTCCACTGTAAGCCCCACGCGGTTAACTCCGCGGTAGAATCCGCGCGTCAAATCTTCGCCGGAGAAAAAATCCCTCTTCGATCTGTCGAAGTCTTCGCAGATGTCCCGAAGCATGTCCTCCTCCACCGATTTTTCGGCCACCACGATGAAGTCGTCGCCGCCGATATGGCCTATTCTGCATTCCGGCCGGCGTTCCCGGACCCCGCGTTCGAGCACCTTGGCCGTAAGCCGTATCATGTCGTCGCCCTTGGAGAACCCGTACAGATCATTGAATTCCTTGAAATTATTCAGGTCTGCGTAAATAACGCTGAACTCTTTGCTTCGTACCGCCTGATCGAGCCACATTCCGATGACGAGGTTGCCCGGAAGGCCCGTAAGGGGGTTCGCCATGGAGGCAATCTTGATCTCCGTATCGATGGTCTTGGTAAGCAGCTGTTTTATGGTGATAGTACCGAGGAACCTGCCTTCGGCGTCCACGATGACTACCGGATTGTAGAGTTCTTCGTGGTTTCGGTTCATGGCCAGTTTTCCCAGCACCCGCAGGTCCGTGCGCTCGTCCACTATCAACATGTCAGGCACGGGCACATGCTCCACGAAGCGCTTCTGGTAGATTGAGTACCCGTACCTGCCGCCTAGGGTGGTGTAAAACTCCTGCCTGGTGAGAAGACCCGCCGGCCTTTGCTCCCGCAGGATGACCACATGATCCATGCCCTTGTTTCTCCTAAACAGGTCGTCCAGATCGGCACAGGTCATGGTGCCCACGGGTATCGTTACCGGTCTGACTAACAGGCTGCAGATGGACAGATCCACCGAGAAGCGCCGGCGGCTGTAGTCGTCCAGGCTTCCGGCGAGCGCCGAGCGTATGGGGTCTGCAAGTTTCTCCGGGTACGGCTCGGGCATTCCCAGAAAATAGCCCTGTCCGTACTGCACCCCCAGACGGAGGACAGTCTTCAGCTCCTCCTCCCTTTCGATGCCCTCCGCCACAAGACGGATTTCCACGGCCGAGGCGAAGGCGGAAAAGGCCCTGATGAGGTTCTGTTTGTAGGAGCTGGTGTCTATGTCCCGTATGATTTCGCGGTCTATTTTAAGGAACTGGGGCGCGGTGGCGATGAGGGTGATGAGACCGCTGTGACCCGCGCCGAAATCGTCCAACGCCACGTGGAAACCATCCTCCGTGAATCGGCGCATCTGCTCCTCGAAGCCCCGGTAGTCGAGGATGGCATACGTTTCCGTTATCTCTAGAACGATGTTCTTGAAATTCACGCCCAAGTCTTTCAGTTCGGCCTTGGAAAGATAGGCGCGGCTTTCCGGCAGGGATAGATGGGGGGGGCTCACGTTGAGGAAGAAATGCTTGTCCGAAAATTCCTCGGAAAGCCGGGAGAGGGCCCCGAACGCGGCTCGTCTGCAAGCGATTTCCAGGTCCAAGGCCATGCCCCAGGTTTGCGCCGAGGCGAACAGTTCCGATATGCTGCCGGGGAAGGCCGGCGCCCGCGACAGCACCTCGTAGCCGAAGACACTACCGGTTTGCAGATCCACGATGGGCTGGAAATGCGGGATAATGCCGCCGGAGGATAGGATATCCTCCATGTCCGCGGGAGCGGCTGAACGGGCCCCATCCGTCGGAGAGGCGGTGAGAAAATCCATATGTGTTATAAGCATCGTTTCGTCCTTCTTCGAATCCGGCTTCATGCTGAATACTCCATAATCCTCGGTATGGACTATGGACCTTCCCTGTTAGGATTTCATGAGGGCTAGGTTGATTTTTTATGAATTGCGCGTCCCCGTAGAAACCGAGAAGTGAAACCTGGGCCAACAGCTCATTGATGGCCGAGGACGCCGTTCTTCCCTGAACCATGGCGAGGATGACGGTGGCTGATCATAGTGAATGGAAAAATAATCGAGAGGCGCAATGCCGAAACCGGTAAAATGAGAAATTGGGCTCAAAAATCGTCAAAGATCAACCCTAAAATCCCTAAAAAAGTTATAACGAAGCTTTGTCATAAATAATTCATTATACAGAATAGAATTAGTATATCATAACTCGGGAGGATTGTGAAGGTCGTAAAATACCCCATTTGGGCTATTTCAGGGTTCCTGCGGGAAAGGTATAATAGTCTACCAAATAATACTTTACGCAGAGGAGATTATAATGAAGAAGACGATTAAAGTTTTAATACCGGTCATTGTTGTGGCTGTTCTTCTGACAGCTTTTGCTTCCTGTGATCTTTTTGGAAGTAGTTATGTAATACGCATAGATAATACCAGGCATTGGCAATCCATGGACACATATTATCGGGTCAACGGCGAAACAGAATGGCAGGAATTAAGATTGGGTGTTCCCTCGGGTTATGAATACTATGTTGAAATTGATGAAGGAATTTATGATTTCTCAGCCGTTCCGAGCGGATGGTCTGGCCCTGATGCCTATACCGGGGCAGATGTCGTTGAAAGCGTAGAAATCGATTACCAATACAACTGGGATGATGAAAGTCAAAGCTATGATTATACTTTTAACATCTTCTCTGATACTTCTATTTCTGTATACTAGTTAAGTAATGATTCTATAAAAACATGTAAGTTGGCAATTTTTTAAATCACACATGACGCTGCGTTGCTTTTTATCGTTTTTTCTACTACCATTACCGCAGCGTTATGTTTTTTTGTCTTTTCCTCTCCATATTCCTTCTTTGTCCTCCGGTCCTCCACGCTGATAACGCTTCATCCAACCTAACGACCCTCGACACCTCCTGGGAATATGCCTGGCCGTCCTCCCCGGACGACATCACTGCTGCCTGGCATCCCGCGGATATTCCCGGCATTCCTCCGGGCCGGAACAGCCGGGAGCTGCTGTTCCTTCGAACCGTTCTTCCTACCACCGGTCCGGGTACGGAGTATTTCTTCCTTCCCCGGGTATACCTGGTTTTCGACTGTTTCATCGAGGGTGAACCGGTCTATTCTTACGGAAACATGGATACTGAAGGGACGATTTTCAAGGGGCTTCCCTGGCACATGGTGCCTGTCCCTCCGGGGGATGAAGACCGGAGTCTGGAATTGCATATCCGCTCCGATTACAGTCTTATCGGAATTCTGCACGAACCGGTGCTGGGACCGGAGGCCGCTCACCTCCACGCCATCCTTTCAAAGGACTTGTTTCGTCTTATTGTGAGTCTCCTTTTTATGCTGACCGGAGTTCTTTCTCTTCTGTTGATTCACACCCGGCGGAGGACCATGATGTTCCTCGGTTTTGCCCTGATAAACCTGGGTGCAGCCTTTCATACCATGTACTACTCCGATGTAAAGCAGATGCTTCTTGATATGCCCATGCTGTGGCACTACCTCTGGATGTTTTCCACCTCCGGCATGATCATCGGGGGACTTGTCTTCATGGAAGACTTTATCGTTCCCGGTCCATGGAAGATTCTTCGCCGCCTGTGGCAGATCCATGTCCTCTATGTAGTCCTTTTAGCGGTCTTTTTCCTTTCAGGAATGCTGCAGGCTTCCTCGGTGTTCACCACGGCTCGTCTGGTTCTCTACGCCGCGGAAGCCTGTATCATCATTCCCATCCTTGTCCGGGCAATACTGAGGGATGAGCCCGGTTCGAAACCAATCCTCCTGGGGTCTGCGGTCTTTGTTCTGTTCATGTCGGTTGATCTGTTGACGGCTCTCCGGGTCCTTCCGTTTTACCGTTTCAACACCCATTGGGGACTCCTGGTCTTCACAGCATTCCTGGGTTACGCGATTATGAGAAGGATGCTCGAAATTCAAAAGATCGCCGCACGGTACCCGGCGGACATTCAGAAGGCCCGGGCCAGGGAGCGCGACCGGGTGTATGCCGATATCCATGATCACCTTGGGAGTCGTCTGAGTGACATCAAGATTCTTCTTGAACGTATCGGGGAGGAGCGCTGCAAGGAAATTCCGGAACTGGAACTTTTGAAAAAGAACAGCACGGAAGCCCTGGCCATCCTCAGGGATCGTATTGCCGACCTGGATGATTATGCCGCCATGGACAGGGAATTTCTCTACGGTCTTCATTTAAGTCTCCTCCGGCGTTACACCGGGGCCGGGCGGATTCTCCATTTTTCCACCGACGAGAGGCTTTCTACTTTTCTGAATGCCCCGGAGTACAGCCATGTAGCGGAAATCGTCAGGATTGTATCCCGGGAAATCGTTACCAACGACCTTAAGTATGGCCGTGGCCCTTCATCCTGGAGCCTGGCCTTTGAAGTAGGCATGCCGCCTCAGCTGATACTGGAGATGGAGGCTGGCACCGTTTTTACCCAGCCGTCGGAGGGGCACGGTGAATCAATTATTAAAAACCGTATTGATGAGCGGGGCGGTATCTATGAGGCTGAACGTATTCATGACAGGTTCCGGCTTCAGATTAGGCTGCCGTTAAAACGGATCGATCGCGAAAAACTGGGTTATGCCGTGTATCTTTACGAACGCCGCAGTATGTAACCCCTTTGGGGTATGGACTGGTCGCGTTACAGAGGATTTACAATATCAAGCAGGTGAGGTTGTATGGATAAAGTTACACTAAGCTTCGGTATACTGGAAGACGATCCGGTCTTTCGCAAAGATTTGGCCGAACGTGTTTCCGCCGGCTTTCCCGGGTGCGAAATACTGATGTGGCCCGACGGTGAAAGTTTTCTGGATGATTCCGCCTCGAAGGATCTGGATATGCTCTTCCTCGATCTGCGCCTTCCCGGAATTGACGGCTTGGAGATCCTCGGCAGGCTGGAACAGTGCTCTTCCGAGTATCCGGTTCTTGTACTTTCTTCCTTGAACTCCGACAGCTCGGTCTTAAAGTCGTTGGAAGCGGGAGCAGCCGGGTATGTTCACAAACCGGAGCTTTCCGACGTGGTGGAAACCGCCAGGATTGTTCTATCGGGCGGCGCGGTTATCTCTCCCACCATTGCCCTCCGGGTGCTGCATTCTTTCAGGCATCGAAGGAAGACGGACACACCGGAGAGTCTGACGCCCCGGGAGGTCGAAGTCCTGGAGCTCCTGGTGGAAGGGTATTCAACCGCTGATGCCGCTAAGAGGCTATTTATCTCGGTTCATACACTCAGGATCCACGTTAAAAACATCTACCGAAAGCTTTCGGTGCGTAATAAGGTGGAGCTGATGCACCGGGCAAAAGAGTTCGGCATGTATTGAAAGAGCCGGCGATTCTATCGACTGTCGATGGGCGTGTAACACTGCCTGGTTGTAACGCTCTTGTATACCAGCCGGATAAGTGACCACGTTGATAGGTCCCCCATGCATCAAATCCGCCTTCGAGAACAACAATAGCATAAAAATGGGGATTCCAACGGAGCATATCCTAAGAAAGTCTGATGGGCTATGACCATTCACGGTACGTAACTCTTCGCAAGCAGTTATACCTCCCGGTTTCCAAGCTGCTTCATATGATCCAGGTGATTGGTTGATGAAAGAAGGAATTTTCCTAAAATGAAAGATAGAAAATAATTATGAGGCAACACACGCTCCCCGACTAGATTTTATTATGAGGCAACAGGCTCAGCCACTGTCAACTAATCACCAAAACAAATCCCTCACCCTGTCCTGCCCGAGCGGTTTTCTGAATAGACTGAAATTGTCCCGTTCTTTCTGTATCCTTCCCGCCACGATGGCCGGGAAAATCCTCAAGTTATTGGCGAAATCCCTGACATCAGCCACGGTGAGAGAGGTCTAGTAGAAGGATGCCCATTCCTTTCTCGGGATGAGCCGTTCTTCCACGAAGCTGTCGGCTTCTTTTTCTATTTCGCTCAGATTCCTGGTAGCTTTCATGTCGTCGAAAAAATATTCTTTACTATCCTTGAAATGCAAAGAAAGATGGGAGAGTTAGTGGAACAGGGTGAACTAGAAATTGTCGATCCGGTCGTAACGCAGGGTTATGGCAATAACCAGTTCCGAATCTTGATTGAAGAAGACAGCCCAGTAAAGGTACGAACCCTTCAGTTTGGGGATGGCGACCAGCTTTATTCCAAGTCTAAGAAGGTATTCCCGGGCAAGAAGAGCCTTGTCGAAAAAAGCTCAATCGCCGTAACTCGTCGAAAAATGTTGTTCAGTACACTCCCGTCATACTGTATTTCCTGAACAATCTCTTTCTGTTCAATTAGCACCCGGGCATATCAGGTAACCAGGGCGTATTCGTCCATATTCCTGTCCGTCCGAAGGCTTTTACGGGAAAAAAATGGGATTCTGCTGCAAGGTAAAGCCATCGGAACTGAAAAAGCTACGAATAATATCTTAGCTCCGTTCCTTCGCCGTCTGTACCAAACCGTTGAACTCTATCAACCCCATCTTTATCATCTCCAACAGGGGGAACCGGGTTAATTCCATACCATCGATTTCTTCAGGTATGGAGGAATTAGGTTCCGATATCAGAACCTCTGCCGGGATCCCCAGGTCACGGTGCAGCGCCCGTATCATGGACAGGGAAAGACCCCGCTTCCTGTTGAGCATTTCCGATACCCGGCTTTTACTGCCGAAATAAGGAATCATATCCGAGTTTTTAAGTCCCTGCTGTTCCATCCTGAACCTTATAGCATCCACAAGATCGGGCAAATCGATGGGATATATCTCGTCCTCATAGGTGTTGATAAGGAGGGTGAGTAATTCCAGCTCTTCAGCTTCTTCGGTATTCGCCGCCGGGTCCAAGGTTACCAGCTCTTCAACCCGATCCAAGGCTCTGTCATAGTCTATCTCGGTCTTGATTATCTTCATCCTAGTGGCGCCATTGGAACATCTTTGTAAGGGAACTCTCACGGGAATTGCTTTTATTCATAGTCGGCATGGGTGTACCAAGCCATGCTATGTACTCAATCCCCTTATGATAAGCAATACTGGCAACCATTCGGTAACTCCTTCCCTTTATATTGAATACGACATGGTTGTCAGCCAGAAAACTCGCGGACGCGTACCAGTTCTTGATATCCATACTGGTCTTCCAGGCCGCGTGTTTTGCTTCCTGGTACTACGCCTTGATGGAACTCTTTCCGTCCGGATGTCGCTGTATAAAATCATGTATAACTTTCCTGGATACTATCCGCATATTCTAATATATGCCGTTCCCATGTACTTGTTAATATTATTGTTCCCTATTTGAGAACCCTTCAAGTGAATCTATTCCTTTCTCCTATACGCTTCCATCGTACAATATATCTATCCACTATCCACAGAACCATTACAGTTCATCCAGTATTGATAGTTTCTTTACCGAATCAATGAGTATCTTCCTGTTCGATCCGTAGGAATCGAATAAAGCCTTTTGTTTTTCGTTCATCTCCGCGTTGAATTTCGCCTCGATAATAATCCCGTCACCGGTTATAAAATCAAGTTCGATTCCACCCTCGAATAGATAGTATAATTCTTTCCGGTTCTTCAATTTCAGATACAAATAGTTTTCGAAATAACTTCCCAGGTCACGTTCACCAGTAAACATGTATTTGATCCCCAGATCACAGGCGTAGATCTTCTTCGCCGAAAGAATTTTTTCGTTGGTCTTGCCCCACCGGGGCAGTAGGTGGACAAGATAGGTCTCTTCGAAATAGCGCATATACCTTCCTGCCGTATCCGGAGACATTTTTAAGATATTCGAGATCTTATTGATGCTGAACTGTTTTCCGCTTCTTTCCATCAGCAGGGTGAAGTAATCCCGCACTATCCGGTGATTTTTAAGCCCGTGAAAGGCTGTAATGTCTTTCTGTATAATATCGTCCACCAGTGTCATCAGGTATTCACGGTCCGGGCTCAGCACATTCTCCGGTATTCCGCCTTCCCGGATATAATCCTTGAAGAAAGCTTCATTCAGGACATCATCTCTCTTCTTCACATCTATGCCCTTGAACAACCTGTATTCCTCGAAATCAAGAGGTCCTACTTCAAGGGTGACGGACCTGCCGGTTAGAAAGGCTTTTTTATCCTTCAGCAGCGACGTGGAGGACGAAGAAGCGAAGATTTTCACATTATATGCATCATACAAATTTTTAAGCTGCTGCCGGTAATCCTGTTGATAGGTTATCTCATCCAGAAAGAGATAGATCTTTTCTTCGTTCTTGATACGATGAATTTTTTTATATTCATCCAGAATTTCAAAAAGGTTTCGGTTCGAGAGCAGATAATCATCCGCGCTGAAATAGAGAAGGTGCCTCGGATTGAGTCCGTTAGCGAGAAGGTCTTTAATCAGAATACGCATCAGGGTCGTCTTTCCGACCCTTCGCAAGCCTGTAATAAAGATTATATGCCGGTTTTGAAGCTGATCTTTTAAAAGATTCTGATAGAATGGCCTTTCAACAACATTCTTGAGTTCGTACTCCTCTTCCCACCAGGGATTGTACTGAAATAAAATCTCTTCCATAGCTTATTATACGTTTATATCGTATAATTTGCAAGCTTTCTATACGTTGCCATCGTATATTACAAATGATTTTTTACCACGTATATTCCTTATATAATTCAATACTACTACTATCACAAAGCCCTTGATTTTCTCCTTGCGTGGAATTACAATTCTTCCTCCGGTACACACAATTATTCTGCCTCCAAGGGCACCTATTCCCTCGATTCCCAGGGCAATCCGGCAAAAACTTATGTATCCGATGCAGATCCAGCTCCCACGTCTTTCAGTCTCGAAGGAGTTACTTGGACAGACCACGAACATCCATCCACAGAAAAAGGACCGGTTGTCATTATCGATGACGAGCTCTACCTTGAAGAATTTTTGTTTGCAGAAGGCACCACCTCGGGCATTGTGGGGACCTGGTCTGTTGAAATAGAAGAAACCAATTGGGATGAAAATACGGGTACCAATGTGACCACATATGGTAAAGTGGTATTCACCTTTAAAGAAAACGAAGATTTTTCTTTAACAGTTTATACAGGCACTAAACCAGATGACTATGGGGATCCAGTTGAAGAAGGTTCAGGCACCTATACTTACGGCGACGGCACCCTGACAGTTACTCCTTCTGAGGGTGAACCTTCCAGCGTAAAAGTAAAGCTCTACGAGAACGTCCTCATTTTTGGCGATGAGACAAGCGCCTCGGCCTATGCCTATATAAAGCAATAGAGCAGTCCTAGGCGATGCTATCCCGGCACCCCGTTCCGCCGACATCCTGGCCTGCCCCGGGGAACCGGCGGGCCCCGCCTTGTTGCGGGGCGAATCCAGGTTGGTGAAGCACCCGTCGATCACGCCGGTCTGAATAGCAATCTAGACATCGTCCCACGGCAAGGAGGTGGGAATGGCCCCTAGGTTAGCGATCCTTTCCAGGTCGAACTTGTTGCGGCCCGCCATTTCTGACCCGATATGCCCGCGAAGGTAACGATTTTCTTGGAGGACCCAAAGGAACCGGGCAGTCCGCCGCCGGTGAACACCAGCTTCACGTTGCTTGCATCCAGGTTTTCCTTGAATTAAGGAATTTCCTCGAAGCATTTTTCATAAACCAGTTGAAACACTATCACCACGATCGGGAGCAGTGAATTTTCATATAAATCGGTTCTTGCTTTTTTCGGTGGTCTTATCTAATGTATAGGTGTTAATTACCGATATCCTAAGCAAGAAGATCTTTTTCGATCGATAAGGATTCTCAATGCGGTCCGCACAGAAAGTGGCATTCAGTTTACTCATATCCGTGGCGGTTTTTGCTGCCTTTACTTTTTTGGCATATTCAGGTTTATTCAATTATATCGAATCAAATTTCTATTACCCAAGAATTCACCAGGCTAAAGAACTAGAACTAGAAAATACAGCCGAAGTAATACGTGAATATCTCGATCTGAGAATGGATCGTTTTAAACCGGTTGTGGATGATGAATTTCTTCTAACCAATTACCTTCCTAATCAAAGCCAAGAAAACATCTATAAAACCAGTACTTATTTCGAACTTTTAAAAAGGGAAATCCCGGGTTTTCTTTTTTTCCGTCTTACTGATATGGAAGGCGAGATTCATTACAGCACGTTGGAAGAAGATATTGTCGAAAGACAGCGGTATAAAATCGTTTATAAGAGTATTGATGAAGTCGAAGCCGGTTTATCGAGTATGGACCTCGTACTCCCCGAGGGAGAGAACGCCGATTATATTATAGATCCTGAAAACCAACATCTGGTATTCAGAATACCGGTTATAGATCGTGCTGTTGATGTTCAAAAGGGCACCGGGCTTTTTTATGTATCCGGCAAAGATCTAACCCTTTATCTTCTCAAGAAAAATAGACTTGAAATTGGTCAGGATTTTGGACTTGTGGCAGGGGGTTATATCATCAACCTTGATCCTGCGGCATATCCTAATATATCGGAAACAATTGTTGAAACATGGAAAAACTCTGTAGATAGCGACCAGATCATTCCCATAGCAGAGGATGAACAAGGATATACATCTTATCTGCTAAGTCACAGCATTCAGGGCGAAGGAATGGTGGGGCTCGTTTTGAACGAGAGTGAGTTTACCCTTAGTATGCAGCTTAAAATTCTTCTTTTAGTCGCCTTTGGATTAACCTTTTTTTTAATTGTATTTCTTGTTCTCAGTTTTCGACAGGATTCGATGATCGTCCTCTCAAACAGGATCAAGCGTTTTCAGGCTGATTTTCTTACCCAGCTTGTGGAACAAAAGGAAATTCTAGATTGGGATAAGTGGAAAGAAGAGGTTCAAGGCCGTGAGCAGGAGGTTAAAAGCTACATAAAAAAGGGTATAGGAAAGATAAAAAAAGAAAAATCTGAAGAAGTTGACTCACTTATCGACAAAAGCTGGAATGATCTCCTTGCTTTGGTAGGATCGCGTATAGATCAAACTGAGAAGAAACGTCTTGAAGTGGAAAACCTGGAAGAAATAATCCAGAGTGCTATTGAAAAGGTTCAGCAAACGATTCAAAAATCAATGACGGCTCAAGAAGTTGTCCCGGAAAAGCGCAGTACACCTGAAGAACCGGAAGAAGCCGAGGAACTCGAAGAAGCGGAAGAACCGGAAGAAGTGGAAGAACCGGAAGAAGT
>CAYPIQ010000013.1:0-22641 GCA_964410865.1 uncultured Spirochaetales bacterium | reverse complement strand
GGAAGAACCGGAAGAAGTGGAAGAACCGGAAGAAGTCGAGGAGCTCGAAGAAGCGGAAGAGACAGAAGAGGTAGAAGAGGTAGAAGAGATCGAAGAATCCGAGGAACTCGAAGAAGCGGAAGAACTCGAAGAAGCCGAGGAGCCGGAAGAAGTGGAAGAACCGGAAGAAGTCGAGGAACTCGAAGAAGCGGAAGAACCGGAAGAAGTGGAAGAGCCGGAAGAGGCCGAGGAGCTCGAAGAAGCCGAAGAGATAGAAGAGGTAGAAGAGATCGAAGAGCTCGAAGAATCCGAGGAACTCGAAGAAGCCGAAGAGTTCGAAGAAGTGGAGGAAGTGGAAGAGCTGGAAGAGGCGGAAGAAGTAGGGCTGCAGGGCTTGAGTCCTTCAGAAGATCTCGCTGAAATAGAAGCTCTGGATCTTATAGAAATATTTGGTGATCAGGTAGGTGATATCGGTGTCTTCGAAGAAGAGGGTGAAGATCTCGAAGAGCTTATCACGGAACCGGAAGGGGTATCACAACCTCAGGTAGACGAAGAGCTTGAAGAGTTAGAAGAACTTGAAGAACTCGGCGAACTGGAAGAATATGAGGAAGTAGAAGAGCTGGAAGAGTTCGAAGAGGGGGAAGAAGAAAAAGCTGTTTCGATCGAAGCGGTAGAGGAATTCGAAGAAGCGGAAGAAATCCCCGCCGGGGAGATACCGGAATTACAAACGGTAGAAGAAATTCAACCTTTACGTATAGAAAACGAGGTATTGCTGGAGGATGTGGAAGAATTATCCCTTGCCGATGAGCCGGGAGGGGAAAAGGAGCTTGAACTTGTTTCCGGGGGAGTTTCCGGGCAGACAACTGCAGGATACCGGGGTTTTGACAAGGTTTTTCGTCCATATTCAATGCAAAAACTAGAACCGATAAAGGAAAAGGTGATTCCTGAACCAGGAGAAATGAATGAGGAAGAACCTTTAGCGGCTTTTTTTAAAAAGCTTTTGGAAAAAGAGTTTATACAAATCAGGGAATATACTGATTTATTTGAGGCGGAAGATGACTCGATAGTGGAAGTTGAAGACGGGGTTTTTACTGTACAGCCCGGGGTTATTTCAGGCGGAGATAAAGGTTCAGATAAGGAATTCAAACAGCTCGTCGATTCCGTACTCTCCGAGGGGGAAGCGGAGGGTGGCATCGACGACCTTTTTGGAAATCTGTTTCTCGATTTGGGTGTGGAGCAGAGTGGAGGTCCGGAAGAATCTCAGGAAAAACCTGAAGAGTTCGATTCAAGGCCGGGCCGATCAAAGGATTATTCTCTTCGCAGTGGAACGTTGAATTATGATGACTATATTCTACTCGGTTTTAGAAAAACAGAAGTCGGGATCGTGAAATCTCTCATGCGCTTATCTCAGAAAGTCGATTCGTTATCGGCGGCTATTCTGGAAAAAGAACAAAACACTATGAAGGTGACGTATTCAGTCGGGCTTGACCATGAGGGAACATCCTTGCTCTCATTCCCCATAGATTCCCTGTTATATCGGAGTATATTCGAGAAACAAAGGGTCCTTCTCATAAAAAAGGGAAAAACCGGGATTAAAGAATTGGATTCAAAGATATCCGAGCCTGCAAAATCCTTCCTTAAATCATTTCTTTATGTACCCGTCATATTTAACGAGCGTAATGCTTATCTTTTCTTTGGTTTTAAAATGTATGCACAGGACGACATTGAAGCATATATCCCTATCCTCAAAAAATCTCTGTCTATGATCGAATAACCTTATTATGTCCGGCGGGTTTAATACCCCGCAGCTTGCGGCGGGGTTGTTGATTCCCGGTCGTTCAACTGCCGGTATATTCTTCAGAATTTCGATTTTCTGCCGGACGAAACACTTTTCTTGACAAATAGCCGTATATAGCTTATAAAGGGCGTAATAATCAGTGGAGGAAGAATATGCGCATAGCATTATATTTCATTCTTCCTCTCGTTGGCGTGATTCTTGGATGGACAATTAGATGGCTATATGCAAAATTTCAGCTTTCATCATATGAACAGAAGGCTGAACGTTTAAGCCAGGACGCGATAAGAGAAGCAGAAGCAAAGAAAAAGGAGATTCTGCTTGAGACAAAGGATGAGCTCCTTCGCGAACGTAATCAGCAAGAGCGCGAGATGCGTGAGAGACGACAGGAATTGCAGCATCTTGAAAGAAGATTGTTGCAACGCGAGGAGAATTTAGACAAGAAATCTGCATCTCTGGAAAAGCAGACGCATGCCGCAGAAGAACGAGAGGAAAAGCTTAGAGAGCAAGAAGGATATCTACTACAGGAAGAGCAGCGGTGGAAAGCCGAACTCGAACGTATTGCGGGGATTTCCGCTGAACAGGCCAAAGATTTTCTTATACAATCCTACACAGACGAGGCAAAACACGACGCCCAGGTTTTTATTAATAAGATAGAGCAGGAAGCAACTACCACTGCGGAGAAGAAAGCCAGGGACATTCTCGTTACCACTATTCAGAGGATAGCCACGGATATAAGTTCAGATGTAACGGTCACAGCGGTTAATCTTCCGAACGATGAGATGAAGGGGAGAATAATCGGCCGCGAAGGAAGGAATATTCGCACGCTCGAGACTCTGACGGGGGTCGACATTATTATCGATGATACCCCGGAGGCCGTGGTTATTTCATGTTTTGATCCTGTCAGAAAAGAGATAGCCCGTGTAGCCCTGGAAAGACTCATTACCGACGGCAGGATCCATCCAGCCCGTATAGAAGAGATTGTACAAAAGGTATCTAAAGAGGTTAATCAGAAGGTGTTCGAAGAAGGAGAGAAGGCTCTCTTCGACCTCGGCATCCATAATATGAGCCAGGACGGTATCCGTGCTCTGGGGAAATTGTATTTCCGGACGAGTTATGGTCAGAATGTACTGTTGCACTCGAAGGAAGTAGCAATTCTGGCGGGCCTTCTGGCCGCCGAGTTGGGTGCGGACAGGGATATCGCTAAACGCGGTGCTCTGCTTCATGATATCGGCAAGGGTATAGAAACCAACGGCGACGAGAACCATGCAGAGCTGGGTATGGAGTTGGCCAGGAAAATGGGCGAGGATCCCCGGGTGATAAACTGTATCGGCGCGCATCACAATGATGTGGAGCCCAACTGTCTCGAGTCCGTGTTGGTACAGACGGCCGACGCAATATCGGCATCGAGGCCCGGCGCCAGGCGGGAAACCCTCAACAATTATATAAAACGGCTCGAAAACCTGGAAAAAATAGCCGAAGGTTTTGAAGGCGTAGATAAGGCATATGCTATTCAGGCAGGCAGGGAGCTCAGGATAATCGTTAACAACGAAGCTGTAAACGACAATTCAGCCAAGGAAATCGCAAAAGAAATTGCCAGGAAAATTGAATCTGAACTGCGATACCCCGGTAGAATAAAGGTAACGATTATTCGGGAGACCCGGGTCGTTGAATATGCAAGATAGAAAGGATACACGTGTCTGAGACGATAAAGGCTCTGCTCCTCGGTGATATCATAGGACAACCGGGGTGCAGGGCCCTCTTCCTTGGTTTGAAGCAACTTCGCAAGAAATACTCCGTCGATATCGTGGTGGCGAATGGAGAAAATTCGGCCGACGGGTTCGGAATTCTCCCCGAGACGGCGAACACTATGTTCGAATGCGGAGTGGATGTCATTACCTCGGGGAACCATGTATGGCAGAAAAGGGAAATCTATCCTCATCTCGAAAGCAATCAAAACATCCTTAGACCGGCCAATTATCCTCCGGGTGTGCCGGGCCACGGTTGGACGCTTTTTGATGTTCGTGACAAAAAGGTAGCGGTTATCAATCTCCAGGGCAGGGATGAACTTCCTCCCATCGACTGTCCGTTTCGGACCGGCAGGGATATAATACGCAGAATAAAAAAGGAAACGAATATTATTATCATTGATTTTCATGCCGAAAACCCGGAGGAGAAGGAAGCCCTGGCATTTTACCTGGACGGTGAGGTTAGTTGTGTGGTGGGAACCCATACCCACGTACAAACGGCGGATGAACGAATTCTGCCGGAAGGCACAGGCTACCTGAGCGATCTGGGAATGTCCGGACCTGTGGAGAGTGTAATCGGTGTGGAGAGGGATATAGCGTTAAAACGTTCACTGACCCAGTTGCCCATCAAGATGGAGATAGCCGACAATACGGCTTTAATATGCGGAGCCCTGATTGAGATAGATTCCGCGGGCGGAAAAACCCTATCCATCCTGAGGGTTCGGGAAGAATCCCGATTTTAAATTCGGAGATTATGGCTTCAAGACGACGCATTCTTGATGTCTTGCAGGAACACTTCCCCGATATATCACCAAAAGAGCTCTACGCCGCCGTTATGTGCGGCGAGATTAAAATAAACGGACATACCTTCCGTGACCCCTCAGGCGAAATTGATCCCGATGCCGCCGTCACTCGCACGGTGCGGGATTTTGTCTCCCGGGGGGGACGAAAGCTCGATTTTGCTCTTTCAACCTGGGGTATAACCGTCGCCGGAATGGTACTTCTGGACGCCGGTTCTTCGACCGGAGGATTCACCGATTGTCTCCTACAGCATGGGGCTTCGCGGGTTCATGCCGTGGATGTGGGGTATAATCAACTGCACTGGAAACTCAGAAAGGACCCGCGGGTTTTTGTGCATGAGCGCACGAATATTATGGATATACAGTCTCTTGATCCTGCTCCGGCAATGGCCGTGGCGGATCTCTCTTTTCGCTCCTTGCGCGGCGCGGCGAGGAAAATTCTCTCCCTCACAGTGCAAAACCTCTGTATTGCCCTCATTAAACCACAGTTTGAAATCGGTGGGAGGCAAGAAGACTTTGACGGGGTTGTAAGGGATCGGGACCTGCTTGTTTCGACCGTATCCGGTTTACTGAAGGATCTCCTGGAGGAGGGGGTGCATACGGTTAAACTTTTACGCTCTCCCATTACCGGGGCAAGGGGCAATATTGAGATGCTCGCTTTATTTGAGGGTGCCGAAACCGGGAATAGTGACGGGATCGACGGCTTTCTCGAGGATGTACTGCCGGATTAAAATGAATCCCGGGTAAGGGGTTTCGAGATGGAGATACCCTCGGGTCCGATATAGTCATGCACTGTTCCGTTTATAAGAATCTGTACCCCCGTAACAGTGGGGAATTCGGTGGCCGTATACACTATCTGTCTGAGCTGGGCGTAATATCCTTCAACACCGAAGGGATTAAACCGGAATTCTTCACTGAAGTCGATGTAGGCGATACCGTCCCTGACAGAGACGGACCGGAGAACCGTGCCGTCCGGTATGAGGGTGAGGAGTCCGGAATTCAATTCAGAAGGAGTCAGTCCGGTTAAGAGAGCTTTTATTGTCTGGGTAAGGGGGTTGTCGTCGAAATATATAGGCCTGACGACGTTTTTCAAGCTGATATTACCGTCCTCGTCGACCTTGACGAAATAGAGGACCGACCTCCTCATTTGCGGGGGTAACTCGGGCGCGCTTTCTTCGTCTTCTTCCGGGGGCGAATCGGGCGGTTCTTCTTCCGGAATAATGATCTGAACCACCTCATCTTGCGGTTCTTCTTTCACCGTATCTTCTTCGGGCTCCTCCAGCGTGACGGAAGGCGGACCGCCCTCTTCCTCGGGCTTATCTTTTTGTATTATCTCGAGAAAACCCGTACTCTTCAGGACACTTTCGATAGTCTTTCTATTGAAAAGAAAGACCACCAGTACGAGTAGGATGAGGGCTATCCAAAAGAGACAGCCTATGGAGCTGCGTTTCTTCTTCATCATCTGTATCATCGGCATTTTCCGCTACTGCGTTGATAGCCGGATTGCGCAAGAAAGTATGGTTATTTACAGCACAGCTAAAAACATATATAGTTTTCTCAATGATTGAATTACAGGGCATACCGGCCTCTCCCGGTATTGCAATCGGAAGAGCATTTTTATTCCTCAATGACAAGCCTTCGATTCCCGAGTACTCCATACCCGAGGAGGAGGTCGACCGGGAATACAAACGTTTCCAGGAAGCCGTGGATAAAGCGGAAAAAGAAATTCAGGGGCTTAAGTTCTCCAGTAACACAGCGAAACTCGAAATTGAAAGCCGCTTTCTGGACGCGCATCTCCTTATTCTCAAGGACCCCGTTTTTCTCAAAGAGATTAAAAACAGGCTTCAAAATGAGAAAAAAAACATCGAGTGGATCCTTTACAGTGAGAGTGAAGGGTACATCAAAGAACTCCAATCGGTGGGAGATCAATACTTGAGAGAAAGGTCCGTGGATATTCATGACGTATCCCTGAGGATTCTCGATCATCTGCTCTTCCGGGAGCGCATATCCCTGGCTGATCTTACCAGGGAGGTTATCCTTCTTTCACACAATTTACTCCCGTCGGATGCCCTGGCCATGGATAAGAGGATGATTAAAGGAATAGCCATGGACGTGGGGGGCAAAACCTCTCACACGGCAATTCTTGCACGCTCCTTTGAGATACCTGCCGTTTTCGGGCTCAAGAATGTTTCAAGGCAGATATCCCCCGACGACGAGATTATTATTGACGGTAATTCCGGAACCGTTATTATCTCGCCGGATGAAGAAACCACACAAAAATATACTAAGATCCTCAAGAAATGGCGGAAGTGGGAGGTCGATTTACTCGATTTCAATACCGTACGGGCTGAAACAAAGGACGGAAAATTAATTATTATGAACGCCAATATAGAAGTACCGGAAGAGATAGACGCCGTCCTGTCACACGGAGCCGAGGGTGTCGGACTGTACAGGTCGGAGTTTCTTTTTCTCCGCCCCTCCGGCTTTTCATCTGAAGAAGAGCAGTATCTTTCATATTCCCAGGTGCTCAAAGACATGGACGGCAAGCCCGTGGTAATCCGGACCCTGGATGTCGGGGGGGATAAGGTTATACCGAACCTGCCCGACCTGGAAGAACGCAACCCTATCCTCGGCTGGAGGGCTATACGATTCTGTCTGGCACAGCGGGATGTGTTCGAAACACAGTTGAGGGCCCTGCTCAGGGCTTCGGTACACGGGAATCTCCTGATCATGTTCCCAATGATTTCCGGGGTTGAAGAACTCGATCAGGTTCTGGAGATCCTCGAATCGGTAAAAGAGGACCTCCGCCGCAAGGGTGTGGCCTTCCGTGAAAATATACCCGTCGGCAGCATGATCGAAGTCCCTTCGGCCGCCATGACTGCGGATGTGCTGGCTAAAAAGGTCGACTTTTTTTCCATCGGTACCAATGATCTCATTCAATATACAATCGCCGTTGACCGGGGAAACGAGATGATCGCGTATCTCTACGAACCGTTCCATCCCGGAGTATTGAGGATGATCAAACTGATTATCGAGAGTGCCCATAAAAGAAGTCTTCCGGTGCATATGTGCGGTGAAATGGCCGGTGACCCCTATGCCTCGGTTATTCTCCTGGGACTCGGTCTGGACGGTTTCAGTATGAGTTCTTTCACTATACCGCAGATCAAGAGAATCATCCGATCGGTGTCCATCCTGGAGGCGGAAGAACTCGCGGGCGAGGTCATGGAGATGGATTCCTTTCGGGAAATAGACACCTTCGTCAAAGGCTGGATGAATGAACGATTCGACTTCCTCTCTTACTGAGAGCTCTCTTCCGGTGGTAGTTATAGCCGGAAGATCGAATGTCGGCAAGTCGACCCTCTTTAACAGGCTCGTCGGCACGAGGAAGGCCATAACGGATGAAATGCCGGGGGTCACCCGCGATCCGGTGGAAGGATACTGGAATCTCGACGACGGGAGAGTTCTCCTTGTCGATACCGGCGGTTTCCGCCTAGAGGGACAAAATCTCGATAGACTGGTTTCCAGACGAAGTATGGAAAGGACCGACAGGGCGGACGTTATTTTACTTATGCTTGATGTTCTGGAGACAACCCCGGAGGATGAAACTTTTATTGAGACCCTACGATCCTACGGGGACAGGGTCGTTCTGGTGATCAACAAGGTTGATAATGATAAACGGCTTCAGGATGTCTGGAATTTTTATAGTTACGGTTTTTCTAAGGTAGTGGGAATTTCCGCCGCCCACGGTCTGGGAATAGATGAGCTGAGCGATACGGTGTCCGAACTTCTGCCTGATGGGTTTGAAACATTCCGACGGACTGAAAAAAAACACGAAGAAACCCCGGGAATCGCCATACTGGGAAAGCCGAATACGGGCAAGTCCACATTGCTGAACACCCTGCTCGGTACGGACAAGGCCTTGGTAACCGATATCCCCGGTACAACCCGGGATGTAATAGAAGGGTTTTTTTCCAGGCAAGGTCAATCTTTCAGGGTACTGGATACGGCGGGGATCAGGCGGAAGAATAAAGTAAACGAAGCCGTGGAGTACTACTCGGTAAACCGCGCAATAAAGTCAATTGAGAGCGCCGACATCGTGTATCTCGTTATCGATGTCCTGGAAGGGATATCGGACCAGGACAAGAAAATCGCCCAGCTCGCCGTTAAACACGGCAAGGGGATCATTATTGTTCTGAACAAGTGGGATATGGTCGACGATATACCAAACCGTAAGAATGCGGAAATGGACAGGATTCGATTCCTTTTCCCGGTCCTTCACTTTGCTCCTATCGTTTTTCTCTCCGCCAAAACCGGTTTGGGCATAGACGTCCTTATCAGCACTACGCGAAAAGTATGGCGACAGTTGCACCGTACTGTTGATACGCCCTCGCTCAATAAACTCCTGGCGGAAGCCGCGGAACTCCGGAGACCCACGGGAAAACGCCGTTACAGGGCTAAATACATCACCCAGACGGGCTCCAATCCCCTGCGTTTTGTACTGTTCGTCAATGTAAAGAAGGGCTTCCCCAGATCATGGGTAGGATTCATCATGAATCGGATACGAAAAGATTTTGCCGTTCCCGATGTGCCTATTCTGATGGAATTGAGAGAGTAATAATGAAGTATTATTCCATCGGTGATCTTTGCCGTATCATAGATGTAAAACCCCATGTTGTTCGTTACTGGGAGCAGGAAATTCCCGCCCTGCTCCCCCGGAAAAACCGTTTCGGTACCCGGATGTATACCCGCCGGGATATCCAGGCTTATCTGAGAATCAAGCATCTGCTCTATACCCGCAAGTACACCATCGACGGCGCAAGGAATAGAATCCTGGAAGAGATGTCCGGTCCAGGAGCAGATTCTCTCGCCCGTATAGAGGCGATGCGGGCGTCACTGATAAAAATGATGGAAACCCTGGATGGTATGCGAAAAAAAATGGAGGATATCCAAATCCCGTATAATGGGTGAAGTCTATCCTGACGATACACCTAGAGTGAGATCCGCGCAACTATTAGAACGGGTAGGATTCCTCCTCCTATTCTTCCTGCTTACGTATAGGATTTCCGCCGAGGGCTATACCCTGAGCCGCCGGGAAGAAATCATCCTTCCTTTTCCCGATAATAGCCCGGTACGAGTACTCAAGCTCGATGAAATAACGGCGGCGGTCTCCGATCTTCGTTATGTCGGGGACGATTACCTGAACCTGGGTTCAGGTACCGCCCGGGTGAAGTATTCGACGGAGATACAGGACGATTTTCTGTATGTACTCTTTATACACGAACAGGAAGGAAGGTTCCCCCTGTATTCCGCCGGTTCTTACATCATAAAAAGGAGTCTTGACAACGGAGAATTTATCCAGATCAAGATCTTCTACAAGTCGGATCCCTCCTTTTTTGTACGGATTTTCCCCAACAGGGACAGGACCCGCATGGATGTGTACCTTCTCGGTGAACCGGTCTACCGCGGAGTAAACCTCCCGCTCCCCTTCGAGGTGTATCTGACCGAATCTTTCGAAGAGATTATCCGGGTCAGCCGGGGCTTCGTGGACTGGGACCTGCTCCTTTCTCAACCCAACAGCAGTGTACATCATGAGGTCGACAACATGATCGACATTATACGCAGCCGTCTTCCGGAGATACCCGATGCTGAAGACGGGGCCCTGGATGCCGATGGGCGCTGGGTTTCGATCTCCACGGGCGAACCCATCGAACCGGGGGGTATGAACTGTTCGGGTTTTGCAAAATGGGTAATAGACGGCATATACGGTCCCAGGACCGGGAACTATCTCGAAATTTCGGAACTGAAGAAACGCCTTCTCGATATTCGTGGCAACCGCTGGAGCGCCCGCCGGGAGTATGAACGAGACCCCTACTTTGGCCTGGACTGGACAAGGAACCTCGCGGCCGCCCTCCGTGAGGTTTGTTCCGAGGACGGAGGTGATTATGAGGCGGGGGATGTGACGGAAGAAGCCCTCTGCCTGTACAGGGAGGACATCGGCTACAGTATAGACGAATTGCCTGTTGTCCTGTATCAGCTGGCAGTACAATACCCCGGATGTTTTTATCTTGGTTCGGTCAACGGTATCTTTGGTGAAGCCCCGCCGTTGAGGCAGCACTATCATGTTGCACTCTTTTTCCCGGTTATTACCCCTGAAGGGACATTGCGGGTCACGGTATTCGAACGGGGCAGTGAATCGACTTTCCGTGGATTTCTTGCCAGGTACCCGAATGAATTCGTTCACCTGGTGAAAGTCCGAGCTTCCGCCTCTTTCGATCCTCCCGATATTCGGTAATATTCGATAACATTGAATATTCGTCAATTCTGTTATATCTTTTTTATGTATGAAAAGACTATTTTTTATTCCTCTCATGTTTATAGCAGTATCCTCACTGTATTCTCTGCAGTCGGAAAGGGACCTATTCCGGGAAGCTGAGAACAGGTTTCTCGGTGGAGATTATATACTGGCCTTGAACCTCTACAATGAATTCCTCCGGGAGTATCCTCTTTCGGAGCATGTACCCGATATTCAGTTCAGAAAGGCGATTGCCCTGTACAGGACAGGAAAGCCGGAGGAAGCCTTCGAACTTTTCCGCCGTATTGAACAGAGGTATCGTTCTACACGATATTTCCCGTTGGTACCTTTCTGGAAAGGTCTTATACGGTTCGAAGGGGGAGACTACGGGAAAGCGGTCGATTTTTTCAAGGATTACCTGGGAACAGGCACCGACGCCCTTGTGGAGGACACCCTCCTCTACCTCGGTATAGCCTTGGAAAAAACCGGCGAACTGGAGGAAGCCCTGAAGTACCTCTCACGACTCATGGAACTGCGGGACCCGGTGGATGAACAGTATGGATTTACTCTCCTGTGTTCCATCTTGGTGAGAAGCGGTGCATATACCGAGCTCTTGCAGCGTATTCAGGGTGTCGATCCGGAAGCATTCAGAACCGATCTGGGGGAGAAGCTCCTGCTCTACCGGGCGGAAGGCTTATGGAATACCGGTAGAACGGAAGAAGCCGCCCGGCAGTACAAGGCAATTCTCGATGCGCCGCCGGAGGTATCGGCGGTGGCGTTTCAGCGCCTGTTCTCGTACTATAGAAAAGCCGGTGACGATGAAGCCCTCCAGGACATCCTGGACAGGGCGGAGCGGGCCCTGGCCGGTGAACTGGATGTCCTGAAGGATTTCTGGCTCAGAATAGGTATCGAGAGTTTTAAAGACGAGAGGTATGAAACGGCCAGGATCTATCTCCAGCGTATATGGAATGCCTTTGAAGCCGGAGAAGTGGATCCCCTGGTTCCGTTGTATCTCTCTCAACTGTATTCACTCCAGGGCAACCCGGCTAGAGGCATCCTTATCCTCGAAGAATACCGCAGCGCCGCCGAAGAAACAAACGAATTTATTCTCTTCCAGCTCTCAGGACTCTACCTCACCCTCGAGAAATGGCCGGAGACCATAGATACCTGTACCGCTTTCCTTAAAGATTTTCCGGATTCGGTTCGCACCGGAGAGGTCTCCTATCGTTTGGCCTTTTCCCTTTACCGTACCGGGCGTCTGGAGGAAGCCCTGGAACGAAGCAGACAGGCTTTGCACGGTGGAACCGTAAAGAGTGAAAGAATCAAACTGCTCAAATTAACCGCGGCCCTGCAGAGAAAGCTCGGAAAAGAAGACCAGGCCATGGAGACCCTGGAGGAGTATCACGCACTGAATCCCTCGGACCTGGATGCGGCGATTCAGATAGCGGAGATAGCCTTTAAGAGGCATGAATACGATATTGTACTCGAGCACGCGTCCGCTGCCGTGGGAGAACCCGGCAAGCGGGGACTTTTAGCCGATTACCTCACGGGCCTGAGCCTGGTAACCAGGAAAAAATACAGCGAGGCCCTTACCCGCCTTGAAGATATAACCCATGATGCGGCGGTTGAGTCGGGGGTGGAAGACGTGTATCCCTATGCGCTTTTCTACCGGGGGTGGATCCATTACCGGCTTGTGGAATACCGGGAGGCTCTGGACAAGTTCGAAATACTGACCGAATCATACCCTTCCTTCGGCCTGTCCCTCGAAGCTCTGTACCTGGCGGGGTGGTGCAGCTTTTCCCTGGAAGAGTACGATAAAGCACTGATGTTTTTCGGGAATTACGGAAGCCGCGCCCCCCAGGGCAGGAAGGACCGGGGGTTGTACATGCATGCGAAGTGTTACGCCGCCCTCGGTAGTTATCGGGAAGCGGCCGCCGTGCTCATGCCTATCTATAACGAGAAACCGACATCCTCCTTTGCGGACGATGCCCTGTTCGAACACGCCGGTATTCTGGAAAAAACCGGCAATCTCACGGAAGCCGCCGGTCTTTACAGGGAACTCTATTACAGATATCCGGAAAGCCCCTTCGGAGAAGAGGGACTCTTCAGGAGGGCGGAAATCCTCTATCGACAAGAAAAGTGGCATGAAGCCCGAGAAGCCTTCTATAACGTCAGGGTTGCCTATCCGGACGGAAGTCTCCTGGATGCCGCCCTCTACTGGGGGGGTATGGCCTCCTTGGAGGCCGGGGAGCCCTTTGGTGCGGTTCTCCTCTGGGAAAAGCTCATACGTGAACGGCACAACAGCACCTTCAGGCCGGACGCGCTATTGAAAACGGCGAGGGTGTACAGGGAATCGGGAGACTATTCAAAGGCCTTTGCGTTGTACAGTGAATTCCTGGCGGCCTATCCCGGGGACAGCCGGGCTGCCTTGGCCGACCGGTCCGCCGAGGAACTGATGTACCTTCTACAGGGACAGGAAGAACGGGAAGCCGATCTGACGGTTACCATTAACCGTGCCGGCGGTGCTTCAAGCGCCGAAGGTAGAGAAGCGTTGATCGAGCTCGCCCGGCTGTATCTCTACAGGGGGGGGAGTGACAGGGAAAAGGTCCCTGAACTTTTATCCGATGTAATCGAGCGGAAAGATGAAGATCTCGAAAGGGCCGCCCGGGCCCAATATTATATGGGGGAGTATTACTACCGGAAAAATGATCTTACCAGGGCCTGGAAGGAGTTTCTTTCAGCCGCCACCATGAATCCGGAGGATAAAGACCTCATGGCGATGTCCCTATACAGGGCCGTTGAGGTTGCCGTGACGGCAGGGAAAATGGATGAAGCCGGGAAACTCACCGAGCGCCTGAAGACGCATTTCCCGGAATCGAGCTGGGCTGTTGAGGCAGGCCGACTGGTGGAGGAACGGCAATGAAAGGACGATTCATCCCGCTTATTTTCTTTATTACATGTATGGGCACAAACCTCCGGGCGGAAAATCCGGAGCCCGAAGAACCGGACCTCGTCCTGCCTCCCATGATCCTGGAGGTGGAAGACCCCGCCCTGGAAGTGGTGGAAGCCGTAATCCCGGAGAGCGGAGATATTGATCTCTCCCCGGTTTCCGCGGAACTGCCGGAACCGGAGGAGATTGTCCTGTCCACGGACGCCTTCGACCTCGCCGTACCCGGAGGCGCCGGATCGGCGGTCACCGTCGGAAGTGGTGATTTTTTTAGTGAAAGCACCCTGGGGCTGGGAACGCAGAACCATTTTATCGGAGATATTTCCCTGTTTATGCTGGGAGGTGAACCGAGGGCGCAGCTGCGTTTCCACCATGAAGGCCGCGACGGTTTCCGGGAACATGCATCGGGGTCCGGTTATAACTTCAGAAAAGAATCCCTTGAGGGAGACCTCTCATTCAGCCCCGGTAATCTGGAAATGGACGCAGTCGGATCACTGGTGGAGGAAGAAACCGGTCTTCAGGGCCGGGTGGACGATTTTTCGAGCGTTTTGTACAGAAATCTTTCGGCAGACATAGATGCTGAAACACCGATAGGAGAACGGCTCAGCCTGGGGGCCTCCGCCCGGCTGGCTATAGCTGATATCGTTCTGGCCGCGGGAAGGGCGGAAGAGGGGGTCGCCGTTCCGGAACAGGATACGGAAATAGATACACTCGGAGAGTTCTCCGCCAATCTGGATACCGAGTACCTGAAATTCGGTGTAGACGGGGCGTACAGATTTCTCGACTGGATAGGAGCAGGTTCTCCCCTCCATGTTCTTTCCGCCGGCATCAGGGCTGAAAGTGCTTTTCCCTTTGCTCTGGACGTGGAAGCGGACGCCGGCCTGCGCTGGATTCCGGGGTCCGAACCTGTTTACCCCTTCAGTGTGAACACAAGGGCCTATCTCGGGGGCATGGTAACGGTATTTCTCTCGGGAGGTTACCGGTGGGAACTCCTTTCATTTGGTGAGCTTCGGGATCGTTTTCCCTTGGTGGATTCACGGAACAGTGCGGGCGAGGGTATTCTTCCCAGGGAGGAGGCCGGCTGGTTTGTAGACGCGGAGATACGGTATGAGCCTTCGGACGACTTCAGCCTGGAAGCGGCCGGCTCATGGCTCCAGGCGGATTCCAGGTTCCAACCCTTGGAACTCACCCGCCGGGGGCTCTTCGGTCAGTCGTGGCCCGGTGGAACGGTATTCCGTGCGTCTTCCAGCCTCGGATGGCAAATAATCGATTCCGTTTCCCTGGATCTGGGAGTCGGCGGAATTCTCTCAGGGAGCGATACCTCAAGGCCGTCCTTCGAACTGAGCGGCAGGGTCGAGTTTGCTCCCCGGACGGCAGCCTACGGCATCTCGGCCGGGGCCGACTACTACTCCGTGTATGATGAAAACCTTGTTCCGAATCCCGTGCTGCCGCAGGTTTTCGTCAGTGGTTTTTACAAGGTGAGTGAAGGTGTTTCGCTGACCCTTGATATTGAAGATATCGTCTCAGCCTTTAGCGAAGAACCGGGCTATACCTGGGGCGGTTACGAAAGACCGGGCTTTGCCCTGGTATTCAAGACAAATCTATCTTTGTGAGGTATATCGATGTTGGTGCTTATAGAAAAGGGCGGCTTTATCATGGTCCTTATTATACTTCTGTCTCTTGTTGCTACGGTTATTATCATAGAACGTTTTCTCTACTTCCGGAAGATCAGGGTGGACGAGGAAAAGATGATAAACCGCCTCAGGGCGACCCTGGAGAAGGGGCATTATGACGAAGCCATCAGTATCTGCGAGAATAATCCTTCTCCCATTGCCAATCTCATGCGGGTCGGGATCGAGCACAGGAAGTACAGCCAGATAGAAATAAAGGAATCTATCATGGGGGCTGCGAACATGGAAATTCCGAAAATGGAACGTTTCCTCTCGACGCTGGGCACGATTGCCCATATCGCTCCCCTCCTGGGGCTCCTGGGGACGGTAACAGGGAATATAAAGGCCTTTGGGATCCTGGGCGGCTTCGGAGCGATGGGTGATCCTTCCCTCCTGGCATCCGGGATTTCGGAGGCCCTTCTGACGACCGCGGCAGGGCTGATTGTATCGATTCCCGCAATCATTTTCTATAATCACCTGGTAAGTAAAGTGAATCATACAATTATACGCCTTGAAAACAGGGTCAACGATATGACACTACTGTTAAAAGGGGAAGTCTGAATATGGAATTCAGAAGGCATCTGTCTCCCAGGGCGAATGTCGATCTTGTACCGATGATCGATGTTGTCTTTCAACTGGTGATATTTTTTATGTTGTCCAGTACTTTTATACAGACCCCCGGTATATCCCTGGTTCTCCCTGAAAGTAAAACGGCGGAACCGGTGGTCATGACCCGCCTCGTGATCACCCTGGTATCTCGGGAAGAGGTGTATCTGAATAAGGAGCCCTACGACCTGGAAGGCCTGTCGGAGGCTCTGCGGGGACTTTCCGAGAAAGAGAAAGAACAGATTAAGACCGCAGTTATAGAGGGGGACCGCAGCGTTTCATACAGTCTCATGGTTGAAGTACTGGATATCCTCCGGGCTAACGGATTCCGAGGAGTAAACCTCAAGCTGACGGAGAGGGAGGGACCTTAACCGGTGTACTATCGAGACGGAGAACGCCTGTTCCTCAGTTTTTTCCTGGCCCTGGGGCTCTACGGAATACTCTTCCTGGTCTTAAAAGACACCTCCTGGAGTTCCGAACCGTTGTATCCCGACAGGAAGGGCCCGGTGGTGGTTACCCTGGAACCTCTGCCGGAGAAAAACCTGCCCGAGCATGAACAGCCCACAGAGCCGGAACCCGTACCGCCGCCGGAACGCGCCCCTGAACCCGAGTCTCGCAAAGTGCCGGCGGAAGAACGGGCCCCGACGGAGGTCCGGGGGGAACAGCCGCCTTCCGGAGGTGGAACGGAAACTCCCCCCCCGGCACCGAGGGGTGAAGGAGGGGCCAAAGGTCCGGCTGAGTCGCCGGCGTCCACAGGTCAAGGGGAGGCTCCCCCGGAGGATGTTACCGAGGAGGGTGCGATCGAGGAAGAAGAACCCCTGGATATCAGGGGAGAATCCCGCGTTATATACGCTGAGGAACCGCTCCGGCCGGAGGAGGAAAAACCGGGGCAGCCTCCCCGGGAGAGGGATGAAATGTCGGCGGATGAATTCGACCTGGATGCCGATCGGCTCGACAGGGTTTTTTCCGGGTCCGAGTCCCCCGGCGAGGGTACTCCGGGCCGGGGAAGCACCCCCGCCCCCGACAAACCGGCGGAGCAAGGGCAGCCGGATCATATCAATATCGATTTTGATACACCGGGGGCGGACAGAGAGCTGCTCCACTGGCAGGACCCGGTCCTCTCCGATGAGATGGTCTCCCGCATTCCGCCGCGAACAGAGGTGGTGGTCGGTTTTACCATCTCTCCTGAAGGTTACCTGTCCGGGCTGGAAATAGTACGATCTTCGGGCTCGACTGATGTAGATGCCGCGATTATGAAAGCCATGAGACTCTGGCGCTTCGAGAAGGCCGATAATCCGGACATACGGGTGGAAGCACGTGTTCGATATGTGATACAAACAAGGTGATATGAACAACATCCGGGCGGTTGCTTTCGATCTGGACGGTACCCTTTATCCTTCCTGGCAGATGTCACTCAGTTCTATACACCTGGTACTCTTTCATCCGCGTCTTCTGAGCGCTTTTTCGCGGGCAAGAAAGGAGATACGCCGAATACGTCCCATCAAGGATTTCAGGAAGACCCAGGCACATCTTGTAGCCGGTTATATGAAGATAGGTGATAAGGAAGCCTACGACCTTATCGACCGGAAAATGTATAATGCATGGAAAAAGTCTTTCAGGTGCATACGACCCTTTCCGCATTGCGCTGAGACAGTCCGGGAGTTGAAAAACAGGGGACTGAAGCTCGCCGTTCTCTCGGATTTTCCGGTGGAATATAAACTCAAGTATCTGGGAATTGATTCGGTGTGGGATGTGGTATGTGATTCTGAATATGCGGGATATCTGAAACCTAACCCCGAGCCCTTTCTGTGGTTGTCCGAACGCCTTGGTCTCTCCACGGCCGAGATTCTGTATGTAGGAAACAGCTACCATTACGACATAGTAGGCGCCCGGAGAACTGGAATGATGACCGCGCATATGACGAGAAAAGTACCTTTGGATTCAGTGGCGGATTTCTCTTTTTCCAGGTTCGACAAGCTGCTTGATTTTCTCGAAGGGAGGGTGCCGTCATCTCTGTCTGAAGGAAAAGGGCGGGTCGACCCCGGCACAGCCGGCGGACTGCCGAAGGAAGGATAAAAGGTGTACCCCGGATGCGGTTTTTAAAAACCCGCCTGTCGTTTCTCTTCTACATGCAGTATTTTATCAACGGGGCGATATTCCCTATTATTGCCCTGTATCTAAAGGATTACCTCCGGTTTTCCGGTGTTCAAACCGGAGCCGTTCTTGCGACCGCATCGGTTTCCGCCGTGGTGAGCCCCCTGGTCGGGGCGGTTATCGCGGATAAGTACCTGTCCGCCGAGGGTTTATACGGACTATGTCACTGCATGGCTGCTCTGATGATCCTGTCCCTGGCGTTTGCGGAAACCTGGGTTATGGTGCTCGTTCTTTATTTTCTTTTCGGGCTGTTCTTTGGACCGACCATGGCCCTTGCCAATGCTATTGTTTTTCACCATACCCCGGGTCTGCGTGAACAGTTCGGGGGGCTTCGGCTCTGGGGCACCGTGGGATGGATGAGTGTTGCCATGGGGCTCAGTCTCTTTTGGCTTAGGCGGGGCGGCAGTCTGCGTGGTGCTCTGATTCTTGCGGGTCTGGCGGGGTTTTTGCTGGCTCTCTTCTCATGGACCGCCCTGCCGGGGGGAGAAAAACGCGCCGCCGGCAGGGTGACGGTTCTGCCCCTGGATGCACTGAAGGTATTTACACAAGCGGATATCCTCGTTCTTTCCGTGGTGACGCTCATGTTCGTCACGGGAGAGAAAATATACTACTTCGGAACGGGAATATATTTGAGGAGCCTGGGACTTCCTGAGGCCGGGGTCATGCCGTTCATGAGCATTGCCCAGGCGGTGGAAATCGCGGCCATGATCCTGCTTGCACCCCTGTTGCGCAGATTCCGGGAGAGAAAAGTACTTGCCCTGGGTCTCGGTTTTTTGGTACTCAAATTCTTCTTTCTATCCCTGGGCGGCTCCCTTCTGTTGTCCGGACTGGGGATAGCCTGCCACGGGCCGTCTTTTACTCTTTTTATGATTACCACCTTCATTTACCTGGATAAACACTGCGAGAAAGAATACAGGACCGGCGTCCACCAGGTATTCAATTTTATAGAAGCCGGCCTGGCAAACCTCCTGGGGAATGTAGGCGCGGGGTTCCTGTTGGACCACTTTACCACCCCCGGCGGTGATGTGAACTTCAGTGCATACTGGATGGTGCCCGGTATCATAGCGGTATTACTCCTGTTTCTTATCCTTGTATTTTTTCCCCGAGCGCAGGTAAACTGACAATTGACAATATACACACCGTGGTTCAGAATACAGTATGAATAAATCCTGGGAGAGGGACCATGATATTCTCTATTGGAAATCTTGTTACTATCCTTATTGTTATCGTTATTCTTGCCGTTTTCCGGCAACTCGATAAGAACAACCGTTCGCTTGAAAAGGTGAAGCGGTTTACGGACAAGGTGACGGCCGATCTCGATTCGTTCATTGACGAAAAGACAGTGGAACTCAAAAATCTCGCCATTGAACTGGATGTTCAGCATAAGTCCGGAAAGGAGATCCTCAAGAGGATTTCCAGCGTGGAACAGGGCTTATCGGAAAAGGCCGGGGACATCGACATGATAAACGAACGTATCGCTGAGTACGACAGTGCCCTGGACGAACTTGTCGGTATGACCGGTCGGGTGGATGAAAATCTGAAACGCCTCCATCAGGAATCCGAATTCGTGGACAAAGTGGGCCGCAGGATAAAGGACGCCCGGGATAAAATCGAAGACATCGAACGGAAGATTCCCGCCCTGTCGACGGATTTTGCGGAGAAGAATTTTGAGGAATTGAGAAAGGTCGTAGAAGAAGTAAGGCGGGAAGCCGAGGAAAGGGTAGGAGAAATAACCGACGAAGTAGAACGCTGCCGGGGAGAGGTGAGCGACTTCTCCGACTACATCGCAGGACTTGAGAACCGGCGTGACGAGATGGAAGCTGCAACTATGGAATCGATCCGGGAGACCCTGCAAATCCATCTCGATACATCCGAAACCGCCGCGGAAGATCTTGCCGAGCGGGTGATCGGTGAACTGGAAGCGGCCGCGGAGAAGATCGAGACACGACTGGGGAACACCATGGAGTCCGCCGGGGCTGCATCGGAAAACATGGCCGCTGAACTCGAAAGCAACAGGAAGAAACTGAACGATCTCATTTCCGGTTACGAAGAAAAGAGCGAATCCATAAAAACAGCCATGGAAGATTATATCCGCGATCTGGAGGAAAGGGGTAAATCCCTGGACGACACGGTATTCGGCGAACTCACCTCGTATATACATACGAAAGCGGTGAAGGTGAGGGAAGAACTCAGTGCCCGCATTGATAAAAATCGTACCGATATAGAATCCGCCGGAGAGGATGTGGGAGCCCTCCTGGAGGAGACCCGTCGTGCAGTGGAAGCCCGGCAAAAGGATATCCTGGCGGCTGCGGAGAAGCAGTCGGATGAGGTAGAAGCCCTTACCGAAAAACGCGGAGAGGAACTGCGGGAGAGTCTGAATAAGGCCGTGGAAACACAGAAACAGATGGTAAGCGATGTGTCGAATAAAATGGAACAGAGTGTTTCCGCCTTTGAAGAGGCCGTGAATGAGAGATTCGGGACCCTGGAGAGTAAGATTGCCGACTTCGAAGAGGAACTCTCCTACCGGGTATCGGGACTCGAATCGATAAGCGACGGAATAGATTCGGTGGATGCGGCCCTGCGGGGTTCCATCGACGATGTTTCGGCCGAACTCCGGCAGGAAATAGAACAATTCGGTAAAACCCTTACCGAACAATTCAATGTGGAAAAGGCCAAGGCGGATGACCGATTGAATTCCCTCAGAGAAACCATAACCGCCCTGGAGGACGAAATTTCCGAACTCAAGGGAAAGGCATATCAGAATGTTTCTGAAAAACTCCAGGTTTTTGAAGACGAGTTTTTCGAGGATTTATCACAGCGTAACGATGAAATGCAGCGCAGGATCGAACAGTGGCGCCAGGATATCGGGAATGAAATGGAAGAAATATCCGAACAGTTCAATAACGAACGTGTCGCCTATGAAAAGAAATCCGCCGACGAACTGAAGGACAAACTGTCACTGCTGCAGAGCAGGACGTTCCAGCAGTATGAGAAGTTCGAGGACCAGGTTTCCGGTTTTCAGGAACGTATAGACGAACGGATGAACCTTACGGAGAATAACTTTAAAAATTTCGAGGTTTCAGTCCAGAAGAGGATCGAGGAAGAAAAGAACAACGCCTTTGTCCTGTTTTCCAAAGAGTTCACCGATCATTCCACCAAGATTAATGCCCAGATGAAGAAGGAGGAACGGGAAGTAGAAGGGGAACTCAAAAAAATACACGAAACGGTAGAGGCGGATAAAAAGGAACTCACGGGCATCCTGGAGTCTGCCCGGTCGGACGTAACGGTCTGGCAGGCGAGGGTGTTGCAACAGATGCAGGATATCGATAATGAACTCGGCGAACGTTATACCAAGCTCCAGGGCGAGGCAAACGACCATGTATCGGAGATCCATCAGGCTTTTACCGACCAGCGGAACGATTTTGACGCCTTTATGCTGGAGCTCCAGAAGCGAAGCAAAGAACTGCAGGGTGAAATAGACCAGCGTCTCAAGGAGTTCCGGCTCAATCTGCAGGAGATGAGGGAGAAGGTCGAATCGGCCCAGAACAAACTCTACGGCAAGATCGAAGAAAACTATAAAACCCTCCAGGTGAACCTGCAGGAAATCGATAAGAAGCAGGCAAACTTTATCAACCAGACAAAGATCTTCGATAGGGCCGATTCTCTGAAAATTACCCTGGCAGAAAACATCGAAGACCTCAAAACGGAAATCGAGCGGGTCGGTATACTGGGTAAAGAAGTAAAAGAGGCGGAAAAGAAGTTCCTGACGATAAAAAAACTCGGCGAGGATGTTTCTTCCAAGCTTACCCGGTTTCTTACGGAAAAGCGGCGTATCGAGGACATGGAGGGGGATTTCAAGAAGCTCATAAATATCTCTCAATCGGTGGACGTAAAGCTGGACCAGGTTACCACAAGCCATGATACCCTGCAGGCAATACAGGCCAGGATCCGCCACCTGGAAGAACTGGAAAAAGATGTCCTGCAGAAATACGACAGGCTGGAGAAAAAGGGCGAAATCCTTGATGCTACCGCGGAGGGCGTGGACAAGAGTTTTCAAAAAATCGACGATATCGACCGGGAACTGGATTCCATTCAGCAGAGCCTTGCCCGCATACCGGAACAGATCCTAGACCTCGAAAAGAGGGTCCGGAACCTTGCCGACAGTAAAGAAGACGCGGACGAGGCTGTCCGCCGGGCGGAACAGCTTACGGATATCCTGGACGATCTGGAGAAACGTATCGAGAAAATGCAGAAGGCCAGGGAATGGCTGGCTTCTACGGAAACACGCCTCGAGAATATTAACAAACAGGCGCAGGACCAGGTAAAACTCCTCGGAAACATCCTGAAGGAAGGAGAAAAGTCGGGAAAGGCAGCCATGGGCTCCCGGGACGTGGTGATCAAGCTGGCCCACCAGGGCTGGAAGGTGGAAGAAATCGCCCGGGCTACCAAGCTTTCCCGGGGTGAGGTCGAACTTATTCTCGAGCTGATACCGAAGAAGTAGAGCGCATCACTCAAAGAAGACCCGGAAGAAGGAAAAAACCTCCGTTCATGCAAGAGAATCGTCTAATTTCGAATATTTATATGTTGATAATTAACTTTAATATATGTATTATATATATATGAAACCGGTAACTATATATGTATCTGAAA
>CAYPIQ010000012.1:0-78562 GCA_964410865.1 uncultured Spirochaetales bacterium | reverse complement strand
GCCTCGGGAATAATTGTAATCTTCCCGGCGGAGATAATCAACATACCCCGCCCCAGGGGGCAGGGTATGTTGGTTCTGCAAGGTATGGATTTTATGCGGGATTCATACCCCGTACCGCAACCATTGGCGAGGCAGTCAGCCGGCTCGGCTCCGAAGAGCGCGGCAAGCTACGGGGTATGAATCCCGCGTGCGAATCAAACCGTTATTTAGAGTTTAAACAACCGTAGGAACAGGAGCCGGCAAAATCGCATTGCACGCACTCCGGCTGGTTCCGACAGACATCCTTGCAATGACGAACCATGAGGGCGTGGAATTCCTGAAAAAGCTCCACCTCCCTAGGCAGGGACCGGGTAAAATAGTGCTGCAGTTCTTCATAAGTGTAATCCGCAGAACCCGGGTTTATACGGGAAAAAAATCTCTTTGTATACGCGTCTATAACAAATACCGGAACTCCGAAGGCATAGAGGAGAATGGAATCCGCCGTTTCCGGGCCGATGCCCCAAATATCCAAAAGATCCTTTCTGGAGGGAGCAATTCCTGTAATGAGGTTACGCCGCTCATGCAGGAAGGCGGCGCAGAATCTTAATTTTTTTACCTTTTGGTTGTAATAACCGCTGGCTCTGATAAGATTCGCCAGGTGTGCCGGTTCCGTGGAAAGAAGGTCTTCAGCACTGTGAATTCCGCCCTCGATTATACGTTCCAGGGCTATCCGGGCATTTTTCCAAGTCGTATTCTGAGTAAGGATCGCTCCTAGGGTTATCTGGAATCGGTCAAAGGCGTCCCACTCCGGGAAAATACCGGGATGATAGCCTCCGGCGTTATAACCGGGTTCACCGGCCCTGCCGGGTATCGGCCACCATCCCTGGGGTCCGTAGATGTCGAGAAGTCGTCGGTATGTGCCTGTAGAATCGTCCATCGTATTCTAAAAGGGCTTCCCCCGAAGGGGGAAGCCCGTCGTATTCCGATATGCGCTTCTTACCTGTTCCTGAGTACCGCCTGGGCGGCCGCCAGTCGAGCTATCGGCACCCGGGAGGGGGAACAGGACACGTAGTTCAAACCGGTCCTGTAACAGAACTCAATAGAATCGGGATCCCCGCCGTGTTCTCCGCAGATACCGAGTTTTAGATCGGCCTTTGTTTTTCGGCCTCTCTCGGAAGCCATGGCCACGAGTTGTCCCACACCGTCCTGGTCCAGAGTCTGAAAGGGATCGTTTTCCAGGATTTCCTTTTCAATGTACACCGGCACAAAACTGCCCACGTCGTCCCTGGAATACCCGTAGGTCATCTGGGTGAGGTCGTTTGTACCGAAGGAGAAGAAATCGGCGTATTCCGCCACCTTGTCCGCCGTAAGGGCGGCCCTTGGTATCTCGATCATCGTACCGATCTTGTATTCGATTTTCATCTTGAGAGAGGTAAACACCCTTTCGACAACCGCCTCGGCGTTTTCCCGCAGCATCTCCAGTTCCTCGTAGGTGCCTACCAGGGGAATCATGATTTCAGGCAGGACCTTCTTTCCCCGTTTTGATACTTCACAGGCCGCCCGCATAATAGCCTCGACCTGCATATCATATACTTCCGGATAGGTTATACCCAGACGACATCCCCGATGTCCGAGCATCGGATTTACCTCGTGGAGGGATTCACTTACCTTTTTGAGGGTCACGGGTTTTACACCGATCTTCGACGCCAGTTCTTTGATGTCTTTCGGTGAATTCGGAACAAACTCGTGGAGGGGCGGATCGAGAAGCCGCACGGTTACCGGCAGGCGTTCCATGGCGGTAAAGATTCCCTTAAAATCTTTCTTTTGCAGGGGTAGGAGCTTCTTGAGGGCTTTCTTCCTCGCCTCGAGGTTGTCTGCGACGATCATTTCCTGAAACAGTTCCAGTTTTCCTTCATCAAAGAACATGTGTTCCGTTCTGCAAAGGCCGATGCCCTCGGCCCCGAAATTAAGGGCTACCTTGGCGTCCCTGGGCGTATCCGCATTAGTACGGACTCTGAACCCCTTCTCTTTTACATCCTCCCTTACGGCGGACAACCGGACCTCATCGGCCCAGCCGAGGAATACCCTCAAATCTCCGGTTATCTCCGGATTAACCAGGGGCACCTCACCTTCGAATACATCACCGGTTGTTCCGTCAATCGAGATCCAGTCACCTTCTTTGAATTTCTTTTCACCAACCTTAACCGATTTTCCCGATACGACTACGGCCCGGCACCCGGCTACACAGGGTTTACCCATGCCCCGGGCTACTACCGCCGCGTGGGAAGTCATTCCGCCGGTGGACGTCAGAATACCTTCGGCCACGGCCATGCCGCCGATGTCCTCAGGAGAAGTCTCCTTTCGGACAAGAAGTACCCGCTCACCTTCCTTAACCCAGTCTTCCGCGTCATCCGCGGTAAATACAATCCGGCCTGTGGCGGCGCCGGGAGAAGCATTCAATCCCTTGGCGAGGGATTCCAGGGATTTCCTGTACTTCGTATCGATCCTGGGATGAAAGAGCTGATCGAGCTGCGCGGGGGTTACCCTCTCCAGTGCCTGCTCTTTGGTTATCAGTTTTTCTTTTACCATGTCCACCGCGCACTTCAATGCCGCAGGACCGGTCCGTTTTCCTGTACGCGTCTGAAGAAGATACAGTTGTCCCTGCTGGATTGTGAACTCCATATCCTGCATGTCTTTATAGTGCTTTTCGAGTTGGTCCTTGACGGCAACCAACTGTTCATAAATCGCACTATTGGACTTTTTTAGTGTGCTGATTTTTTGTGGATCCCGAATTCCGGCTACGACATCCTCGCCCTGGGCATTCATGAGGTACTCGCCGTAAAAAACCTTCTTTCCGGTGGAAGGATCCCGGGAAAAACAGACCCCGGTACCGGAATCGTTACCGAAATTACCGAAGACCATGGTCTGTACATTGACGGCGGTTCCTTTTATCCCCTTTATATTATTGATTTTCCTGTATTTTACAGCCTTGTTATTATTCCAGGAGAGAAACACGGCATCGATGGCAGACCAGAGCTGATCGGTGGGATCCTGCGGAAAATCTTCTTTCATTTTATTCTTGTAGGCCTTCTTGTACTGTTCGACGAGTATCTTCAGGTCGTCCTCGTCGAGTTCCGTATCAAGCTCTAGGTTTTTCTTTTTCTTAATGGAATCGAGGATCTCCTCGAATACCGAACTCTCGATTCCCTTTGCCACGTTTCCGAACATCTGGATAAATCTTCGGTAGGCGTCCCAGGCAAAACGTGGGTTTTCGGTTCTTTGACCGAGCCCCTTGACGGCCTCATCGTTTAATCCGAGATTCAGGATTGTCTCCATCATACCGGGCATAGAAATAGCCGCACCCGAACGCACCGATACGAGGAGAGGATCGGAAGCGTCACCCAGTTTCTTGCCCATCAGTTTCTCGAGCCTGGCGAGGTTTTCCGATACTTCATTTTTTAATCCGGGCGGATAGGTATGTCCTTTCTTATAAAAAGCCTCACACACCTCCGTGGAGATGGTGAAGCCCGGGGGCACGGGAACACCGAGGTTCGTCATCTCGGCAAGGTTGGCTCCCTTGCCCCCGAGGAGATCCTTCATCTTGGTATTGCCCTCGGCTTTTCCGTTTCCAAAAAAATAAACGTATTTCATTTTTGCCATAAATTACTATACCTCCATGCTTTTAATCAACAACCCCGCCCGCAAGCTGCGGGGTATTAAACCCGCCGGACATAATAAAGCGGACTTTTTCCGTTAGATTTTGTATATAAAATGTATGATATAAACATGTACGTGTCAAGGAAGGCTCGGGGTATGAAAAAAGCGGCCGGCCCACGAAGGGCATCGGACCGCCTGCTATATCTTAAATGCGCGACCCTGGGGCCCGCTTGTTTTAGGCTATGTATGCTTCGAGATATTTGCTTCTGGAGGGATGCTGCAATCTCCTCAAAGCCTTTTTCTCTATCTGCCGGATCCGTTCTTTGGTAAGATTATACCTGTCTCCGATTTCTTTCAGAGAGAGGGGACTCTTACCGTTCAGACCGAACCTGTGCTGGATGATATCCGACTCTTTAGCTGACAATGTATCGAGAACATTATTAATGTCATCCTTCAGGGAAGATTCGATAACCTTGACCTCCGGCGGACTGTAATCGCTGTCTTCAATAAAATCTCCGAGTTCCGAAGAATCCTTCTCCGAATACACCGGTGTCTCCAGGGACACTAAATCCCTGGATATGGAGATTAGGTCGGAAACATGAGACGCATCCATGTTTACCGCTCCGGCTATTTCATTGATCTCCGGATCTTCGCCCTTCTCCGACTGAATGAGCTTCTTGGCCTTTTCTATCTGGACGAGCTCATTAGCCCTGTTCAGGGGGAGCCGTATCATCCGGGATTTTTCACATATAGCCTTGAGAATCGCCTGGCGAATCCACCATACCGCATACGAGATGAAATGATACCCCTTATCCACATCATATCTCTCGATGGCGTTTATGAGCCCGATATTTCCCTCACTGATGAGATCGGAAAGGGGGAGCCCCTGATTCTGATATTTCTTCGCCACATTGACGACGAATCTTAGATTACTCTTTACAAGCATGTCCTGGGCTTCTTTATCACCCTGGGCGGCTCTTCTTGCATACGTATCTTCTTCTTCTCTCGAGAGAAGGGGAATCCTGTTTATTTCCTGGAGGTACATAGAGAGAATATTTTCATCGTCGTAAGAAACTGCTTTTTGTCTTTTTGTTTTTTCTGCCGTCATATTTTCCTCCTGCTATAATATCAGCAAGAATCATGCCATGCGGGAGTTCATTTTAATAATTATAATTCCTTTATAGAAAATGATTTATTTTCCGTATGCCTTGCGGCCGGACTGTTGTAGAACGGAAAGAGTGTCAAAATAACACACACAACGCCATGAACCTCTATTTCGCGTCATATTAACCCATTCATGATCTCTTCAACCCCGGGACTGCGCCCGCAGCATTGCATAAACGGACGGCCGGACCCGCAAAAGCAGGTGTCATCGGGAAGAATTCGTTCCTTTCGCATGAAATCGACACTGACGGTGTTAGCAGATTCCGACCGTATCGGGCTTACGCGGGGAAAAATAATATTAATTGTATGAAAGAGCCGGAATTTCTCGGAAGAATCCAGTGCATCCAGGGGGTAATCTTTTTTGAGAATGATAAACCGTTCCCGGATAAGATCGGTTATCATGTCCCGTTCGGCGAGGGTCCCGAAGGCTTTTGTCTTTTTACCCCGGATATATCGATTCAGGTGAATGGCGAAAAAGGCATTCCAGTCGTCCTGCTCCTGGGTAGCCTGCTTTTTCATACCATATGCATTCTGAAACCTCTTCAGCATCCGGGCGGAACTCCCGTTCTTCAGAATTCTCGATCCTGCGCTCCAGCTTTTCAACGCACAGTCGGGCAAACCCAGCTTTCTTAGGGTAATACCCAGGAAAAAGAGTATCCGAGACAAGTCCTTGGTATTGGACACCGGGCATCCGGCAAGGGCTTCCTCCAGGTAACCCAGGGCTTTTTCCGGACGATGTTTAGAGAGTTGATACCTTGCGCGCATGAATTGACGGTGCCAGTCTTCCATATTTTTATTCCGTTCCCGTAGAAAATACTCATACTTGTATAATATGGCAACAGTTTCCGAATAAGACGGGTTTATCGGAGCAGTTGGAAAAGTTTCTTCGTAATATTTCCTTGACCCTGTGGGCCTTCATTCGTATATTGTGATAAAGATATATCTTTAGCCGAAAGCTATGTAAACAATATCTCGTAAAAGAGTTTTGGAGGAAGCAACATGAAGATCAAACCAATTGGTGAACGTGTTCTCGTGAAAATGGAGACCATGGAAGAGAAAACCTCGGGCGGCATCTATATCCCCCAGACGGCTCAGGAAAAGACACAGACCGGTGTTGTCAAGGAAATCGGTGACGACAAAGATCTAATCAAAGTAAAACCGGGGCAGAAGGTCATGTACGACAAATATGCGGGTACTTCGGTCAAAATCGACGGAGAGGAACATCTTCTGATGAAGATGTCCGATATTCTTGCTGTTATCGAGTAGTACGGCAGTTTCTTATGTTCCTTCATTGCCTGACCACCTATGGACGGTCAGGCTTTTTTTACACCCGTGGTGGATAAAGAAAAGATTCAATATCCTGCAAAAGATAAGCGGACTCCTTGAAACTGCGCCCTGTTTCAGGAACGGAATCGAGAAAAACCGATCCGTAGGATTTATTGAGAATTCTGGTATCGGTAATACATATAACACCCCGGTCGGTACTCCGCCTCATAAGCCGTCCGAAGCCCTGCTTGAACCGCATAACGGCGTCCGGTAGGGAAATCTCCTTGAAAGGATTTCCCCCGGCGGTTTCCACAGCCTCCATCCTGGCAACCACAATGGGATCGGAGGGCACCCGGAAAGGAAGTCTGCACAGGATAAGGACTTTCAAGGCTTCTCCCGGGGTATCGACGCCCTCCCAGAAGGAATCGGTAGCAAATAATACACTTCGAGTATCTTCCCTGAACCGGTCCAGAAGCCTTCCCCGGTCGTCGTCACCCTGCTTACTCACGGGAATGCCGTGTTCCTTCAGCCTTTCCTTCGACTGTTTCCATGTTTCACGCAACATGGAATAGGATGTGAACAGGACAAGCCCTCCGCCTTCGGACAATTCAAGAACATCACAGATAAAATTGGACAGGAACCCCGTGTACCGATGATCGGACGGCGATGGTGCTTCCCTAGGTGATCCTAAAAGCACATTGGTCATATAAGGAAATGGACTGGGAAACAGCCCTGTCTCTACCCCCTGTCCGGTGAGTCCGCTACGTTTCATCCAATACGAAAAATCACCCCGTATGGTCAGGGTTGCCGAGGTAAATACAATACCGCTGAAGGGTTCAAAAACGGCCTTCTTCATTATTTCCGTAATATCCAGGGGAGCAATGGTAAATCGTGCACTCTTGCGCTTTCCCCGGAGAAGTTCGATATAAAATATTTTCTCCGGTCTGTCCCGAAAATCACGGAAACCTGAACAGATGGAAGCAACGGCCTGCAGCCGTCGAATCAGGAGTTTCACCTCGTAAAGCAGGGGGGAGTCCTCATCCTCATCCCCTATCTCTTCCAGGCTGTCACGCAAACGGGATGCAATCTGACGCACACAACCTTCGACCTCCTGTAATTCGGCAAGAAGGGTTGTATACCGCTCCGGCTCTTCAGCGGGGTGCAACCTCCTGGACGATTCCCCCTCCACCAGGGCACCGGCTATATCATCCAGGGTTTTCATGTGTTCGTTGAGATCGTCTATATCCGAAGGAATCGATTCCAGGGGTTTGGCGTTCGTAACAATCCCTTTCAGGGTGTTCAACAGGCCGAATTCCCTGCCGCGTTTGACCCTGTAGAGTCGCGAAAGGCTCCGTTCCAGAGTGTAGCGGCTGAAACTCTCGGAGAAATAACTGGTGGCGCTTCTTTCTATGGCGTGGGCTTCGTCAAAAATTATTTTAGAAAAAGGAGGTAATACGGCTGTTCCTTCGAAACCCGAGGAAGCTGCTCTCAATGACAGATCGGAAAACAGAAGATGGTGATTGACGACCAGGAGCCCGGCGGAGGCGGCTTCTCTTCGGGATTTAAGGAAAAAGCAGCCCTCTCGGTGATTACAGCGCATACCGAGGCATGTTTCTGTTTCCGAACAAACACTCGACCACAGTTCATCCTTCGGGTAGAAAGGCAGATCCGATTTACTGCCTGTCTCCGTAGACTCCGCCCAATCCCTCAAGGCCGCCGTCTCGCCGTCATCCTCGCTGAACAGATCCAGCTCTTCGACTGTCTGCTCCAACCGTCTTCTGCACAGATAATTTCCACGCCCCTTTACCAGCACGGCTTTCAGGTCCCGTGAGAGGAGCTGTTTCACCATGGGGATATCCCTCTCGATCAACTGTTGTTGAAGATTTATTGTTGCGGTGGATACGATAACCCGTTCGCCGTTAGTGGCCGCCCATTCCACCGCCGGCAGGAGATAGGCCAGGGATTTGCCTACTCCCGTTCCCGCTTCCACGGCACAGCTCGTACCCTCGTTCATGTTTTCGGCAACCATACGAAGCATATCCGCCTGGGCCTGCCGAAACTCATACCCGGAGATCTTTTCCATCCGTCCCCCCGGAGAAACCAGGGAAACCAGGGATTCTATAGGCAACCGGCGGTTGGCTTTTTTCTTTACAGCCTCTACCACCCGGTACACCCTATCCGCAGAATTATCGATGATATAAAATCCGATACCCTGTTCGCCGAGTCTCGAAGCAACGGCCAGGTCAGCTTGGCTCGGAGACAGGTTTCCCGACGGGTGGTTGTGGAGGACCACGTCTCCCTTTTCCAGATACGCCATAACGGCCGGAGCCGCTTCCGGCGTTCCCCGGGCAACTACGGCTAGGGAGGCGATCATTCCTTCTCCGTTCATCTTGCCCACGGCCACCACCTCCCGGCCTTCGGATTCCGCAATGTCCGATCGCAGCTCCTGCGCCGCTTCCCTCGTAATATACCTGTCCCGCTTCATCGGCCTATTATTACCATGGTGTCTGAAAAGATCAAGCGAAGCCCTGCCGATCAGGGGAACAGAAAAAAGCTGGAAAAAAGGGAGAAAATTGTTGACAACGCGCTGTCTATATAGTAAAACACACTAACAATTTTGCCGGTCAGTAGAGGAGCGGAGTACGAAGAGTACCTGTCCGAGGGATATCGGAATCCTGATGAAGACAAGGGAAAGGCGATCTCCGCCGAAGGGAACAGAATCCGAATATCTGGTCCCTGGCTGCCGGGGAGAATACCCCGGCAACTGTCACTCGCTGTGAGTGGAGCGCTATTGATCACGCCGCCATGTAGCAGACTGTAGGTCTCTAAAGCCGGACAAAATAACTTCACCTTTTTTAAGGAGGACGTATATGGAAAAGGTCCCAGTAGCCGTCCTTGGTGCAACCGGCACGGTAGGACAAAAATTCATTTCATTGCTCGAGAGTCATCCCTATTTCTCCGTCACGGAGCTCGTAGCATCGCCTAAATCCGCGGGCAAACCATACCGAGAGGTCTGCAATTGGAAACAGGACACCTGTATGCCGGAAGAGGTGGCGGACCTTATCGTAAAAACTACGGAAGAAGAGCTGGAAAGTGCACTACTTTTTTCCGGCATGGATTCTATAGTCGCCGGTCCGGCGGAGGAAACCTACGCCTACCGCGGACACGTGGTTATTTCCAATTCCAAAAACCACAGAATGGATCGGGACGTACCGATTATTATCCCTGAAGTGAATCCCGATCATTTCGAGATTGTCCTGTCACAACCGTACCGGGGCGCAATTGTAACGAATTCCAACTGCTCTACCATGTTCCTCGCCATGGTGTTGGCTCCGATCCACCGGGCGTATGGTGTGGAATCCGTCCAGGTAACGACAATGCAGGCAATCTCCGGGGCAGGTTATCCCGGAGTCCCGTCGATGGATATTCTGGGTAATGTGATTCCCTACATCGGGGGAGAAGAGGAAAAAATGGAGACAGAGACCAGGAAGATCCTCGGATCTTATTCCGCCGGTGTAATTACCGATGCAAATATCGCCATCAGTGCCCAGTGCAACCGGGTGCCGGTATTCGACGGTCATACGGAAACTCTCTCCCTGAAACTCCGCCGGAAGGCCTCCCCCGCCGAAATCGCCGAAGTACTGGATTCCTTCAGCGGTATACCCCAGGAACGGTGCCTTCCGTCGGCGCCGAAAAAACCTATCCTGGTCTTCGAAGAAGCCGACAGGCCCCAACCGGCCCGGGATGTTCTGAAAAACAACGCTATGTCGGCCTGTGTGGGACGCATCAGGGAATGCCCTGTGTTTGACATCAAGATGGTCATCCTGGGGCACAATACGGTCCGCGGAGCCGCCGGAGCTGCCATCCTGAATGCCGAGTCGTTTATCGAACTGGGTTATATGGACCTCGTGCGGAGCAAACAGGACGAACCCGCTTTCAGCCGGGGTTAAAAATAAAAAACCCTTTGGCGGTACCGGCTTTCTCATAGTACACTTTACCGGTATGGAGTTCGAGTTTTATAAACTCAGGGTGTGCGGTAATGATCTTATCCTGGTAAGCTATCTCGACCGGGAACCGCCGGAACCCTCGGTTCTCTCACCGCTTTCGAAGCGCCTCTGCGACCGTGTCAGGGGCGTGGGCGGGAGCGGCGTTATATTCCTCGTCTCACGGACGGACGGCAGATTCAACCTGAGGCATTTTCTCGCCGGCGGCCGGGAATCTTCCGTGTATCCGGATGCCCTGGTATGCGCCTGCCGTTATCTCTTCGATTCCGGGCAGACCGGCACCGACATTATCCAGTTCATCGAAGCCGGCACGCCCAGGGATGTCCGGGTAGTGGACAGTAATCATTTTACCGTACGGCTGGGAGAACCCCTCCGGTTCGACGGGTCCGTGATAAGAGAAGAAACCGGAGGAGAACTGACGACAAACCTCCCAGTAGCCGGTAAAACTTTGGTCATAACTCCGGTCGTGCAGGTTCGGCCTTCCGCGGTTATTTTCCTGGGAGATGAAAGGACCGGAAGCCTCAGGCGTCTATCCCAGGTACTGTCAAGAAGCATCGGCAGCGGAACACCGGCGGTCCAGCCGGTATTCGTGCGGGTATACGACAGGGATGATATGAGGGTGTACCTCTATTTCAATCGGAGGGTGAAGGATTACCTCTCCTGTGCCGGTGCGGCCACCGTTGCATCGGTTATGAACGGATTCTGCGACAGGCAGGTCCTTGCACGGGCGGGAAGAAACGACCTCTACGTACAGTGGAACGCAAAAACCAATGAAGTATCGGTTACCGCTTCGGCGGCGTACTCGTTTTCAGGTTATTTTTATTACGAACACATAGAAGGGCACCGGTAGAATAAAACCTGCGGTCTAGAGTATATTCTTTATAATATGCACACCGGAAAAACCATAAGCTTCCGAGCACAATAGAAGGAGCAAAAAGGTGGGCCAGATTTTCGACAGACTGGAGCGATTGGTTCGCTTAATGACATACGATACCATCCACCGGTATAATGCCTACGACGAATACATCTCCGACGCCGACATGAGAGAAGCCTGGGAGGAGCTGAACAGGTTTCTCGATGAAGACGATTTTACGGGTCCCTCCGGCAGTAGAGATGCCGGATATACCCGGTCGGCAATTCATCCGCCTGAATCGCTTCGGAAGGATTACGAAACCCTGGGAATTCCCTTCGGTTCGGACTACGCGGTGGTAAAAAAGGCATACCGGGAACAGCTGCGCATGCACCACCCGGATCTCCACGCCGGGGATCCCCAGAAACAGAAAAACGCCACCGATATAACCCAGAGAATTACCCTAGCATTCCGTCGTATAAAAGAATTCCACGAAAGCGGAGCGGCCTGATCGAGGGGCTCTATTCTTCAAGACCGTAATCGGCGATCTTACGGTGCAGTGTTTTCCTGCCTATGCCGAGTACTTCCGAAGCCTTTGTTTTATTACCCCCGGTATAAATGAGCGTACCACGTATAATCTCCTTCTCCGCTTCAGAAAATGAGCTTCCCGCGGGGATGCGGATTTCAGAGGTACTGCTGTCGTCCGAAACCGACGGGGGCAGATCTTCTTCCGTGATACTGTTCCCCTTGCACATGACCACCGCGCTTTCTATACAATTCCGGAGCTCACGCACATTACCCGGCCATGAATACGCCGACAGCAATAACCGTGCTTTAGAATCTATCCCCTCGATGCGTTTACCGTTTTCATCGGCGAATTCCTTTAGAAAAGAGGTGGCCAGGAGGAGAATGTCCTCTTTCCTTTCCCGTAGGGGGGGGACATGAATGTTGACGACGTTCAGCCGGTAGAAGAGGTCTTCCCTGAAGGTCCCGTTTTTAATTTCTTCTTTGAGATCGCGGTTAGTGGCGGAGATAACCCGGACATCCACCTCCAGGGTTTCTTCCCCGCCTACACGTTCGAACTTTTTCTCCTGCAGCACCCGTAATATTTTTACCTGGACCTGGGGGCTGATCTCTCCGATTTCATCAAGAAAAATTGTTCCCGCGTTGGCGAGCTCGAATCTCCCCCGCTTTCGTGCGATGGCCCCGGTAAAAGCTCCCTTTTCGTGCCCGAAGAGTTCGCTCTCTAAAAGAGATTCCGAAAGGGCGGCGCAGTGCACCTTTATGTACGGCTTCTCCGCCCTGTCCGAGAGACCGACTAGGGCGTTGGCCACCAGTTCCTTCCCCACGCCGCTCTCCCCGGTTATGAGAACGGAAGCCCGTGTAGAAGCAACCTGCTCCACTATTTCCAGCACCCGCTTCATCTGCCGGCTCTTTCCGATGATGTTCGAATACCGCTGCATGTTGGATATCTTGCGTACCTCTTCCTGCAGTTCCCGGTGCTTCAGGACCAGTTCCCGGTTCGAGAGGGCCCGCTTTACCAACAGTGACAGATGGTTGAGGTTGACCGGCTTGGTAAGAAAATCGTACGCCCCGTTCCTCATGGCCTGTACCGCGGATTCGATTGTACCGTGGCCGGTGAGGATAATAACCGGGATGGTGGGATAGGCCGAACTGATGTGTTTGAGGAGTTCTTCCCCCCCCATTTCAGGCATCTTCAGGTCCGCGATAACCAGGTCGGTGTACTCTTTTTCCATAATCGAAAGAGCCTCTGTCCCCGTAGAAGCCAGGGCGATATTGTACCCGTCCATTTCCAGGGAAGCCCCGAGTCCCTCCCTGATGTTTTTTTCATCATCCACGATCAGAACATTGAATCTCATTCCTTTTCCTTTTTCCAGTCTATAAGCCGCTGGTCTTTCTGGGGAACCGGCAGACGCACGGTAAAACTAGTCCCTTCGCCCTCCCTGGATTTGAGCCCGATCTCCCCGCCGTGTTCGCGTACTATTTTGTACACCAGGGTAAGTCCCAGGCCGCTGCCGAACTCCCTGGTGGTAAAATAGGGTTCGAATATCTTCGTCATGTTTTCTTCGCTTATTCCCTCTCCGGTATCCCGAAGGGTAAAGGCGACCGTGTCCCCTTCGTTTTCCGTAGTAAAGGTAAGAGTCCCGCCGTCGGGCATGGCCGCGATAGCGTTCTTGATGATGTTCAGAATAGCCTGCTTCATGAATTTCTCATCCATCAGGAGATGGGGAATGTTCTCATCCAAATCGGAGATCATTTCAACCCCGGCTTCGTCGGCTTCATATTGTATGAATTCCATAATGTCGGCAAGCAGTCCGTTCAGATCCGTTTTTTTCAGGTCGATGTCCATGGGCCGGACCGCAAAGAGAAAATCGACTATAATGCCGTTGAGCCGCTCTATTTCCTCATTTATAATGCCGAGATATTTTTCCGCCGTCTCTTTTCCAAGACATCCTTCCTTTTCCACCGCCCTCTGGATGAGCTGTATGTGGATTCCGATGGAACCGAGGGGGTTCTTTATCTCATGAGCCACACCGGCTGCCAGGGTGGTCAGTGATGCAAGACTCTCCGCCCTTCGCAAACGGGTTTCTTCCCTCTTTTTACGAGTAACGTCTACGATATGCAAGAGGCTGCCACGGATAGTGCCGTCCCACAGGAGCGGAAGAATACTGCAGGAAATTATCATGGACCTTCCCCTGGAATCCAGGGTAAACTCTTTTTCCGCAACCTGCTCCTGTGACTCCAGGCTGTTCCTGAGAAAAACGGAAATTTCCTCATCCTCGATGGCTTCCCACAGCACCTTTTCCAGGGGTTCGGAGTTTCGAAACGGCACAATGCGAAGAGCCGCCTTGTTACAGAACATGATGCTGTTGTCCGCGTCAACTACAACCACCGCATCGGTCATGGAGTCCAGTACCGCTTCGTGCAACTCGTTTTCCGATGCCAGTTGAAAAAGAAGCTTGTGGACCTGCTCCCGGTCCAATTTATCGAATTTGTTGAGGGCCTTTTTCAGGAAACCCCGCATGAAGCCCCCCTTCTCATGGAATACAGAAGATTTTCCGCCGCCAGGCTTATGCTCTGGTTCAATCTGTCAAACCGGTACAGGGTCTCACGGATATCCTTTAACCAGGCTTCCCTGCAGTTAATGGACTCCGGATCATTACCATCACCTATTCCTCTATAATCTCTCACCTTCCGGGTAAGCTCTTCCAGGAAGAGCCGGAAATTTCCTTCCTTTTTCATGGTATCGAAGAGACTTCGTACGTCTTCGGTAGATTCCGGACCTTCCACCACGGCGGAGAAAAATCTGTCTACCAGGGACCGGAGCATATCGAGATTGACACCGTAGGCCAGGAAATACTCCTGAAGACTCTCGTATTGGTCCGTTTCTTCCCGGAAAATACGCCGGAGCACCGTTCGGGACGATTCGCCGTTCCTGGGAACAAATCGATAGGGACGAAGCCGGGATGCTATGGTCGGAATAATAGCCTGCTTCCTGGATGTCAGCAGGATAAAATAGACATCCGGCATCGGCTCTTCCAGGGTTTTCAGCAGGGCGTTCCGGGCTCCCTCCTGCATTTCTTCAGCGTTTTCCAGGATAATCACCTTCCGGGATGACCCGGTTGTCTGGGCCCACATATTGGCTTTCCGGATTCGATCCACGGGAATCCCCTCCAGGTTTGCCTCCTTCAAAATCTGTCGGCAGGTGTCCCTGAGTCGGGAGATTCTCTCTTCAACCTCCGGTTCTTCCGGATGCTCGACACCGGGAAGAAAAAACTCGAGCTGGGCTTCGACCTCCGCCAGGAGCGTCTGGATTTTCTTCAGCCCGGCCTCGTTCCCCTCCCAGAGGAAAGGATCAAAGCGCCTGGTGAGCTTTCGTACACTCCGAATAAAGAGATACCTCCCCGCCGGCCGGTTCCACCGGCGGAACACTTCGGCACACGCGGCGATTTCCTGCTCGAAGTACCTGGATCCCAGCAGGACGGTGTTGGGGTGGACCAGGCGTCGTTGGAGTTCGCATGATCGGCATGAACAATTCCACGCCGCGGTTTTTTTCTCGCAGGTAAGCGCCCGGGCAAGCTCCAGGGCAACGGTGCATTTCCCGCTGTACGGCGGTCCGTAGAACAGCATTGAGCCCGGAAGAATTCCTTCCGCCAGCTCGTGTTTCAGAGTACCCAGGACCTCATCCTGCCCGATAACATTCTCAAACATTGTATCCCGTGGTCGACGGAGCATGCCGGAAGGCATCCAGGACCTCTTCGTTATGGATGGTTTCGAAAAACTTCTCTTTCAGCTCTTCGGTCCCCCCGGGGAAAATCGAGAAAAACACCCCGGCAAACCAGCTATCGTTTAGAACCTTCTGAACATCGAATACCGGCTGGATAAGCATGATAAAGATCACCAGGCCGACGATAATCAAACCTTCGAAGATTCCCAGGAACAGTCCCAGGGATTTATCGAGTTTTTCCAGCTGTACCTTTTCGAGAAACCGGTCCAGCCCCCGCTCGATACCCTTTACGACGATATAGATAACCAGGAACAGAACCAGGAAAGCAACAATGTTGCTCCATTTTGCCAGGCCGAAATACTCATCGATGTATCCCGCTACCATGCCGGAAAGAAAAACGGCCCCCAGGATTCCGAGGATAATTGCCGCCATGGACAGGATCTCCGTTACGAACCCGCGGAAGGCGCAGCGTATCGCCGCAATGAGGATAATGATAATAAAAATGATATCAATTGTTGCCGGTCCTGCCATATGTCTGAATCTCCTTTAATAATACATTCGAAATATATGCTCCGGCGTCTCTCTTGGCCAGGTCTTCCGCCGCCCTGGACATTCTCTCAAGCCTTTCGGGATCTTTCAAGAGAGCCGAGACCTCCTGTAACAACCGCCCGGGTGAAACATCCCCGGTAAGGACCACGGATGCTCCGCGGGATGCGAATATCCGCGCGTTACCCTGCTGATCCCCCCGGGAACCGGCCGTACCCAGGGGGATAAGGATTGAAGGCTTTCCCAGGGCGGCCAGTTCCCACAGGGTGGAAGCACCTGCCCGGCACACCACCAGTCGCGCAGCCGCCAGGAAATCAGCCAGTTCTTCTCCGATGTAGGTGCGGGGGCTGTATCCGGGGACCGGGTCGGGCAGGGGGTCCCAGGAACCGGCCTGATGTACAATTCGCCAGTCCTTGAGTAACTCCTGCAGGCACGCGGCAATCAGCTCGTTTATCTCCCTTGCCCCCTGGCTGCCGCCCAGAACAAGAAGGAGAGGTTGTGTGCCCGGACCCGCCTTCTTGAGCCCCTCCGCGGAGTCACCCAGAAAAAGCTCGGCCCGGACGGGGTTGCCGCTCACTTCGATCCTTTTTCCGGCGGAAGGGGGAAAGAAGTCCGGGGATTCTTCGAAGGATACAAGGATCCTCCGTGAAAATCGACTGTTGATCCGCGTCGCCAGCCCTGGTTCGGCGTCCGATTCGTGACTGACCACGGGTATCCCCAGAACCCCTGCGGCAAGGACGACGGGGACGGTTACAAACCCGCCCTTTGAAAACACCACTGCCGGTTTCAGTCTCCTAAGCAGGAAAAATGCCCGGATGATGCCGGCGGCGATTTTGAAGACATCCAGCACATTCCTCACAGACATATAGCGGCGCAATTTGCCGGCCGGTATCCCGTAGAATACGACGCCCGCTTTCTCTACCAGTTTTTTATCCATCCCCCTGTCGGAACCTATCCAGCAATGCCGAAAGGTCTCTCCCGTCAGGCGATTCATCTCGGTGATTACCGCCAGACCGGGATAGATATGCCCCCCCGTTCCTCCCCCGGTATAGACAATGGTCAATTTGGGATCCCTATTGATCAAAACACTCTCCGGCCGTATGTTGTACTACAATAGCATGAGAAAAACCTGTTTTGCAATTACACTTCTTCTCTGTGTGAGTTTCCGGTCGGGGGCGGCACCCCACTCCCTGGAAGAACTGTTTCCGGACCGATCTTCCCTTGCCCGAGAACTGCGCATTTCCGGAGAAGTGACGTTCTCCATGAACGACGGAATAGATACGTCCATGGTGCCGGAGGTATCCCTTTCTTCGGAGGTCCGGGATACCCTGGAAACAGGACCGGACATCATGGGGATCAGGTCGCTGTTTCTTCTGCCCTTTCCCGAAAAGGAAGAACCGCTGGTCTTTCTCATTAACAGCATGACGAATGTAAGCAGCCTGGAGGGCATAGAATATTACTCCGCATCGAGAAACCGAAACCGGACTCTCTTCAACCGCGCCTATGTACTCAGCTCCCCTGCAGGCGACTCTCCGGCACCCGATCCTACTTTTACCGTTCTTCCGGAAGAATTCACCCTGCCGGTATTCCTGGAGGATACGACCTTTGGTGAAGCCCGTTATGAATTATCGTTCAAGACCTCGGGAGACTGTATCCTGGCGACCCTGGTAAACCGCACTCCCCTCTCCCTGGGGCCGTTGAAGGTTACCGACAGCGGCGATACGGTCTTTACCCTCCTTGCCGTCCCCATGAATAATTCACTCCTGCTGTTCGCCTCGGGCACGGCAAAGCCGGGGGCGGGAGTACTGTTCCGGGGTTCCGTTGAACGCTCGCTGTATAACAGGATTTATGCCCTGAAAGAATGGCTGGAAAAAGGATTCACCGCCGATGGAGCCTGATCAAATGCTCTTATGTCATATCTTTAGGCGCTGCAGACTCTGTTCCTGCCTTCCTGCTTGGCCCGGTACATGGCCTTATCCGTCCTGTTTATCCAGGACTCCCTGCTCTCTCCGTCTATAAACTCGGCCACGCCGAAGGAAGCCGTTATCCTGATGCACGAATCCATATACTCCACCGACAAAGTTTCGAGATCCCTTCGTAAACGCTCGGCAATCATAACCGCATGTTCCAGCCTGGTGTTGGGCAGGACAATGAAGAATTCCTCACCGCCGTAACGCCCGGCAATATCGTACTTTCTCATAACGCTGAGGAGACGACGGCCTAGGTTCCTGATGGCCTCATCCCCGTGCTGGTGTCCGTAATTGTCGTTTATCTCCTTGAAGTAATCTATATCGAACATGATCCCCGACAAGGGCATCTCGGTTCTCACCGAACGGTCGATCTCCACATCGATGAGGGTAAAAAGGCTCAACCGGTTGAGTAAGCCGGAAAGCATATCATATTTTGCAACCAGCTCCAGCTGCCTGTTGGAGCGTTCTAGATCCTGGTTGATATTTTCGATGTCCTTGAAGGCTTTCTTCAGATTCATGTGCTGCTCGAGGATTCTCGAAGAGAAAGCTTCTTCCTGTTTTACCGCCCGTCGGAAAAATTCCTTTTCCTGCATCAGTTTCTGCTGTTCCCTGAGACGGATAATGGCCGCTTTGAGACGGATGAGGATCTCCTGTGAATCTACAGGGGTCCTGATAACATCATCGGCGCCGAGTTCCACCGCCTGATCCAGTCCCCGCTGTATGGAAGACATAAAGAGTATCTGCAAGGGTTGACTGTAGGTCTTCTTCCTTATCTGCTTCAGGAGTTCCAGCGCATCCGGCCTTTCTATAGCCAGATCGAGTAGCAGGATATCCACCTTTTCCGCATCGAAAACCGAGAGCACCGCGTGGCCGCTCAGGGCCTGGGAGGTTCTGAACCCTGCTTTGTCGAGGCCCTGCAGGAGGTCTTGGATTTCCTCGGGATCACGGTGTGCCACCAGGATGTTATAGTCTTCCATTATTTTTACCTATATAAACCGGTTTACCAGGATCTGCGCAAAACCGATAAGGGCTCCTAACAGCCCTCCGAAAATAGTAATCCATCTCAGGTGTTTTTTTACTACCCGCAGGATCAGTTTTTCCATTTTTACGATATCGAAACTGTTGATCCTGTCTACGACCATGGAATGGATATCCACACTTCGCAATATATCGGGAATTTTACTGTTGATAACTGAAATAGTCCAGTCGGTCACGTAGCCGTCCAACTTCTTTTTTTCCTCCTGTCCCAATACCAGGAGTTTTTCCAGGGATTGATGCCCGAAATCGGAGACCAGGTCCTCGGCTACCGAATTATTCACTCCGGGCTCCCTGTCCCGGAAAAAAACACTGCGTACCATGCGGATTATGACCTGGGACAGATACCTTTCCACATCCTCCCGGCGCAGTCCCGGTACCGCCCCTATAAGGCTCCGGACCGTTCTGCCCTCCTTCAGCAACATCTGGGACAATCTGAGCGAAACGGCATTCCGGAGCTTTTCATCGGAAAAGACATCCCGGAGTTTCCTGAAAATTTCCCGGAGTACGAGCATAAAGCGTTCCTGCTTTTCAGGGCTATCGCCTAGACCGGTATTCGAGAGTCTTCGTATTTCATCCTCGATGAAGGCAATGACATTTTTACGGTTCTCTTCTTTTCTCCCGGCCCGTTCGATATGGGCCACCAGATCCACCACGATGCGATCCATGTTTTCATCGATGGTCCTGTCGTACTGTCCCGCGGTAATCAGGAGCCTTTGCAGGCCCGACAGCTTGTCGACGACATCGTGGACAAATCGCCTTCCGCGAATCTCCAGTTCGTCCAGGGTGCTGTCTTTCTTGAGAAAGGCAATAATGCCTTCAAAGATGGGGGGATAGAGACCGTCCAGTATCTTGCTTACGGCGGCGATGTCTTCCGGCCCGATGACGTCGGATATCCTGGCTCCCTTCTCCGCCTGCCTGCGCGCCCAGTTTTCGATGCCCTCCTCCGCCCTGTCCAGATATCCCTCGTCGGAGAGCCGTTCGATAAAAGAGGAAATAGCTGTTTGTAGTGTGTCCTCTCCGCCGAGAAAAGCGGAAAGACGGGTCTCCAGGAGGGTATCCGCGGCCCTGGAGATAATTCCGCATACCAGGTGTTCAAAGGCCACCGAAGAAACAAATCCCCGGGCAAGGTCCCCGGCCTTGTCTCCGCCTCCCGGCAGGTAGTTCCCCCAGCGGTTAAAGGGCATGGTTATAAAGGCATCGGTAAACGAGGATACGCCTTTTTCAAGGCTGCTCTTGAATTCCGGCCGATCGGTCTGCCTGCGGACGGCCGATTCTGTAAGTAATTCCGCTTCAACGGTTACGGCGATACTCTCGGCAAGCTCGGTACGCTGTCTCGGTATGATTCCCGGTGTGAAGGGAATTCGGATTCCGAAAATGCGTATCTCCCTGTACGGCCTAAAGAGCATACTGATGGCGACGGCGTTGGTTATGTATCCAATAATCGCCCCTATCAGGGGTGGGAGTATCCACGGCAGCAGCTCGGTCAAAGTCTCCGGCATAAGGGTTACTGCATCTCCCGGGCGGCCATCTCCGCCTTTTCCCTGGAATCGTACAGGTCGAGATATGATCCGAATACCCAGCCCTGCAGACCGTCGTAATTGATTCGATACCAGTAATCTACTTCGTCCTCTACCGTTTCCTTCTCAGCGGATTGAGAGACGATTTCCAGAACAGAACCGCGCCACAGGGTCGTAATCGCCCCGGCATTGGTGGTCGGTTTTTCCCTTAGACGTAGATGACTAGAGTTTATGACGCCCCAGTTCGATTTTATCGATAAAACCGGTGTGGGCGGCAGTTCAATGTCCGGAATAGGCTGTTCCTCGGAACAGCCGGGAAAAAATGCGGCGATGAAAAGCAGTAATAATGCCCCCAAGGGCCCGGGATATCTGACCATTTTCAAAAAATATATTATATTTGCCGGCAATGAGCCTGACAAGAACGATAATCACTATAGCATGTATTCTGCTCTTTGTAACAGGGGTTTTTGCGGAACAGACGCCGATTTTAGTACCCCGATTCATCACCCAGCCTTCGGCGAGCGCCACGATCTCCGCCGCGGAGGGGTTCTCGGCCCGGGTCCAGGCAAGCGGTTCGTTGAAGGTGGGAGGAGGCATATACCTGCTTCCCGCCCTGGGGCTCGAGGTGTACGCTGGTATCGGCGCCACCACCTCTTCGAGGATAACCGGAATGTCGTACTATTCCGGTTTTTCCGGAGTTTCAGGAAACCTCGACGTCCTGTGGGAGGCGGGCCCCGGCCGAGGGATGGTTGCAGGCCCCGGGGTATCCTGGATGGCCATGTACGGGACAGGACATACTTTCTTCTTTCCCTCTCTGTCCGTCGGCCTGTATTACACCATTGCACCGAAGGGGGAGGAATCCCGGTATCTCCGCCTGACCCTTCGGCACAGCCATCACTTCAGGAAGGACCTGGCCTACTCTTCTACCACCGCCGTCGGTCTTTCCTTTATTAGGCCCTGGAGTCCCTGACATGAAAAATATCATGAAAAACTGCTCTATCCTCTTGGGTTTCATCCTGCTCATCATCTCCTGCACCCCCGAACCGGCGGTTCCTTCAGGAACCGCCTACATATACGGTGTTACCCAGTACGGCGGCCTATGGTATGACCTGAGTTATACCGACGACGATGCCCGGGATATGGCCCGGATCTTCTTCGATGCCGGGTATGACGTCAGGCTCAGGATAGACGACGGCAGCGAGGATGGGACGAAACCGGCAACGGTGGAGCAGCTCGAAGAAGATATCGCGGAATTCACCCCAGGGGCGGCCGCCGGCGGGGTGTTCGTTTTCTTCTTCTCAGGCCACGGATTAAAGTACCTTCCGGAGGATGCCGATATAGACGAACCTTCCCATGGAGACGATGATGACGAATGGCTCCTATTCTACGGTTTCATTCCCGGGGTATCGTCACTCCAGGCTTCCGACGGAGCCTTAACGGATAATGCCCTTTCGGCCATGCTGGAGGACATCCAAGGGGCGGTAAAACTCGTTATTCTCGATTCATGTTACTCCGGCGGGTTTATCGGTGATTCACCCTTTGTAGACCCGGTTCCCCAGGATTCCTCGGAAGAGGAGCAGCCGTTGTTCTCCGGGACCGTACAAGCCTATTTCGGGTTTTCCGAAAACGCCGCCCGGGACATTTCATCGCCGGATACCTTCGTACTGGCCGCCGCCGGAGAACCTGAGAGTTCCAGGGAAGAAGGAGCCCTGGCAAACGGAGTATTTACCTATGCTTTTCTGGAGGCGGCCCTCCACGGCGACAGGGACGAAAACGGCTATATAACCTTGAATGAGATCTACCGGTACATGGATGAAGGATGGGAACAGTGGCCGTATACCTCGGGGTTTCATCCCCATCTCTCCGGCAGTCCGCTGGACCTGGTACTCTTCAGGACCGAAAACTGATTGCCCGGCTCAGCCCTCTTGTCCCATCTCCCGCAGCGATTGTATCTCGTCCCGGACCACGGCCGCGGCCTCGAACTCGAGGTTCTTGGCCAGTTCCAGCATCTCCTTCTCCAGGGCCGCGATTAATTTTCGTCTCTCGGTTGGAAGAATGATGTTGTAGCTGTTCTTGAGCACCTCGATGGCCGTTTCTTCGGTTCTCTTCTTCTCTTCCTTCTCCCGCACCAGGAGGTCATGCACCGCCTTGGTTATGCTCTGGGGGGTAATACCATGGACCTCGTTGTATTCCTTCTGAATTGCCCTCCGGCGTTCGGTTTCCTCAATGGCCTTTTTCATGGCCTCGGACATCCGGTCGGCGTACATAATGACCTTCCCGTTCACGTTGCGGGCCGCCCGCCCGATGGTCTGGATAAGGCTGGTGGCCGACCGCAGAAAGCCGATCTTGTCGGCATCCAGCACACCTATGAGGGAGACTTCCGGCAGGTCCAGCCCCTCCCGGAGGAGATTTATCCCCACCAGAACGTCGAAGGTTCCGGTTCGCAGATCCCTCAGTATTTCCACCCGCTCGATAGTTTCGATTTCCGAATGCAGATACCGGACCTTCAAACCCAACCCGCTGAGGTAATCCGAGAGGTCTTCGGCCATTTTTTTCGTCAGGGTAGTCACCAGGGTACGTTCGTTTGCCTCTATCCTTTTCCGGATCTCTCTGTACAGGTCGTCGATCTGCCCTTCCGTGGGCCTTACCTCCACAACCGGGTCCAGCAGGCCGGTAGGCCGGATAATCTGTTCGACGACCTGTACGGACCGTCGTTCTTCCTCCGTCCCGGGGGTGGCCGAAACATATATTACCTGATCGAGGAGCTCTTCGAATTCCCCGAAATACAGGGGCCGATTATCCAGGGCCGAGGGAAGGCGGAACCCGAAGTTGACCAGGTTCATCTTGCGGGATCTGTCGCCCTCGTACATGGCTCCGATCTGCGGCAGGGTAACATGAGATTCGTCGATAAAGGTGAGAAAACGGGGGGGGAAATAATCCAGGAGCACCGCCGGGCGCTCCCCCTCCTTTCTCCCGCTCAGGTGCCGGGAATAATTTTCTATACCCGGGCAGTACCCCATCTCCCCGAGCATCTCCAGATCGTACTCCGTCCTCGATTTTATCCTCTGGGCCTCCACCAGTTTATTCTGTTCCTGCAGTTCCCGGCACCTCTCATCCAGTTCGGCCCGGATGTTATCCAGGGCGCCGTGTATCTGTTCCTCCGGCATGACGAAGTGCTTGGCCGGATAGACAATACAACTGGAGAGCTCTTCAATGGTATCGCCGGTTACCGGGTGTATCCTCCGTATCCGCTCCACCTCGTCCCAGGAGAGTTCCAGCCGGTATATCGCCTGCATATAGGCCGGAAAAATTTCGATAACGTCTCCCCTGATACGAAAATGACCCCTGGTTACGATATCGTCGTTCCGTTCGTACTGCAGGCTTATGAGCTTCCTTGCCAGGGTATGGACATCGAGTACGTCCCCTTTTCGGATACTCAGGCGCATATCCCGGAATGAAACGGGGTTTCCCAGCCCGTATATGCACGAGACCGTTGCAACGACGATGACATCCTGCCGTTCCAGGAGAGAACGGGTGGCGGAGAGCCTGAGCCTGTCTATCTCGTCGTTTATGGAGGCGTCCTTCTCGATGTAGAGGTCCCTGGAAGGAACATAGGCTTCGGGCTGATAGTAATCGTAGTACGAGACAAAATATTCAACCGCGTTATCGGGAAAGAAATCCTTGAATTCACGGTAGAGCTGGGCCGCCAGGGTTTTATTATGGGATATAACCAGGCTGGGAAGCTGCAGCTCCTCGATGATCTTGGCCATGGTAAAGGTTTTTCCGCTGCCGGTTACCCCTTTCAGCGTCTGGGCCGGGAAGCCCCGCCGGAGACCTTCACTGAGTTCACGGATAGCCTTCCCCTGGTCTCCCGCCGGGGTAAACCCCGTGGTAACGGAAAATTTCATCCGGGATCCCTGTTCAGTCCCACAGGAGACCTTCCGGCCGTTCCGAAAGGGTCACCTCGAAGGTTTTTTCCTTTTTCCCCCGGATAACCGTAACAGGGACGGTTTCTCCCGGAACATTATCTTCCAGGGCATTGAAGAGGTCTGAAAGGGTCGCCACGGTGGATCCGTCCACCTCCACGATAATATCACCGCCGAGGTAGATCGTGTACCTGCCGTACCGAACCGGCTGGTCGAGATTTCCGCCCCGGATTCCCGCCCGGTCGGCATTGCCTCCTTTGATAACCTTTGATACGAGTACTCCTTCTGACACGCTCAGATTGCCGTAATGAACGATATTCCGGTCGAGCTGCACCGGAATAATATCTATCCAGCCCCGTTTTACCTTCCCGTAGGTGATCAGGTCCGGGACCACCCGCCGTGCCGTGTCCACCGGTACGGCGAATCCGATACCCACCGACCCGCCGGAGGGGCTGTAGATCATGGTATTGATTCCGATCATGTACCCGTGGGAATCCAGGAGGGGTCCCCCCGAGTTACCGGGATTTATAGAAGCGTCCGTCTGGATCATATCGCGAATGATAAGGTTGTTCCGGGTGCGCAGCGGTCTCCCCAGGCCGGATACGATCCCGGTGGTCAGGGTTCTGTCATATCCGAAGGGGTTGCCGATGGCCAGGACCTTCTGCCCGACCTTGAGATCCGAGGAACTGCCGAAGGGAATGGTGACGAGTTCTTTACCTTCAGGGTCGAATTTTACCACCGCCAGGTCGTTTTCAGGATCTTTGCCCAGGATCTTGCCTTCGTACTGGCTGCCGTCCGCCAGGGTTATATACAGTTTCGATGCTTTCTCTATAACATGGTGGTTGGTGAGAACATACCCGTCCCCGTCGATAATCGATCCCGAACCGGAGGCTCCTTCCATGGGTACCGGTTCGAGAAACCAGTTCATCCCGATGGTTTCTGTAGAAATATTGACCACGGCGCGGTTGAGCCTTTCATAGATATCGATGTTTTCCCGTTCGTCCCCGGTAAACACCGCCGGCCGGTAATTATCAGTCTCCGCCGGAGGGGGAATAACCGCGGAGGGTTCATCTTTCTTCGTTTGTTCTTCCTGCCGGCCTCCCGCAAAAAGCTGCACCCCGTAGACAAGCCCCAGCACGATAATCGCCGTGAGAAGACTTATGAAAAAAACCTGGATTCTGCTGTAGAGTTTCATGGTGTGTGCCTCCGTTCACCTATTAATATACCGTGACGGAAACTAGGATTCAAGCACCGGCGGTCAAAAGCTCTCCCAGAAGAAATCCCGGTCGCCGTATCGGCGGTGTTGTATTGCTTCGTACAGGTGAACCTTTCCGACGGTCTCTTCCCCCTCCAGGTCTGCTATGGTTCTGGCTACTTTCAGAACGGCATGGGATGCTCTACCGGACAATTTCACGGTTTTCATGGCTTCTGAAAATGTTTGTAAGGCTTCATCCGAGAGGGGACAGAACCGCATTACCAGGCCCGGAGGGATATTTCCGTTTGTAGAAAAAGCATACCCCCGGTAGCGGAGTTTCTGTATGTTCCGTGCTTTCTCCACCCTTTTTCGTATCTCCGTACTCTCTTCTCCGCCCTTCGACATGAGCTCCTCCGGGGCGACAGGTGATACCGGAACGCGGATATCTATCCTGTCAAGCAGCGCTCCACCGATCTGCTTCCAGTATCTGAAGAGTTCCGCCCTGGTACAGATACACCGACCGTCGTCCTTCCCGAGATTGCCGCAGGGACAGGGGTTCGACGCCAGGATGAGCTGGAAACGGGCGGGAAACCAGGCTCCTTCACCGGCCCTGGCTATATGAACGGTGCCGTTTTCTATGGGCTCCCTCAAGGCCTGGAGCTGCCTCCTGTGAAATTCCGGCGTTTCATCCAGGAACAGCACCCCCCCATGGGCCAGGGATACCTCCCCGGGTTTGACCGGCCTGCCTCCGCCCACCAAGCCTTCCAGAGACGCGGAATGATGGGGGTCCCTGAAAGGAGGCCGCCGCAGAAGCCCGGCACCGGGGCCCAGAAGACCGGCGGTGGAGTGGATCCGGGTGACAGTCAGGGATTCTTCTTCTTCCAGGTCGGGTAATATCGTTGGCATACGGCGTACGGCCATGGTCTTGCCGCTTCCCGGAGGTCCGAAGAGGAGCATATGATGCATCCCCGCCGCCGCTATCTCCATGGCCCGCTTTAGAACTTCATGGCCCTTGATATCGGAGAAATCGTCCCCGATTTCCGGGACACCCGGGACCCGGTCACCTGGATCATACTCACCCGCCCCTTCGCCGATACCCTGGTCAAGCAGTCTTACCGCAGCCTCCAGGGAACCTATTCCCATAATCCGCACCTCCCCCGCGGCACAAGCTTCCCGCATGTTCTCCCGGGGCACCATCACCACGGTTATTCCGGCGCCCCTGGCCGCGAGAACGGCGGAAAGGACGCCCCTCACCGGGCGCACTGCTCCGGACAGTTGCAGCTCTCCCAGGACCATCATGGTGAGGTCGTCGGCGGCGGCAAGCTGTCCGGAAGCGGCCAGCAGGGCTACCGCAATGGGAAGATCGAAGGAGGCCCCTTCCTTCCTGATTCCGGCGGGACCCAGATTTATCAACACCCGGTCACGGGGTACCTGGAACCCGCTGTTCCGAATAGCGGCCCGGACCCTGTCCCTGGCCTCCCGGACGGCTCCGTCGGGCAGGCCGACGATATCGATCCCCGGGATACCCCGGCGAATATCCACCTCTACTTTTACTATTTCTCCCTCGAAACCGGTGGGAGCAAAACTGGTAATCTCCATACAATAGGATTACGTTACAAAAAGGGCGGCTGCTTTAAGCTAGACGGGAAAATTCCTGATTTCTTCCCTTACAAGAGAATCGGCGACTTCGTTGTACTTGTTCCCCGCGTGTCCCCTCACCCAGTGCCAGGATATATCAAGGAGTTCTTCGAACTCCTTCAGCTTTTCCCAGAGGTCACGGTTTTTAACCGGCTTTTTCGAGGCCGTCTTCCACCCGTTTTTCAGCCAGGTGTGGATCCAGCCGGTAATACCGTTTTTAACGTACTGCGAATCGGTATACAGTTCGATGGGTATGGATTTCAGTGATGTTTCAGAGACGACGTATTCCAGGGCATTGATCACGGCGGTGAGCTCCATCCGGTTGTTGGTGGTCTGCGCGTTTCCGCCGGATGATCTTATCTCGGTTTTCCCGTCCCTCAGTACAAAGGCCCATCCTCCCGGTCCCGGATTTCCCGAGCAGCCGCCGTCGGTGTAAATTTCGATGTGGTTCATGCCCCCGGAGTATAGCAGAAAAAACCTTTTTGTAGGTAGTGCCGGATTGACCCTTTCCCGCCCGGGGGCATATACTACTTTTTGTCACGAAAAAGCGCATTCCGGGAGGGGGAATGGCAGAACAACTAATTCTGAAGAACCTCGATTTTATTAAAGTGTTGCCCTACTGGGCGCAGGACCTGTCGTACAAGTACTGTTCGAAAACCGCAAATCTCTACCTGGTGCACGGGAACATACGGGATTTCCTCCCCAACAAGATGGTGGAGGGAGATTTCGTCTTTGTTCGAATCCAGGAGTTTATTTCCGAGGTGCTGTTCGGAAACCGGGACATCATAGCCTTTTACGACCGCTCTTCAGGCGTCAATTTCTGTACGCCGGAGATGCAGAAAACATACATCCGGACGATGGAAAAGATGTTCCCCGATATCCAGGCGGAAGAATTCATCTCCAACGAACCGATCAAGGCCTTTACCCACCTGGAGAAGTATTTCCTGGTTAATATACCGAAGAAACAGCGGATAGTCCTGATCGTGGACTACGCCGAAACGATTGTGCCCAATGCGGACCTGGCACAACTGGGGGAAGAGGACCGGTTCTGCTTCGTTACCCTGAAGCGATGGTCCCACGACCCCATCTTTACCCAGGGGGACGTCTCCGTCATGCTGCTGACGGAAAACCTGGCGGACATCAACCCCAAACTTGTTTCATCCCCCAGTACGGTAAAGGTAAACATTCCCATCCCCGACGAGAGTGTCCGGAACAGCTTTCTCAAGTTCCTCGACCGGAAGGATGAACTGCTGCTGGAATACCGGCTGAATACCGAAGGGGTGGCAAAGGTCACCAGCGGACTGAACCTGATGAACCTGAACCAGATCGCCGCGGAATCCTACCAGGAAGACCGGCCCCTATCCCTGGGATACCTGGGCGAGAAAAAAAAAGAAATTATAGAAAACGAATCGGCGGGACTATTGGAGTTCATCGAGTCCGAACACGATCTGTCCATGGTTTCAGGCCACGATTTCGTCAAGAACCGTTTCAAGAGCGCCAGCAAGGCTATAAAACGGGGCAGATTCGACGTGCTCCCCATGGGATACCTTATTTCAGGACCTGTGGGTACCGGTAAATCCTTTATGGTAGCCGCCTTTGCCGGGGAGATAGGGGTTCCTATCGTTCGCTTCAGGAATTTCCGGTCCAAGTGGCAGGGGGTAACAGAGTCCAACCTGGAAAAGATTCTCAACATCCTCAAGGCCATGGCGCCGGTGGGCGTGATGATCGACGAGGCGGACGCCTTTCTCGGCGACAGGAACCAGGAGGGTGACTCTGGTACCAGCAACCGCATATTCGCCCAGATCGCCTCGTTCATGGGCAACACCGAGTACCGGGGTAGAATCCTCTGGTTCCTCATCACCTGCCGCCCCGACCTGTTGCCTATCGACCTGAAGCGGCAGGGACGGGCGGAAGAACACCTGGCCCTCTTCTATCCCGAAACACCGGAAGAAAAGGAGGACCTCTTTGAAACCCTGGTGAGGAAACTGAAGCTCAAGGTACAGAAGCTCTCCATATCTGACCTGCTCAAGAGATTCAAATTCGACTGCTCCGGGGCCGACCTCGAAGCCGTTCTCATCCGGGCAAAATTCAACGCGGCAATAAAGAACCACTCCACCATAAGCCGGGAGGACCTGGAAGAGACCATCCGCGACTTTGTTCCGCCGGCATACCCGCACGAAATAGAGCTGCAGAACCTGGTGGCTGTTCTCGAATGTACCAGCCGTGAGATGGTCCCCAGGAAGTTCAGAAATTTAGAGCGTACCCGGCTTATCGCGGAAATATCGCAGCTCAAGACCCTCCTGGGGGAATAAGGGTAAGGGTTACCGGTTTTTTGCACCCGTTTACTCTATTTTTGCCGCCCGGCTGCCGATGTTGAAGGTGTACACCCGGAGTGAACGGTGCGTGATACTCGAAACGGAAGGCGGATTTCCATGGAACAAAGATCCTGCGGAAAGGGGGAACTTACTCTTTCCAATGCCGGAACACTGAGTTGTCTTTTCACCGGCGTAGGTAGCGCCTTCTCGAAGCGGCACTACCAGACAAATCTGCTCATCATCAAAGGTGAGGACCATCTCATGGTAGACTGCGGTTCCCGAACCCCCCAGGCCCTCCATGAACTGGGCGTTTCCATCACCGATATCGAGAATTTTTTTATCACCCACTCCCATGCCGACCATATCGGCGGCCTGGAAGAAGCCATGCTTATGGACCGCTACGTTACCCGGAAGAAGGCCAATATATATATCCCCGCGAAATACCAGAAACTCCTCTGGGAAATGTCGCTGAAAGGCGGAGCGGCCTTCAACGAACGCCACAACGGCAAGGACCTGGCCTTTGAAGACCTCTGGAACCCGGTTCGCCCGAAGAAATCAGGGAAGTTCAGTCGGGAAACATGGCAGACAACCGTGGGGGCAATCGATCTCACAATGTTTCGCACCATGCACATACCCGATTCCGCCGCCGGTTGGGCGGATTCGTTCTGGAGTTTCGGCATTCTGGTAGACGAGCGCTTCCTCTTTACAGGAGACACCCGGTTCGATCCCGCGCTGCTGGACGAGTTTACCGCCGCCTGCGACCCGGAGATCATCTTTCACGACTGTCAATTCTTTACCGGCGGGGTACACGCAGGGCTCGACGAACTGGCTACTCTGCCGGGGGAACTGAAAAAACAGATCATCCTCGTGCACTACGGGGACAACTGGGAAAGCATGAGAAAAAACGTGAAAGCCCTGGGCTTCAAGGGCCTGGCAAAACAGTGGACCTACTACGACTTCGGCTGAAACACCGGAGGCTCATGATACGCCGATAAAAATCCCTTCTCAGGCTTCTTATCTCTTTACAATATTGATTTTTCCATACCATGGGCTATACTTACTAGGCGCGCCGGAGCCTATTCTTTCGGTGCATTATTTCTCTTGAGTCATAGGAGGTTAATCCATGAAGAAGAAAGCGATTGGACGAATTCTAATATTCTCAATTGTTCTTGCCATCGCGCTGAGTTTTACCGGCTGCGAGGCTTTTCTAGAATTCCTCGCCGAGGAGATGCTGCTGACCGACGTCAACGGATATGTCCTGGACGCCCGGGCAGAGGCCGGCGCCACCGAATGGTGGGTGGCCGACGCAACCGTAACAGCTCATGCTGAAAGCGGTACCGGCTTCTCGGCGACGGCCGCGGCCTCGGCCATCGTCGACTCCGACGGAAGTTACCGGTTATTGAATCTGCCGGCCGGCAAATACAAGATTACGGGTGAGGCCGCGGGGTATACCTTTGTCCCCCGCTACGTGGATCTGTCCGGTGACGAGATGGACCTTCCCCCGCTCATCGCCTACCAGTCGACCTCCGAAGCTGTGGTTATCCTGGTATCCTGGGAAAACACGTCCATCGATGTGGGCGGGTATCTGTCCTATGATGATTATGATGATGAACTCGATGATCGATTTTTAATAGGTCCCAATGAAGGAACCAGTTATGCAGAGGGTTCAACAAACTATATAAACCTCGACCGTTCCGTCTCGGAGACCGACGCCCCTTCCGTCCCCCGGGTGGAGTCCATAACCGTCTACGATTTCCCCTTCGCAGGAGCTCCCACTGATGATATAGCCGTCGACCCTGAAATGCTTCCCAGCCACCAGTTGCGGTACTATGTGAGGATAGACAACCCCTCGGACACTCTTTCCCTCACTGGCTGGGACGGCAACGAGGGAGCCGCCTTTGCGCAGGTGGACATCATGTATAACAACGAGCACCTCGGGGTCTGGGAACTGCCCTACAACACGGCGGAAACGGTTCTCCACGTGGCCACCATAGAACGGCTGTCTGATACCGAATACGACTACCGGTTCTGGATATACTCCGCGGGAAACGCGAACTACGGCCTCCGGGGCCTCGGAGAAAACCTCGTCGTGCCGGTAGACAACATACGGTAAACCCGGGGAGTAAGGTGATGAAAAAAATTATGTTTACGGTACTGATATGCGCCCTGGTACTGCCGTCGGTGGTTTTTGCCCAACGGGGCGCCGGCACGTCCACCCCCACCTTCAGGCTGACGGTAACGGCCAATGTAAACCATGCCGACGTCGAGATAATCGGGGGCGCTATCAGCGGTTCGATCCTGGGAAAGACGCCCTTCTCCGTGGACCTGGCCAAAGAAGTCTACCGCATCACGGTAAGCGCCCCGGGATACAACAGCCGGACGCGGACAATTACCCTCGGTTCCGACCAGACCGTCAATTTTAATCTGGCGCCGGCAAACTACTCCCTGAACATTACCAGCAACATCCCCGGCGCCAGGGTACGCGTGCAGGGCCAGGGGAAGCAGATCAACGGGACATCCAACATGTCCGTGGAGCTGCCGCCGGGGACCTACCAGATTGCGGTAGTAGCTCCGGGCTACCAGGTCCAGACCCAGCAGATCGTCTTAAACGGAAACCAGACCGTATCCTTTGTGCTGCAGCCGGTGACGGCCCGGGTGGCTATTATCCTGGGGCCGGCCATTCTGAACCCGCGTCTGGGAAACCCCGCCGCGCAGGTAAAGGTCTTTGATAACGGCCGGCCCTTGAAGGATATGGTTACGGACCTTAATCCCGGTCAGCATACCATCCGCGTGGAGAGCGGGGGGGTTGTTTTCGAAACGACCCTTGTTCTCGAGCCCGGCAAGGAATACCGGATAGAACCCTACGGCGGTTTTATCGTCAACGGCGAGAAAATGTAAGATCAGGGTGTGAGGAATCGGTGTGGGTGTGAGGGAATTCTCATGCCCACACTTTTTTACTGTCCCCTCCCGGGCCGGAGAAGGGGAAATGTCTATTTCCGGAGTCTGACCAAGGGATACAGCACGCCGGCTAGACCGCCGAAGATGAGCAGCGCAGTACCCACGCTGAAACTGTCCGCAATATATCCGATGATCGGGGCAAACACCGCGACAAAGAGCGACTTTGCCTGGGACTCGCCGGACAGGCCCGAGGCCATGATGCCCCGCTCTATTCTGTCGCTGACATACCCCAGGGTCACCGGCCGCCGGAGGTTCTCCAGGACATAATACAGTATAAACAGTACTACCGCCGGTACTGCCGTGCCGATGTTCAGGAATATCCCCGAGAGGGCCAGGAAAAGTACCGCCAGAATCCAGGTAGCATTGAGCACCACGGTATCACGCCTTTCCCCGGAAACAAGCATGCCGGCGGACATGGAAGCCCTGGAGGTGAGGATGTAGAGAAGGCAGTATACCACGCCGGTAATCAGGGCAACCCGTTTTTCCCCCTCCATGTACGCCAGCACGGGCAGCGAAAGAACCATTGTCCGCAGGACCGGCTGCAGATAATCCTTCGAGGACTTGAAGAAGGCGTCGAAGAGCGACGAATTGATCATTGCCCGCCTGGTTCCCCCCGCGGTGAATAAACGGATAAATCCCCCAAGGACGGTCTTTGCCTGTTCCTTTATATTCCCGGAGGAGCTTTTTTCACCGTCCAGTTCCTTGGGGTAACTGAGCATGAGCAGCAGCCCCGCAAGGTACGGTATGACCGTAAAGATGAATACGCTCCTGTAGGACCCGGCGTAGAAAACAATGGCCGCGGCAATAAGGGCGGACAGGGCGGATCCCAGCTGGGACCAACCCCGGGTGTGCCCGTAATAGGTCACCTTGAGATGGGCGATATTTTTCAGCGTCAGGTACTCCATGATCATCGCCTTGTGCGTCCCTGTCCTGAAGGCTTCACCGAAGGCAAAGAACACCATGGCGACAATCTGCATAGGAAAATTCTTCAGGAAAAAGAACATCAGAAAAGAGCAGATATACGATAGGAAGGAGAAGACCATCGACCGGCGTCGACCGACAATATCCGCGGCTACCCCCGTAGGAATCTCCAGCAGGTTTGTAGCAATCTCTCGTATCGAGAAGAGGATTCCTATCTGAAAGAAGTGCAAGCCCGTTTCGAGAAAGAAAAAGACGAGGTAGGGATCAAAAAACTTGAGATTCTTGATAAAACCGTAGAGACAAAACTTTCTATACTGTCCGTCGCGAACTTCTTTATCCACGGAAGATGGGCCTTTTACGTATGAATATGGTAGTAGTGGCGAAGGGACTTGAACCCCTGACCGAACGGATATGAGCCGTTTGCTCTACCAACTGAGCTACGCCACCAAAAAGTAATGGCACTATACCAGCCGGCGAAATCCCTGTCAATACTCGGCGGTTGAATGTATCGGCGCATACCGGTAGGATGAGGAAAAACATCGTATCGAGGATAATATGAAACACAACTGCATGCACAGGGTAAGAAGCTACGAACTGGACGGTAATAACCATGTAAACAATGCCGTATATCTCAATTATTTCGAGTACGCCAGGATGGAGTTCCTGAAGGACATAGGATTCGATTACAGAAAATTTCGAGAAATGGGATATTCCCTCTTTGTAACGGATATCCACGTCAGGTATGTACGCCCTGCTTCCGTTCTCGATGAACTCACCATTGAAACCGTACCCATTAAAAAAAGACGGGCCAGCGGGGTATTCAGGCATAGTGTTTTGCGGGGGAAAGAGGAGATCTGCTCGGCGGATGTAACCTGGGCATGTATCAATGACCGGGGCCGACCTGAAGCCCTTCCTGAATTGTTTGACCTGGAAGCCCTCTATCCCGAGACGGCACGGTTACACTAATTTGTGTTCTCTGCCCTCTTCCATGAGTTTTGCATTCCAGTAATTCTGCCACATATAGGCCTGTTTGAGTTTAGGGTCTCCTATTCGGCTTGCCGTACCCTGCAAATATTTCAGGGCTTTGCTGAGAAGGGTCAGACGATTTATCTCTTCATCCTCCTCATCGGAGGTAAGAAGATCCGCCGCAAAGAAATAATACAGCATGTTGTTCGGGTCCAACTCACCGAGTTTGTCTCGCCGGGTCAGCTGCATGAGTTCGATATATGCTTCGGCCCGCCCGCCGGTGCGTCCGAGAAGGTAACTGTTGAAACCCCTCACAAGATGCGACAACACACTTCCCCTGGCAGGGGAGCTCAGAACCCGGTCCTCGAGATTACTGAAGCCGTTTTTCCATCGTATGACCTCCCCCGGGGCCGGACAAAAATCTTCAACGGCCGGTACTTTTATACATTCCTCCAGCACACGGACGCCCTCCTCCGGTCTGTTATCCATGTAGCAGGCTTCCGCAAAAAACAATCCTGTTTCATAATCCCTGTCCAGGGCGTTAAGTGTTTTTATCGCCCTGGCGGTATTCAAAAGAAATATCTCGCTCCGTGCAAGCCAGGCGTATACCGTTTTCCTGGCTTCATGTATTCCGTACAGGTCGATATGCGACAAGCCACGGCAGAAGAGTTCAGCCGCCTTCCGGTACATGCCCAGTCGAAAGAAAATCCGTCCCTGGAAAAATCGGGCGAACAGTTCCAGGTTTCTGAAGCCGGCGTCCGAAAGAATTCCGGCTGCTTCATCGAGGAGTTTAAGAGCCGTATCCAGGCCCCCCATGAAGAATTCTGCTTCGGCTTCCAGTATCAGCGCCCTCCCCCGACACAGCGGGCGTTGCGCGTCCCGGCCGAGCTCCGCCGCCATGGTAAAATATTCCGCCGCTTCGCCGGTCTTTCCCAGGGACAGCATAGAGAGCCCGACTTCCATATTCGCAAGCCCGCGGATTCCCCCTTCGGTACTTTCTTCCAGTAGGAAAAGTGTACGCTTCGATGCGGAGAGCGATTTTCTGAATTCCCGCAGCATATGCAGATACCTGGCATACTCGAGCCTGTACCCGGCGGCCGCGATTTTCTCCCTGAGTTCATCGATCTCATCCACATCCGGAACGTTCCCTCGGCAGGCTTCCGGATCTTCTTTCAGTACCCCCAGCCGCAGCCTCAGGGCGGCGACGGTAAGTTCGAAGAGCAAGCGCCCCTCCGGTGCAAGACGATTACCTATTACCGTTGATAATTCTTCCAGAAGATCCTCCGCCGCGTCGAGACGGCCGTTATCGATCAGTGTGTCAATCACCATGGTCATACAGTCCACCGCTGTCCGATAGCGCGCATTACGGCATATAAACCGCAGGATAAAATTACCCGCCGGATTATGCAGATCCTTTAAATGTACGGCGAGGGTTTCCGCGAATTTTTCTTTGAACTCATGTTCCACCTCTTCAAGACTGTTCGTGATGATCTCGAATATTTCCTCCCGGGGAAAATGAAAGTCCCCCTCTCCATCGATCAGCCCGGCGGCCACACATTCCTCCCGCCCCCGGTTCCTCAACCCGGGGGCCAGTCCCATTGTATCGAGCACTAGGGATACTTCCATGCCGAACATGCTTTCAGAGGCCAGGCGTGAGAGAAGATACTTAGCCGCCGTCGGTGAAAGGTCTCCGGCCAGGATCTTCGCCATTTCATCACCCCTCATTCCCCGCTGCACCGCTTTGCCGCCTTCGGACAACCCCAGGGCCATAATAAAACTGTGTAGGTCTCCTTCGTAGAGGGATTCCGGTTCCCCGGCGAACTGCCGGCCTCCTGCTTCCAGGAGGCTAAGGGTATGTTCTATTGCTTTGAGCCGTACGGCGGCAACCTTGAGCCTGACCTTCGGCATGCTTTCGAGCCGAGGATCCGTATCCCCGGTCTCGGAAACAATTACCGGAATAAGATGCGACCCGGAGATAAATTCTACGCAGAACCGTACAAATAATTCCGCCGCCCCCAAAGAGAGCCTATCCCATGCTTCGCATATAAAAAGCGGCGGAAGCCCCAGTTCGTCCATGCGGCGTATGTAGGCCTGCAAGTACAACCGGTAGATCAGGATAAAATCGACTCCATAGCGGTCTCCCCGCCCGTCCAGCACCGCTTTCCGCCCGGCGTCCCAGACCGTTTTTTCCCTCGGCAGCAGATAATCTGGAACAATCCGGAGAAAATCGCTGTTCATCCCCTTCAAGAAAGGTCCTTCCGGTTCGTCTCCCGGATAAAAAGCGGGGACCACGGCCCACACCACACCCGGTATATTTTTTGCCGGCCGCCGGAGCGCTACTTTGAGGTTATACGCTTTTCCCGATCCGGAGGGACCGTAGATATGGACGATCCGGGCGCCGTTTGAATCGTCTATTTCGGGAACGATAATTTCGAGTATCCGGTTGATGAGCTTTTCCCGGTGCAGGATTGACTGAAGGCCGGCAGGCTGCATCTCCGCCTCCTGCTCCTCCGGTACCACCGCCTTCAGGACATGTATCCCTTCTTCAATGTTGAAAGAACACTCGGAAGCAGGTTTTTTTAGTCCCCTTCCGATGAGGAAACCCTCGGTACAACCGGACCGGTAGACATCGTCCCTGCAGATGGTATAGGCGTTCTCATCGGATTCCCCATCCAACCGTTCGACAAAAACAGTAACACCCTGAAGATCGATTTTTCTTTCGCGGGTAACGAGGTAGAATTTCATCAGCCCTTCGAGAAGGGCGTTCACCTCCCGGCCGATGTCCGGAAACAGATACAGGAATAGATCACCGCTGTGACGTATCAGCGTTCCGCCGTAGTCCGAGCAGAGTCTTTCAAACATCTCGAGCAGCAGATCCAGGACATCATGGTTTGTCTTCCTGAGCTGGCGCGATGAAGATATTTCCAGGAGAACATATATTTTACCCATTTTCAGTCACTTTCTTATTGTAAATGCGCTTCATTCCATATTATCATCGGCATACAAAGGAATTAGTTCTACCGGTTATGATAAGAAAAATTGTCTATAGGGACAAGGCATATAAAAAGCTGAGAATCAAGATCTCTCCGGCGGCCAAATTCAATACAATTCTGGCAACGATAAATGAAGTGAGTTTCCCCGGTTCCCCGGTAAAAAGTGAACATATTGTCTATGCCGTATTGGAACTCATTAACAATTCACTGAGAGCCCATCGGGAACGGGAAGAAACCTCACCCATTACGGTCGAATTCACCATAACCGACCTGAACCTCAACGTGGACGTCATTGATCGCGGCGGAGGGTTTAATCCTGAATACCTTCCTTTTCCCCTGGAGGACGATCCGGCCATGGTAGACCTGCATGACCGGCGGTTCCAGGATTACCGCCGGCTGAATGATTATAAGCGTTTCGGAATGGGATTTTATATCGTGAGAAAAACCTTTCAGACCTTTGAACTCAGTTTCTATGATCACAACGGGAACCCCGTGTCCTGGGGACAGAGCCGTATACTGGGGACCAGGATCAATCTTTCACTTGGAGAAATGATATGACGGATAGTGAAAAACGGGCCTCGGATCGGGAAAAATGCTACGCCAAACTGGTTCTGAGTGAAGACCGGCTCCCGGGATATATTCGCGATGTGTCCAGCCTGGGTTTCAGAATAGAAATTCCCGGGGATATCAGCATTACCCCGGGAAAGAAAATTCAAGCCACGGTTATTCCCATGGAAGAGACGAAGGGCGAACCCTTTGAAGCGGAAATGGAAGTACGGTGGGTACGAAAAGAAGAACCCTTTACCGCCGTCGGAATGAAGCTGATAAACCTGAAAACGGACCAGGGACGGATAGAATACAACCGTCTTATCGAATATTACGACATGAAACTACGCGGCTGACATCAGTCGAGATCGAGTTCCGGGGGTTCGGCTCCACCTTCCCAGAGCTGCTCATCCTCCACAGAAAAATCCCTTCCGTAGACAAACTGAAATAAATAGCGAAAATCTTCCGGTTCCATCTCTAAAAACTGTAAACCGTAGAACGTCTTGTTCCCAACCTGGAATTTTCGCATAATCCGTGAATAAATATTCATTCTTCGTTCTCCTACCAGGAGTTGTATCTTCAAATCAGTATACAGAACAATCAGGGAACGAAGACTCGGTGAGGTGTGCATAAATAAAAGACCCGAAGCGCTGATATCGAGGATCTCCGCCTTGTATTCACTCTCGGTAGGTTTCTCGCCCTTGAAATAACCGTTTATTTTAAGAGTATAGGCGAGGACCTTTGAAAACTGGTGGACATAGTCCAGGTCCCGATTCTGGAGGACACCTGAGCCTATCTTTTTGGCTAGGCGTATATACCCTACCGCGTATTCGTGGTAGAGGACGGGGCAGTATATCTCCGATACAATACCGAGCTGCTTCTTCTTGAGCAGGTAGTCGTCTATCTTGTCCCGGCTTACCTCCCGCGATCCTTCAGGGATATCCTCCGCCTCGGCATACAACATATAACGGGTTATTATCCTGCCGTTCGTATCCAGGTCGGTCATGGGAAAAGGTTCCGCAGTGGAGGGAATAAAAAGACATTTACCTGTTCTGGTAATAACCTCTTCCTCGAACCCCTCGGGGGCTTTCCCGCGGAACATCACGATATTGTTCTCATCCGAAAACTCCGGGGCGTTCTTTCTAAAATCTTCTACCAGATCCGTAATACTCGAACTGTTGAAATTTTCTTCCACCTGCGGCGGGATAACGGGGTCGTATTCCTCGGTTTTAGGAAATCGAAGCTCTACCTTCGTTTCTTTTATTGTAAATGACAATTCTATATCATCAGGGGTCGGCACCCTTTCATACTTGCGCGTCAGGTTTTTTAGTATACGTTTCGGAAACGATAGAATAAGCACTTCCCCCGGCCGAATAACCCGTGACTCGAAGGTCATGACATTACCAAAGTATGAAAAGTATACCCTGACAATATCACCGTTCAGGAACATATCAAACCCGCCGTCGGTGGGTTCTATTTCAACTGTTTCGTCGTCAAAGGTGAGAACCACCCCGGGTATCTTGTACTTCTTGCCGTGCACCTCCAGGGGTATCTTCTTGTCCCAGAGTGCCTGTATAATAAATTCTTTTTCAATCCTGCTGATCTCAAATCCCATGTCCGCCCCCTAATAGGTCTCGAGATAGGTATACACACCCGGTTCGTAGGGTTCGCCGGCGGGAATATACGGTTCCGCCAGCAAAGAAAAATCTATTTGTATGTCGCTTATATACCAGCTCTTCACTTCTTTTGTAAAGTATACTTCACCGGCGGACACACCGTCGTCCCTGTAAAGGCGAATATTGCAATGGGCCGATAGATTGTCGCTGAACGAGATAGTACCCATTCGCACCTCCTGGGGTACCAGATCCTTCTCTATATAATATAACAAGGATGTCTTTATTGTCTCCCGCCATTCTTTCAGAATAAGGTCCTCGTCCAATACTCCGGCGGAGAGGTTTTCGAAAAAATCCATGGCAAGGGTGATTATTTCCGCCTTCTCTTCATCGGTGGTATACCGCGGTTGCAGGGGGCCGATGACGAAATCTTCAGGAACAATCCATGCGTCTTCGCGAATGGCGAGGAAGGCTTCCATGCCGGCTTCCCGCTTTACTTCGGGCACATCTTTTTTCTCTTTTTTTTCTTCTCCCCCTTCGCCTGCCGACACCTCCGGCGTTTCCAGCTGAATTGTACCGGGTTGCGCGGTTCCTTCCTTGTCGGCATCCTTCGGCCGATCGTCGGGCCGGACGGGAGCTTCCGCGGGCGGGATTCCGTCCGGTTTTTGTTCTTTAACCTTATCGCATCCGGGGAGGAACATGCACATTGCCGCAAGGATTACCACAAACAATCTTCTCACTGAACAGAGATGGTAGCAAAAGGGTGCCCCCATGTCAAACTATGGACAGAGTTTTCACTACACGGTAGTATATGCACAAGAAGAAAACCTATTTTTTTTAAAGCCCCCGGCACTCTTACAACAAGAGGGAGATAGCATGAGAGGAACACTGACCGAAAAAATCCTGAAAGAACATTTGGCCGACGGAGAAATCACCCCCGGTGTCGAAGCGGGCATCACCGTCGATCAGACCCTTACCCAGGACGCCACGGGAACAATGGTCTATCTGCAGTTCGAAGCCATGGGTATCGACAGGATACGGACGGAACTCTCGGTCTCCTATGTCGACCATAATACTCAGCAGTCGGATTACAGGAATATGGATGACCATCTCTTCCTTCAGAGCACCGCAGCAAGATACGGCCTGTTCTTTTCCAGGCCCGGAAACGGTATCTGTCACCAGGTTCATCTCGAGCGGTTCGGCGTACCGGGAAAGACCCTCCTGGGGTCGGACTCCCACACGCCGACGGGAGGTGGTCTCGGTATGCTTGCCGTGGGCGCCGGCGGAATCGACGTGGCCGCGGCCATGGCCGGGTCTCCTTTTTACCTGACAATACCCCGGGTGGTGGGGGTCCGTCTCACCGGCGCACTGCCCCCCATGGTGAGCGCTAAGGACGTGATTCTTACAATTCTTTCAAGCGAAACCGTCTCAGGCGGTATCGGAAACATCTACGAATACTTCGGCCCCGGGGTCGCCGCGCTTTCCGTGCCTGAGCGGGCCACCATAACCAATATGGGGGCGGAACTGGGCGCCACCACATCGATCTTTCCCTCCGATGAGAGGACCAGGGAATTCCTGGAGGTCCAGCAACGTGCAGAGAGCTGGAAACCTCTCGAAGCGGAAAAAGATGCTGAATATGACAGGATCATCGAGATAGACCTCTCCGATATCGTCCCCATGGCCGCAAAACCGCACATGCCGGACCTGGCTGTCCCGGTGAGCGAACTCGCCGGGCTTTCGATCAACCAGGTCGCTGTTGGTTCATGCACCAATTCTTCGATCAACGATCTGGGTATCGTTGCGGCAATCCTCGACGGTAACACCGTGCACCCAAGGGTTTCCATGGGTATTTCCCCGGGATCCCGGCAGGTCCTGGAAGCGGCGTCACGCCTTGGTATCCTGGAAAAATTCATTCAGGCGGGGGTACGTATCCTGGAATGTGCCTGCGGACCCTGTATCGGCATGGGCTTTGCGCCGGCTTCCGGGACCCGGAGTCTCCGGACGTTCAACCGCAATTTCCGGGGCCGCAGCGGCACCCTTGACGCGGAGGTCTATCTCGTCTCACCTGAAACAGCGGCGGCGTCCGCCGTAACAGGGGTTATTACCGACCCGAGAACCGTTCCAGGAATCGAGGTTAAAAACTACACGCCCAGCCTGCATCCGGACGACGGGATGATTATACCTCCCCTCTCTCCAAAGAACGCCAAGACGGTAACAATAGTCAGGGGACCGAACATCGCTCCGTGTCCCTCCGGACCTCGGCCGGCGGACAGTATCGAGGCTTCCGTTATATTAAAAACGGGAGACAACATTACCACCGACGATATCATGCCCGCAGGGTCCGCCGTTCTGCCCCTTAGATCGAATATTCCCGCAATTTCGGAATATGTGTTCCACCGCCTCTCCCCGGATTTTGCGGCCCGGGCAAAAGAGGCCGGAAGCGGCATCATCGTCGGCGGCGATAATTACGGACAGGGGTCGAGCCGGGAACACGCCGCCCTGGCACCCATGTACCTGGGTATACGGGCGGTATTGGCCAGGAGTTTCGCCAGGATTCACCGGTCCAACCTGATCAATTTCGGAATTCCGCCTCTTCAGTTCGAGGACCCTGAAGATTACGATACCCTGGAAGAAGGAGATACCATCATCATAAAAAACCTGCGCAAGAGTCTTGATGAAAACCTCCCCGTAATCGCCGAAAACAAGACCAGGAATAAAACCTACCTTCTTTCCCATGGATGTACGGGAAGGGCCGCCGCAGTACTCCGGGAGGGGGGGCTTCTCCGGTATGTTTCTTCGCCGAACCGGGAGTAGTGAGCTATGATTTCCGGAAGAAAAAGCCTGCTCCTCGAATTAACGGACGATTACAGCGAGCCCGTACGCGACCCCGTCTGGAAAAACATCTACCTCTCCCCGGGTATGAAGCATCTTCTGTCTGCATCCCACATGCAGAAACTGAACGGCATCAAACAACTGGGCCCGACGTACCTGGTATATCCCGGAGCGACCCACACACGATTCAGCCACAGTCTCGGCGTATTTCACCTGGCCCGGCGTATTATCGGGAAGCTCCTTTCTTTTTCGGAATGTATGGAACTCGAACCCGAAGCGGTCCGATCGTTCCTCTGTGCGGCCCTCCTCCACGATCTAGGGCATTTCCCCTATGCCCACTCCCTGAAGGAGCTGCCTCTGGTGTCCCATGAAACCCTGACCGGGCGGATGATCATGGAAGAACCCTTGAGGAGTATCCTGACCGACCGGGTAAAGGCCGACCCCTTCACCACCGCCGCCGTCATCGATGAAACACTGCCGGTCGATGGGCGGGAGGATATTCGTTTCTTCAGGGGTATACTCTCAGGGGTGCTGGATCCGGATAAACTCGATTACCTTACCAGGGACGCCTACTATTGCGGGGTGCCCTACGGAATCCAGGACACAGACTTTGTCCTGGACCGAATCCGTCCATCCGGAGAGGGCATCTATCTCTCCTGGCAGGGACTTCCAGCCCTGGAGAACATTCTGTTCTCCAAGTACCTCATGTACAGGACCGTGTACTGGCACCGGACGGTGCGAATAGCCACGGCCATGATCAAGAAAGCGATTGTATCCGCCATGGGTGAAGGCATCCTGAAACCCGAGGACCTCTACGGCCTGGAAGACGAGGAATTTCACGCGGTGTATACTTCCGAGAAGTTTCCGTCCTTCGACCTCATCCGGAGGGTAAAAGCCCGGGAGCTCTTCAAAGCGGTATACGAAGTGCCCTTCGATCAGGGTAACCCCCTTCACCGTCAGCTGCTTTCCCTCGAGCAGAGGCAACGGGCGGAAGAACATATCGCCGAACAATGCAGCCGACCGGGTGTACGGACGGAATGTATTATCGATGTTCCCGAAGAGATCTCCTTCGAGATCGATATCCCTGTCAGGGATGATAACGGCGAGGAATTCGCCCTAGGAGACCGGGGGCCTTTTACGGGGCCTACCGTCAAGAGTTTCAAAGAATCCCTTCGAAGAATACGGCTTATAATACCGCCTGACGCCGCTTCCTCGGTCCGGGACCCCGGAAGCCTTGTGGAATGGTAATGCTGCAGGCTGTCCTGGAAGGAAAACTCCCCCCCTGGCTGCACCGACTGGTAAAACAGGTCGGCCGTAGTATAAACCGCTTCGGTATGATAGCCGAAGACGACTCCGTGCTGATCGGCTCTTCCGGCGGAAAGGATTCCCTGGTCCTTGCACTGGTGCTCGCCTTGAGGAAGCGGTGGCTGCCCATCGATTATACCCTAAAGGCACTGCACATTGACTGGTACGAGTATCCCATGACAGAAGGTGAGCGAAACTCCCTCATCGACTATTTCGGTCTTCTCAAAATACCCCTCAAGATCGTGCAGACACCGATGAAGAACGAATCATTCAATGACTCGTTCAACTGTTACATCTGCGCCCGCAACCGCAGGAGGATTCTCTTTGAAGAGGCGGATCGCCTTGGTATACGGAAGATAGCCCTGGGACATCATCTCGATGATATAGTGGAGACCATCCTGATTAATCTATGTTTTCGGGGCTCCTTCGAAACGATGAAACCCCTGCAAAATTTTTTCGGAGGAAAACTGCAGATACTCCGTCCACTCTGCGAGCTTCCGGAACACGCGGTTGTCCGTATCGCCGAACGCCTCGAGCTGCCGGTGGTCGAAAAACGATGCCCCTACGAAACGACGAATATAAGACACCGGTTGAAACCCCTTGTTACCCAGCTGTCGCACATAGACAGGAATGCCAGGGTCCACATGTTCGAAGCCGTTTTGAATAACAAAACCGAAACATGCTTGCCGGAGGAGGGAAATGGGGATACATTACAATCAGGAAGGCTTCCATGAAATATTCTAAGCTCATGAAGGAAAGAATCCGTCGTGTGAGGGTCCTGTTCAAAGAACTCGGCTACGATGTATTCGACGGAGAAATACAGGAAGACAGTTATCACGCCGGGTACGAACGGGACAGCGGATACGAAGGATCATTCTATATAGACAGGGACAGCAAGTTCCTCGAATTAGCCTACACTTTTTCCTTCTCCCCCAAGCTTGCCCTCTACATACGCAATAAACTGGACGAGATGCTCAAGATCTGTTATGAGTTCGGCTGTTATCTCAACCTCCAGAAGAGCGATGAGATTGTATTCTCCGTTTTCTCCAAGATCTATTTCGCCGGTTTAAACTATTACAGTCTCAAGGAAACCCTTCGGGATTTCAACGACTGCATAGAGTCGCTCCGGGACCTTGTAGAAATCGTCAAGGAAGGAGAGGGGCCTTCGTGAAAATCCACAATCTCTTGGAAGACATTGTCACCGAAAAAGTGCAGGAAATATTCGATGAAGAAGAACACGACCCCCGTATGGGGTTCTGCACGTGCGAACAATGCAGACTCGATGTGTCGTGCTATGTGCTCAACAGGATATATCCGGAATACATCATTTCGGGCCGCGGTTTTGCCCATATCAGGGCCGAGTATCATGAGGATTCACAGAAGATCGCCGATATTACCACCCTTATCATGGAGGGAATAAAAAAAGTTTCCCGTTCCAAACGACCTTTCTTTTCCCATGCCGAAAAGCATGAAGAGAAGAGATCCGAGGGACCCTGTTTCAATTTTCCTATTATCGCCGGCAAAATATTCGACGGGAAGACCTTTGAACCCGTATCGGAAATAGATATTCTCCTTACCTCCGAGGGGAAGCCCGTCCCCATGAAGAATCCCAACTGGCAGAACCCCTATCACATAGCCGGACCAACAGCGGGTAATTTCATGTTCTGGCCGGCGCCTATACCTGCAAAGAAGGTCGGATTGGAAAAAACAGTCACCTATAAAATTTCAGCCCGGTCGGAGCATTATGAAGACCTGTCACATGTATTCACACTGCAGGTATCGTCCTCGGAAGAATCCTTCGACACCTTCTGCCTTCATGAGAACTACCTCCTCGGGGATCTCTACCTCTTCACCCAGTCCAGTTCTAATGATATTGCCGGAGCGGAAGCCTAATACTGCTCCGAATGGACGGATATATCGTGAACCCTGCCCGGGGCCTCGTCCTCGATAAAGGTTATTACTTTCTGCATCACCGAATCTCCGAACCGCACCGAATTAGAAACATACGCCGCACCGATCTGGGCAAAGGAGAGGGATTCCTGCAGGTCCACTTCGGCGATGGACAGTTTGAACTTTCTGTGGAGCCGGTCGGTCAATGATTTGACCAACCGTCGTTTCTCCTTGATGGAAGTTACACCGGGAAGCTCGATAATACATTGAATCATTGAAACAACCAAAACGGCAGAATTAATCCTCGAAAAGGTTCTCCAGGTCTTCGATCTTCAGATCCAGTGAACCGGCGCCTTCCTGATCATCCCTGTTCCTGTCCTTCAGCGGGAGATACACCTCGTTGTAGCTTGCAGCCAGGCGGTAGATATCATCGTCTTTATATCTCTCGGGGATACGCACCTCGAGGTTATAGGACTGCTCATTCATCCCGCGACTCATAACATGGACAGGATCGCTTATGGTCAGGGCAAAATGAGGGCTGTAGAAGAATACATACGCGATGACCGTGAGGATGACGATGACGAAGAACATGAGGTTCTGCTTCGCGCCGACCCCGGCTATCATCCTGGCGTCGAAGAAAAATTCCCACTCTTTCTCAGTGCTATACTCATAGTCGTGGGGTCCGAACCACTGGGAGTAAAAATGATTGTCGTACCTGCTGTATACCGTATCTCCCCGGTACTTGACCACGAGCAGGTTCTTTTCAGCGATTGCGTAGTCTTCCAGGGCGTCGGGGTTCCTATCGGCATCATCGGGGATATTGCGGATTACCCTTTCTTTTTCCATGGCAAAGACATCCTCGGCGGAGGGAAACCCCAGGGCATCGGAGACAATCGTAAAGATGAGGAGACCGAAGACCAGTACGGAAATGCTTATCGTGGCAATTTTCGTTACATGCCGCTGGGCCATGGGAGACTCGGCGTTCTTTATCTGCTTGAATATCTTGAGTGTTCGCAACAAGCGCAGAATCCTGGCAATACGAATAGCCTTGACAACCTTGAGTATATTCAGGGTACCCCCGGCGGTAATGCCGAAGGACGCGCCGGTCATGAGTGCCAGGGCCAGGGGACCGGAATTGAGTACCAGCAGAGGCACGGAAGCAAAGAAATCTATCCAGCCGCGTTCATGGAAAAAGTATTCCTTCACCCTTCCCCGGTATACGGAAAAGTACAGGCGGGTCAGGAACTCAATGGTAAAAAATAAGTCGAAAAAGAAACCGGTAAACACCATTATACTTCGAACATCCCAGCTCCACCCCGCGACTACGGCCCAATCTTCCAGGAACGTCTGGACAAGCACCAGAACAATGGCAACCGTAACAATTGATTCGAGGAAAGAACCCTTTTTTTCCATGTTTCTTTCTACCATCCGTTTTCCGCCGCTATCATATAGCACTCATCTATCATCTTGATATCGAAGCCGTAGTACCTGTAATTCCTCCTGGCGATACTGAGCCGGCTCTTGTCCGCCGTATCCGCCCCCCGGTCGATCTTCTGATCGGGTTTATAGTTTCTCCCCATGGCCGTCAGTATGGACGCCATGCGGGACGTAGCCTCCAGATCGGGATTTTCCTGAAAGGGCACATTCGCATGTACGGCGCTTGCCAGGACTTCGTCGGGCAGGATCGTGAATTTCTTTTTCATCACCTCCAGGGCCTTCTCGGCGAAGGGGCCTTGAACCAGTCCCCTGCCGCTCTCCAGCTTTGTCGTGCCTTGAGATTCCACCAGAAGGAACACCGCGGGTTTGAGCAGAACGGAAAGCCTGATCATGTCCTTTATAGCCTCCTTTCCGAACTTCAAACGCTGTACCTTGGTCAGCTCGAAATGTATGTACTGTTTCCGCTTAAACACCTCTTCCAGATACTTGTCCACGAAACGGTACGCCAGGGCGTTGTAACTCCCGATAAACTCGAACCGGGCTTTTTGTTTGGACAGGATAGTGGATACGAATTCATAGATACTTTTTTTCAACTGCTCCTGGGGCATCGTCTGCTGTCTGATAAGCTGAATAAAACTAAGATCCATACCGTCGGCGAGTATTTTCCGAATTCCCGGTTCTATGGCATTATTGGTATTCAGGGCTATTATGCTCTGGAGAATGGAGACTATCTCGTCCCATGACTTTCCGGGGAAAAAGGCCGGAGACGTCAGGGTTGGGTAGAGTCGTGCCGCATTGACCTTGAGAAATTGCAGAATCTGCTCCTCCTTTTGCAGGGGAGTCATATTCCGCAGGGCCGGGTTGCCCAGTAATCGAGACAGGAAACTTTGTGCTTTTTGTTCGAGATTGCTCACTGGTCTTAATATCGTCAACGAAGGGCATAAGATTTAACCGAAGATTGTGGATAAAATTGACCTGGGGTATGTTTTCTGTATAATGTGACTGTGAAACGCCGATGTTGTTTTTTTCTATCTCTCGTCCTTCTCACCGGCTCCGGGTGGGCGTATGACCTTGTCCTTCCGGAGGATGAAGCCCCGGCAGCCCTCTTTCCCGTCGGGCGGACCGACGAAAACGTCTCCCTCTACCTTGCGGGATCCTGGGAAGCGGCGGTCTCCGCGGGCCTGGCGGTCCAGTTTATTCCCGGGACCGGTCCGGTCTCAATCACCTCCTTTCCCGATATGACGGTGGGGGCCGGGTTCTACCAGGTCCCGGACATCACCCTTTCTTTCAGATACCTGGAGAAATACTTCTTCGAAACCACCCTGGCCGAGGATTTCAGCGACAGCACCTTTCTGCTCGGCTACGAAGGTTCCGAGAATGACCTGCTGCGCCGGGCGAGTATCGGGAATACCGGAACATATCTGGAGGGTTTCTCTTACCTGGAACTCCCCGGTTCTCCCAACAACTCCCTGGGCATGCGTGTCGAACTGGGCGGCAGGAATTCCCGGCTCGATACGATACTGCGCTACGACCCGGCGGAGGGTTGCAGGGTGGTCTATCGGGGAATGAATCTCGTGGAAGAAGCGGAGATAGAACCCGCCGGGTATATACCCGCGAGATTTTTCGCCCTTCCGGACGAAGAGACGGAATCGCTCCTCGTGTACCTGGAAACGGAACCCGGTACGGAGAATGTCCCCCTTACCGACCCGGAGGGGCGGGCGTATCGGGAAGCAGCCGTGGGGGAATTCTGGACATCCCCTTCCCTTGGGCTGATACAGTGCGCCGACCCTCCGGCGGGGAGGCTCCTGGCAACCTATAAAAACATGACCACCTCCGGGACGGTTCTCGGGCAGAGCGTCGAGGACAGTGTGGTCACCATCGCAGGCAGCGACTACTTCATCCTGCACGCCCCGGGGGAATTCTCCCCCTTCGAGGTGGCCCGGTACTACACCGTGCCGATCAACCTGCCGGAAGAATCATGGCGGATCAGGGTGTACCTCACCGGGCAGACTCGCGCCCCGGCCGAAAGCGACCTGGTAACCTTCCGGCACTATACCGAAGATAACACGATCGCCCTGACCTCCGGGGCGGCGGTGCCCTGGTCCGAGGAGTATAAATACCCCCTGGCCGACGACGGACTCTCTTTCATCTACGGTCCCGACCGGGAGATTAACCCCGCCTATTCCCGGAAAAATCTCCTGGTCGAAGTTCTCACCCCGGTCGAAGAGATCGAAATAGACCCGGAGTTCCTGCCCTCGTCGGTGAAAATCTACAGGAACGGGTATCCGGAAACCGGTTTTTCCATCGATGAAGGGGGAATAATCACCTTCGACAAGGACGTACGGGCTTCCGACAGGATCGAAATCTACTACAGCGTTACTTCCTCCTCCGGGGAGGGGGGCAACCTGGTATTCGGAACCGGGGCCGAGTTCCAACCCTTTCCCGATCTCACCCTCACCATCGGCCTGGGTATCGTCTGGGACGTCCTGTCGGGGTCCTACTCCGATGCCGCCGGGGAGAACTCCGGGTCGGTTCTGCTAACCGGTGGCCTGGAATACGAAAGGGAAAACCTGTCCGCCCGTGTCAAGGCTGGAGTCTCGGTGTCGAATCCGGATACCACGGGATACCTCAGGCTCAAGGGAATGGAAGAAACGGGTTTTACCGTAGGTATTACCGAAACATCGATATTCCCCTCGGCCGTTCCGACGGGTTACAATCGATCCCGGCGGGGCAAGCTCTTCCACCGGGAATACACCCGGGAGACCCCGGCCGGTTCCATGCTGATGGACTATACCTGGGAAGACTACAAGGAAGATGTTTATACCACCGGTTCCAGGACAGGCCCCTATACCGTGGCCGCCCGGACCTCGGATAACATTTCCGGTGATCTCATGGGCCTCTCCTGGTCTATCGAGGAAACAGACGGCTGGGCGGGGGCCCAATTGCGGGTGTCTCCGGCGGAGGACGGCGCGGACCTCTCCTCATACCGGGGGCCGTCCTTTCTATGGCTGGGAGAAGAGATCTCCGGGAACACGGTTGTTACCCTTCAGATCGGGGCGCTGGGTGAAGACCTGGACGGCGACGGCGTCCTGGATGAAGAAGCCGGCCCCTTCGACGGGGGTTTTCCGTTCAACGATACCGCCGCCGGGGCCGTTCTCAAAGTGGGCGCCGGACCGGGAGGACTGGGGAACGGAACCGTCGAAACCGAAGATGCCGACGGGGACGGTCTCATGGACCGGGAGAACAGCAGCCTGATTGCATCCTATACCCTGGACGAGCTCCCGTCCGAAGACAGGTTCAAAAGGGTGCGGATATTCTTTTCGGAAACCGAACGGAAAAAACTGACCAACTGTACCGGCATCCGCGTACTGGTAACATCTTCTTCGGGTTACGGGACCCTGTTTATCGGAGAAGTCCGCCTGGAGGGATCGAGTTTCGTGCCCCAACAAGAAACCGTTACCCTTGACCAGGTCCCGGAAACCGGTCTGACCGGAAGCCCGATACCCGCGGATCTCCTGGAGACCCGTTATCCCGAAGTAGCGAGGGTCTTCCATTCCTCCGGAGCGGAACAGGAAGTCCTGGATGTACGCTGGACCGGGGACTTTACCATTTCATCACCGGTCACACCGGTTCCCGCCGGGCATTACGGCCGCCTCGCCCTCTACTTCGCCCCCCTTTCCGTCGACGGCACGGCGCCTGAAATGACGGTTTCGCTGACCGATGCCGCCGGCAGGGGTATTCAGTGCTCCTTTGCCCCGGAAGAGAGCACGCAATGGAACAAACTGGAAATAGACACCGCCGCGGAAAAGGTATATATAAACGGCGAAGAAATTACCGCCTCAGTGGAATTCGACCCTTCCTCCGGTGATCTGATATATGTATCCGTCTCCTTAGCCGGTTCCACCGGGGGCCGCATACTGATGGACGAAATAGTGATGACCGAACCTCAGGTCTCCCCGGCCGGGGGAGCCGAGACGGATATTACATGGAATCTACCCGGCACTCTTCTCTCCGTCGGGGATGTTCCCGTTGTTTCGGACCTCCGGCTGTCCGCGTACCTCAGCGGCAACAGCGCGGCTTTTCTCAGCGGTATTACCCCCGGCAGACAGAATGCGCAAATTATCTCGACGGCGGGGATGCAGGCGTCCATCCTGTGGGCGGCGGTATCCATTAATGTAGATACCCTGTACGACGGAAACGGATTGGCCGTAACAGGAAGCCACACCATACGGTTACCCGGGAATTCGGGCAGCTACCTGGAGGAACGGTATGTTCATCCCGGTGGAAACAGCGCCATGGAACGGGAAACCAGGGCCGTGCTCGATCTGCCCGGAGCTTTCTCCTGCACCCTTGCCCAGAGGGCCTACGAAATGTCAGGCGATCTCGTGCAGGAGTGGACGGGGAAGGCCGAAACCCGTACCGAAGGGGTATTCGCCGCTTCAGCGTCGGTTGATCTGGCGGAAATATCCGGGCAATACAGCCCCGGCGGCACCGGCTACGTGGGCGGCCGGCTCGACTCCTACCGGCTCTTTGCTCCGATTGCCTCCCCGGTCCGCGGGGAACGTACCGGGGAGGCGGCGGTAGACCTGGCATTTTCTTTTCCGAATATAGCCGTGGTATTCGAACCCGATTTCTCCTATGTCTATAACGAGACCGAGGGGCTTCAGAAGAACCGGGGCGACATGATACTATCGGTCCCCCTCAGTCTGGGAGACAATCCTATCAACCGCGTGCTCTTCGACATCACCTACCGGCGGAGGATTTCCATTCAGAGAACCGGCGGTACGAGCACGAGTTTTTCCGAAGACCTCGCCTTATCCGCCGAATCCTTTTCCGGGCAGAGTTTCTTCTTTACCCACATCCCCGTGTATGAAATCTTCTCATTTTCGCCGGATGAAGCCTTCGGATCAACGGAGGTCACCGGGGATATCGAATACTCCGAATACATCCCGTCCCTCTCTTTTTCCCTGCTGCGGCGTTACGGCTCCTTCATCCGGGATCTTTTTCTCCCCTCTTCCGCGGATATTTCCTTTTCCCGGGAACTCCGGAGGGAACTGGATAGCTGGACGGACATCTTTGTAACGGACCTTTCCCTTACCGCCTCGGCAGTCAACCTGTTCGGAAGCCGCGGCGCGTATCCCACATGTTCATGGTTCCAAACGGATGAATATTCCGGTTCCTGGACCCTCTCCCACGGATACCCGATCCGCGGTTCGACCGAAGAGCTGTCTTTCGTGTATCAGGGGTTCATGTCACTCACCCTGGAACAGGCGACCTTCACCTCGGAAAACCGCCTGGATTTCGATATTACAGACACCTCCGTTACTTCCTACTACGGAAAGCTGGAATACGAGCATCAAAAACCCATGAAAAAACCCCCTGAACTTCCGTTTATCTCCCGGGATATTGAAAAAGGGATATTTCTGTCACATAATGAACGTGTAGAAGTAAAGTGGAGCAAAGAGGATGAAGATTCCACGGACTTGACCGTATACGGAAGGCATGAGACGGCGGTGGTACTTCCGCTCTTCGGTTCATTGAGTATATTCGGAAGGATCGGTGTAAAACCGGAAATCATGCTGTCCGGGGAGGATGAAGTTACTACCTGGCTTGCAGCCGTCGAGGTAGGAATCGATGGAAATATTCGATACTGAATCGAGGCGGTTAACTTGTTTTTACCGATTTACTGGTATATATTTATGGTATTAGTTGCTCATGCCGCCACGCGGCAACCGAAACGATAAAAAGAGGCGGGTGCGGCTAGTTTCGTAATAGTAAGGAGAGGCGTATGAAGAAGTGTACTATCTGGACGACGGCGTTAGTATTGTTTTTCTTTCTCACAATTTTCCCCGCGGCGGCGGAAGAGCAAGGTACAGAACCCGATTTCGGGCTCGGTCTCGTTATAGGATCCCAGACCTTTCCTGGTGAGACACCCGGAGAATCCGTTACCTACCAGGAACTGGCCCTGAGCCCGGATTTCGCCGTCGGTAAGTTCGGTATTGCCCTGGACCTGACTCTCCACTACCGGTTTACCGGCCACCAGGAAAATAATGTGGACATTCGGCAGGAAGACTGGGTCCCCGATCCGGAGAGCGGAATCACTTTTCTCGACCTGTATCTTCCAAAATTCAGGTATGTCCGGTACGGTTTCAAAGGAGATCCCTTATTCGTCAAGCTGGGTGCCATAGACGACGCGACCCTGGGGACCGGATTCATTATGGGAGGTTACGATAATACGTTGTTCCGACCTGAGGAGAAGGTCTTCGGTATGAACCTCGATCTCGACGGAAGCCTCTTTTCGTTCCCCTATGTGGGAGTCGAGACCTTTGTAGGAAACATCACCTCCTTCGACGTTATCGGCGCCAGGTTACTGGGGCGCCCTCTCATCTGGTCCGAAATCCCCATCGTAAAAAACCTGGAGATCGGTTTTACCGTGGCGGCGGATGTGGCCCCGGATGCCCGCCCGGAATACTGGGCGCCGGCTACAGTCACAGACCCGTCTATAGTTGTCTGGGGTTTTGACCTGATCCAACCGATCCTCGTAAATCCCACCGTATCCCTGGCCGCCTTCGGCGCCCTGGCGTTTCAGCCGGAGGCTTCCGGCGGCATGGTCGGTTTCGGCGGCAAGCTGTTTTCTTTCCTGCCCTACGGCTTTCAGCTCCGTTTCCTCGGGCATAATTTTCTGCCGTCCTATTTCGACTCGACCTACGATCTCACCAGGGGAACCCGCTATCTTATCGTAACCGGCACCGCCGGCCTTATCGAAGGATCCGTCGGATGGCTCTTCTCCACCGGATTCAGCTTCTTCGACGATCAACTGGTATTCAGCGCGGCCGTGGACGGACCGTTCAAGCCCATCCCCGACCCGCCCACCTATTCCTACGCGGATTATCCCCACCTGGCCATGTCGCTGAAGGTCGCCGAGGGGCTTCTTCCCGGGTTCTTCTTCAGTGCAAATTACGACAAGAAATACATTACGAGCTTTGCAGATCTGATCGATCCCACCGATGCGGTCATCGGCGCGTCCATCAACTACCAGACCGGACCTGCGGTTATTACCCTGGAATACGATCTGAAGTACGATCCCGAGATAGAGGATTTCACCACAACTGCCAAGCTCAGCAGTTCGATAAGCATGTTCTAAGGAGGTTTCCATGCTGAAGCAACTCTTATATAGCAAGAAAGCAATAATCTTTCTCCTGTTGTGTGTCTCCGGTTTTTTTCTCCTCGGAGCACAGGAGGTAGGATCTGCGGGAGGACCCGCAGCCATTCTCGAATATTACGACGATGAATACGAAATCGAAATCACCGACGCCGACGGTGTGCTTGTGGATGAAATCTACTACGGCATGGAACTCCTCCCCGGAGACACCATTACCACCTACGACAGCACCGCCGAACTCCGGCTGGACCCGAACGGCTCGGTCCTGAAACTGTCCTACAATACGAACTTCCGTATCCAGGCCCTCCAGACGGATGAATACAGTTCAAACGATTTCGCCCTCTTCGGCGGCAAACTTCGTACCATTGCGGCAAGGTCGGGAGCCGGTGAAAACTACTCCATCCAGACCCAATCCGCCGTGTGCGGCGTCCGGGGGACCGACTTCATTACCGAAGCGGTGGGTAGGGTTATCGTGAAACGGGGCCTGGTCCAGGTCGACAATCTACAGACAGGCGAAACCGTCAGCCTTTCCACCGGCCAGTTCGTGGACGTAGCCGCAGCGGTATTCGAAGCGGTGCAGCTCACCGCCGAACAGCTGGAGGAAGCTTACCGCGATATGGAGCTCACCGCCCTGGATCCGGCCGGTGTACCGGGCAACCAGCCCGAACCCGAACCCGAACCCGAACCCGAGCCGGAGCCTGAAGAAGAGGTTGCCGAAGAAGAGCCTCCGGCCGACGAGATACCCGCCGTACCTCCTGCGGTGCCGACGGAAACCGCGGAGAAGGAAGAACCCGCGGCAGAGCCGGCTGCGCCCGGGCCCTTTGACGAGGTCTTTGAAAAACTCAGTGAAATCCTGGGTATGGAAATAGGAACCATAACCATCAACGGTACTACATATTCCAAGGCCATTCTCCAGCCCCAGTTCGAGTTGGGAAAACTTAACATGGGACTCTACCTTCCCATTATCTACGAAGCCAACCTGTTCTCCCCGGATGACTGGTATCATCCCGAAGGCAACAATGAATGGTCCTTCGGTACCGACGCCGACTGGGAAAACGATCCCTGGGGAGGTGTGGAAGACCTGGTAAGCGACCTCTTTCTGAAGATCAGGTACATCGAATGGGGTGAACAGAGGGATACGTTCTTCTTCAAGGTCGGAAATCTCAATAATATGACCATCGGCCACGGTCTGTTGATGTACAACTACGCCAACGACGCCGACTTCCCGACAATCCGTCGGGTCGGACTCAATATGGGAATATCCGGCGACAAAATCGGCCTGGAAACGGTTGTCAACGACCTCGCGGCCCCCGAAATCATGGGAGCCCGGGTTGTCTTCAGGCCTTTCTTCCCGTTCAAACTTGGCTTCGGCCTCTCCGGTATCGTGGATATCAATCCTACAAAGAACATGGACCCGGCGGAATACGCCTCACTGGGTACCAACCCCATGTTCGTAAATCTGGGGCTGGACCTGGACATGCCGATCGTGGAAGCCGACTTTATGTCGATTATCATATTCGGCGATATAGGCGGTATGATTCCCTACGCCAATCAAAGCTTTATGACCGAAGTTCTCTATAATAATGCACAGGCCGATCAGAACCCGCTCCAGGGATTGAGGAACTACGGTATCGCCTCCGGTTTGTTCGGAAATATCTTCATGGTGGACTACAGGCTGGAATACAGGAACTACAACGGCGTTTTCCGCCCGGCTTACTTCAACACCACCTATGACAGGATGAGGAGTACCTACGTCGACGAACTCATGGCGTATCTTGACAATCCCGACGGCTATGATGAATCCACCATGGGAATCTACGGAGAACTCGGCTTCGAGGTAGAGGACATCCTACGTCTCGAGGGCGGTTACATGTGGCCGTGGGAGGTACTGGACGACGGTTCGGTTACCATGGACCCGGAGGATGATTATATTTCCCTCCAGGCATCCCTGGCACCGGATGTTATCCCGGTGGTGGGTATATACGGATCCGTGGGGTATACCAGGACCGGTCTGGCTTCTTCCATCCGGAAGGCGGTTGAAAACGATGCATCCTTCCAGCTCTTCGACGAAAAAACCGTATTCAAGGGGGAACTCGTATATCCGGTGGCGCCGACCCTGGATGTAGCCCTCCTGCTGACAAACGCTCTGGTTCGCAACGAGGCGGGAAACCTCGAGTATGACGAAGCCGGGGATCCCATTCCCTACACGACCATAACAATCGACACAAGGATCCATTTCTAAACCCCCTTGCCATGAATATAAACAATCAGTCCCGGAGGATTCACATCCTCCGGGACTCCGTCTCCAGGCGTATCGCCGCCGGCGAAGTAATCGAACGGCCGGCTTCAGTTGTCCGGGAACTCCTGGATAATGCCATTGACGCCGGGGCTTCCCGGGTGGACCTCTACCTGGAAGGGGGCGGCATCAGCCGGATCCGGGTGGTGGATAACGGCTCGGGTATGAGCGAAGAGGACCTGCATCTCTGCTACCGGGCCCACGCGACCAGCAAGATCAGTGATATGGATGATCTGGATACCCTTAAAAGCCTGGGATTCCGGGGCGAGGCTCTTTCCAGTATAGCCGCCTGTTCAAAACTGAGTATTACATCCTCAATAACGGAGGGTAAAGCCTTTTCGGTTACCCTTCACGGCGGGGATGTTGTCTCCTCCGGGACACGGGCGGGTAACCGGGGTACAATTGTAGAAGTATCGGACCTTTTTTACTCCATACCCGCCAGGAAAAAGTTTCTCAAACGCCCCGCTTCCGAAACCGGCTTGTGTACAAAAATTTTTATCGACAAGGCCTCGGCCTTTCCAGGTACGCAATTCAGCCTTCATTCCGACGGTAAGAGCCGGTATATACTGGGAGAAACCGATCTCAGGGGCAGGCTGGAGGACATTCACGGAACCGACCACGGACTCCGTTACATCGAAACTTCATCTGAAGGATTTTCCCTGCGGATCATGGCCGGGGACCCGGGCGCTTTAAGGCGTGACCGGCGGCTGCTGCAGGTGTTTGTCAATGGACGGCGGGTATATGAATACGCCCTGCTGCAGGCTATGGAATACGGATACTCTTCGGTGACCCCCGGCGGGTATCACCCGGTCTGTTTTCTCTTCCTGGAAATAGATCCGTCCCTGGTGGACTTCAATATCCATCCGGCAAAGCGGGAGGTTCGTTTCAAGAACCTGCCGGAGGTCCACCGGGCAGTAACTTCCACCCTCCAGGCGGAACTGAAAACCGGTTCGCAGGGCCGATACCCCGGCTACGGCGGACATGCGGACACACCCGGCCTGGACGGATTCTTTACAGCCGAGCCGCCCGCCTACCGGCCTGCAGCTGAAAAGTCGGGGTTCTACGACCTCTGGTCACGGCTGGAACCGGCCCGGGAGCTCCCCGTACAGGGGCGAACCTATCGTTACCTGGGTCAGCTTTTCGGGGTCTTTCTGCTGGTGGAGCTCGATGAATCGCTGCTGTTCATCGATCAGCACGCGGCACACGAAAGGATAATCTATAACGACCTCATGAAACAGGGTACGCAAAAGCAGGATCTCCTGGTGCCCTACCGTTTTGAACAGGACGAATCGGACGACCGGAATTTGGAAGCCCTGCGGGACGAACTCTCGAATCTGGGCATTACCCTGGAGAGAACCTCCCCCGGAGTGTGGCAGCTTCTTACGGTCCCCGTCGGCTGCACGGACCATGATGCCGTTATAGCTGATTTTTTGTCGAATCTCAGGGGATCGGCGGAGAATCTCAACAAAGAACTATATGCCACCATATCGTGCAAAGCCGCCGTGAAAGAAGGTAGTTTCCTGGATTCCCACGCCGCGGCATCCATTATCGACGCCGTCCTGGACATGGAGAATCCCCGGTGTCCCCACGGCAGGCCTATAGTATTCACCATTACCAGGGATTTTCTCTATCGGCAGGTCAGGCGAAGCTGAATTCCCTCATTGTGAAAGAAAATTTTCCACCTCGGCACGTTCCTCGTAATCCGGCGCTATCTCCAGAAGCATCCTGAAGTATGTCTTTGCCTGGTCCTTCTTACCTTGCTTGAACAGTAGATTCCCGAGCTGATAGTACGCATCGGCATATTTCGGATCTATTTTTATAAGCTCTTCCAGGGTCTTGACGGCTTCTTCCTCCTGCCCATTCTCTATATAGGCAATGGCCAGATGGTAGCGTATGAGAGTTGCGTTCGGTTTCTTTGCCAGGGCTTTCTTGTAATGCTTTAGGGCATCTTCGTAGAGTTCCGAATGCAGATACGCGTTACCGAGGTTGTTATTGACCTCGAAGCTCTCCGGATCGAGGCGGTACGCCGTTAAAAGGTGTTCCAGGGCCTTGTCGTAAGCCCCGGTCTCATCGTAGATTTTTCCCAGGTTGATCCTCGGCAGAATATATCCGGGATCGAGCTGAATGGCCTTGAAATAGGCCTGCATGGCCGCTTCCTGATTACCCGTCTTCTCGCCGGCCTCACCTAGGGTATAAAGATAGGGGGCGGACTCAGGATTCAACTGAACGGCCCTCAGCGCAGGCTCAACGGCTTCAGCGGGGCGGTCCTGCTTAATGAGAGTCAGTGCCAGGTTATACTGTGTAGGGGCATCGTCCGGATTGATGTCCAACGCCCTCCTGAATTGTTCTTCCGCCTCCGCGTATTTTTCCTGCCTGTATAGGTTTGCCGCCAGGGATTGGATGTATCGCGCACTGGAAGGCTCCAGGCTCGCGGCTTTCCTGAAGAAATTTTCAGCTTTTACCCTGTTGTCTTTCTTTCTGTATATCTCTCCCATCTGGAAATATACTTCGGCATTTCCCGGTTCCAATTCGGCACAGGATGAAAACGCCTTTAGTGCCGCATCGAAATTATTCAACTGAACATAGACCCTACCGAGATTGAAATACGCCTTGGAAAATTCAGGATCCTGGTGCACGGCCCCTTCGAAGGACTGTCCTGCCTCCGTATACTTCCCCGCCCGGTACTGGGCCTTCCCCAGCTCGAACAACAGCTCCGCGTTTTCCGGGTTGAGTCTGGCCGCCTCGCGGAATTCCGAAATCGCCGCTTCCCAGTTTCTTGTCTGCATGTAGATGTTCCCCAGGGTGGCATAGGGCATCCACAGGTTCCTGTCCAGGTCCTTGGCCCGGTTTGCGTTTTCCACGGCTTTCTGCAGGTTTCCTTCGTCCTGGGTATCTTCGCGAAAGTAGGATTCGCCCTTCCGGGCATAGGCTTCCGCCGTTTTCGGAGCCAGATCAATGGCTTCGTCGAACCTGTCCCTCGCCGAGGCATATCGCCCTGCTTCCATGGCCTCTATTCCCTCATCCAGGATCTTCCGGATTTTCTCTCTGAGTTCCCTCTCTTCCCTGGACAATTCTTCCAGTCGCCGTTCTTCCTCCTGCCGGCGCTGCTCGGCTTCCCGGCGCTGCTGTTCTATCTTGGCAAGTTCTTCTCTCCTGCGCTCCTCTTCCTCCTGGGAACTCTGCTTCTCCGATGAACCCTGTATCGACTCTCCCAGTTCCGAAAGAGTTTCCACCAGCTGGTCCTGCTGTGTCTTTTCCTCCTCCCGGGCATCCTTTTCCACCGACCGCATGGCCCGGATAATCCGGTCTCGCAGGGCCTTTATCTCTTCGTCCTCCCCTTTTGTAATAATGAGGTCGTCCAGGAGATCCAGGGCCCTCTGGTATTCCTCCCGTTCCAGATAATCCTCCGCCAGCATAAGGGTGTTACGCCTGACCGTGTCCGTTTCAACCGGTCCGGTATCCTTGTCTCTTCCGAGAAACAGAAAGAGGAGAACGGCGGCAACGACAATAACTGCGGCTATAATGATAATAAGCTTTCTATTCATGGTAGTACCCCGGGGTTTATTTTGTGGGCATCACTCGAGAATATCAAGACCATCTTCGTATTCTATGATGTCCTCTGAATCGGCGGGAAGGTTCAGGGTATCGCTGCCGATGGTCTCGAGGGTCTTGAGCACGGAATCGAGGAGCTGCTTCTGGCGTTCCTCTTCTTCCTTCCGACGCTGCTCTTCCTCCTGCCTTCTCTTTTCCGCCTCCGCGATATACGAGCTCAGCATAGATATAATTTTATTGATATTATCCCTCTGCGGTGAGCCGGGATCAAGGGTTAAATACATCCGATAGTCCGCCAGGGCGGCCTCGTACTGCTCCCGGCTCATTCGGCTGTTTGCTCTGTTGAGATATGCTTCGGAGAACCTTGTATCGACCTTGACGGCCTGGGTAAACATCTCTTCCGCCATCTTGTACTGCCCAAGTTTGAAGTAGTTGTTTCCGAGGTTGAGATAGTATTCCTTTCTGTAGAGTGTCGCGGAGCTCAAACCTTCCTTGAGGGTTTCCACCGCTCTGGCGTATTTTCCCATCTGTTCATATGAAAATGCAAGATAGAGATAAACCTTCTCGTTGCCCGGCTGCTCATCCTTCGCCGCCTGAAGCATGAGGGCCGCTTCTTCCGGTCGGTTCGACTGTAAAAGGTCCTGGCCCTGCTTGAAAAAGGACACGTCCTCCGCGTATGCGGGTAATAATATCGCCAGAAAAAGCCCTGCGCAAAGACATTTTCCGCAGCGTGAAAAAAATACAAATACAGGTTTGACAGCCCTCGAAAAACTAATTACTCTTTTGTCAGGAGCTGACATGCAGTTCGTAGTAGTCATCATTATATTCCTCGGCATAGGTGTCGGTGTTATAACCTTTTTTCTTGTTAGATCTTTCATCTCTCCCAGAAGGGTAGCATCTTTAGAAAATCTTTATAAGCAGGGGAAATACTCACAGGCCGTAAAAACGGCCAAATCAATCCTTGCCAGGGGACCCCGCAACACTGAAGCCCACTATTTTCTCGGGCTGTCGTACCTGGCGGACGGTAAGTATGAACTCGCCCTCATGGAGCTGAAGACGGTCAACCGGCTCAGTGAATTTTCAAAAGCCTGTCCGGAAATACCCTTTCGACGCACCATCGCCGACCTCTACAAGCGCTTTCACCTGCCGGAAGAGGCCTTGAAGGAGTATCTCCTCCTCATTAAACAGGAACCGGCCGAAGCGGAGCACTACTTTCATGCCGGTGAGATGTTCGAAGAACGCGGAAAGGCGGACAAAGCCCTGGAATACTACATGAAAACCGTTGAACTACAACCGGGAAACGGTGAAGCCCTGTATCGTATCGGACTCCTGCTCTACCGGATGAAAAAGTTGCTGGAAGCCAAGGAATATTTCGAGAAAGCTCTGAAATATCAGCCGGAGAATCTTAAGATTCACTATTACCTTGGGAAGATCCTCAAGGACAATCATGATTACCTAGCCGCCCTACTCTCCTTTGAAAAAGCCCAGCGAGACAGTGAATTAAAAATAAAGGCGCTGGTGGAGCGGGGGTCGTGTTACATGAACACGAACAACTTCGAAAAGGCTATCCCGGAACTGGAGCGGGCTTCAAAACTCTCTGAGAACGACACCGCCACTGAAACTCTGTACGGCAGATATTTTCTTGCCGCCTGTTACGAGAAAACGCGAAACCTGGACAAGGCGATAGAGAACTGGGAAAAGATATACACCAAGAAGCCGACCTTCCGGGACGTGGCGGAAAAGCTGAGTCAGTACCAGGACCTCAGGACCGACGACCGGATGAAGGACTACCTCACCGCTACGATGGATGAATTCTACGAAATCTGTAAGGCCCTGACTATACAGATGGGGCTCGGCATCCGGGATGTAACCGATATTCCCAACGGCTGCCGCGTCATCGCCGTGGAGGGTGATTCGAAATGGCGGGGAACCAAGAAGATGCCCAAACTCCTCTGGTTTCTCCGTATCCCTGAACTCATCCCCGAAACCACCGTCCGGGCAATGCACGAAGAGATGAAACAACTCAGCGTAACCAGGGGTGTTATCGTTTCTAGTTCAAATTTTTCACGGAAAGCCGTCGATTTTTCCGAATCCCGTCCTATAAATCTCATGGGTAAGGAACAGCTGCAGGAAATTCTAAAAAGTATTGAAACAATTCCTTCATAAATAGTATGGACCCCGAAGGATTCCCCTGCCCCTGTTGTTATCGTAGGTGTACAGATAGAAGGAGGAGGCTCCTTCTTTTCTCAGTTCCTCCAGGGGGATATCGTTACCCGTCATCTGCCTTGTTCCGATATATGTATCCCCGTCGTACATCCTGAGGCTGTATCCTTGAAAGGCACCGGATACGGTCAGGGTCGTTTCATCCAGGCGCACCTCGGGCAGTGCGGGCGGTGCACCCACCGTATCTAGATACATCTCCGTCTCATTTCTTTCACCGGCCTTATCGATCAGGATAATCCTGTACACTCCCTCCGGGAATGAGCTGAAATCGGCCATGACAATGGAATTGGATCCGATCCATGATTCCCCCTCCATGTCCCTGTGCGCCCACTCTTCCGCATCTATCTCCCATACGAGTTCGGCATCATCCTGGACAATATAAAGATATTCCAGGTCCTCATAGCCGTCTTCATCGTCCGCCTGGATAAAGAGAGAAAGCTCCGGATAGACGGTCCCGGTCTCCGTATCGTCGCGATAATGTATCTGGTGGAATTTCTGGAGGATCTCCGGGGGTTCCTGACTGCACCCCATGAAAAGGATTACAAGAACCGCAGCCGACGCACACCGCTTTATCATGTGAACCCACCGGAGTGTTTCCGGGGGACCGCTTCTTCTATCACCCCGTTTTCTTCACGTCTTAGAACTATAGCCCTGCCGCAGCTTTCGGCGGCCAGGCAGGCCATCTCGCGGTCTCCCTTTACCAGCATCAGCTTCCGCCGGCGCGAGAGCTTTTTTACGGCGGCCTCCACCTTCAATACTTCACTTCTCGAGCATGCAAGGCGCCAGCAGGCGGCAAACCCTTCAGGTGAAAAGGCCCGGGTAAAGCGCGCGGCACGAACCTTTCCGGCCTGATGCTCCTTCAGGCGGCGGACCGGATCGGTGGTGTATCCCGTGTACAACCTGCCACCGGCGGTTCGGAGTATGTACAGGTAGTACCCGGCGGATTCAATGTTGTTGCCGGGCGGGTGATTCATTCCGAATTACTCTCCAGCTCATAGTTTTCTACGGCCCGGGCATAAACCTGCAGAACAACCCGCCGGACATGCTCGAACTGCCGGCTGAATCTCGAGAGAAACTCCCTTCGTTCTTCTTCGGTATATTTGTCGCGATAGGTACCCTTTCCGTGAATTTCATCGTAGGCAATATAATTACTCGGCCATATGCGGTAATGGGTCTTCATCCATTTATCAATAACCATCGCCACATCCCGGTCATTCGCATAGGTGCCGTACAGGGGTTCCCCGAAGGCCACATGGACCCTTCCCTTTTTGCCCTTTATTCCCGCCAGGATACTCAACAGGTCCTCGTACTTTCCTTTTTTATGATACCCCCGGGTCTGCACATGGTGCAACTCCCAGCCCTTGATCGTGTCGCAGGGGTCTAATTCGTAAGAGATGACCACCGGAACGATATTGCATTCATGTATAAAGGCGCTGAAATCGCGTCTGCTTTTTCGTTTTGCCAGGTAGAGCATCTTGATAACCGCCGGGTTGGTCAGGTCCTGCCCGTCCTTTGCACGGCCTTCCCGCTGGGCTATCCAGATTGATTCACCCCCTGCTAGGGTCTTGTGAATGTATTTGGACAACTGTATGGACGCCCGAATCTGTTCCCCGGGGGGGAGATTTCTCTTGACGATAAAGGATTTGTTGGCCCTCATGAGATCGGAAACAAACTCGTTTATCAATAGGTTGTCGCCGATGGCGATCTGCGTTATCCCGAAGCCCGCCTGTACAAGAAAATGGTTTAAGAAACATACATCCAGTACGATATCGCGATGATTGCCGATAAAAATGTAGGACTTGTCTTTATCGAGATTCTCCAGGCCGGATACGGATATGCCGCTGGTGGTCTTTTCGATAACCCAGGCTATGAGCTGGCCTATAATGATTTCCCTCTGGAACTGGTCGATTGTTTTGATATGCCTGAGCCGGTGGCGTATAAACCGGCCGGTAAGAAAGTTTGCCGGCTTCTTGAGAAACGGAGCAAGGTTCGGCCATCGGAGGGTCCTCAGAAGGGTAATAAGGTAGTCGTTCTTGGCAAGCCGCTTTAATACTTCCGGGAACTCGGATTCGTTGAAGGGACGAATATCATCAAACTCGTCAGTCATATCTATGCCCTCGTGTATGCTTCGCCGCAGATATACGCATATTGCAAGGGTACATGAAAATCGAGGTCTGTTCCACCCCCTCTAAATTTTTATCATGGTCCTTGCCAATACTCCACGCGGGGTTTATACTCTTTTTTCAGATGGAAAAATTTTTCAGGAGGAAAATTGATGAAAACCACAAAAATCCTATTCCTTGCACTCGTGTTTGCCCTGTTGGTAACGACGATGATGTTTGCCGGCGGCAAGAAGGAAGCTCCCCTTGGATCGGAAGAAAACCCGATTGTCTGGTCCTTTGTTCCCTCCGGTGAGATGGAACGGGTAGCCTCAGGTGCGGAGGAAGTTGCGGACATGCTCCACGATAAGACCGGCTACTTCTTCGAAACCAACGTAGCCACCGAGTACGTAGGGGTTATCGAAGCCATGTCTACCGATCCGCCCAGCGCCCACATGGCCTCCCTGGCCACCTTTGCCTACATAATGGCCGCCGACCGGGGTGTCGCGGAAGCGGCCCTTGTTTCGGTACGGTACGGAAGCCCTACATATAACGGCCAGTTCATTGTCGGCGCGGATACCGGCATCACCAAGGTGTCGGAATTCGAAGGGCACTCCTTTGCCCGCCCCGACCCCCTGTCCACCAGCGGCTGGATTATCCCCAGCATCACCATGATGGCCGAGGGAATCAATCCCGAAACCGACCTGACCAATATCGTCGACGCGGGAAGCCATGATTCCGTGGTTGCCGCGGTATATAACGGCGACGCGGACGCCGGCGCGACCTATGTGGATGCCCGAACCAGGCTGGAAGATACCTATCCCGACGTTATGGAAAAAGTCCTGGTTATCGGTGTAACCGAAGACATCCCCAACGATGGAGTCCAGTTCCATCCGAGTATCCCGGCGGAAATGCGTGACAAGATCGTCGAGGCACTGCTCGAAATTGCATCCACCGAAGAAGGTAAAGAAGCCCTGAACACCGCCTACCAGTGGAACGACCTCGAAAAGCACGGCGACAGCTTCTACGATCCTTTCCGCCAGGTCATCCAGGCCGCCGGTGTGGATGTAGAGGACTATCTCGATTAAATTACAATTGTAAAGTATATTTCGATCATACGGATGAAAGGGGGACTCCGGGTCCCCCTTTCACTGTACGCGGGAGGCTCCATGCTGGAAATAAAAAACCTGGTAAAAATATACAACGACGGGACCGAAGCCCTCAAGAAGATCAGTTTTAGCGTGGAAGACGGAGAATTCCTGGTGGTCATCGGCTTGAGCGGCTCGGGAAAATCCACACTCCTCAGGTGTATCAACCGCCTTATCGATCCTACCGAGGGGCAGATTATCTGGAACGGTGAAGATATTGCCGCCCTGCCCCAGTCGGAGTTGAGGCACGTGAGGAGGAAGATCGGTATGATCTTCCAGCATTTCAACCTCGTCAAGCGTAGCAGTGTTATTACCAACGTACTTTCCGGGAGGCTCGGGTACATCAACCCCTGGAAGAGTGTGGCCGGTAATTTCCCCCAGAAAGTGCGTGCCCGGGCATACGAGAATCTGGAAAGGCTGGGTATAGAGGACCAGGCTAAGAAACGGGCCGACGAACTCTCCGGGGGACAGCAGCAGCGGGTAGGCATTGCCAGGGCTCTGATGCAGGACCCGGAGCTCATTCTGGCGGACGAGCCGGTGGCCAGTCTGGACCCCGTGCTTGCGCACAGCATTCTAGGCACCCTGGAAGATTTGAACCGGGATTCCGGCATCTCGGTTATCTGCAGCCTCCACTACCTGGACCTGGTGCAGCGTTACGCCACCCGGGTTATCGGCCTCAGGGACGGAAAAATCGTTTACCGGGGAACAGGAGAAGATATCCGCCGTATGACCGATGAGGAGTTCAAGGAGATCTACGGCGAAGAAGCGATCCGGGTAAGCGTCGGAAAATCGGAGGAGAGGTAACACCATGACTACAGCAGTCAAGGACAATAAGAAAACAACCGGTATTTCTCCCCTTTTATCCCTTATCCTGTCGATCCCCGTACCGGGTCTGGGCCAGATTATAAGCGGAAAGATCCGCCGGGGTTTTCTCCTGGCAGGGTCTTTCATTACCCTGGCACTGCTCTACGGATGGCGTATAAAAACCCTAGGCCGACGTGAGACGGGTATTGTCGAAATCATGCAGAAAGCCCTCAGGCTCAACGGTTTTTTTACCGTCGTGTTCTTACTGGCCCTTCTCGGGCTTTATGTCTGGATTCTCATAGACGCCTGGAAACAGGCAAAACGGAAAAAGGCGCAGGGGACGGGCATTTTTTTCCTCATTCTTATTCTCTTCTTTGCGGTGGGCTGGCAGATAAGCAAAATCGACGCAGGAAAACTGACCAGCCAGTTCTCCGAGGCCTGGGTACCCCTGAAAAAGATTCTCTGGCCCTGGGAAGCGGCGGTGGAGTACCCAACGGAAGAGATCAAAGCCGAGGCGACAATCCTGGTCGATTCCGACGAAGCCCCTCCCCCTCCCCCGGAAAAGGTAGAAGGAGAGCCGTATCTCAAAGCTACTCCAACCTACGGCAATCTTTCCCGCCTGGACGAGAACAACAAAATCATCCCCGGATCTGAGCTGCACCTGGAGGGCTCCGGTTTCAAACCGAACACCCTCACCCAGATATGGTGGGCCGACTCCATCGGAAACGAGTTCCGTCCCCGTCAGGCGGGAGAGTACGTCACCGTAACAACAGACGAGAACGGTGAATTCGAATTTGATCTTATCATGCCCTACCGGCTCACCCCACCCAGCGCCACCGGACTGCAGTATCACGAGGTCATGGCAAAACAGGTCTTCGAAGTCGGCGGGGTTATGGCCAGCGAGCCCCTGGTTTTAACGGTGGAACTGATCATCGAGACGATCTTCATGGGTATGATGGCCACATTTTTCGGCATTATTTTCTCCATCCCGGTCAGTTTCCTGGCCGCCAGAAACCTCATGTCGGGGTCAAAAATTACCATTACCATTTACTATATAACCCGCACCATCCTCAATATCGTCCGTTCTATAGAGCCGCTTATCTGGGCTCTCATCGCGGTGGTTTGGGTCGGACTGGGACCCTTTGCCGGTATAGTTGCCCTGACCATACACTCCATCGCAGCCCTGGGCAAGCTTTACTCGGAGGCTATCGAAAATATCGACCCGGGCCCCATCGAGGCTATCCAGGCCACCGGCGCAACCAAGCTCCAGGTCATTCGGTATGCCGTTGTACCCCAGATGATACCGCCCTTCGTGTCTTTTACCATCTACAGGTGGGATATAAACGTGAGAATGTCCACGGTTATCGGTATGGTCGGAGGAGGTGGGATCGGATTCCTGCTGGTTCAGTATATCCGGCTGCTGGATTACAAGGCGGCGGGAATTGCGGTTTGGTTTATAGCCGTAACCGTTTCTATCCTCGACTATGTGAGCGCGAACATACGTAAACGGTTCATCTAGAGGCCGTGCGTGAAAGACACATTCGACATCCTTATCCTGAACGCCCGGCCGGCGGCGGGAAAGAGCGAGATAATATCTTTTCTCGGAAAGACTTCGCCGCCGGAACGGAGGAAACGCTTCCATCTCGGAGAATTGCGGGAAATCGATGATTTTCCCATTGCGGCGGGGTTGTTGATTCCACCCGCGCTAAAGATTGAAGTATCAGCTGATACCCGTCAGGGCCTTAATATACTGCGAGCGCTCCCAAATTTCCGGTTTATCGGTACTTGTCTTTGAAAGAAGCCCGAGAAAATCGGAGACTTTCTCCATGGAATGTCCGTCCATCCACTGTTCCAATCCGGAAACCAGCTCGGCAATATAGTCCGTTCCCTTCTGAAAGAGAACACTGCAGACCTGGACCGCCTTGGCTCCGGCCAGAATATTTTTGACAACCGCCGAATAATCATGAACGCCCGTGGAGGCGGCAAGGTCGGTTGCTACTTCTCCGTATAAAAGAGCTATCCATTGTAAAGGAATTACCGACTCGTTTGGATTACTAAAAATATCGCCGGAGGTAAACTTCATGGTTTCAATGTCTATATCGGGTCTGAAAAAACGGTTAAACAAAACCACTCCGTTAACACCCTCTCGGCCCAGCGCGTCTACCATGCCGGCCAGAGCGGAAAAATGTGGACCGATTTTCATGGAAACCGGAATAGACAGTGTTTTTCTGATTTTTCGGGCGGTGGAGAGATATACCCTTTCTAGGTCTTCCGCGGTTGCGGAGATATTAGACGGCATAACGAACATATTCAATTCAAGGGCGTCGGCACCCAGGGCTTCGATTCGGCGGGCGTAATCGAGCCAGACTCCGTCACTGATGCAGTTTATGCTGGCTATTACCGGAATGGAGAGCCGCTTTTTGGCTTCTTCCAGTAAAGACAGGTAGCGGTCGATGTAATAATTCCGGCTCATACCGGAGAGAAAATCGAACGCGTCGGTGTATATTTCGGTATCCGACCCCTCGATCATCTTCTCGCTGTCGAAGAGAATCTGCTCTTCGAATAATGATTTCAAGACCACGGCTCCGGCACCGGCGTCCTCGCATTTCATGATGCCGTCTATTGTTCCCGTCAGGCGCGAACTTCCCGCAATTACCGGATTTTTCAGACATAAGCCCATGTATTGGGTTTTCAGATCAGCCACTATTATTCTCCTTGCTCGTTTTAAAGAAGATAAGGTACATCCAGACTGTACGATTTAAAGATAACAAATGTTTCAATATCCTGAATATCTTCTACCTTGGAGACTTCCTCCGTATAGAAATCGAGAAGACTGAACTCCTCGTTCAAGAGGACATACAGTATCAAATCGTATCTGCCCGTTACAACACTGACCGATACGACTCCCTTGAGCCCGCTGAGCTCCTCACCCTTGGCAACCAGGTCCACAGTACTCAATTTAATACCGCATATAACGGTATTATGACCCGGTATTTTCGCCGGATCGACAAGCCCGGTAATGGAAAGAATACCTTCATCGATGAGCCGGTTGACCCTAGACCTGACGGTGTTCTCGGTAATGGCCAGGTCGTCGGCTATGACCTTGAAAGATTTTCTCCCGTCCCGCAGATGACGTATTATTTCGATATTTATCTTGTCTATCTTCATGTCGGTACTATCAACCTTTTCTATACGAGAAATCTCCTGGAAGTATGATACAACTCAGCTTACGGGTTTGTCAAATCATGCTCTATCCGACAACGACTTTTTACAAAGGGGGAAGAAAAAAAAGGGCCCGATGGTGAGCCCCTTTCTCTTAGTAGTTCTTCATTGACTGGAGCTTCCGCAGTTTCTTCTGCTGTTTACGCTCCATCGCTTTTTTCTTGCGGTTTCGGATAGTCGACGGTTTTTCGTAATATTCACGTTTTTTCCATTCCCGGATAATACCCTCTTTCTCAACCATCCGTTTGAACCGCTTTATTGCTTTTTCCAGCGGTTCACCTTCGTCAATATATATCTGAGCGATTAAACATCACCCCCTTCTTTTCAGTCTTGAATTCCAATCATACTCATAATCGACTCTTTGTCAAGGAGTCCTTTTCCCAGAAGCTGCTCCGGATCCACCGGTACCCCGCCGACCCTGAATGTTACTCGAGCCCCGACTACCGGCAGCAGGAGGCAAAGATGCCGGCACGTTTCATATTCGCTTGATATCGAGAACCATAAGCTGGATGGTTTCCTTATTCTGGAAATAATTTCTCCCGAATCGGAAGACCAGCGCTACCCTGTCTCCAATGCTGAATTCGTCTCCCACACGGTCGGCCGCATTCCAGAACACCGCCGGCCATTTGTACGCGCCGGTGTCTATCAGCATCCGTACGTGGACCTTTTCAGATTTTCCCATAAGGGTTATATCCTGGACAAGCGCGTCCCTCAGGAGGAATATGAGGGGAGGATTCCGTTCACCGTAGGGCTCGAACCTCTCCACCACCTTGACGATCTCAGGCCGCATGTACGAAATCGGTAGTTCCGCGTCGACGGAGATCAATTCCTCTTCTGTGGGAACGGAAAGGTCTGATGCATGCTTGTATATCTGTTCTTCCAGCAGGGAAAATCTATCCGCCTCCAGGCTGAATCCGGCGGCATAATCATGACCACCGAAATCTGAAAGAAAATCGCTCATCCCGGCAATAAAATCTTTGACGTTGATGCCCCCGGCACTTCTGATTGATCCGATAGCCCTACTGTCGATAAAGGAAACCGTAATACTCGGTACCCCGTAGTACCTGGCCAACCTCGAAGAAATAATGCCGGTAACACCCCTGTGGATATTCCCGCCCGATACAAGAACCAGTTTCCCTCCCGACTTTTCGAGACTCTTCCGGGCATCGCTCTGGACCTGCTTCCAGGCGTCGTCACCCAGTTTTTTACGTTCCTTATTTATTTCTATAATCTCCTCGGCCAGGTCCCGAACAATACCGTCTTCCGATTCGAGAATCAGGTTTGCGGCCCGCTCCGGTATACCGAGCCTCCCTGTAGCATTAATAACCGGCGCTATACTCCAGCTTATATCCCTGGCTCCAAGCTGCTTGCCCGAGAGATTCTGCCTGAACATGAGTTCCCTTATACCCTTCCGCTCGGTCGACATGAGCTGCTCTATCCCACATCGCACGAGAATCCTGTTTTCATCCACCATCGGCATGAGGTCGGCCAGAGTGCCCAGGGCGACCAGATCGAGTTTCCTCTTGAAATCATCGCTGAGTTTCTTGCAACTCTTTGTTATGAAAAGAATAAAAAGGTTGTACAATACGTCTATTTCCCGCCCGCGTTCTTCCGAATACCGGGCCGGCCTGCTCATTTCCAGCATTCGGAAGAGGCTCCTGGATTTGAGAGACGGATAAAACTTCCAGATTTCAGGGGCGATGTCGATGAGGGCTATCTCGGCGTCCCGGCCGAAGAGGCTTCGAAGCCATTTCTCCTGCTTTGCGCCGTCATAGACAAATATGGGGATACCGAAGAAATCCTGGAGGCGGGATTCGGCGGGATTAAAAATACCCGGGGCCAGATTCTCCACCCGACGGTCCACAATCTCGAGATTTACTACCTTGAGTAGCTCTATAATGAAGGTCTCGTTCCCCGGGATAATATTCAGGAGACAGACCGGTTGATCGTAATATTCCGTTCCGGAAAAATCCAGGGCCCACAGTACTTTTACAGCTACTCCGCAGCCCGCCAGGTCACGAAAAGGGTATCCGGAATCTTCCATTTTGGGATCGATGATTGCGTACGCCGGGGGTAGATGCTCGGGCGGACTGTGATGATCTAACACCAGCGTGTCGATACCGAGTTCGGTTGCAAGAGAAATCTCCGCGAAGTTGGATATACCGCAATCGACGGTAATAATAAGGGTTGCCCCCGCTTCATAGGCTTCTCGTACGGCAATTTCCGTCAGGCCGTAGGGGTCATCTCCCCGGGGCAGTCGCCAGGACACATCAACCCCCTTTTCCAACAGGGATTCATAGAGCAGCACGGTGGATGTTATACCGTCCACGTCCCGGTCTCCGAATATAACGGCCCGCTCCTTTTCCTCGATCGCCTGGTTGAGTCTACGAACGACAAGATCCATATCGACGAACAAAAAAGGATTATGAAGGTAACGGATGTCGGTTTCCAGGTAAAACAGGATATCGCCCGGAAGGGTTATACCCCTCCGTACCATGATCGAAGCCGTCAACATATCTATATCGAATCTTGAGGAGAAAGCCCTTACCAGGTCGCGGTCTATATCCGGTTTATCCCATTTCATAAATCGGTATCAAGCTTATCACAAATCCTCGTTGATTGTCAGGGCAACCGGCAAAAAAAACTCTATTTTTCATATCTTTCAATTCGACATCTATGCTTTTTCGCTATCATTGGAACAGATACAGGATGATCGAAACTGATACCTTATAAACGCCCCACCCATTCTTCGTGATACTCGGGACCGGTACTCTTCAAAACGGAACGGTAGAGAGTAAATCTGTCCACCGGGGAAGTATAGCGGAGGTCCGATAGTTCGTTCATAAGCCCCCCGGCATTCCCCTTCCGTTTTACCCGTCCTATGGTCAGGTGGGGCTTGAAAGGACCTTCGCCCTTTGCCGGGATAAACTCCTTCAGTTCGGAAGAACATGCTCTATAGATATTCCGCAATTCGGCGGCGCCCTCTTCCACTCTGCAGAATATAACCCTGGGATTCCCCTTCGGTGGGAAGGCACCGAATCCATTGAAAACCAACGTGAAGGGCTTTACGGTAGTACCGATCCCTTCCAGGGCCCGAGTAACATCCCCCAGGTTTTCATCCGGGACTTCGCCGAGAAAGACAAGGGTGATGTGCATTGCTCCGGGACGCACCCAGGTAATACCGGAATACTTCTTTCTGACGTCGGCCATATCCCGGTAAAGGCTCTCCTTCATAGTTTCTTCCAGCGGTGCTGCAATAAAGAGTCTCATAAAGTTCCTCCACTTCTTTTAAGAGAATGAATCGGACGTTCAATAACCGCCTGGACGTAATCGGAGAGGATGTCCAGGCACTGCGCGGAGGCTGTGTCGTCTATTCTTATTTTTACGGCCCTGTCCCACGGTAAAGAGGACGTATGCAGAAGATATTTCCTTACCCCCTCCAAGACAATACGGCTTTCCGGTGTCCCACAGGCCGCGCAGAGAAAATGCGGCTCATCGGAAGAATAAACCATATCGACACGCTTCCCCATTTCCCGACCACATTCCGAACACACTTCCAGATCAGGATGATATCCTGATAGTTTAATGTATCGCCAAATGAACTGAATCAATGTAAATTGGAGGTCTGCGGCTTCATTGAGAGCAACCGAATTCAGAAAATTGAGAAGCATACCATAGAGGTTTTCCCCCTCACCTCCCGCAGCATCGGATTTCATAATAATTTCAACACCGGCTGAGGCCGTTATGATCTTTTCCAGAGACTCCAGGATTTCCTGATAGGAACGGATGACCTCCGCATCGGAAACTTTCCAGGACTGCCGTACCGGATTGTAGTAGAGATAGACTTTTAACCTTTTAAACTGTTCCGTACTTCCGGAGAGCCGGCTCCTCCCCCTGTAGGCACCGTATACCCTGGCCCGAATAAGTCCCAGGTCTCCACTGAAGAGCGTAAGTTGCTTGTCGTAATCCCCCAGGCGCCGCGTTTTACATACAACCACATCGCTTACGATATTCCGCATAGGCCTAGTATCATAGCAAAAATTATTGACGTAAAGAAGTATCATCAAGACTTCAAAACGCGGTTTGCCCATAGGCTTCCGGGTACTCCAAATTATTTTGATATTGATGATCGGGCGAAAAACTATTACCTTCTTAAGTAAAGTAACAATCTAAATTATTACATATAGGGAGTACTAACAGTGCCGGATAGACAGATTATTCCAGCAGATCAAATTCTTCCACTCAAGCTCTATATAATACCGATATCGGGGAATCCCGTTTTCCCGGGGATATTTACTCCGATGATAATTCAGAGCAGGGATGATATAAACGTTGTAGAAGAAGCATTGTCCGGAGACAGTATGATCGGCCTCGTCCTGTTGTCCAATGAAGAAGCGGAAAAACCCTCCGGAGAAGACCTTTACAGGGTCGGAACAGTTGCCAAGATCGTTAAAAAGATCAACCTTCCCGATGGTGGGCTCAATATTTTTATCTCGACTGTAAAACGATTTCGTATAAAAAAAATTCTCGCCTCGGAGCCGATTATTTCTGCGGCTGTAGATTATCTGGACGACGAGAACGACGAGTCCATGGAAGTGAAGGCTCTTACACGATCTCTCCTCAGCGAAATGAAACAACTTTCGGAAAACAACCCGCTCTTCTCGGAAGAAATGCGGTTGAACATGGTTAATATTGACCATCCGGGAAAAATCGCTGATTTTACCTGTTCGATTCTCAATATCGACCGGAAGGAACAACAGAAGATCCTCGAAACACTCGATGTGCAGAAGAGATTGGAACAGGTGCTCCTTTTTATTAAAAAAGAACAGGAGCTGCTCAAGATCCAGAAAAAAATACAGAAGCAGATAAACGAGAAAATAGAAAAAAGCCAGCGCGAATATTTTCTCAAGGAAGAACTAAAGGCTATAAAACAAGAACTCGGGATGCCGGTGGATTCCAAGAGCAGCGAATACATGCGCTTCAAAGAGGCGATAGAGAACCTGGAATTAAAGGGGGAAGTAAAGGAGCAGGTAGAGCAGGAACTGGAAAAATTCTCTCTGATGGATCCGAACTCTTCCGAATTTGTAGTTACCCGTAATTATCTCGATACAATTGTTTCTCTTCCCTGGAAGGACCCGGCTCCGGAAGATTTTGATCTGCAAAAGGCGAAGGAAATCCTGGATACAGATCACTACGGCCTGGAGGACGTAAAGGACCGTATCCTCGAATATTTGGCCGTCAGAAAACTAAAAAAAGACTCGAAGGGCTCGATTATCTGTCTTGTCGGTGCACCGGGGGTAGGCAAGACTTCCGTCGGAAAATCAATTGCCTCCGCTCTTAATAAAAAATTCTTTCGTTTCTCGGTCGGAGGCATGAGGGACGAGGCAGAAATAAAAGGTCATCGCCGAACCTATGTCGGGGCTATGCCGGGCAAAATAATGCAGGGATTAAAAATCGTCAAAACAAAGGATCCGGTATTCATGATAGACGAGATAGATAAGATGGGAGCCTCATTTCAGGGAGACCCTTCGTCGGCGTTACTCGAGGTCCTGGATCCGGAACAGAACGTTGCCTTCAGAGACCACTATCTCGATTTGCCCTTCGATATTTCGACTATCCTGTTCATCGCAACGGCAAACACTCTGGACACCGTTCCGCGTCCCCTCATAGACCGGATGGAGGTTATCAGGCTCTCCGGGTATATAGACCAGGAAAAAATCGCTATTGCCACAAAATACCTGATCCCTAAATCCCTATCCAGGGCGGGCCTTAAAAAAAAGGATGTTATTTTTACAAAGACCGCCTTGAAGGCCATTGCGGAACGATACGCCCGGGAAGCGGGGATGCGTAATTTCGAAAAGGCCCTGGATCGAATCAACCGTAAAATAGCTCGGCAAATCATTCTCAACGAAACGGCGGGAACCGTAAAAATTGATAACAGCAATATCGAGGACTATCTAGGCCGGCCTTTTTTCCGGGAAGATGTTATTAAACGCGCAACCTTACCGGGTATGGCCCTGGGGCTTGCCTGGACGAATTTCGGTGGCGATACCCTCCTGGTCGAAGCCGTTAATAACCCGGGAAAAGAGGGGTTCAAGCTCACCGGCCAAATGGGGAAGATAATGCAGGAATCCGCCGGCATAGCCTACACCTACGTTCGTCATATAGCCGCACGGTTCGGAGTCGAAACATCCTTTTTCGAGAACAACCAGATTCACCTCCATATCCCCGAAGGAGCTACACCCAAGGACGGGCCTTCCGCCGGCATTACCATGGCAACCGCGCTGATTTCTCTGGCCACGGGTAAAACGATTAAGAAGAACCTTGCCATGACGGGCGAGTTGTCTCTGGTCGGAAAGGTCCTCCCCATAGGCGGTCTGAAAGAGAAAACAATAGCCGCGAAGAGAAACAAGATCAGGACAATAATTATTCCGGCGCAGAACGAGCGGGACCTGGATGAGATCCCCGAGAATATCAAGAAGGGAATTACCTTTCATACCGTGGAAACCATGGACGAGGTTATAGAGAAAATCTTTTGAAACCGGTCATTTCCCTTGCAGCCTTGGTTTGTATTACCCATCTTCTCGTTGCAATTCCTGTGACTCCGCCGGATAATCAACAGCGAACCCTTCATGTGCCGAAAACACCCCTTCTCCTGAGTTTTGCAGGAGATATTATGGCTCATCCCATCAATTACCGGATGGAAGATCTGTCTGCTATATACAGGGGCGTCGAAGATGTACTCAAGTACGACGACCTTAGTTTCGGCAATTTAGAATTTCCGGTGGTTCCGGAAAAACCTGAAGCCGGCTTCCCGGATTTCAATGTACATCCGGACTACGTAGCCGCCGCAGTGTACGGCGGTTTCGATGTATTTTCCCTGGCCAATAATCATATAATGGACCAGGGAGAGGATGGCCTTTATGCCACCCTGGCAACCATGGAACAATTGAGTTCGGAACTCCCATACCGCATCTGGATGTCGGGCCTGAAAAGGAAACACGAACCCTGGGAGGTGACCGACATTCATATCAAGGGTTGGAATATTGGTTTTACCGCCGTATCCCAGTACTCCAACAGAAAAGCCGATAAGGATATGCTCAGGGTCGTGGATTATCGAAGGGATGATGAAAGGGAAGATTTCATCCGGTGGGTAAGTGACCGGGCGGGGAATTACGACCTGTTCATCATCTCCTACCATGGCGGGACGGAATACAGCCGAAAAGCCGACGAGAAGAAAAATGCATTCTTCATGCGGCTCCTGGAAGCCGGCGTTGACATAGTGTACGGTCATCATCCGCATGTGCTGCAACCGGTAGAACTGGTTGAAACGGAGGAAGGGGAGAAGCTCATTCTTAATTCCTGTGGGAATTTTATCTCGGGACAGAATCGCATAATCGATCCGGCTCTACCGACCGAGGAATGGTCTTATACCGGCGATTCAGCCGTCTTTCGCATACAGGTGGAAAATATTTCCGGCCGGACCCTAATGAGCATTAGGAAGCCGCTTCTTATCGGAAATGTCATTACACCCGAGAGAGATGTCCTGGTCATGCCCCTGGAGGACATTGCTTCATCGCCGTTGTATGGGGAATGGGCTGATTTCTACGAAAGCCGATACGAGATCATGTCCGCCTGGGTTGCAAACGATTTCCTTATCCTGCACCGGAACCGTACCGATGACGCGGGAACGTCCGTTCTTCAGTAAATAAGCACCAGCGAACCATCGGGCACATTGTTGTATATATACTCCGCGACCTCCACCGGCAGCCTGATACAGCCATGGCTCGCCGGCTCACCTAATTTTTCGGCTTCTTCAACAATGATGTTCTTGCCCCGGTCGAATGGAATGGAGTGGAACAGCCAGGTGCCCTTGAAGCCCACCCAGTATTTCATCCCCACGTTAAAACGCTCGACGAAGAACCATTCTCCCCGCCTGTTCTCTTCGATGTGAAAAATTCCCCGGGGAGTAAATAGATCCGGAATCCCGCTGGAGGCAGTGGATGACAGGATAAATTTACCATCTCTGTATATGGTAAGCACCTGATCCTCGTGGGTAAATACCAGAACGTATCCTTCACGGTTTTCGTCATACCCGTGGGGCGGTATCTCCGAGGTTCGTATATTCCTTGCATCGACGAAACCTTCCCCGCCGTCGCTCATCCGTATCTTGAACCATCCGTAGGGCAGAGTCTCCAGGAGCTCAACCTTTGTTATGGTATCGTAGACATGAATAATTTCACTGTCCTCATTCTTTTCAGCATAGACGTTTACATAACCGTCCTCGTCCAGGCAGTCGAATATTTCACCATAATATTCCCTCCGGACTTCTTGAGTTATATTTGTCGATTCTCCTGTTGTTTGCTCTATCTCCGGGCTCTCCATTCCTGCTTCCGCGACTTCCGCACTACACGCCGCTCCGAAGAGGAGCAGCAGAATGCCTGCCCAGGCTGTAATCCATTTCATTCTCTCGCCTCCTGGTGAATATCGCCGGATCCATGGTCATACCGCAGAATCCTTTGGGTTACAATCATTCTATAATTTTCTCCGATATATTCCTCTATTCTTTCAGTCCAGTTACCATAATCGTCGTAGGTATACCGAAAAGTACTGGTATTCAGCCTTTTACCGGATTCCAGTACCGTGTACTCCAGAATGGGAAATCCCCGCTCATTATATTCGGTTTTCTTTCTGGAAACGACGGTTCTTCCCTCCGGCGCCAGTTCCCGCATTACCCATCCATCCCCATAGGTATACCCTTTACGGGAAAGCCTCCTCCCCCGGGTATCGAGCAGAAGTTCTTCAACGAGTCGTCCCGCGTTATCGTAGAGGTATCGGATAGAAGCCACCTCGTCCCCCGATAGCTCGTACTTTCTCTTTTCTTCGATAAGTCCATGCTCATTGTACCGGTAACGGTATATCCACCCATAGGTCCCTACAGTAAAACTATGTTCCAGTTCTTCCAGTTTTCCTTCTTCGTTCCACCGGAATACCGTAATGTCCGGCAAAACATCTCTGCTCTGAGAAAAAATCTTTTCCACCAGGTTATCCGATTGGTCATATACGAATTGAATAACCGTGGTATACTCCCCCTTTTCTTTTCCCCACAATTCGGTTAAAAGGTTTCCGTTTTTATCAAAGACGAGCTTTCTTCCCGATAAAAACCGGTACTCCGCCTCTTTAAGCGAAATGTCGGCTTCCCAGGAGGTTTCTTCCACCTCGACTACGTCTCCGACCAGGGCAAAATCATCGAGGGTGTCGCTGTAGGCATTCAATCCCGC
>CAYPIQ010000011.1:0-80192 GCA_964410865.1 uncultured Spirochaetales bacterium | reverse complement strand
TATTCTTTCTCAAGGAGCCGCGACGTTCGTCCTTGACAAAGGCTTCCACAGAGCTTCAGATGTACACCTTGATGAAAAACGGGCAACCGATGAAAAAGAAGCCTTTCTTAAGTCAATCGGGGTATTAAACCCGCCGGACATAATAAAAATATTCGTTTCGGAATAAAAATACTATGATCAAAGACACCCTCGACGGACCCTAGACCGAATACCCAAAATTCCGTGTAATAACTCAGCAAATCTGCCGCGATTGCCCTGCAGCTTCATTTTATTTGAACAGGCTCGGCTCCTATACTAGGGATGATACGCAAGTGGAAACGCGTTCCGACGGACGGATCAAGATAACGGTGTTCCACGGCGGCACCCTCTCCAAGGCGGCCCAGACCTACAGAGCGGTAGTCTCCGGGGTGATCGACAACGGTATGCTTGTTTTTGCCTACACTCGGGACAGGTTCCCCCTGCTGGAGGGGCTCGATCTCTCCCCGGGTTACCACCGTCAGGGTTACCGCAACCAGGCCGGCCAACGACATGGTTAAGAAATATCGGCCGGAGGAGCTTTCAGACGTCCACGTCCTCTACCTCTATGCCCACGGTCCAGGAATTCTGACCAGCAAGAAGCCGGTAGCGGCGGCTACGGACATGGCTGCCAAGAAAATCCGCGCCGCCGGTGGCTTACCGGGTATGCTCATACCTCTATAGGTAGTGTACATCGTCTATGCCCTGATGACCGAGCAGTCCATCGGCGACCTCTCCCTGGCGGGGATTATCCCGGGCATCTTTATAGCCGACCTGTTCCGGCTGTCCATCTATATCCGGTGTTCCGGAAAAAAAAGCCACGAACCAGTCGGAAGGATGCTTGGCAACTTTACCGAAAAGGTCGTTAGAAAAGCACACTTTCCCGTACTCGTGGTTCCCGAAAAGGATGAGCCGTAATAAAGCCGCGGGTAAGTTTTTGTTCTACTCCGCCGGATATACCGCCCGCTGATCCAGAAGACGCCGAACCTTGTCGTCGTCATAACCCAGAAACCCCCTCAGTATTTCCTCGGAATTTTGCCCCAGTAACGGTGCTGCAGACCGGACCGAGCCGGGTGTTCTGCTCATCATCAAGGGTGATCCTGCCATACGGACCTCGCCGACCCCCGGCTGGTCTACCGAAACAATCATCCGCCGGTGTCGGATATTTTCATCTTCCACGACCTTGTCCACGGAATTAACCGGCGAGCATGGAAGCCCCGCTGCTTCCATGCGGCGGATCCATTCGGAAGAAGGTTTTTTCATGAGTTCTTTTTCTAGAAGAGGAATAAGGCTGCTTCTGTTTTCCGTCCTGAGGTCGTTGGTTGCATAGAGCTCATGCCTAATCAGGTCTTCTCGGCCTATCACTTTGCAGAATTCAGCCCACAGCAAATCGTTGCCTATGGGAGTGATAAGCCAGGTCCCGTCCGAGGTAAGAAACCCCTGGAAAGGGGTTATTGTCGGATGAGCGCTGCCCATCGGGCCCGGAACCTCGTTGCCCAGGGTATAGCGCACAACGGCATTTTCCAGTATCGCCACAAGACCGTCCACCATGGAAATGTCGATGTACTGCCCCTCTCCGGTGCGGTCACGGTGTCTTATGGCCGCGAGGATAGCTATGGCAGCCTGGTGTCCGGCCACTATATCGCCTACAGATGAACCCACCCGCACCGGTTGTCCGCCTGCAGGACCGGTAATACTCATCAACCCACTATAGGCCTGGGCTACCATGTCGTAGGCCGGTTTTCCCGCATACTTCGGCAGAGCATCATGTCCGAAGCCGCTTATGGAACAGTATATAATGCCGGGATTGATCCTCTGCATCTCTTCAAAGGAAAACCCCAGCTTTTTCATGGTGGTCGGGCGGAAATTTTCCACCACCGCGTCCGACCGGGCTATCATATCCGAAAGGACCCCTTTGCCGGCATCGGTCTTGAGATCGATGCAGATACTCTTTTTATTGCGGTTTATACTGAAAAAGTACCCGCTCTGCTTTTTTTCCGGATTATCTTTCTCGCAGATAAAAGGTCCGAAGGAGCGTGAATCATCGCCCTTTCCCGGTGGTTCCACCTTTATGATCTCCGCTCCCATATCCGCCAGCATCATGGTGCAGTAGGGACCTGCCAACACATGGGTGAGGTCGGTTATCGTTATTCCGCTCAGGGCCTGTTCCATAACATGCTCCTCGCCGTCCTGTCTTTTTGCCTACTTGAGGTTGTCCGGGTTCAGACCCTCGAAGGCCTGGTGGACGAACAAACCGTCTTTACGAATCAAGGTATCGTCGACATAAATCTCACCCCCGCCCCACTCCGGCCTCTGGATACACACCAGGTCCCAGTGAACGGCGCTCTTGTTCCCGTTATCGCAATCGTCATAGGCGTTACCCGGCGTAAAGTGGAATGAACCGGCGATTTTTTCGTCGAAGAGAGAATTATCCATGGGCTGTTCGATCCAGGGATTGCACCCCAGGGCGAACTCTCCGATATACCTGGCGCCCTCGTCTGTATCGAGGAGTTGGTTGATCCGCCGGGTGTCGTTGGCCGTTGCTTCCACGATCTTACCCTTCCGGAAACGGAACACGATGTGGCGATAGGTAAAGCCTGCTTCGGTGGAGGAGGTGTTATAAGCGATGGTGCCTTCGACACTGTCCCGGACGGGGCACGTATACACCTCACCGTCGGGCATATTTGAATCGCCGTCGCACTTGACCGCCGGGAGCCCCTCGATGGAAAAAGAAAGGTCGGTGCCGGGACCGGTTATTTTAACCCGCTTTGCCCGGCCGAGGAATTCCACCGCCCTGTCCATGGCCCTGCTCATGGCAGAATAATCGACATCGATGGAAACCCGGTAATAGAATTCTTCAAAAGCCTCGGAAGACATCCCCGCAAGCCGTGCCATGGTTGCAGTGGGATACCTGAGAACAACCCAGCGGGTTTGAGGGATCCGCACCCCGAAATGAACTGGTTCGATATACCTGCTCTGATACAATTTCATCCTCTCAGGACCGATATCCCCCATTTCCAGCTCGTTTGTCTCGGCCCGAATACCGATAAAGGCGTCCATCTTCTTCATCCTGTACACCTCCGTATCGGCAAGAAGGCCAAGACTCTCTTCGCTCCCGCCTCGTCCAAGGGCCCGCTGGACCCTTTCGCTGGTCATGTTTACCACCGGGTATCCACCGGCCTCGTATACCGCCCGTACGCAGGCTTCCACCATTTCTATGGGGATATCGACGGTTTGTATAAGACAGCTCTCGCCTTTTTTCAATTTCAGTGAATAGTTTACCAGAAGGCGTGCCAGTTTTTCGTGTCGAGGATCTTTCATGTCAGCTCCTTTGTATGATAAGGCCCGAAATTGACCCTGGCCCTCCAATCCGACCCGGCGTCATACAGCCGTGTGTCGGAAGCGATGAGCAGATCGTCAATATACGGATGCTCTGAATATGTCGCAACGCCGAAACTTGCAGTAATGTGAATAATACCGGAAAGCATAAATAATCTTACCAGCAGAGAGTCTTCTGTCAAGGGATTGGGTTTTAAAGAACAGAGAGTGATGGGAAGGTGTTTTTCGGCAAAGTCTACCATAGGATGATTAAATCATTCTTCCTCAAAGCCATGGCTGCTAAACTTCAGCGTTCGGCTGTTTTCAGTCACCGTTCTGACAATATTGTCCGGAGCCCCTTCAGGAATTTTCGCTTCGATTTCCAGGGTCACCTCAACAGTACTGCCTGGAAGCCCCGTCAGGTGTGAAATGACCTCTTCGGCGATGCGCCCGGCGTCCCGTCCCACCCTCAAGGAATCCAGGGGGACACTGCCGTGATACCGCCTCGGTCTTTTTTCTTTCTCCGGTGGTTTCTGACGGACGGGTTTTTTGGTGATAGTAATCGTCGTCCGGGCCGTTAAGCCCTGGTATTCCGCTTCTACGAAAAACTCACCGGTCGATTCCCCCGCGGTAAAAGCGCCTTCACTTGATATGGCCCCGCCTTCGGCGGTCCAGTTCACTTTCGTCAGCACCGCGGAAACCCCGTCGGTGTTAAAACCATAGGCCGCGAAGGAACACCCGGCACCGGGTTCTACCTGGAGCTTCTCGGGCTTAATTTCAATTTTTACCGGCTTTACTTCCCGCATGATCTGGGCGTAGGCAACCTCCGGTTTTACCAGGAGTCCTGACGAATGGATATCCAGGTGGTCAATCTGCTGATTATACTGCAAGCCCTTGTACCGCCCCGCTTCTTCGTCATAGCTTTCGGCATAGGCGAAGGAATCCTCCTGCCAGGTCAGCAAACTTATACCTGCCCGAATGGCACTTATGAGTACATCGCTGTCCTTCAGCCGGGGCAGGTAGATGTACATGGCATAATCTTCCAGGAGCTGCCGGATGGAGACATGGTCGCCCCGCCAGAGGGGTATGCGGTCAATTTCCATTCTCAGCAGCGTCGGTCCATAGGAACCGGCAAGGCGGTCATCATTCTTCAGTTTTTTAGCCGCCCGTTCGGCCAGGGTTTCATGCCCCGACAGGCGGACCGCCTGGAACTGTACCGGGTCCTGGGGCTTCAACTGTTCCGGTACGATAAGCCACTGGTAGGTTTCCGGCAGCCGGGAAGTAACAACCCCGTGGGCAGTATCGAGCTGGGTCTCCGCCTGCTTCACCTGGTGGGGTGAAAGATCCAGATGGTCCTTTTCATCAAGAATAGATTTCCAGGCCAGGTAACGGCGGACAGCTTCATCCAGGTCCTGGAGCCTTGTTTTATCGGCCGCCAGGAAAACCAGGGAATTTCGGTACAGCCGCGGGGTGTTCCCCCTCATCTCCAGGAGATTTTTCGCTTCCTCCAGGGCCCCGGTTTCCTGACCCTTGGAATAGGGGTGTTCGACACTGAGGATGACCAGCCGGGCATCCCGGTCGTCCGGGACATCGTGGGACGATTGGGGCATGGGGTGAATACGGCTGAAGTCGGCCTTGCTTGTCAGTTCCGCCCGTATCCGGGCCTCGATTTCCTTGATAACCTTTTCCGGCTCCCTGGCAAGCTGCTCGGCCCGGTCCTCGGCAAGCTTGGTTACCGTGGCCTGGGTGGAATACCAGTACCGGTTGCCGTCCTGGTAGAGATAGGTGGCAGCCCCGGCAAGCCGCCTGAGGGCGTCGCCGAAGATGGCCGGCGATTCCCCGGGCATAACGCAGCCTAAGCGGATACGGCGATCTTCAATGCCCCGGTGTGTCACACCGGCGTTGGGGGCGGAACCGATGTAAATAGACCGGGCTACCCGGCGGCAGGCGTTGTACTTGCCAAGATTTGTAACTTCCGCATCGATCTGCAGGGGCAGGGAACTCGGTCCGTCCACATCCTTTTCTATCACCGGCACCCAATTGTCCGAGAGGTATCTTGTCAGTTCAAACTGCACTCTTGGATCTTCAATAGATATATTGGCCGGCAGGATAAGGGGGTTACGGTCATCTTTCTCCCACAGGCTGTGAATAACTGCAGCCATAAGGCGAAGAACTCCCCGGGTGCGCTGAAACTTGATGAGGGTGGACCAGTCCGTATAGAGCCGGTCGAAAATTTCCGGGTGGATGGGAAAAGCCGCGCGAATTCTTTTTTCATAATCAACGTCCCGACATTCGGGCGGGAAATCCTGGGACTGGGAACGGTAGAGGTCCATAAAAGCCCGGGCGGTAATGTCCCTCTCTTTGAACTGTGATTCGGCGCTCAATGGTTCAAAAAGCCGACGCCTGACAATCTCAAAGCCCTCCTCGGCGCTTGCAGGACGCCAGGAGGATTCAATCCGGCCGATGACATTCCGCAGGCGGTTTAAGGCTTCTCTGCCCCGCCGGCCGCCGACTTCGGCATCGTCCGCCTGGGTGTGGGGCGATCCGGCGGTATCGGAGGCAGGCAGGCTGATCACCAGGAGGCAGTTGGGAACCAGCTTGGCCGACTCGGTGAGAACCTGGGCAAAGGTAAACTGGGTTTCGAAGCCCCCGGCAGGAAGATCGCTCTGATCGTGGAGTTGTCGGGCATAGGCAACCCATTCATCGATAAGAACCAGGCAGGGACCGTAGTCCTTGAAGAGCTCCCGCAGAACATCCCCGGGGCTGGTTGCTTTTTTATCATCCGCTTCTAACCTGGCATAAGCCTCTCTGCCGCCCAGCTGCCAGGCCAGTTCCCCCCAGAGGGTGTGTACTACCGTTCCGTCGGGCTTGGTAACGGGGTTTCCCGGAGATATCTTGTTGCCCACCAAAACTACCTTGCGCACCGAAGGAAGGTCGTCAGCCCCGGCTTCTTTCAGAACAGCGTCTATTCCCGCCAGTTTTGATGTGTCGGCACCGGAGAACAGGTGGTACAAAGCCAGCATGGAGTGGGTCTTGCCGCCGCCGAAGTTGGTCTGCAACTGGACCACCGGGTCTCCGCCGCTGCCGGAAAGCCTCTGCACAGCCCTTACAAGCATGCTTTTCAGACTTTCCGTCAGGTAAGTGCGCCTGAAAAACTCTTCCGGATCCCGATATTCACGGGATCCTTCACCCATGTGTACCTGCCAGAGGTCGGCGGCGAACTCCGCCTGCTGATACTGTCCGGAGGCTACGTCCCGGTGGGGAGTGATAATTTCCCGCCAGGGTTTCAGCGTGCCGATGGCGGCGCTCTCGATGGCAGCGCCGGCGCCTTTTCGTTTTTCCGCCCGGATTTGTTCATCGAACCTGAGTCGAAGGAGTTCCATTTTCATTTTTTCAACTTCCGCGCTCTCCGGAGCGGATACGGCCATGAGAAGGCGGCTGACCGAATCCAGGGCCCGGTAGGCATCGTCGCTGGAGTATTTCTTCTGATGAGCCCAGTTGTTCCGGTGATTCCGGAGTTCGCTCACCAAGCTTCGCTCGGCGTGACCAAGGGTATGTCGAAACACATCGTTCCAGGAATCCCACATGAGTTTGAGCAGAGGACCCGCATCCCATTGGGTAAGGGGTTTGCCCGCGTTCAATCGGTCATCCCCAAGGAACGCAAGATATTCCTCCTTTGCCCTATCACCGTAATGGTTAGTGAATTCCCGTTCAACGTAGGGACCTAGTCCGGCCCGCAAAAATTCCAGGGCTTTCCCCACCCGTTCTTGATTGGTCAGTGCCATGGGTTACACTCCTTCCATAGTATCCGCGAGCATCCATTCATAGGTAGACTGAAGAATTATATCTCCAGGTACATTGCCGGGAAAATCGTCCCCGGTCAGAGTCAACAGCCTCAGCTTCGCGTTTTTATACATCTTCCCTGCCTCTACCAGGGCTCGAAGTTCCCTTTCCGCCGTTGACGGATCAGACAGATCAGCGCAGGCTTGAATTAGTTCCATACCTCCCGAAGGAATCCGAACGAGAAAATCAACTTCATACCCTAAAGGTGTTCGTACATAGGAAACACTGTATTTTCTCCTTTCGAGCTCCACCAATACCGCAGTCTCAAGGATATGCCCCAGGTTGGAGCGGTCCGATCTTTCGTAGAGAGGAATGAGTCCCGGATCGATCGGATATGACTTTCGAGGATTGACCATTCTTTGCCGCTCCGATGCCGATTCCATCCAGACGGTCCGGACCAGGAAACAATCTTCTATGTAAGAAAGCAAATGATGGACCGTATCCTTAGAGATTGCCACCCCCTGAGACTTCAGGGCATTAAAAAATTTCCCGACACTGAAAGATGAAGCCGCGTTTCCCAGAAGATGCCTGACAAGCCACCGGAGTCCTACAATGTTGGTCACGTTGTACCGCTCGACCACATCCCGAAGGATGGCAACATCAACATAATCTTTCAGTAATTGAAAGCGTGAAGCCTTATCGAGCCCCTGGGCTTCGGGAAAGCCGCCCGATGCAAGATATTCCAGGAACGCGTTTTCCATCCGCGAGCGTTCCGCGGGGGAAAGAAATCGAGAATCATCTGGAAGGCTCTCCCCCCGGTGCCTGAGAACTTCCGCAAAACTGAAGGGATAGATCACTACTTCCCAGGCCCGTCCGCGAAGGGAAGAAGCAATTTCCCTTGACAGCATAGCTGCCGAAGATCCGGTGACGAAGATCTCAACCTTTTCAGAGTCCAGAAGCCTTCTGAGGAACTTCTCCCAACCCGGGACAAGCTGTATTTCATCAAAACACCAGGTAACCGTTTCTTTCCCCCTGAAGGAGGGATATCTCCGATAATATTCTTCCACCAAAGTCCCGAGCTGCGACGCGTCCATCCTGGTGAGCTTTTCATCCTCGAAATTGATATAGGGCAAACGAGCCAGGGGGATACCGTTTCCCATCCGCTCTTTCCGCACCTGGTGGAGATAAGTCGTTTTTCCGGCCCTCCGCATCCCGATAACGGCAGTGATTTTTCCAGGAAAAGATGATCTGCCATAGATATGTCTTTTCGTAGCATCAGGAGGAGGAGTTACTAAAGACCCGGCGAGCTTTTCAACGAGATGTTTCTGTAAAAAGGACGTTTCGTCCGACGGCACCTATATTCTCCTTATATAAAGGACATTTTATCATATATTTATCCTTTTGAAAAGGATAAATTATCGCACTCATTACACAATGTAGCAATTTTATCAAGAACAGCGATTACATCAGGATGAATCTCCGATTTCTCCATGCATTCCGCTATCATATAATATTCATTTTTAGTTACATCCCGTTCAGCCTCCTGCAACATGGCGGGGAGCACCTGTTTTGATGCCGGAATTTCTACCACTGCCTGGTATGTATCAGAAAGTGGATCATTGAAAAATGATTCCGGGTATTGTGAATGAAGATATTTCATGGCTTTCTCTGAAGCTGTTGAGTCAAACAAATCCTGCGGGTCCGGTGAAAGAAACCGTGTTAGTGCTCCAGGGACAAGCAGGTAGTTTTCAATTTCATAACGCTTCAAGCGGATAACTTCCAGATTATCCGCCTGAACATCATGATCCGGAAGGTCCCTGTTATCACCTTCAAGGAGCAAAACGGCTTTCACTTCAGGGTCTATCGCCCGAAGCGCAAAGAGGTGCTCTCTGGCTTCACGGGCATCTCTTCCACCAATAGGATGATAAAAGGGCTGTGCAAAGAAGTGCTTTGCCGGATGACCAAGTACCGCAGCCCAGGATCGAAGAATATCAAAATCAGATTGACCTTCACAGTACAGAACTGCCTTCCCCTGTTCAACAAGAAGCAGATCGAGGGTAGTCAATCTTCTCATGGCCTGCATTACCTGATCCCGCTCACTTTTGTTTACAAGACGATGTGGGTTACCAAGAAATGATATAACCTGTTCCGGGGAAGTCGCTTCAAGAACCACCTCCGAATGGGTGGCTATAATAAGCTGGCACTGCCTTTTTGCGGCAACCGAGCGGATTTTATCGTATACCTGCTGCTGCAAGATGACATGAAGGTGCGCGTCGGGTTCATCCAGTAAAAAGACGGACGCGGGGCGGGCATAGAAGAGGGAGAGCAGTAGCAGAACCTGATGAAGACCGCTACCGGCGGAAGCAAGATCGTAGCGTGGATTTCTGTTGCTTTTAGAAGTGTCTATAGTATCTTCAAGATATTCACAAAGTATATATGGCAGGGATTCATTATATTGCGGTTCGAGTAGAGTAACCTGAAAAATTTCATTTATATCCGAAACAAGATCATCCCAATGCTCTTGCCTTTGCCAAACTTCCAATAAAAGATTTCTAAGAATTTCTCCTGGTTTTCCTTGGCCTATTTCGAGCTGTTGTGCCCCACGGTCCTTTCGTATTTCTTCGGCACCAATGCCTGAAAAAGGCGGACAATGAACAATAAGCAGGTCATCTGCTTCTGGGGGCAATGCTTCATCATCAGGAAAAACCGGCTTTATGTAGATCTGTTCTGTGCTCGAATATCGGAACTCCATCTTTAGCGACCATGAAGTCGATCCTGCATTCTTCCCTGGTCCCATTATAGTTATATTGATTACCCTGTGTTCACCAAGTCTTTGACCGGGACCTAACTCACTTTTATTCAAACCTGTCCTGGTCTGATTCCACAACAAATTAAATTCTCTCAGTGGTAGAGCGGTAAAATCCTTTCTTGTTACCGGCTGACCTGTTCGAACCTGTGCACCTGCTCTGCCCTTTCCGGTTTTCCATCTTTCGAGAGCCAGGGACCATGCAGAGAGCGCCTGTAATAGTGTTGATTTGCCACTGTTATTCGGTCCCGCGAGGATGACTGTGTCTTCAATATCAAATTCCTCGTAACCGAATCTCTTAAAATTCTCAACTACTACCTTTGATATCATTGACACCTCCGACACAGACAGCAACCTGCCGTACTTACCATATTACTGAAAAAACATATTTTTCACCATACAGCGACTAATCTTTACCCCTAAAACTCCAACTCCCCTTCCTTCGGCTCGTATTTCACCCCTTCCCTGGCCAGCCGTGTAATCTCCGGCCAGCTCTGCACCAGGGCGTTGTAGGACAGGGCTTCGGCGGCCCGCTTCTTCCGTTCGCAGATAGTATACAACCGGTAGCAGAGTTCCCGGGCGGTCTCCGCCCCGGCTCCCAGTTTCGCCGACAGCTCCGCGGCCTTCCCTTCACCGTCGGACTCCAGGACCCGCACCAGGTGGTGGACCATCTCCCACACCGTAAGCCGTTTGTCCGCGGCGGGGTCCCAGTCCGCCGGCAGTTCCTTCGGCCTAAGAAGCCTGACCTTCCCCTTCTTCGACAACAGGAGGCCGGATTCCATCATCCCGGCAATGCTGGTGTCCTTGGCTTTCGACAAAACTTCGGCCACTCCGTAGTCTCCTTCACTGAACCCGGACTGCTCGAACCATGCCAGGGCCCAGCGGCTGTCGGCATCGAAGTCCCCCTCCTGTTCGGCCAGCACTTCATCCAGCACTTGATTGATAAGTCCCAGGGCTTCCCTCACCGTCACCTGCTTTCCCCCGGCATCCAGCACCCTGGTGTACCGGGTATACACCCCCATGCCCGGCCCGATGGCCGCCTGGGCCAGATCTACCGGGGCGATATTTCCCCGCTGCAGATGCGCCAGGGCTTCGGGGAGCTCATCCTTCAAGGCAGCTACGAACTCACGACGGGTAGCAGTAGGTGCATCCTCCGCCCGCTTCCGGCATACCAGGACGATGCTGGAAGCCAGGGCGTTGGTGTCATTACCTATCATTCTTCCTTGTCGCTCTGTACGAATAGGCCATGTTCCACTTATTGACAATCCAGATCGAAAAATAGCATCAAGAAAAGTCTCCCAACCTGTACTGGATCTTCCGTTTAAATCATCATTCTCCGACTGTTTAAAAGCATAATATATGGTAATTGGAAAAGCCCTATGAGCTTGTATAGATAAATTATGAATTGCTTGTGTCATTCCAGTTAAGAAGAACGCTTCAGCTTCCGTTTTACTATTGTGCCGATAAGGAGTAGCTATTAATTCCTCAGCTTTAGGAACAGATAGTGTTGAAAATAAATCAGGGAATACTTTTTTTTGAGAATGCCTTAACCAGATATAGAAAAAGTCAGATAAGTCTGCATACCCAATATTATCATAGTATGGTGGGTCAGTGGAAACTAATTTAGAATCACTTAACAATTGTGTTGTTGCATCTCTCTGAATTGAAAATCCATAATTGCATTTTATTAAGGTATCAACTAATACCTTACAAATATAGTCAAGTTGTTTTTCAACATTACCACCTGAAAGTGAAAATGGGTTTGCTTCTGCGAAATCCCACACCATTGGTAACGCTTGCCTTCCAAATGAATTTCCTACTATTTCGTTTTTTGGTTGATTTAACCATGGACAAAGACTATTCCAATATACAGCACTTTTATCCACCGCAAACCCCAAATACACCCCCACCGCGTCGGCGTAGGCCAGGGCACCGGTTCCGCCGTCTTCGAGTCCCTTCCCATCATCCTGTATGCCGGAGTTCCGGGCGTCTTCCAGTATCTTCTCCCGTGCTTCAGCCACCAGGTCGGAAAAGGTTGTCAGGGCTACCAGTTGCCGGGGGGTGAAGAGGTCTCTCCATTTTATCATTCCATATTCCTGAATTCTAAAACCCAAAGCTTTGTTAGGTAGTTCTGTATCTGGGACATTCTCAGGATGAGCCTTTATCGCTATTCCCTCCTGTTCATCGGTTGGTGATAGATATACCCGACCACGGTCTCCCTCTGCTACAATAGCCATGAGCCGGGAGCCCATTCTTTTTTGCTTTGCTTCATAACGAATATACTCAAAGGGTATTGGAGTACCTGAAATCAAACAGAAAAAGCTGCTACCGCTACCACCGATTTTTGTTCCGTTCTTAGCTTTATCAATATCCTTCGGCTCCCCATTCCTTACCTCAAACCTGTACCCGCCGTTTTCTATCACCGCCTCCACGTAGGCTTCCTTGCCCTTCTTGGTGGACAGCATGAAGGTCGATGCCAGGGGGACGTCCACGCCGGCAAAGGCGGGGTTGGGACTCTTCACTGTCCGTGCCCAGATCCATGCGATCACCGTCAGCTTTCTGCCCCGGTACTTTTCCAGATCCGGCCGTTCTTTGACTATTTCGTCGGTAATCTCCGCCTTCGGGTAGAGATGGCCTATCCGCTTTTCCGCCTCATCCCGCATCCACTTGCCGTAGTAGCGCACATCCTCGGCAAGACCTTCGGCGCCGGAATAGGAGCGAGGAAAAAGGAATGAGGAGTGAGGTGCTGTTGTTTCTATTTCGTCCGCCGTTTTCGCCTCATAGTGGTGATTATCCTGCTTATCTCGTCCAGTAAAGCGCGCAGATTCTTGGTTTCCTTCAGTGGAAACCATCCCACCTTCTCGCAAAGGGTCAATAGTGTTTCCGCTTCGGCCAGGGATCCGTGAGCTATCGAAAGAAACTGTGTTTTTTCCTTCTCCGATTCCCGTGTCCATCCTTCGGCTATGTTCGCCGGAACCGATACGATCGCCCGTGTCAGTTGCGACCTCATACCGTAGACCTCTTCCTTCGGTAAAAGAGGTACCAACCGATAAACCTCCCGGGCTGCTTCCATCGCTTTCTGCCAGACGATCAGTTCCCGATAATGCATCTCTCCCTCCCTCACTCCTCTCTTCTCTTTCCTCACTCCTCTCTTCTCCATTCTCTTTTCTTGAAACCGGATTCACCGGCGGTTTCCCGGCGAACCTGGGAGGTATCTCGATCATCGCCTTGTTTATCAGCACCGCCACGGGGTTCAAGTCACTGGCATAGCTTTCCAGTCCCAGGCGCTGGGCCTCCAGGGGAAGGGCGCCGCCCCCGGCAAAGGGATCGTGGAAGGCCGGCAGCCTATGACGGTCAAAAAGTTCCGCCGCCCTGGGGTGGTCGGCATTGGCAGCGCAGGTGCGCCGCCAGCTCTGCCATATCTCGTCCCGGGCCTTCTGCAACACCTCTTCGTTGGTGGTATTTTCCCAGAGAACAAGGTCTTCGATTATCTTGAAAAGCCTTTTCCGCTCCTTCTCCTGGGCCTTCTCCGTGGGAAAAAGGTCCGGATGGGCAGAAGGATCGTCCACCATCTGCGCAAATATCACCGCCCGGGCTGCTGCTAGGGGACGCCGGGCCCACCAGAGATGAAGGGTCGACGGATGTCCATGCCGGATAGATTTTTCCCTGGCGCTGGCCTTGTTGATTGCATCCAGGGGGAGGGCTACTTCGATCAGTTTTTTGAAGGTTTTCATGGCTGTTCCTTGTTATCTGAACTAAAAGCATTATTCATCGTAATCCGGTGTTACTGCAATCCTGTAGGATGCAGGATAGAGGGTTATCTTACCATCTTCATTGAGTTTCATAAGTTCAGTACCGCTTAACTCAATCGGATAATCTCTCTTGTTCTTGAGTACCAGGGCATACACCTCCGTCGACCGCTGCAGCATTGCCCACACGTCTGCCGGCAGCTCCAGGGAATCATAAGAAAGGCACAGATCCTTTGCCCAGTAATAACGAAGCACATCACCCTCTGATGAAATATGCTCCCATTGAAAGGTTGTATCATGTATTTTCTCGATGGAACTACCGTTGGGATGATAAAAGCGGGTATCTCCGTCTTTTTTAAACCCCCGGCTAAGGGCAAAACGTTCCATGATTGACGGTTTATGGCGGATAACTCGCTTTCGCTCGAAAGTTTCGGTAATTTCGATAGGCTCTTCTTCCTCCGGCAGGGGTCCTTCCTGGGTTTCGTCTTCGGGTTCATCAAAGCTTTCTGACTGTGAATCATCTATCATTTTTTTTCCGGTGGCACCATCATAATCCTCTACTTCCTCCGGAGGCCGAAGCTTGAAATTATCCTCCATGTATTCGATTATAAAATCTTCAGACCGCTCGAAACAGTATTTCAATGCCTCGACGATTTCTTGTCTGCGGAAAAAACGCCTCATTTCTTTGATAAACGCAGTTGCAAGTCTGGACTCTGAAAGATCCCTGGTATAAAAAACTTCATCCAGCCAGAGCGCTTCCGCCTGGATGGGTGTACCAACCGGTGTTCCGTCAATGTAAGGCACTACTTCCAGCTCCTGAACAATACTCCAGCCGGTATCTCGAAAATGAAAAGCAAGTTCTCGTATAGATTCTTCCTCATCTTTATCTTCCAGTTCTATTCTGGATAATTCTCTTCCAAAAACATGGCTCCACTTCCTTCGTCGCAATGCACCTTTTAATACATACACCCTGTTAGTAAGCCTGTTCTCGATTTTATCATTCAACCTGGGTACATCGATGAACGGCATTTCGGAAAGAATATCCATCGACATCTCCATGAAATCCGCCGTGGTCTCCTTTACCCAGTCATAAAGATGTTGCCATTTTGGAAGGCCTTGCATTGAAAGGGAATAGGTAAAAGACTCGGCAGGCATCCACATTCCGGTCAGGCTTATCCAGTGACCGCACTCGTTCCATACCCTTGTAGGGTGGCGTTTCAACATTGCCTTTACCCTGGGAACATTTTCATCTTCCAGGGTCTCTCCGGATGGAAGCCCTCTGAGCCATTCAATGACCAGATCGGCAGTTGGATGATCCCTGACCCCGATTTTGCCCCATAGTGAAAGATTGTTTACCGACTGTAGAATAACTTCGGCACCGGGCACATCGCCTTCATTTGCCGCCTGGAAAACACCGGATGAGTCCGACCAGATACCGTTCATCGTAAGAATAAGTTTCTCGCTTTTAAAGGCTTCCCGAATCGAATCCTGATCTTCCGTTGAACCATAGGAATACAACTGATCCAGTCGACGATACCATTTCTCAATCTCTTCCCGGGGCGACTCTTCACCGGCGGCAAAACTTCTGAGATAACTGAGCAGCGTTTCCGGGCCAGCGGGGGAATCCTGTACACCCAGGGCATCCAGTAAGGGCCTATTAGTCTCTGTATCTATCTCATGAGGAATGAAGGATGCCACTCCCATAAAAGCTTCCGTGGATGGAGTTCTTCTCATTAAGTCGTAGGGTCTATGGTAGTTACCGTTTGTATCGGGCAGACACGGAAGCTGACGAAACTTCAATATCCACAACGGTAAAACCTGGCTATTGTTTATTTGCTTAGACGTATTGCTTGTCGACCTTTGAAATACACGACAGGATAGTTTTCCTTCCCAGAATACAGGGGGCTGTGCCGCTATCTTAAGAAATAGTTCACCCCACAAATTGGGATTGTCTTTTTCCAGGTCATACCAGTGATCCCATATCAGTTTTTTAAAGTCAAAATCATATATATAAAAAATTGTAGTTACATAAGGGGGGTGCATAGAATCGGTAAAACCTTTCGCTTTAAGTGCCTTAAGCAGGCTATCTTTTGTATTAAAGTCGGAATAAATTAGATCCATTGACGGAAATGTACTGATTCCTGATTTATCAGAGAGAACCCACGAATTCCAGTCTCTATCATTACATGCTATCCTTTCAAGGGAATAGGCTTCATGCAGCATATGTTCATGTGCCCATACCGCAGGTAAAATCTCAGAAACTGATCCGTCAATATCATACATCAAGCTGGAGTTGGTAGATTGCAGTTTTCCGTTCCGGGTTACATACTTGAAATTTTCGTCCACCTTTGCACCCAGTTTCGCCGCAATCTGGGCAAACCGGACACAGTTGTGTACTGACAGAGAGCTTTGCTCTTGTTTGAAAAGTTTAACCGCGATATTGGATATAACTCTATTTACATCCGATGTGTTGTCTAATCCGGTTTCTGAAAGAATTCTAAAAGCCGACTCTATCATCTCAAGGCTCATTGAATCATTGTTTTTTTCAGATTCAAGACGCCGGTCGGCCAGGTACCCCGTCCAGTTCACATTCATAACAAGAAGGTAATTTTCCAGAAATTGCCAGTCTTCCTCGGACTGCAGGAGTTTTCTTTCTCCCAATCTGACAATCTCTCCTGATGAGTACAGTTTCTCCTTACCCTGCACAGGGAATATCCGAAGATCGACAATCTGCTTCTTATTCATGTACCATGACACTTGGATTTCTGATACTACCAGGGACCAAAGTTGAAGAAGCCTGTACCAGCTCTCAGGTTTCGGCAGATGTTTATTCTTCAAGACCCGAATCAAGTCTTTTACAGTTATTTCTTCCAGCAAATCCCACTCGATAAGCTTCTTACGATTGACTTCAGATACTGCCGTCGCCAGGGGCAGACGGTTTAAATCATCCAGTAATACTGCCGACTGTTCGGCACCCCAGACATCTGTAATTGATCCTTCAATGGACACGCATTCCTTTTTCTGTTCCACCGTTCCATTTTCCGACAAGAGCACCTTCTCCCTTTCAATCTCTTTCAGAAAGGAGGATACAATCAGCTCACGGCAGGTAAACTCTACAGTATCTGCTTCTTTCGTCTTTTCCGGAAATAACTGATAAGCCTCGACCCGGTCTTCAATAGCAAGATTGTTGTTCTCCAGCCAGCGAATCATCACCTGTGCGGCGAGCTTCCCAATACGTCGTAATAACCACCGATTCGTGGGAGAGGTTTCAGGGTCTTTTATCTTTACCCGTGCCGGGTCCTGGATAAAAGGAGCATTGCAGGCGAAGGGAATTTCAGTATGTACGCCTGTAGGAAGTACCACATAGAGCTTTCCTTCCACGCCAAGGACCAGTTCTACACGGCAGGGAGGAAAATCCATTTCCTCCTCTGTACTCAGCATTCTCTCCTGTCGTATTTCATCGAGAGCCGTTTCCGGGAAAGGCTCTTCCTCGGATCGAGCAATGAGAACAGGATTTTCATCCCCGTATAAGGCCGTCCATTCTGTTCCTTCAACCGGCCCCGGACCGAGACTGCCCCATCGGATCTCTTCTTCGCCGATATGAATACATCGAAGGGTTTTGAAAAAGAGAAGAGAAACATAACTTTGAACCCACTCCCTGAGATTCTTTTCAGCTTCTTTTTTTACATGCTTGTCCTTGAGCTTTATTCTCACTTTCGTCCCCTCACCGTTTGAAAAGGACGAATCTATCCACTGTGGATCGGTAAAACGGTTTTTTAGAAATGATACTGACAAGGTCGGGGTATACAGTTCAACGACATCCCCAAGGCTGAAGGTGCTCTTGAACCCTATCCCTCTGAAACCGATGGTGTGAAGAGCTCTCTTGTTTGAGTATCCGAATTTACAGAGGGAAGAAAAATTTTCCTGGGTAAAATCGATACCATTATGACTGAAAATAAACTCTTCATCATCAATTGATACGAAAGCTTCGGTGGCTCCGGCATCATCGGCATTCTGCAGCAATTCCGAAAACACATGCCGGGGGCTCTGTACCTGTTTGAAGAGCTGATGCCAGGGAGCCGCCAGTTCCGGGTCGGCCTCCAGTTGGTTCCATCGTTTTGTAGCCTGGCTTTTAATTACATCGAAATAATCAGGTTTTTCTACCATAACTCACCTTTTATTCATGAAAGGATCGACTCCATCAGCCTGTACAACCTTGACCCGACCGAATTTGGCCATCGGTGTTCAGGATCTGTATCAAGCCTTCTTGCGTGTTCTATAGCATCATGGACTTTAGGCATATAGACATCAACCTTTCGTACACCCGCCGGTTTATCCTTCAGAAAAGTATGCAGCATCGACTTTGCCGCTTTGCAGCCCTTTCCTTCAAGATAGGCAATGTCCTTTTCGGTCAACGTGTCGGCATCGATGAAATGGAGCAGCAGCCAGAACTCGAAGCATGGCCTGCTTACGGCAAGGCGGTATTTTTTCTGAACTGCTTTTGCAGACTCCTGTGAAAGCTTCTTCTCACCCCAACGGTCATAATCAATTACTATCCATAATTCGTCATCCTTCGTAAGTGAATACTCCCTGGTAAAATCATCAAGAACTTCCAGAACATATTCAGGGGCAGACTTGTTTTCTTGCCGCTCTATTATTTCTATATGAACCCGGGAAGGATGAAGAATGAATCGGCTTCGTACCGCATTAAAATATTCCGGCTCCGTCACCGCTCCTTCACAGGCAATAACAATAAGACGAGCATCTCGAATTCCACTTTTTCGCACAAAAGAACGTCTGCCGCTCACTGGTTCCAGCGAACTCCTTCTATGTTTTTTACAATCGGAATAGCCCCAAACCGTCCGAGCATGTATCCCTTTCGGACATCCTTGTCGTACCGAGGTTTGAACTCTTCCAGGGAATAGAGCCGCGAGGCTGAAGTCTTATCCTTCTCGACAAACCAGACTTCGTCCTTTCTGAACAGGTCCAGGTCCAGCAGGTCCAGTTCGTGGGTGGTTGCAAGAATCTGGCTTTCCGGGGCAGAGCGTGCAAAAAAGAACTCCATGAAAGCCCGGGAGAGCTGGGCATGCATGCTCCGGTCTATCTCGTCGATCAGAAACACCCGGTTCGATTCGGATAAGTCTATCAGGGCGGGAATCAGGTCGATAAGTCGTTTCGTTCCGTCCGATTCTTCCTTTACCTCGAAGAACACAGGATCCGATCCGTCGGGACATCGGTGTCTCATTACGAGCCGGTAACCGTGGATATTCCCCTCCTTGTCCCGGGAAAACCGGTACCGCCCTAAAGCCGTATTGAACAATGTAATGCTTTTGTTCTTCGGGATATTCCGCATAATATCCTGCATAATCGGTCCAGGTATATCGGCAATCTCCTTATCCATATCTATTTCCCGAACTTCCACTCCTTCTATCCCCAGATCCAGCATTTCGAAAAAATCATGGTAGTTGTCCTTGAGACTGTCATTGGGACGAATAAGCAGCTCCATGGGATCTAACATGGAATTGGGGTAAATAATGACCAGACTGTCCTTGAACCAGTCATAGACCGTTCTGAACCAGTCGCTGTTCCGTTCTATCGTCTCCTTTAAAAAAAGCTGATTCGGCCTGGTACCCCGGGCGATAAACTCAAAGAACTTCCGGTCCTCCGCCTTTTTGAGGAAATTTCCTGATTTTACCAGCACTTTCCCATTTTTCGTTGTACGGACAAACATATTTTTTTCCGTGGTTTTACCAATACTCGTAAGCTTCTCTTCGACAATCTCGTGTTCCGTAAATGATGCTGTGTAAGAGAAGATCCCATCTACTGTTTTTATTTCAAACTCGAAAGCACTGGGCCGTGTTTCAGAGCCTTTGCACAGTTTGAAAGGAACACGGCTAATCACCTCGTCCGCACCGGTACCCCGTAGGATCAGCCGCCGGGCTATATCAAAGCACTTTATAAGGTTAGATTTGCCCGATGCGTTAGCGCCGTACACGATGGCGGATTTAAGCAGGTTTGGTTCATACCTGTTTACGCCGTATACCACATGGTCAGTATGCATCTGGGTCTTCCCCGCAATGAAACTGACGGTCTCCACCTCGTTAAAAGAGAGCAGGTTTGTAAAAGCGGCACTTATAAGCATCTTTTAACCCTCCTCTCTAAGGATACCATATTTACACATAAAAACAATCTATTTATGGCATTTTATGTGATTATTCCACTATAATTGCTAATTTATTCATTATCTTGGCTCTTCTGCCCTGGCCAGCAGCTCTGTAAAGTTATAATTCACACTGGTAACCCCGAAATCCGGCTCACTCTGGAAAGGCTGCCTGACATAGTGCACCCGGTGACCGTTGTCGTCGGTAAACTCCACAATGGCCAGGATAAAGTCCTCCGGCTTGTTCAGGGAATAGAGAATTTCATTCTTCGTCACCGTTATCGTGGATGCGCCGGACACCCTACCCTTCACCTCCAGAAAGCGCAGCTTTCCCGTACCGGGAACCCGGCTTTCGATATCGTACCCCAGCTTTTCGAACTCCCGGTCCGTCGGGTCGAATCCCAACCGCCGTTCCACTTCCATCACGATGTTTCGCGCCCGGGCCGCGCTTTCCTGGGTATCCCTGGCGGTCGGGGCGGCCGGCGCCGCTTCTCCCCTCATAGCCTGGATAAGCCCCGCCGGAACAACCAGGAAACCGCCCAACACCACCGGTGGCAGCGGAGAAATCTTCTTCTCAAGCTGTATTTCCTGAAGCCTCCTCTGCATCCTGGTTTGCAGGACATCCGCCCTCTTGCGTGCTTCGTTGGAATTGAGTCTGCTGTTTCGCTTGCCCGCCTGTTCCTCCGCCTTGAGCTGCTCCGCCCGGTGGTCCCAGTAGTTTATCTCCTTGGAAAGCCGGTCTTTCACTTCCTTTTCGGTCTTTTCCAGGAGATCCAGCCGTGCGCTCTTCACTTCGTCCATGTGCTCCGGCACCACGGTGGTAACCGCGTATTCCTGCACACGGTTTTCCAGGTCCCGGCTTATCCAGGCGCACTCGGGACGGGATAAGAACTCATCCACCGCCGGTTCCCCTTCCTTTAAGGGACGAAAATCGAGATACGGGGCATAATGGATGTGAAAGAGGCTTTCGCTCCCATCCATTTCTATGTAGAGGACCCTTTTTGACACCACTCGGTTTCCGCCGGAGCGGACCTTGCTTGCGTCCTGTATCCTGTGCTCCAGGTAGAAAAACATCCTGGCTCTGGTGCCGTCGTCGCCGTCATCCACCAACACCGTCCCACGTTTCAGCAGGTCCCGGTGTCGCTCCAGGGTCAGGTCGATCACCGCGTTCAACAGGGGGGAACCGGGGCAGACGAAAGACGCCATGGGCTGCCCCGGCGGAGAAATCAGGTCTTTCTCGAAGGCTATCCGCTCGTACCGGGGCAGCACAGCCTGCCGGGTGCCGATGACCCTGTCACGGTTGCGTACCTGTGCGGGCACGAAGGTGACCTGGTAGCGTTTCGGTTCCCGCTGTCTGACGGTGCCGCCAAGGCGGGTAAAGGCTTCCAGGAAGAAGGATTCGATATAATTCGGCTGCAGCCTTCGGGCTTCGGCCCGTTCCATGTCTTCCCGGATCTTCATGACCTCGGTGGAATCCATCACATCCTTCACCAGGGCCTTTTCCTCAAAGAGCTCCATGAGGTGGTCCTTGTCCAGGGTGTTGTCGAATACGGTATCCAGGTGGGCCTTTACGTCCGGTCGTTCCCCGAATCGGATCGCCTCGATTAGTAGGTCCCGGAGGGATTTTCCCTCGAACTGCAGTTTGCCCAGCACATCGAAGACCCGGCCCCCCAGGGTTTCCCGGGCCTGGTCGAGCTTTTTCAGCAGCTTCAGGTACACATCCCCTTCCCGGGTTTCCTCGGCCACCAGGTTCCAGAGATGACACACCTCGGTCTGACCGATCCGGTGAATCCGGCCGAAACGCTGCTCCAGCCGGTTCGGGTTCCAGGGCAGATCGTAGTTCACCATCAGGTGTGCCCGCTGAAGGTTGATACCCTCGCCGGCGGCATCGGTGGCGATGAGCACCTGCACCTCCGGCTGAAACTTGAAGGCCTCCTGGGTTTTCATGCGGTCTTCTCTTCCCATGCCCCCGTGGATGATCACCACCGCCTCTTCTTTCCCCAGGAGAGTGCTGATCCGTCTCCTGAGGTAATTCAGGGTGTCCCTGTGTTCTGTAAAAATAATCAGCTTCTGACCGGGAGAGGCTTTCGGTCCGAAGGGCTCTCCGTAAGCAGGTTCGCCATCAGCCGTCCTGTCGGCGATGGCGGCGGAAGTGAAGATCATTTCCAGTAGTTCCGTCAGGTGCCGCCACTTGGTATCTTCGCCGCTCATGAGTACCTCCAAAGCAAGCCCCTCCAGGTTCTTTAAGGTAGCGATCTCCGCCTTCAGTTCTACTATTGATCTGGCTGCCGTAGCCTTATCCAAAACCTCCTCTTCGATCTCCTTCAGTTCCTCCTCCGGGGTATCCTCCAGATCTTCCAGGTCTTCCTCGTCGAAGGTCCTGCCCGAAAAGGCCTCCTGTTCTGCTATCGCCCTGCCTCGCTGAATCGCTTCCATCTCTTTAAGACGGCTCTCCAGGCGTTCTTTCCTTCGCTTCAGGGATTGATAGATTGCCTCCGGAGATGAGGCCAGTCTTCTCTGCAGCACCGTCAGGGCAAAACCGACGGTGCCCGCCCGCTTGCCGTTCTCGATTTTTTCAGCCCGGTTAAACTCCTCCCTGACGTAGTCGGTCACCTCGGCATACAGCTGTGATTCCCGGTCCGACAGCCTGTAAGGAACAGTTTTTGCCACCCGGGGCGGAAAAAGAGGCTTCCCGTTAAACCGCAGGAGTTCCTCCTTCACCATTCTTCTCATCAGGTCACGAACATCCGTAGTATGTACTCCGTCCCGGAATTTTCCTTCGAACCGGTCCCCATCCAACAGGGCCATGAAAAGTTGAAAATCCGCCTCTTTACCGTTATGCGGCGTCGCCGTCATGAGAAGAAAGTGCAGGGTAATTTTAGAAAGTTCCTGCCCCAGGTGATACCGTTTGGTATACTTGATCTCTCCGCCGAAATAGGTGGCCGACATCTTGTGGGCTTCGTCGCAGACGATAAGGTCCCAACGACCGTCCGGGGCTTTCAATTTTTCCTGAACATCCTCGTCCCGTGAAAGCTTGTCCAGCCTGGCGATGACCAGATCGCTTTCCATGAACCAGTTTCCCGTCCTGGCCGATTCCAGCTTGTCGTTGGTAAGAATATCGAAGGGAAGGTTGAAGCGCTGGTAGAGCTCGTCCTGCCACTGCTCGGCCAGGCTGCCGGGACAGACAATCAGGCAGCGTTCCAGGTCCCCCCGGGCCATGAGTTCCCGTATGAACAGTCCCGCCATGATGGTCTTGCCGGCTCCGGGGTCGTCGGCCAGCAGGAACCTAAGGGGCTGCCGGGGAAGCATGTGCTGGTAGACCGCGGTAATCTGGTGCGGCAACGGCTCCACCACCGACGTGTGCACCGCAAGCACAGGGTCGAACAGATAGGCCAGATTGATTCGTTGAGCTTCCGAAACCAGGCGGAACAGATCCCCTTCACCGTCGAAGCTCCAGGGCCGTCCCTGTTCGACAATCTCAAGATGAACCTCGTCATGCCGATAAATGAGCTGGTTTGCCACAGAGCCTGATGGGTCTTTGTAGGTAAGCTCTATGGCGGCGGTACCGTACCACTTGATATTCACCACCGTTACATTCCCGTCGGGAACAATGCCGCGGAGGATTGCATTGGCCTGGATATCTTCGAGTTTCAGCATGACGAGGCTCCTCGGATCAACGACAATTATTTTTCCCTTTTCAACGACAATTATAACTACCGGTTCCAACCTGTCAATGATAACATCCCAGGGAGGATCCCCAGGATAATATCCTGTCCTCCGTGTGCCTGTTCCAGCCTGTAGCTGGGGATGTTCAGTTATAAAATCATGGTATGGTGGACCAGTCTGTCTATAGCCGCAGCGGTGGTCATGGGGTCCTTAAATATTTTTTCCACTGAGTGCCCTTTGAAACCCTTCGCTCAGGCTTTCAAAACTTTCTGAAAAACAGATACTTCAGAACTCGTGTAACAAGGCAAGACAGTATATAGATATTGCCCATCTATAGACAATTTTTGTATCTATGGTAAACTAATTTTATGGTTATTCAAGAATTACTTGGGCCGAAATGTTTTATAGAAAGAAAGATGGTGAGAAGATGTTGCAATGCCGTCTGTGTCCGCACATATCATTACAACAATCCGGTAACGACACCCATAGCGATTATGGAAAAAGCCCGGGAACTGGGTGCAAGAGCCGGAATAGAGCATATCTATCCGGGGAATATATAAGGGAGCTTGTGGATTATGGCGGAAGGTAGAATCTATATCGGCACATCCGGTTGGAACTACGATCACTGGAAAGGCAGCTTTTATCCTGAATCAGCAAAAAAACGAGACTGGTTTGGTCTCTATCAATCAACTTTCAACACCGTAGAAATAAATAATACCTTCTATAACCTGCCGTCGGTAGAGACGGTAAAAAAATGGAATAATGCTTCCGGTGATAATTTTATATATTCGGTCAAGGCAAGCCGTTACATAACCCATATGAAAAAACTGAAAGATCCGGAAAAAAGTACTTCTTCTTTTTTCAACATAATTCGGCACTTCGGCCGAGCCCTTGGTCCTGTTCTTTTCCAGCTGCCACCGCGATGGAAAAGGAACAACGAAAGGCTGAGGGATTTCCTAGATTGTTTACCGCCCGATTACGCGTATACGTTTGAATTTCGCGATCCTAGCTGGTTTCATGATGACACATACAAGATTCTGACTGAGCATAATGCGGCCTTCTGTATCTACCACCTGGCGGGTACCGTCAGCCCCCGGGAGGTAACTTCAAATTTTGTTTATATACGTTTGCATGGTCCCGCCGGGGCTTACCGGGGAAAATACGGTACAAGGGAATTAACCGGTTGGGCCGGAGCCATTTCCACCTGGAGACATCAGGGAAAAGACGTATACTGCTATTTTGATAATGATGAAAAGGGATATGCACCCCATAATGCCCTGGAACTTATAGAGATGGTAAAAAAATAATCTTTTTACCCCCTCAATCCTGCATACAATGGCCGGTGATTATCCCATGGAATGCCGGGGGTTTCGCCCCGCCATAGTATGGATGGCATCTATCTTTTCTAGATATGAATCATGGTGGACCAACTGCCGGAGAATGCAAGAAAGAGATTACCAATAAGCGTGCATCAATTGAGAGTACCGAGATAGAATCTTACGGGCTCTCGGAGAAGGGCGCAGGGGCCTTCTTGAACAGGTGGGGAAAAATAATCGGGGCATCTTGTCCGGGGATTGATTCAGCAGATTATTTTTTCTATAACTTCCCGAATTGCCTGTATTCCTTTTTCTATTTCAGATTCCGAGGTCTTTGCAATGGACAACCGCAAGTAAAGAGTTTTTTTACCTTCTATGTAATAGGGCGATCCGGGCATAACCTTTACATTCTTTTCGAGCAGCATTTTGACTATACAATTTTCCTGGTCGGAAAAACCGGGAATCTCGAGCCAGATGGTATATCCGCCGGCCGGAGGTTTCCACGATACCGGAAAGCCGGAAAGGTTTTGTTCCAGGCTTTTCAGTGCAGTCATCATCCTTTTTCTATAAAGGCGGTGCATTCGTTTTATGTGCAGGTCATAATAACCCCTGCGACAGAATTGTTCCAAAGCAGCTTCTGTAAGAGGGTTTCCGGAAAGGGATGAAGCCCTTTTCAAAGGTACGAGCCGTTCTATACAGCTCCTGTCTGCAGCAATCCAGCCTATCCGAAGACCGGGGAATAACACCTTTGAAAAGGTGCCCACATAAATTACTACACCCCCCTTATCCATAGATTTTACCGGCAGTATAGCTTTACCGAAGTATTTCATTTCTTCTTCGAATCCATCTTCCACCAGCGGCACACCGCATTCCTCGCATAGGGCGATAAGCCTTTCCCGGTGTTTCTGGATACTTGTTATACCCGTGGGGTTATGAAAATTAGGAATTGTGTACACCATTTTCAGTCTCTTCTTTCTCATCTGCCGTTCAAGAATATCCAGGTTCATCCCGGTTTGTTCCATTGGAATCGGTACGAGGTCTACGCCGTGCATTCGAAAGAGGTCTATAGCCCGGGCATAGGTCGGAGCTTCAAAGGCCACCGCGTCTCCTGCTTCTGAAAGAAGATGCATGATTAATTCAAGGCCGTTCTGCGCTCCCGTGGTAATCATGATTTCGTCCGGAGAAACATGAACACTGTGCATCATCATTCTATCGGCTATATACTCACGCAGAGGCTTGTAGCCGGTGGTCTCGCCGTATTCCAACAATTCCCGACCGAAATTTACCATTACTAGATTAAGACATTTCCTGAATTCGTCCAGGGGAAACAGCGAAGATTCCGGGGACAGGATTGAAAAATCAATAAAACCGTCTTTACCTAACGGCCCTGACATATTGTTTTCCTTAGAATACCTTTTATAGAGGAAATCCGCTGCTTCTGATGACACACTCTGCCAGTCCATGATAGATAATCGCTCGGGTTCCCTGCGGGGAGCAATCCTGGCCCGTTTTCTAACCATAGAATATGATCCCGGAGTACTTTCGATGTATCCTAGGGCCCAGAGGTCCTGATAGGCTCGGTAGACGGTAGACCTGTTTATACCGAGAGTCTCCGCGAGCTCACGGGAAGAGGGCATTCTCATACCCGGTCGAAGCACATCCTGGTCTATAAGGTTTACCACCTGACTGACTATCTGCCGGTACTTAGGTTCAGATGATGATTCTGTTAGATTGAGGAGAAGCCCCATGTTTAAACCTCCCGTTACGCCATTGTAGAATTATAGTCGGATATCTGTATATCTTTAACGAACTGAATTCTTTTTATAAATCGGATTAACTTTTATACTTTTTTGCACATTCTTCGCATAAACCGTATACAAGATACTGTTTTCCCCTCACGATCATGCCGGGTTCCACCTCCACATAGGGCATTCTTTGACCTGTAAGGCATACCATTTTCCCGCACTCCTCGCATATAAAATGTGGATGATCGCCGGGGCATCTTAGTTGGCCGGGATAGTGAGCACAGTATCTCCTGATACCGTCGGTTCCTTCAATAACGTGTAAAAGTCCCGCTTCCTGCAGTTTTGCAAGGGTCCGATACACCGTTACCCTGTCGAACTGCTGAATAACAGAATCTTCCAGGATTTCTCCATGTGATACAGGCCGACCCTGCTCCAGTAGATATTTAAGAACATGCCTTCGTACCGTGTTTGATCGAACTTTGACTTTTCTGATTAATGAATCAGCTTCTTCCAGGCTTACATGCGTATTTTTACTCAAAAAAACCGCCCCATAAAGAAGATGTCTCAGATTATATCCTGGAGAAACAATTTCATGAAGTCCCTGTACTCAGTTTTCAACCATTTCCTTTTTCTTTGAAAGGAGTTTAACGCCCGTAATCTCCATGGTTTTATCAACGGCCTTACACATGTCATACACCGTAAGTGCGGTAACGGATACAGCGGTCAGGGCTTCCATCTCTATACCTGTTTTATCCGTACACGAAGCTACTGCTTCAATATGGACACCATGATCATCTAAGCTGAGTTCCACCCGTATGAGTTCTATTTCTATATTATGACAGAGGGGAATGAGTTCACCGGTCTTTTTGGCACCCATAATACCGGCAATTTTCGACACGGTGAGTACATCCCCCTTTTGAACCAGGTTTTTCCGGATAAGTTCGACCGTTTCGTTTTGGAGATTAATTCTACCCTCGGCATGGGCTGTTCGTTTAACCCGTTTTTTAGAGGATATATCCACCATAACTGCCTTGCCGGAATCATCAACATGACTGAGCTCGTCCATATGTTATCCTCCTATCTCCACCATGCTCCTGTTGGTGCACACCTGTCCTCGCTCCGGTTTTGCCAGTATGGCGGACTTCAGGGAGCCGGTAATATCGGCCATATCAACAGGAATTTCAATATTGGAATGAAGGCAGGGCTTGAGAAAACCGTCCGCCGTAAGACGGATACGATTACATTCTCTGCAATCCGGAGGCCTGTCAAAGATGTAATTATCCAGTTTTTCCTTTTCCAGGGAATAATGATTAATCAACTGCAGCTTGATATTTTTTTGCCTGCAAAAATTCCTCATTTCTTCTATTTCACGGTTGGATGTGTCGTCCAGCACAACCATGTTTATTTTTACGGGGAACTGTAATCGTATGGCTTCATCTATGCCGGCTAATACATGCCGAATGTCCCCCAGGCGGGTCAGTTTTCCGTACCTCTCCGGATCAAGGGTATCCAGGGATATGTTCATACTGTCCAGACCTGCGTCTTTTAGTCCTTGCCCGAATTTTTCAATAAGAATACCGTTTGTAGTCATGCCCAGGGATTGTATGCCCGGTATCTCTTTTATCATCCGCGTGAGGTCAGTAATACCTTTCCTGACCAGGGGTTCGCCCCCGGTCAATCGTACTTTACGGATACCCAGGGCGGCGGCGGCTTTTACAATGGCTGTTACCGCTTCCAGTGAAAGTAAATCATCATGCTTTTTCCGGGGCACCCCTTCTGCGGGCATGCAGTATATGCATCGTAGATTGCATTTGTCCGTAACGGATATTCTGAGATAGGATATTTCCCTATTATATAAGTCGTACATCAGTTTCCATCCCTTCAGGGCATTCATACACATTCCGCTCTATTCTCAAAAGAGCGTTTGCTTCGGCCAAAGTATCCAGGTTGGAAGAACCGTGGTACGGAAGCCTGCGTACAATTCCCGATTCTATTCTAACCGGTAAAAACTCTACCCTTTCAGCCCTTTTTCTTGTTATTGTTTCGGCCAGTGTTCCCCGTGCACAAGGAGGTGTGTACATGATACCCATCATGCTGAACAGGAAGGGCTTGACGAACACATCGAATATTACAAAGGTCGAGACGGGATTCCCCGGCATACCGAAAATATATGTGTTCCCTTTTACGGCAAATAGTGTTGGTTTTCCGGGTTTTACCGCCAGTCCGTGAAAGAGTATCTCCGCACCCAGTGTATGTAATACCTCCGGTACAAAATCGTAATCTCCCATGGAAACCCCGCCGGACAGCAGCACTAGGTCGGATGAATCAATGGCCCTTTTTATCTGTTCTTCCAGCAAACCAGGATCGTCACCGATGATGTCGATTCGCTGAGCGGCACAGCCGGTTTCCCGGATCTGTGCTTCCAACTGAAAACTGTTGCTGTTATAAATCTGACCCGGTTCGAGGGACTTGCCGGGCACCTGCAGCTCCGTCCCCGTCGGAATAACCGTAACCCTCGGTCTGATTGCCACCGGAACCTTCTCGAGTCCGTATGATGCGAGGACTCCGATATCACGTACGGTCAGGAGTTTCGGTTTCATAGCAGTCTCGCCCTTTTTATGGTTTGATCCTTTTAGAATGATATTATCGAACGGCTCGTCCCGGGTGAGGATCATCTTACCGCCCTCTTCACGGGTATATTCGACCCGTATCACCTTGTCCGCTCCCTCCGGGAGAACCGCTCCGGTCATTATCTTTACGCACTCATTCTGTCCGACGGTAATTCCTCCGGCGTCTCCCGCCGCAACCGTTTCAATGATCCTGTACGAATCAGTATCATCCACGGAACGTACGGCGTATCCGTCCATGGCGGCTTTGGTAAAGGGCGGTGAATCCTGCGGGCATATAACAGGTTTTGCGAGTACCCTTCCTTGAGCTTTCTCAATCCGTACTGTTTCAGTTTCCGGTTCGAACCGGAAGGAACCCAATACGGCCATCGCCTTATCCGGATGTGTAAGATGTTTACTGTCCCTTATCATGTCAACCTGCCTAAAAATCGTGTATGGCCCTGGCCTTGAAATTGTAGATGCTCAGCCAGATCGACCGCAGCACATCCTCGTCGAGAATAGTTTCGTAGCATGTGACCCTCCGGGTCCAGGAAATATTCGAGAAAGTCAACAGCAACCTGACGATTTGTCGCGTCCTTGACCAGTGGGACTCCGTAGGGAACCGACCGGCCTCTGATCTCCATGGCCGATCCCGGTTCCTACCCGGTTACTTCCACCACGGCGGTGCTTTAGAGACCGTCGCACTGGTAGCTTCCGAGATTGATTTCATCCGGCAGAACAACGTATTCCAGGTCATGTTGAACGCCCACCGACAAATATTCCCAGGCATATCTTTGACCGCTATTACACGGCACTTCGACTCGAAACCGTGGGTAGTGTACACCCCTAGGACTTCGAGTTCGGAGAACCCATTAAAAAAATAGTACAATTGGAGACTTTCGTACGTCAAGATATCGAAATGATCGAAAAACATAAAAATGTTTTCCCGTTTCCTTTACACATGTGATAAGATACATCGCAAGGAGTGCCTTCATGAAAATAAAGGATATAGTACCCGTTGCCCTGGGCAATGTTCCCGCCGACCTGCTTCTGAAAAATGCACGAATTGTAAACGTTTTTACAGGAAGAATAGAGGAAGGCAACATAGCTCTCTTCCGTAAAAGGATAGCAGGAATAGGCGACTACACCGATGCCGAAAGTGTCCTGGACCTGGAGGGCCGTTTTGTTGTTCCAGGATTCATCGACGCTCATCTGCATATCGAGAGTTCCATGTTGTCCACCAGGGAATTCGCCCGGGCAGTCCTGCCGCGGGGTACGACAACCATAATCGCGGACCCCCATGAAATCACGAATGTCCTGGGTCTGCAAGGACTGGATTACATGATTCATTCCACCGACGGAATTCCACTGAATGTTTACATCGCCATGCCTTCGGCCGTTCCGGCTACGGACCTGGAAACATCCGGCGCCCGCCTGGGCCCGGAGGATATGGTAAGCTATATAGACAAGTATCCTCGCCGAATAATCGCCCTGGGGGAGGTAATGAATTTCCCCGGTGTGCTTTCATTAGACCGTGAGTTGATTACAAAGATAGAAATACTCAGGCACGAGTACAAGAAAATCGACGGCCACGCCCCCGGTTTACGAGGGAAAGTGCTGAATGCCTATATAAGTGCATTTATCAGGTCCGACCATGAAAGCACGACAATGGAGGAAGCCTTGGAAAAAGTCTCCCGGGGTATGCAGGTCCTTATTCGTGAAGGGACGGCTGCAAAAAACCTTTCCGCTCTCATCAAGGGTGTGGATATGCGGAATCATTCTTTTTTCTCATTCTGCACGGACGACAGGGAACCCACGGATATCATCAACGAAGGACATATAGACTATCTCGTCCGCACCGCCATCGAATCGGGGGTGGACCCCATAGCAGCCGTCAGGATGGCTACTATCAACACCGCCAGGCATTACAACCTCCGAAGCATGGGTGCCATTGCACCGGGCTACAAGGCGGACCTTGTTGTCCTGGACGATTTGAACACATTGGTTATTGACCGTGTTATAAAGGATTCGAAGATTGTTGCTCGGGGCGGAGAGATGATCAACCCGGTGGTCGGAACATTCACCCACGCCGGAGATTCCCTCGGACATCTAAATCTTCCACAGGTTTCCCAGGCATCATTCGCGATAGCTGCCGAGTCCGACAAAATTCGTTGTATCGGTATGCGTGAAGGTGATCTTTACACGGATTCCCTGGTGATGGAGGCGTCCATTCAGAATGGCTATGCTGTAGCCGATCCAGCCAGGGATCTCGCAAAGGTCGCAGTTCTGGACCGTCATTCGGCTTCGGGTATGTCCCTCGGATTCGCCACGGGATTCGGAATCAAAAGGGGTGCAATTGCTACGACCATAGGACATGATTCCCACAACCTCTGTGTCTTGGGGATGAATGATGATGATATGCTTTCAGCCGTTCGCAGAGTAAAAGAGCTCAACGGAGGTATCGTATGCCATGTCGAGGGGAAAATAATGGCCGAATTAGCCCTTCCGATAGCCGGGCTCATGTCTTCCTGTTCCTTGGATGAAGTGGTGACAGACCTCGTGGAAATTAAAAAGGCCGTAAAAACCATGGGCTCCAGCAAAGATATCCTAATGCTTCTTCATTTTATTCAACTATCCGTTATTCCTGAGCTGAAGATTACCGACAAAGGTCTTGTGCAGGTCATGGAACAAAAGATACAGCCGCTTTTTATCCATTAATTGCATTCGGCCTGAACCTTTACCCCCCCGGCGATAGTTTGTATACTGTAGCCATGTCCGAACAGCGAAAAAAGGCTGTTTCCGAAGGCCGTGCAATGATACGGGTCCGCTATATCGACAACCGGGAGCCCACAACCGTCGCCGTGTGTCCCGCCTGCTGGAATTCCCGGGAACGGCGTAAGGTTCTTCTTTTCAAGCTCCGAAAAATGGGGCTTGAGGTAGTTTACAAGGGAGACACCCTGGATGGATTTTATCATGGAGGCAAGCCCCACGCCCCCGGCTGCCCCTATGCCGGGAAAACCATCGACCCCTGGGACCGCTTTTCTCAAGCATTGAAGTAGTTCATTTTTAAAAACTGGCAGTAATTCTCAACTATTGAAATAGGTTTCTCAATACACAAAAATACTTTTTGACACTCTCTTGCGCCTATGATATTCTCTAGTCAATTATGATCTTAAGGGAGGTAATTATGAGAAAGCATGGCTCTGTTCTTTTCTGTATTGTTTTCCTTCTAACGGGGCTTTTGGCCTTTGCAGGGGGACAGCAGGAATCGGAAGAAGCACCAGGCATTCCTGAAAAAGTGGTTGTCGGATGCCTCGAACCCCTCACGGGCGCCCATGCCGTTTTCGGTACCGAAGCTAAAATCGGTATGGAAATAGCAGTGCGCCATATCAATGACGCCGGCGGTATAAAATCCCTAGGCGGTATCCCCATTGAACTGGTCGTCGAGGACTGCGGCGAAAACGCAAACAGTGCCAAGCTCGGCGCAGAGAGCATCATCAGCAAACACGATCCGGTTGCCATTCTGGGACTGTATATAAGCCGCCTTACCGTGGCTGCTTCCGAGGTAACCGAGCGTGAACGAGTTATCCTGATAGCCGACGCCCTGGTCGACAACGTAACGGGAATGGGACGACAATACCTCTTCCGCCCGGCACCCAAGGCCAGCCAGCATGGCGTATCCGCAGTAGAATTCGTGGTTGAAACAGCTGAAAAAGAGGGCATCCCCATGGAGCGGGTCGCCATACTCAACGAAGATTCATCCTTCGGAAGAAGCAACGCCCTGGGAGCCGTGGACGCAGCCTTGAATAACGGCCTAACGGTGGTCTACCAGCGCGAGTATCCCTTCGACATTTCCGATGTATCTTCAATTGTATCCGATATCACCTCCGCTAAAGCGGATTTCGTTGTACACTGTCCCTACTTTATGGATGCAATACTCTTTGCGAACACCTTTCGTGAGACCGGGAAAATTCCCAAGTTCATCGTCGGAATGGGTGCCTGTGGATATACCGACCCGGAATCGATAGAAGCCCTCGGAGAAACCGCCGAGTATTACGCAAACACCTACAGTTATAACCCCGCCAAGGATACGCCGCAGAATAAGAAATTCGTAGAAGATTTCGTAGCCGAAACCGGGCATATCCCCACCGAAGCCGGCGGCATGAATTACTACGCCATGTGGGTCCTTGCGGAAGCCCTTGAACTCTCGGGAGAGATGTTTCCGGAAAATCCCTTGGATCCGGACAATCTTCGCCTTGCATTTCTGGAGCTCGATTTGACGTCGGGCCCGGCGGTGGATACGTATCCCACCGAACAGATCAGCTTTTCAGAAACCGGCGATAATCCTTACGCCCGGGCAACGATTCTACAAGTTATAAACGGTGAATCAAAGGTCGTATGGCCCTTTGAGGCCGCTGAAGCCGAAGCCGTGTTTCCACGGCCCGATGCTTCTTATTAAGTAAAAAATCGGCGCCTTCAATTCTTTCTGAAGGCGCCCTATTCCAGCTCCAGGGGATAATACTGTGAATGTAATCATTCAGGGAATCCTAAACGGTTCTATGATGGGGTGCATCTATGCACTGATTGCACTGGGTCTTTCCATCATCTTCGGGGTTATGAATATCGTCAACTTCGCTCATGGCGATTTTGTTATGCTGTCGATGTATTTTACCTTCTGGGTGGGCACCTTTTTTTCCATCGATGCCGTAGCAACACCCGTCATAACCTTTCCGCTTCTCTTTATCTTCGGGGTCCTCATCTACTATCTCATAATAGAAGGGACACTGAGACAAAAATACGTTACACAGATCGCCGTTACCGTCGGTCTAATGACTCTGTTACGTGCCCTTGCACAAATTGTATGGAAAGCCCAGGCGCGAGCCCTGCCCTATTCCATTATCCAGGGAAACATACAGTTAGGAGAAATAAGCCTTATGCAGTCCAGGCTGTTTTCTGCCCTGGTGAGTATAGCCGCTATTCTCCTGGTTGCGCTTTTCTTTAACCGCACCTGGACGGGACGCGCCATCCGGGCCGCTTCCGACGATCTGGACTCGGCTTCGCTCATGGGCGTGAACTACAGACGGACATACGCAATATCCTTCGGACTGGGAAGCGCCCTTACCGCCCTGGCAGGCGGACTTCTCATGTCTTTTCAGCAGGTGGACCCGACCATGGGCTTGCGCTTCGGGCTTCTTTCGTGGTGCATCCTGGCTCTAACCGGGCTTGGTTCCATACCCGGCCTTCTCGTTTCGGGAATTATCGTAGGCAGCGCCGAATCCCTTGCCATGAGCCTGTGGGACCCCCGGGCGCGGTCGCTTATCATCTATCTCATCTTTGTCATCGTGCTATGGCTCAGGCCGCGCGGTATATTCGGGAGGAAATAGATTATGAAGCCCAGATTAAAAACCGGTAAGCCGGCTGTAAAACTTCCCGTGCTCATTCTTGCGGTCCTGGCTCTTCTTCTTCCGATACTTTTCGGCAAAAACCAGTACAGTATGATACTGTTGACGACTATTGTGCTGTACGGGGTGCTCTCCACGGCATGGAATCTCATAGGCGGCATGGCAGGCCAACTGGATCTGGCCGCGGGAGCCTATCTCGGGCTCGGCGCTTTTACCTCCGGAACGCTCCTTATCAGGTATAATGTAACACCATGGATAGGCATGATCCTGGGGGGACTGGTGGCCGTTGCCTTCGCCGTCCTGGTAGGATACCCGCTGTTCAGATTCGGCGTGCGGGAAGTGTGGTACGCCCTTTCATCTTCCGCCCTGGTTGAAGTCCTGAGGGTTGCGTTTCTCATGTGGGAGGATGTGGGGGGTCCCATAGAACGGTTCATACCTTTCCACAACTGGTCTCTGTACCATATCCGGTTCGGCACCTATACTCCCTTCTATTACATTATGCTGGTATTCCTGTTTCTCACACTCTTTATCAACCACAGAGTCCGTAATATGAAACTTGGGTACTACCTGCTCTCCCTGGGAGACGACGAAGATGCGGCGGAGGTGCTCGGTGTTGATGCGAGAAGCTGTAAACTCAAGGCCCTGATGATATACGCCTTTATTGTAGGGGCCACCGGAGCCGTTTACGCCTGCCTGTACGGCTTCATCCATCCGAGCTTTTTCTCGTATCCCATCAGCCTGGAAGTTGCTATTCTGGGTATCGTGGGCGGTATGGGAATTACCTACGGACCCCTCATGGCTTCCGTACTCTTGGTCAGTGTGCGGGAAATACTCAGAGCGAGTCTCGGAGGTCAGCTCGAAAGCCTCTATCTCATCATCTACGCCGTGGTACTGATCATTATCGCCCTCTTCCGTCCCAAGGGGCTCGGCTACATGTTTCAGTCCCTGGTAGCTCGACTACGGGAAAAGAAGGCCGAGAAAACGGCCGGATTATCGGGGGGCGCGTGATGGAGACTAAAGAATTATTGCGGGTAGATGGGGTCACAAAGAAATTCGGCAGTCTTGTGGCGGTAAACAACGTCAGTTTCACACTGAATGAAGGCGAAGTCCTGGGACTCATCGGCCCCAACGGCGCCGGTAAAACAACCCTTTTCAATACAATAACCGGGCTGTATTCCCCGGATGAAGGACACATATATTTCCGCAACACAGAAATTTCCGGTATGAAACCCTACAAAATTTGCCGTCTCGGTATGTCGCGCACATTCCAGGTTACCAAGGCCTTCGGCAGTATGACAGTAGCCGAGGCCGTGAGGGTCGGCGCATACAACCGGCATGGCGAGAAGGAAGTGGAAGATAAAACCGAAAAAATTATCGACTTCTTTCGTTTATCGGGAATCCGTAACTGGAAATGCAGCGATCTTGGCCTGGCTCCTCTCAAACGGGTGGAACTCGCCCGGGCGGCTGCTACCGACCCGGTCCTGCTTCTCCTGGATGAGGCGGGGGCGGGACTCACCGCAACGGAAATGTCCGAACTGATGGATATGCTTCGCACCCTCAGAAAGGACCTCAATATTACTCTCTGCATAGTCGAACACGTCATGCAGATGGTCATGGGACTCTGTGAGAGGATTATCGTCCTCGATCACGGTATACTCATCGCCCAGGGAGACCCGGAACACATAAGCACAAACCCCCTGGTCGTAGAGGCTTATCTCGGGAAGAGGGCGGTCAAATGAAAACTCTATTGAATGTGGATAGACTGAACTCGGGCTATGGAAAAGTACCCATTCTGCGCGACGTTTCTTTTACCGTCCGTGAAGGGGAAGTAGTCGCAATTATAGGTCCTAACGGTGCAGGCAAGAGTACGCTTCTCAAAACCATCTCCGGGTTGATAAAGGCTACCTCAGGAACCGTAACATTTAACGGCAAAGATCTCACCGGCCTTCCGCCCCATACCGTTATGAAACACGGAATCTCCTATGTACCCGAAGGCGGGCGACTTTTCGTCAACATGACGGTGAAAGACAATCTGCTCATGGGGGCATATACCGATCGTTCCCGTCTCAAGACCGGAATCCTTGATGAAATCTTCAATCTCTTTCCGGCATTAAAAACACGGCAGCGACAGTATGCCCGTACCCTGAGCGGCGGCGAAAAACAGATGCTGGCCATCAGCCGGGGCCTGGTATCGGCACCCATGCTCATCATGTTCGATGAACCATCCCTGGGGATTGCCCCCATTCTTGTAGACAGTATTTACGATACTCTGCACACCCTGAAGGACAAGGGCATGACCGTTCTCCTGGTGGAACAGAACACAAATTACGCCCTCGAACTGGCGGACAGGGCGTATGTGCTGGAAAACGGTACCGTTGTCATGGAAGGATCGGGAAAGGAGCTCATAGGCAGTGAACATATACGAAAATCGTATATGGGTCTTTAAAAAACTTGACCATACAAGAAGAGGGTGATACAATTCCGCGCATTATGAATACGGGCAACATGACCGTTAAAAATTCCGTACAAACTCTATCAGCTCTCCCGGTACTCGTCGTACTCGTCCTCGGCTTCCCCTGCATGAGCGGATAGATAACCTGTAAGGTATTTTACCGGCCTGCCGCTTACAGCGGCAGAAAGGGGCCTGTGCTTATCGATATACCCAAGGATGTTCAAAACGAGTCTTTTTCACCGGCCAATAGGACGGTAGTCTTGATAACCGGGGACGGTTCCTTCCTTATGACCTGCCAGGAGGTAGCCGCCGCCAGGGGGCTCCGGGCCGGACGAATCACCGTCATCGACTGCATACTCGAAACCCGCGACCATGTGTATCCCATGGTTACCGGTTCCAGTCTCATGGACTATGTCGAATAGGGGGTTACCGATAAACACACCATATCAATACTTTGCGACGACGTTCCCGGGGTAATGACCCGTATATCCGGTCTCTTTTCCAGGAGGGGATACAATATCGAGAGCCTGGCCGTGGGGTCATACGGAATTCCCCGGCAAGAGCCGTTACACCATCGTGGTGACCGGGGACAACGCAGTTCTCGAACAGGTGCGTAAACAGCTGCAAAAGCTCGTTCACGTAATAAAAGTATGGGATATACATCGTGAGAAAGCCATTGAACGGGAACATGCCCTGATAAAGTGGAATCGATCCGTACCGGTAAAATTTCTCTGGAAAGGGGAAACCCCCGGCGTAATATTTCAGAGTAGTACGACCCTTTTTTCTCTTGCATGATTATGCCAAATACAGGATAATATAAGCACCTTAAAGGGAGGTGTTTATGAAAAAATTTTTAATGATCTTATGTGTGACATTTCTCGTGGTGTCTTTCGCCCTCGTGGTTTCCTGCAAAAAGGAAGAGGAAGCCGTTGTGGAAGAACCTGAAGAGATGCAGACCCTGGTCTACGCGACAACCGAGAAAATTTCCGACGTAGACCCGTCCAATGCCTACGATTTTCACACGTGGGAACTCTTTCAGAACATTAATCGCGGTCTGCTTTCTTACAAACCCGGTACAACCGAGATTATCCCCGGGCTTGCGGAAAGCTACACCGTAAACGACGCCGGTGACGTGTATACCTTTACACTCCGCAGCGGCGTTCAATTCACCGACGGTACGCCGTTTAACGCCGAAGCCGTCAAGTGGTCCATCGACAGGGTTATGCGGCTCCAGGGAGACCCCTCCTGGCTGGTTACCGATTTTGTCGATTCGGTCGAAGCCGTGGACGATCTGACCGTCAAGTTCAACCTGAAGGGACCGGTCGGGTTCTTCCCTTCACTGGTTGCGTCGGTCCCCTATTTCCCCGTCAATCCGAACATCTATCCCGCCGACAAGTGGGTCAACGACCCCTCCGAACTCACCGGCGGCGAACTGGTCGGTCTGGGGCCGTATAAAGTGGTTTCCTTCAAGAGGGATGAAGAGATCATCCTCGAGGAAAATCCCGATTATTACGGCGAGGCTCCCAAGGTAGGTCGAATCGTTATCCGGTACTTTGCCGACGCCACCACCATGCGACTTGCCCTGGAAAACGGCGAAGTCGATCTGGTGTACAAGGACCTGAACCCCTCTGACAAGGCCGATCTTTCCAAGGACAGTAACTATACCACCTATAAAATCCCCGGAGCCCAGATTAGGTTTATCTGTTTCGAGTGTTCCGAAGGTGTATTTTCCGATGCCCGTGTCCGCCGTGCCGTCAGCGCCCTTGTCGACCGGCCGGACATCATCGACAAAGTATTCCTCGGTCAGCAGGCCCCGCTCTACTCCATGGTACCCATGGGGATGATCTATCATACAGACGATTTCAAGTCCGAACTCGGTGACGGTAATGTAGCCCTGGCTGAAGAGCTTCTTGCCGATGCCGGATACAGTGCTTCGAATCCCCTGGATTTCGAATTCTGGTACACCCCCAGCCATTACGGCGATACCGAAGTAAACATGGCGGAGGTATTGGAAGCCCAATTCGAAAAATCGGATATGGTAAAAGTCACCTTGAAGTCCGCCGAATGGTCCACCTACCTGGACAACTTCGACGACAAGTCGATGAAGGCTTTCCTCCTCGGTTGGTACCCCGATTATATCGACCCGGACAACTACACGGCGGCCTTTGCGGGCACCTCCGGGTCGGCCGGTATGGGTATTTATTTCTCCGATCCTAAATGGGACGAACTCTTTGCCGGAGAACAGAGGAATTCCGACCCTGCAGTGCGTAAGGAAGTCTTTGAAGAACTCCAGATGCTGTGGACACAGGAATGCCCGACCTGTCCTATTTTCCAGGGCAACCTGTATGTTTTCACGTTGCCCAACGTAAAGGGCGTCAAGATAGGTCCGACACTTATCTTCAATTACAATACGTTATACTTTACGGACTAGCGTAACAGTTGCGGGACCCGGATATTCCGGGTCCCCCGTTCTCATTCTGAGCAACCCGGAGCCTGCGCCCGGTTGTAACCGACGGCGGCACCGGTTTATTCTGTCTGACCGGTAAAGGGCGGTAACTGCATGAAAGGCTTACTCAAATACATCATTACACGAACTCTCCTGACAATCCCTATGCTGCTGATCCTCCTCACAATCGTGTTCGTCGTCCTGCGGGTTATGCCCGGAGATCCGGTGGCGTCAATGCTCGGTGCCCATGCTCCGCCGGACGTAATAGAACAAAAGCGTGAGGAATTGGGGCTCAACAAACCGATGTACCGGCAGTATTTCGATTATCTCGGGCAACTCATCCGTTTCGATCTGGGAGATTCGATGATACTCAATCAGCGTGTCTCCGTACCGATCAAGGAAAAACTTCCCGCAACCCTTGAACTCACGATCTTCGGTATTGTTTTTATGCTGCTTATAGGGATCCCCCTGGGTGCTTTTGCGGCAAGCCGCAGGAGAACGGCCGGAGACTTCGGCATACGTTTATACGGAAACATCGTCTACTGCATTCCTGTGTACTGGATGGGACTCATGCTGCAGCTCATTTTCGGTATCTGGCTGGGGTGGTTGCCAATCGCCGGCAGAACGAGTCCCAGGACTTTTGTCTCCAAGTTCGAACGTACCGGCTTCTACATCCTGGACACCCTGCTCGCCGGCGATATTCAGGCCTTGGGGGACGTTCTCATCCACCTGGTCTTGCCCTCCATAACCCTGGGAATCGTTCTATCCGGTGTCTTTGTCCGACTAACCCGGGCCAATATGCTGGACGTGTTAAAGAGTGATTACGTCCTGGCAGCCAGGGCCCGGGGAATACCCGAGAAGAAGGTGGTATACAAACACGCCCTTAAAAACGCGCTCATACCGGTTTTGACCATGCTCGGACTTCAATTTGCCCTGCTCCTGGCAGGGGCGATTCTTACCGAGACAACCTTTTCCTGGCCCGGGATGGGGCGTCTCCTGGTGGAACGCATCTACCTGAGGGACTACCCGACCATACAGGGGGTCATTGTGGTCTTCGCCCTCCTTGTCAACCTGGTATCCCTGGTAGTGGATATAACCTATGCCGCCATTGACCCGCGGGTAAAATATTAGGAGTAAAAGAGATGGAAAGCAACAAGTCCGTAAAACAGGATAACGGTCCTTCTTTTTCTCCCGCCGCAGGTCTCTCCCGCCTGTTCCGGGCCTTTTCCCATGCCCACAAACGCTACGGCGCGGAATTGTGGATCCTTATCATTGGGGTTGTTATTATTCTTTTCGTGACATACCTTGCCCTGTTTCCCGCGACCCTGGCTCCCTACGACCCTCTGGACCAGAACGCGGGGCCCCAGTTATCTCCGCCCACGTCGCAGAATCCCCTGGGCACGGATAATCTCCAGCGGGACGTCCTGTCCAGGATTATCCACGGCTCCCGAACCATACTGGGCGTTGCCTTTACCGCGGCCCTTCTCAGTTCCCTGGTAGGCATACCTCTGGGGCTTCTGGCAGGATTCATCGGCGGCATCCTGGACAGGATACTGTCATTGATAATGGATTCGCTCTACTCCTTTCCCGGCCTTATTCTGGCTATTGCCTTTGCCGCCATGCTCGGTCCGGGGGTTATCAATATCACCCTGGCGGTGGCGGTAATCTATATACCCACCTATTTCAGGCTGGTCCGGGCGCAGACCCTCACCATAAAGGAAGAGGTCTACGTGGAAGCGGCCAGGGCCATCGGCGCCGGGCGGGGCACAATAATCTGGCGGTATATTTTCCCTAATATTATTGCCACGGTGGTCGTCATTTTTTCGTTGAATATAGCGGACGCAATCATGACCGAAGCCGCCCTCTCTTACATCGGCCTGGGCCTGCCGGCCGGCATTCCGGACTGGGGCATGGATCTTTCCATGGGTAAGAAGTTTCTTCCCTCCGGTGTATGGTGGATGATAACCTTTCCCGGGCTGATGATAATGCTCCTGGCCCTGGGCTTTACCATGCTGGGGGAGGGGCTGTCCGAAATACTCAACCCGCGGCTGCTGGAGCGCTGACATGAAAGAAAAGGTACTACAGATCCGTGACCTGACAATTCATTACCCCATCAGTATCGGTACGGTGAAGGCGGTGGAGGGAATACATGTCGATCTCTATACAGGAGAAGCCCTGGGGCTGGTGGGTGAATCTGGGTGCGGAAAATCAACCCTGGGACTTTCCATCCTGAGGCTCGTACGGCCGCCGGGAAAAATTACCCGGGGACAGATACTCTACCGTAATCGGGACATCATTTCCATGAAGGAACGGGAAATTCTCAAGCTGAGGGGCAACAATATCGCCATGGCCTTTCAGAATCCCCTTACCTCCCTCAATCCCCTTTTCAGGATCGACAGGCAATTCTACGAAACTATAAAAATTCACGAACCTTCCGTTTCCCGGGAAAAGGCCATGAAGCGTGCCGAAACCATTCTGGAAGATCTCGGCATAGATCGTCAACGTCTCTATGACTTTCCTCATCAGCTATCCGGCGGCATGAGACAGCGTATTATGCTTGGTTTGGGTCTTATCCTGGACCCGGATATCATCGTTGCGGATGAACCCACCACCTCTCTCGACGTCATCGTGGAAGCGGGATTTATCGATCTGCTCAACCGCCTCCGAAAAAAATACAACCTCTCCATTATCCTTATCACCCATAATTTGGGACTGGTGGCCGAGATAGCCGACCGGATTGCGGTTATGTACGGCGGAAAACTGGTAGAGCTGGGGACGGCCGAGCAGATATTCAAGAATCCTTTGCATCCGTATACCTACGGGCTCATCAACTGCGTCCCCAATATTCGGTTGGACCAGAAAGAACTTGTCACCATGGAAGGGAGCCCTCCGGACCTGGTCGATCCTCCACCGGGGTGCAGGTTTTCCCCCCGTTGTCCGAAGGTGATGGATATCTGCAAAAGAGAAGAACCGAACCTGGTAACCTACGGCAACGATCAGATGACCGCCTGCTGGTTATACGAACATGGAGCCCCTGAATGACGGAACTTTTTGACGTTCAATCACTAACTAAGGAATTTCCCGTGCACACGAGTTTACTCGATGCTCTGTTCGAAGGGAGAAAACACGAAGTCGTTCATGCCGTTGACGATATATCCTTTACTATTTACCAGGGAGAGGTCCTTGGCCTGGCGGGTGAAAGCGGATCGGGTAAATCAACCACCGGCAGGCTGCTCCTCAAATTAATCGACCCCACCGGCGGTAGAATTCTCTACCACGGTAACGATCTGGTTTCCATATCGGCCCCGGACATGGAACGATTAAGAGCTAAGCTCCAGATAGTCTTCCAGGACCCGAATTCTTCTCTCAGTCCACGGATGAGCGTCGGTCAGGCTATCGGGCATCCCCTGAAGATACACAGGATAGGTACCCCCTCGGAGCAGAAAGAACGAATCCTTAGTTTGATGGAAAAGGTCGGTTTGACACCGGCTTCTTTTATCTATCAGAAGTATCCGCATCAGCTTTCCGGTGGGCAGTGTCAGAGGGTCGTTCTGGCCCGGGCCCTGGTTACAAACCCGGAGTTTATCGTAGCCGACGAACCCATCGCCATGGCCGATGTTTCCGTCCGGGCCCTTATTATAGAACAGATGAAAAAGTTGAAAGAGGATTTCAACCTGACCTACCTCTTCATCACCCACGATCTCGCCACGGCAAAGTACCTCTGCGACCGGATCGCCATTATGTATCTGGGCAGAATCGTAGAAATCGGAACCCGGGACGAACTCTTCCGGGAACCGCACCACCCCTATACCCGAGCCCTCCTCAACGCCGTGCCCGTACCGGATCCGGCCCTGCGTAGGACCGAGGAAGTAGCCCGGGGAGAGATACCCAGCGCCGTCCATCCTCCCCCGGGGTGCCACTTCCATCCCCGATGCCCCCATGCGAAGGATATCTGCAAAGAAGGTCGGCCGCCCCTCAAACTCCTTGACGGAACCCATTACTCCGCCTGTGTACTTGAATAGAGAGTCCAGGATACGCCGAAGATTATATAATTGACTTTTTTTCTCAAGTATTACCTAGTATCTTAGAGATATGAATATACCTACGTATCCGGAATTCAAACCCATGGATTTTTCCATGAAGACCGATCTCCATCCCCGGCTTTCCATGAGCAAAGACGGCATCAGCGAGTTCACCTTTTCCGGGCTATATCTGTTCAGGAACACCTACAATTACTCTCTTTCCAGGGTTCCTGGTAACTGGGAGCATGTCATCGTAACCGGAGAAAAGGACGGAAAAGGTTTTTTCATGGCCCCCTGCGGTCTCCCGGAGGACGACAACCTCATCATGGAGCTCTTTACAACCTATGGGTACCTCAAGAATCTCAGCGAGGAACATGCGGGTAAAGAACGCATACGGCTGGAAAAACTCGGTCTGGTGGTGGAAGAAGATCGGGACAACTTCGATTACCTCTATCTGAAGAAAGACCTGGCCGATCTTCCGGGGAAGAAGTTTCATAAAAAGAGAAATCTGGTTCAGGGTTTTCTTAACAATTACAACTTTCAGGAATGTCCCTTATCGCCGGACCTCATGGGGGATGCCTTACAAATTCTTGACACCTGGCGGGAGCACAAAGAAAATCCGTTGGATTACGATGCGGCAAAGGAAGCCCTGGAACTGATGCCGGAATTGCCCCTCTTCGGCTACCTGGTGTACGTGGACGGCAGCCCGGCGGCCTTTACACTGGGTGAATCCCTTGCCCGGGGCCGACACTTCGTCGTACATTTCGAGAAAGCCGTACCGGGTTACCGGGGGATCTACCAGTTTATCAACAAAGCCTTTGCCATGATCTTACCCAGGCATTACCGCTACATAAACCGCGAACAGGACCTGGGAGACCCGGGGCTACGACAGGCAAAGATGACCTACCGGCCTTCGGGATTCGTAAAAAAGTACAGGGTATATCGGACAAAATAATCGGCCCCGGATATACAAAGCGCCCCTATTGACGGGGCGCTTTTTGTAATACCTGAACACTTTTTCTAAGGTACCTGGAAGGTAAAATAGTCGTCCGGATCAACATCACCTTCGATCCAGACATTCACAAAACCGAAGAGCGGATTACTCGTTCCGGTGATATATATGTCCGGGACAATCCCTTCATGAATCAAGATCTTATTCACCGTATCGAAGCGGCGGGAGAATAGAAGAGATTACCGGTGTTCCCGTGGTAACAATAACCTACGACGGTACCGGTGCGGATAAAAACGATGTTGTCGTACCATACATCCGGTATGGCCGTTCTTGACTATATGCTCAAATTTGAATATTCTCATGTACTATGAACTCAACAGAAAAGAAAATTCTCTTCTTCGCTGCAACAATGCATTTCTTTACACATTTTTATATACTCGTATTTCCCGCGTTGGTCATGCCCATGAGTAGGACCCTTTCACTACCCCTTTCAGAGGTGCTTAACTACAGTTTCTGGATGTACCTCCTCTACGGATTCATGGCCATCCCCTGGGGGCTCCTGAGCGACCGTATCAGCCATAAACTGGTTCTTTCTTCCGGCGTCATCCTGGCCGGGGCCGGTATGGTCTTTGCCGGAGTGGCCGGCAGCAGGGGTGCCCTTATCCTGGCCTTTGCCCTGGTGGGACTGGGATGTTCATCATACCATCCGGCCGGTACCGCAATTGTCTCCCAGGGAATACGGGAAAGAGGAAAGGCCCTGGGAATCAACGGCGTCTGGGGCACCGCCGGTATGGCCGCGGCTCCCTTTATCATGGGGCTTCTAAACTACTTCTTTCAGTGGCAGCGCAGCTTGATGTATATCGGTATAATCGGGATTATCCTCGGAGTTGCTTTGTTCCTGGTCCCCTTTTCAGTGGAGAAAGGTGTGGATGCAAAAAAGACTGAATCTCTGAAGAGCGATTCCCCTTTAAGAATTTTTATAATCTTTATTTCCATCATGGTGGCCGCGGGTTTTGCATACAGGAGCTTTAGTCTTATCCTGCCTTCATTTATCGAATTCCGCCTGGGCGATCTCTACATCCCCTTAAACCGCTTTCTCTCCAGGACAATGCCGGAATTTTCAACCTCCGATTCTTTCCAGACCCTTACCGCTACCCTGCTCACGAGCCTGGTGTATGTATTCAGTATTATAGGGCAGATAATCGGCGGACGTGTTGCGGACCGCTACAGTCTCAAATGGGCTTACTTCGTCTTCTTCCTTTCATCTCTACCCTTTATCCTGGGCATGTATTTTATACAATCCGTCTTTGTTGTGCCCCTGGCAGGAATGTACCTTCTCTTTACCCTCGGTATGCAGCCCATCGAGAACAGCCTTATAGCCTACCTGACCCCGGCCAAATTACGGTCTGTGAGTTACGGCGTAAAGTTTACCCTCAATTTCGGAATAGGCTCGTTCGCCGTGAAGCTCAGCGGGATTGTGCAGGAACAGAGCGGCATGGAAGGGGTTATACTTCTTGTCGGCGGATTCACCTCCCTGGTCGTCCTGGGGATTATTGTATTCCTCATCGCAACACGGGGCCAGGAGATACGCCATTAACCTCCGGTTTCCGAGATTCCGCGGGAGGAAACGAATCGATATAGTCTTCCATATTGGACATAACCCGTACAATTCTCCATTCGATGGTTTTCCGATACCCCGGGAGGTTAAAAAACAGGTTTAGAATAAAGGTAAAACGGACCTTGGCCGTTGATTCTATCCTGCGGCCCTTTTGTTCGTTGTAAACGCGAACCCGCAGTGATGCATCCTTTAAAACCGCTGATGTATCGGTCATGACGAGCGCAAAGGAGAAATAACTCTTCGTTGTATCCAGCTCTTTGATTAAAAACGTGGCCCGGTTGCCGGTACTCCCGAAGGGCCACGGAAGCCTTACATCGTAAATAATATCCAGCGTGTTTTCTTCGGGATTATACTCAGTATCCTTCAAGAGGCCGATAAAATCCTCCGTTCCCGGTTCAGTACCTCCCAGCCCCTTTACCGCCCACCTCCGGTATGACGGAAAATCGGTAAGTACAACTCTGATCATATCAAACGAGGCATCGGTTTCAAAGGTACCGGTGGTCCTGTAATACTTGTCCTCCGTAAAATCGGTATCTATCTGGATGCCGGAGGCCGTGGATATTACAAGTACCAATAGAAGAAAGACATGAATTATCCTTTTCCGCATGTATACGCAATCCGTATATGAGTAAACACTGCAGATCGCAGAAGGCTAATCTTCTAACGCCCGTCCGTCGCTGAAACCGTCGGCATATCCCTGCCTGTAAGCATCAGCGTAGGCCTCACGAAAACCCGTTGAATAACCTTCCTGATAGCCCTCGTCGTATCTGTCATAGCCGTAGTCGCTATCATAATTATCTTCGTCATAATTATCCATGGTTATTTCAATGATATTATTCGAACAAATATCGACCTCATATCTACTGTATGAATCGTCATCGAGATCGATAGCCCGTACATCGAATATACATTCATCGCCGTACTCTGAACTGAGAACGAAATCCCTTTGTTCACCCTCCGCCAGATAATTGCCCATCAATAGATCGTCTTCCCAGTTGTCCCAGTTGCTGGGGGAAACATAAAGATAGTAGAAGTCATAACCGGTACTGTTTTTAACAACCACCGTTTTACCGTCCTCAGCGGCGGCCATGAAAGAACAGAGGGATGTACAAACCAGTACAAGCAGTAATCGTTTCATTCCTAGTCTCCTTTTGTTTCTGATACTCCAAGTATATCATGAAACAGTTATTTCATCAGTACTTTCCTTTCATTGACAACCCCTATTCACACCTCTATAATCATCATGATTTCAAGGAAGCTGATGGGATCTGGTGGTCTCCGCGGTCTTCAAAACCGTCGGCTGCTCTTTTGCAGCGGCAGGTTCGATTCCTGCCTCTTCCGTAGAGTATAGTTTACGCAATAGTCCTGATATAAAAAGAATCCTCAATGATTCTTTGAAAAACCAAGGCAGCCGTAACGGGGTAATTTTGTGGATACCATAGACTTTTCGAATATTCCATCAAAAGAAAAGCTCCTCGAGGATTCAGCGATAAAGCCGTGGATCGAACTGCTCAGTCGCCCCCTGGTTTCGAGGATAATCGACGGCACACTCGGCGATGTGCGCAGTGAGGCATCCGAAGGCCGGACTATTCCGGATTACGGGGATATAACCGAACGCACGGTGGCGGCATGTACCGCATTATATCGCAGAAGAATTCACCGTGTCATCAACGGTACAGGCATCCTTCTTCATACGAATATGGGTAGGTCCCCCATCCTGAAGGAGTCATGGGAGGCCTGCAAAGATGTCAACACCTCCTACTCCAACCTTGAATTCGACCTCGCCACCGGGAAACGCGGAAAGCGTAACGGTATTGTGCCCGAACTCCTTTCACTGCTCACCGGAGCCGAATCTTCCATGTTGGTCAACAATAACGCGGCGGCCGTATTCCTTGTCCTCTCCGTTCTTGCCGCAGGCCGCGAGGTCATCGTCTCCAGGGGCGAACAGGTCCAGATAGGGGGCGGGTTCAGAATTCCGGAAATCCTGACCCTTTCCGGCGCCCGGCTGTTAGAAATAGGTACCACAAATATTACGACCCTGAAGGACTATCAAAGGGCGATACACCCGGACATCGCGGGGGTGTTATCCGTCCACCGTTCCAACTTCGCCATACGAGGGTTTACATCCCAACCATCTTTGTCGGAGATCAGGAAAGTCCTTCCTGAAAAGGCTTTTCTCTTCGTCGACCAAGGATCCGGGACCCTCTCCGATGAGATACGCGGAGAAAAACCGGTGCGTCAGATTCTGAGAGAGGGCGCCGATCTTGTTTCCTTCTCCTGTGACAAGGTGCTGGGCGGTCCTCAGGGCGGAGTTATTTGCGGAAAAACACACCTTATACGACTGCTCGAAGAGCATCAACTCTACCGCGTCTTCAGGCCGGGTAAAACGGTGTTTTCGCTACTCGAAGACATCCTGATAAAAAAGCTCAACGGCAATTCTTACCTGCAGGAGCGTCTGTTCCTTGACAGAGGGGATCTTCAGACCCGCGCGTCCCGAATCGCCGAAAAACTTCCGGAGAAATCCCTAGAGATAGTACCTACCGGGTGTTCTTCAGGGGGAGGCAGTTCCCCGGACGAAAGGTATCCCTCCATCGGTCTCCGTTTTTTATCCTCCGTCGCCCCGGATACTCTCATTGCACGGTTGAGGAGCGCGGAGGTCCCTGTTATAGGCTATATCTCCGACAACATGGTCTATATCGACCTGGCTGCTATCGACCCTGCGGATGATGCCTTACTCACCAAGACGATAGATATATGTCTTCAGGATACACGGTAATGCATATCCTTGGGACCGCCGGCCACGTTGACCATGGAAAAACCGCCCTGATAAAGGCCCTTACCGGTATAGATACCGACCGGCTGCCCGAAGAAAAGTCCAGGGGCCTTACCATCGATCTGGGGTTCGCCCATTTCCAGGGGCCCGGAGGGGTGCCGATAGGCGTAATCGACGTCCCCGGACATGAACGGTTCATTCGAAACATGGTGGCCGGAGCCTGGTCACTGGACTGCGCTATTCTTGTTATAGCTGCGGACGACGGATGGATGCAGCAGTCCTCCGACCATCTGAGGGTCCTCAGGAGCATGGGTCTTACCAATATCATAGGAGCAATAACCAAGATCGACGCGGTACCCCCGGAACGGGCAGAAGAGGTAGAAATCGAAGCCGCAGTGCGGGTTCCGGAGATAACCGGCGACACGATACCTCTTTTCAGGGTCTCGTCCCTGACGGGGGAAGGAATAGATTCCCTCAAAGCCGCGGTTATTGAATCCCTTTCCTCTCTTCCGGAAAAAATGCCCGGGAATGCTTACCTCTATGTGGACCGGGTTTTCCATATCCGGGGTGCCGGGACCGTAGTTACCGGATCCCTTGCAGGAGGTCCTTTACGGGTGGGGGATACCTGCTATATCCTCCCTTCAGGCGAAAGGGCGAGAATTCGGGGACTTCAATCGTACTATTCGGACGTAGAAGAAGCCCGTCCGGTCTCAAGGCTGGCATGTAACCTGCAGGGCGTTACCGGAGACAGGCTGTATAGGGGATGCTGTCTTGCAGCAGAACCCGAAGATTTCTTTGTGGGAGATGATTTTTTTGTTTCCGTCGATGACATGGATGAACTGCTACGCAAGTCAATACTGAAGAACCACTCGGAATGCGAAATCGCCGCGGGGACATTTCATACCCGCTGTACCATACATCATTATAAACACGTGCCCGTGAGCAGGATCAAGTTTTCCTCACCGGAGGCAATACGCTGGAACCAGCGGTTTATCCTTATCCGTCACGGCGGCAGCAGGATAATAGGGGGAGGCACATTCCTCTGGCCCTGGGACCCGGAAAAACGGGATCTGATGGGCAATGTACTCAGGATTTTGCCCTCACCGATGGAAGCAGTTCATCGCTGTGCCTTTGAACTCGCCATAAAAGGTTATCTTCCGGCTTCAGAAGAAGGTCCCGGTATAGTAGAAATCCTGACCGATGCCGTTGAACGCTCCGGGGGATACGTCTTTCTGAAATCCTGGGCCGGCCGGATGAGAGACGCGATTACCGGGTTGGCCGGAAAACCGGGAGGGATAAGCCTTCAGGAACTCGAAAGCAGCCTACGGATCGAACGCCCGGTTATTGAAGCCCTAACGGCTCCCCTGGCGGCCGCCGGAACATTGACCCTTCAGGGGAGACTCCTCTTTGCCGGCAGCGGACCCTCACTCTCCCCTTTCGGTAGACAACTCCTGGAACGGATACGCTCCGCCGGTGCGGAAGGGTTTGACCCCGGAAAAGAGAACATACCCGGAGCCCGGAAAGAGCTTCGCACCATCGCCCGATCCGGCCTTATCGTTCCTCTGGAGAACGGGATCTATTACAGCCTGGAAACCTATCAAGATATGGTATCACGGATACTTGCGGGAAAACAAACCGGAGACCGGTTTGCCATCCCGGAGGTAAAAGAGCGCACTTCACTCAGTCGGAAATACAGCATTCCAGTGCTGAACAGAATGGAGCAGGACGGTTTTGTAAAGCGTGAAGGAGATCACAGGATAGTGCTCAGGATTCCCGGGAACTAGAGAGTCTAGATTTCCAGATAGAGATGGATACGATAAGGCATATTATGATCAGCAACAGAACGAAATAGGTCGTACGGATGGAATAAAGCTGGGCAATTGCCCCGAATAGAAAGGGGAATGTCATGCCTCCTACCGACATGAACGAAAAAAGAATTCCAGAAACCGACCCCGATTGCCCCGAGTAATCTTCCGTACCCTTTGCCAACATAAGCGGGAAAAGGGGTCCCACACCCAGGCCGTAAAAAAACACCGACACGGCCTTGAAAACAATTGAGGGTACAAACAGAAAAAAGACAAGAACCAGCAGTGAAAACGAAAGACCTATCTGCAGAATCAGTAAGGGCGGTGCAAACTTCAGAAAAAACGGTGTGGACAGGCGTCCTGTAATTATACCGGCAAGGTAAATACTCACAACGGCACTGGCAATTTTCAATTGGACCCCCAGGCTGCCGGCGAAATATTCGGCAAGCCAGTAGGAAAAACCGATATCCACTGCTACGGAAAATAAAATAAATAATGCCGCGATAATAACCTTGCGATGCGATAGTATTTTTTTAACCGGTATCCTTGCATGCGATTTTTCCACATGTGAAGGATACCCGACACATACGGCCAGAAAACAGAGGACAACGGCGAGAATAGACGCATCGAAAAAGGACCAGCGCCATGAAAGCCCCAGGCCGACATTCATAGCCACTATGAGGGGTGCGATAAAATTTCCCAGGGCTGCAAAGAATGCCTGAAAAGAAAGATATGTTTCCCGTTTTCCGGGAAACATATCCAGCATAATTGTCTGACCGATCACGCCCACGGGGCTTCCGCCCAGGCTCATCAGGAACATGAAAATAAAAAGAAGTACATAGCCTTGGGACCGCCCGAAGAAAACAAGTCCCGCGGCCAGTGTTAGGGCGCAGAGTGAAAACAACACTTTTCGGTTGACCCTGTCGGAGATAACGCCTCCGAAAAGCGTTCCGAACAGGGAACCCAGGGACAGGGCGGTAAAGAGGAATCCTGCCCGGGAATAGGTTATGCCCAGATCATTAACGATGGCGGGAACGGAGGGGCCGACCAGGCCCAGGACCATGACCCAGAGGAAATTTGCGTAAAAGGCTACCCAGGGCATGTCGTCATGCGCCGATATACTGCATGTCCCGGTCTGCCGTCCGGCCCAGGTGATCGACGGTAACGATAACGGATGTACCCGCATACTTTCTGACTATGCAATGCATCCTTAATTTTTTTCGGGTTGTCATAATTCCTCCGTATTCTGAATATCGAAAATTTTGTGAGCGGCTTCCTTTGTTCCCGAGTACACCTGCCTATAGACGTCGAACAACTCTTGATAGAGCTGCTTTGTTTCTTTCATCGGTTCGATCACTTCCCTGAAAACTACAACGCTCTCGGCCGCCTCCTGAAGCTCCTGGAACCTCCCGATTCCCTTCAGTGCCGTACATGCGTCCCCCAGTAGTTCCGACTCCGGGAATTCCGGCACATGGATGGGGCGGCCGGTAATGTCGGCCTTTATCCTGTTCCAGAGGCTGCTCTTCGAGGGGTTGCCGGTAATACGCAGGTCCTCTAGGTCGACGTCGTTTTCTTCTATCGCTTCGATGACGTCTCTCATCGCGTATCCGGTGGACTCGAGTACCGCCCGCAGAACATCCTCCTTCTCATGAAAAAGCGACAAACCGAAAAAACACCCCCGTAAGGCCGGGTCCCAGTGGGGAGCCCTCTCTCCCGTTAGGTAGGGTAAAAAAATCAACCCCCGCGCTCCGGGCTTAGAGGCCGCGGCACAGCGGAAGACCGAATCATAATCCTGCTCCTCCATACCCAGGAGACCCATTATCCACTCCAGGGCTTTACCGCTGGTCGAAATAATGCCCGATACATTATAAAGCCCTTTGACGACATGGCCGTAGCCCATAAGGCGTTCATCCTGTACCAGGTTCTCCGTACAGAGGTTAATACCCTCCGAGGTTCCTGCCCGATCGCAGGCCCTTCCCGGAAACACCGTTGCCGTTCCCAGAAGAGACATAACAAAATCCGGACCGCCGGCAAAAACCGGAGTTCCGGCCGGGATTCCAAGCTCCCGCGAAGCCGATGCGGTCACCTCGCCGCAGAGATCACCGGGGTTGATAAAGGGCGGAAAGAGACTCTTGTCCACATGCAGTTGCTTCAAAAGGTCGTCGGTCCAGAAGTAACGCAGGAAATTATCCCCGGGAAGGATTGTATGGGCTTCTCCGGTGAGAAAATGTATCAGGTATTCCGGACAGGCGAGAAAATGACGGACCCGTTCAAATTCCCGCGGCTTGTTGTTCCTCAGCCAGAGGGCCTTGGGAAGATAAAAGGTGGGGTCTACATAGTAACCGGAGGATTCCTTTATCATGTTTGCCTCGGCAACGCCCCGTCTGTCCATCCAGGAAACGGCGTTTCCTATAGGTGTATCGTCTTTATCTACAGCAACGAGAGTGGGGCCGTTTCCGCTCACCGCCACGGCTTCTATACACAGTTTTTTCCCTTCCGACAATTCACGGTACGCTTGCCCGACGGCCGCGATCCACTGCAGCGGGTCGGCCTCGTGATATGTTCTGTTCTCGGTAGGAAGAAAGCCGATGGGGACACTTGTTTTCTTCTCCAGGCGGCCATCGGTGTTGAACAATGCGGCCTTCAGGGATGTTGTTCCTATATCCGTCACAAAAAGCATATCCACTACCGAAGCTTTTCCGAGGTCGTCATATCATTAACTTTCATGGGTTACCTCCAGGCGGAACCTACCTACCACGCCCCTTGGGGCGGTGTAGGTAGATTATATGTCATTTTTTTGCCGCGTCAACCCTTATATTTTCTAAAAACCTCCAATTGCCCTTGCTCGTGGAATATGATCTGCATGAACGCATCCCCGACCGGACATTTCTTGTATCGGACATCGAAACCCTTTTCGACCTCTGCAGGGACTGGGAAGAACACGGAGGAGACCCGGACGGCCGTGACGATTGCCGGTGGGAACCCCTGGAGAGCATACGCCGCCGGGTTCCCGGTGTTCTCAGGCGCTACCGGGAAGAGCATGAGATCATCGTCGTCTTTCATGAACTGGCCATCCGTAGTATCTGCGGAGTCCATGTCCGGGTCCCGCACTGCGGAGTAAAAACAAGAACAGATACCGAACTCCGTCTCTAAATCGAGTTTTTCCTATACGTCCAGATAGAGTAGAGAATCATGGCCACCACGGTAATGAGATAGGGAAAGGCCAGAATAAAATCCGCGGGAACATTAATAGCCCCTTGAGCATAGTTGGAGGCGCTCTCCGCCAGTCCGAAGAGAAACGCCGCTATCAGTATGCCAAACGGTCGTTTGTTACCCAGATAGATGGCAACCAGGGCTATCCATCCCCTACCCGAAGAGATATTCGGGACAAAAGCACCGAGACCCAGGGTCAAGAGAGCCCCGGCCAGTCCGCATGAAAAGCCGGAAATAAGAATACCCGCCATCTGGTACCTCAAGGGGTTGAGTCCCAATGCCCGTATCGCCTTTGGATCTATTCCCGTTCCCCTGAGCCGGTATCCGAAGGGTGTTCTGTAAATAACGTAAAAGGCCGCCACAACGGCAAACCAGCTGAGATACACGAATACGCTGTGACCCAAGAGGATGTCTCCCAAAATTGGGACTCCCTGGAGAGAAGGAATAGTCAGTTTTGGGAGCTTCGGCAGATTTTCGAAAAGAATAACACCCTTGTTCCCGAAGAGCTGGAACGCCAGGACCACCGTAAGACCGGAAGCAAGAAGGTTTGTGGCCAGACCGGAAATGAAGATGTCTGCCTTCAGGTACAGGGATATGGCGCCAAAAATCCAGGCCACTATCATGGTAACCCCTATACCCAGGATAACGCCCATCAGCAGGTTACCCGTATACGAAGCAAACACCACACTAAAAAACGCACCGAACAGGATCAGTCCCTCCAGGGCGATATTGAGCATACCAGCCAGCTCTGTAAAGAGTCCGCCGATGGCCGCGAGCAGGAAGGGGGTCATGATACCTATGGTGTTGTGAAGTAACGGAAAAGTAAATTCTGTTGTACTCATGCCGGGACCTTCTTTTTCCGGAATTTAATAAAATCGTTAATTGCCCGGGCCGTTACGAAAAAGAATATGGTCGACTGAACGATAGCGGCAATTTCGAAGGTGACATCCGAATGAAGCATGGCCGCCTTGGCGCCCGCGTCGAGGTAGGCGAAAAAGACCGCCGCCGGGATAACCGCCAGGGGATTATTCTTTGCAATAAGTGCCACCGCTATTCCGTTCCAGCCCATCCCGCCGGAAAAACCCTTGAGGCATTTGTGGTACGTCCCCATGACGGCCACCGAACCGGCCAACCCGTGGAGACCACCGCTTATCATCATCGGAAGTACCATATACCGGGATACGTTGATCCCCCCGTACCTGGAGAATTCCCGGTTAAGCCCGCACATTCTCATTTCGTAGCCCCAGCGCGTATAAAACATGAAGAAATAAACCCCGACTGCCGTCAGAACGGCCGCCAATACGCTGATATCCAGCAATGACGGGGGGAATATATTGAGAAACCAGAATTTTTCAGCCACCGGTGGGGTGGTGAGCAGGCTCGTATTGGGATCATCCAGGACACCCGTAATAAAGTAGTTGGTGATGAGAACTACGGCGCTGGATAACAGAAATGAGGATATGAGTTCGTCGGTATTCCATTTCATCCTGAAAAAGCCGGAAAAGCCGGCTAAAAGGGCACCCAGGGCAATGGAAGCCAGAAGGGCGGTAAAAATTCCGAGGGCCGCATGAACCTCCGGCATTATCAAAAGAATGAAAGTGGCCAGAAGCCCACCGGCGTACACCTGACCTTCACCCCCGAGGTTGAACATGGAGGAGCGGAAGGCCACGGCAATTCCAAGGCCGGTAAAGATAAGCGGAATAGCGGCATTCAGCATGTTGCCGAAATAGTACTTGTTTGTAAAAGGTCCTAGGAAGAAATAGAATATCGTTTTCCCCGGCGCCTCGCTCATGAGAAATATCATGATGATGACTATGACAAAGGAAATGCCGATGGTTATCCCCAGGCTTAGTATATTGACTAACTGATCGGACCGATGCTGTTTCATGTTGTCCCCACTGTTTTTCTAGTATAATCATCCCGTATACCCAGCATGTATTCACCAATAGTTTCTTTCGACACACCCCTGTTTTCCAGGTTGGCTACAATCTTTCCGCGGTACATTACCACGATTCTATCTGCAAGACCGAGTATTTCATCCAGGTTAGAGGATATCAACATAACGCCGGTTCCCGATGTCCTAATCTCTAGTATCTTTTTGTAGATAAACTCCGCGCCGGCCACGTCCAGACCCCAGGTAGGTTCAGAAAACACGATAAAGTCGGTTTTATTCGCCAATTCCCTGGCAAGAATAACCTTCTGAATGTTCCCGCCGGACAGCATACCGATGGGTAGGTCCGGCGTTCCGTCAATGGAGAACTGCTCCGTCAGATCCTTTGCATAGTCGTATATCTTCTTTCTGTCGAAGAATCCCGCTTTCAGAAAGCGTCTAGGATTCGTAACGATCATGTTTTCTCTGATGGTCGACTGGAGGCTCGAGCCACGAAAGAGCCTGTCGGCCGGTACATAGGCGAGACCGTTTTCACGCAGGGAGATAGCCCCGATATTCGTAACATCTTTTCCGTCGTGTAGAATGTGCCCCTCATGTATCTTCCGTAAACCCGTTATCACATCTTCGAGTTCACCGAGGCCGTTACCACCGACCCCGGCCACGCCCACGATTTCTCCGGTGTGGATGCTCAGATTTAGGTGGTCGAGCAGCGGCCTCTCCTGGCCTTTCTTGCGCAGAGTAACATCCTTCAATTCCACCACAACCCTTCCATGTTCTCTCTCTTCCTTTTCGAAATCGAAGAGAATGCTCTTGCCCACCATTAGCCGTGAAAGCTCGCGGGAATCCACATCCGCGGTGTTTCTGACGGCTACGACCTTACCTTTACGCATAACGGTTACCCTGTCGGATATCTCCATGACCTCATCAAGTTTATGGGTAATGAGGATACATGTTTTGCCGCCGGCGACAAGCCGCTTTAAGTTTTGAAAGAGTTTCAGTATCTCTTGTTCCGTCAGTACGGAGGTCGGTTCGTCCAGGATGAGTAGTTCTACCTTCCGGTAGAGCATTTTTATTATCTCCACCTGCTGCATCTGGCCGACGGTGAGATCTCGAACGCGGGTTTTCGGGTTCAGGGGAAACTCATGCTCATCGATAACTTTACTCACTTCCTTTATCGCGGTCTCCCTATCGAAGAAGACCCCTCGCTTCATGGGCTCTATCCCAAGGACTACGTTCTCAGACACGGTAAACTCGGGTATGAGGGTAAAATGCTGGTGAACCATACCGATCCCGAGACGGTTTGCAGCCAGCGGATTCGCGATATCCACTTCTTCGCCCTTCAGGAAAATCCTCCCCTCATCCGGCGGTTCCAACCCGTAGAGGACTTTCATGAGGGTCGTTTTACCGGCCCCGTTTTCTCCCACAATAGCGTGGATCTCACGCTCTTCCACGTTTAAAGTTACGTCGTCGTTTGCCCGCAGTTCGGTTTCACGATAGATTTTCGTGATACCCTGCATTTCAAGATAACTCACGCTTCGCCGTCCCCAATCAGGTGCGCCCTGCCGGGCACACTAGAAAGGCCGGGGGACCTATTCCCCCGGCCGTGCATGTTCTCTAGAGTTCAGGAACTTCAAGTATAAGTTCACCGTCTCGTATTTTGTCCACCACTTCCTGCTGAGCTTCCCGTATGTCCTCGGGAACGTTATTGATATACAACGGGTCATCGTCGATAAAATCAACGTACCCGTCCCGGGCATGTAAAATGGAAGCCGTTCCGTATTCGACCTCCCCCTCTATGGCCCTTTGCATGACTTCGTACACGAGCCTTTCCTGCTCCAGGACTCCGCATCCGAGAATCGTGCCCGGGGCCTGGTGGTATTCGTTGCTGTCCATAAAATAGACGTATTTTCCCCTCTCCTTTGCCGCGTTGATAACTCCCTGGTTTGCTCCGCCGCAGATGGTTATTATTCCGTCCACCCCGATATCGAACATCGCATTGGCAAGATCTGCGGCCTTGTTTGCATCGTACCAGTTACCTATAACACGGAAGTCCACCGTAATCCCGGGATCTACAGCCTTGGCTCCCTTCTCGAATCCGGGTCTCATCATTTTATCCAGAGCCGGGTACTGCTGGGCGACTATCATACCGAGCTTCAGGTCAGGGTTTGCACCGGGCATATCGCTCTTTGTCACGAGACCTGCCAGATAACCGAGGAAATAAGACTGTTCCACCTGGTTATACAGAAAGGTGGCGAACTGGGGGTTTCCCTCCATGTACGCGTCGAAGAAGATGAATTTCTGGTCGGGGAAAGCCTTTGCCACATCCATGCTTACAAAGGGCATGGAAGGATTAGAAGAAATGATGACATCGTATTCACCTCCTGCCGCAAGGGAGGTCATCTTTTCACTCCACTCGGCCTGGTTGAAACCGCCCTCTACAACCTTCAGGCTTGCGTTCTCGTACTCCGCCACAGCTTTCTCGGCCCCTGCAACGAGTTGTTCGTAGAGAGGACTTCCGGCAACAACACCCGGTACGAAGGCTGCAATACTGAAGGGTTCAGCCGCTGCCGGGGCTTCTTCTTTCACTGCGCCTTCTTCTTCCTGCCCTCCTGCAAAAAGACCGAAGGTCGGCAGGATCAACATCAGCAGCATGACAGTAATAATCCTCAGATTCCTTTTCATAGTTACTCTCCTTTACAAATATATTGGTTTCAGCGAAACCACGGGTTACCACAATCAGGTATAGTAGTTCTGTATCAGTGCATCTTCCGGACAGGCACTGACACAGAGTCCACATCCTATACAGTTTTCTTCGTCAATTATGGCTTTTTCGCCTACTCGCACCGCATCATACGCGCACACCCTGGCACATATCCCGCAGGCGGTACAGGCGTGTGCATCTACCGCGGGTACCTTTTTTTCGGTAACGGCCGTGCGGCCTGTGCTTTGCCGTATCCGTATACGTTCTATGGTTTTTCCGCGGAGGCTCCCCGGAGAAGAGACTCCCAGATCAGCCAGCAGCTTTTCCAGGTCTAAAAGAATCTTCCGGTAGCGCTCCGGTCCGGACATGTGGCCGGCGGTACATACCCCCACCAGGGAGGCGCCGGCCATGAAGTACTGGACCATATCGGCGGCGGTCTGCACGCCCCCTACTCCGATTACGGGCAGGTCCGTTTCCATGGCGGCTTCGAGAACCATCCTGAGGGTGATGGGCATTATGGCAGGGCCGGTCAACCCCCCTACACCCCTGGGTCCTCCTAAGGCCGGCTCGCCGGTACGGATATCAATGGCAAGGGCCGGTCCCAGGGCGTCTGAACAGGCTATGCCGTCTGCTCCGGCTTCGGCCACCCCCCGGGCCCAGATCTTCACGATGTGAGAGAAGGTCCCGGACAGTTTTACCACCAGGGGTACCTTCACCTTTGCCTTTATCTCGGCTACCGATTCCTGCATGGGGCCGATGTCGGTCAGCTTCGGTTCCGGATTCGGCATACCGGGAAACATGGCGGCAAGGATCTCTCCCATGTGGGGGCAGTGGGTCGGCAACATAATCATGTCCGCTCCGGCCTCTTCCGCCTTTGCGGCCAGTTCCCCGGTTTCCCGCGGGGTAAAGCCCGCCAGGTTGGCGATAACCAGGGACTCCCCTTTCTTCGCCTCGGCAATACCCTCGGTAAACCAGTATTCACTGGTACGGTCGGAACCGAACACAGAGTTTACCATGCCCGAAGAAACCTTGCTAAAGCAGGGCAATACATCCGATGCAGGCTGTGAGACTAGGGTTTTCGTACAGATTGCCGCCGGACCGTAGGAAGAAATCTCCCGGATAACATCACCGCTTCTACCGTGGACTCCGGCCGGAACAACCATGGGGTTTTTGAACTCCAGGCCGCAGAACTTAGTTTTCAGGTCTACCGCCATCTTACACCTCTATACCGTTCCGGCGCCACAGGTCGGCAGCCTGTTCTACACAGGCTTTACGCACTTCATCTTCATCCAATCGGGTGGATTTCCTGTTTTTCACCACCACTTCACCGTCCACGATAACCGTATCAACCTGGGAACCCTGGAAGGTCGTGGTGAAATAGGACATGGCCGTTGCCGCGTTGGTGGGACTCGGACTATCCGGCTTGATCAGGACCAGGTCGGCCTTTTTCCCGGCCTTCAGGCTTCCGATCTCATCCTGCATACCCAGGGCTCGCGCCGCATTACCGAGCACCATATCCAGCGCCTGGAATGGTGGGATTAGAGCCGGATTTGCATTGTGAATCTTGTGCACAAGGTAGGTGTAACGGATGTACTCGGCGGTATCAAGGGTAAAAAAACAATCATGGCCGATACTTACGTTCATCCCCCGCTCGAGCATTTCCGGTATCCTGGCCACGCCGTTACCTCCCAGGGAATTGGTCATAGGGGTATGGACGACATTTACCTGGTTACGCATAAGGATATCCAGATCCTCATCATTCAGATCGATGCAATGGGCGGCCACTACATCCGGTCCGAGGAGTCCACATTCTTCAAGGACCTGCGGCGCGGATTTACCGTACTTCTCCACCAGGAATACCCTGGGAATCTCCGCGATATGTATCTGGATACCGCAGCCGTATTCATCGGCCAGTGCCCGGGCTTTTTTAAGGGTTTCGAAGGAATTTGTGTAGGCCGTATGAATCCCCAGGCGGCCCCGGATTCTTCCTTCACCCTTGGCCGGATACTTCGAGAGGAGGGAAAGATTTTCCTGAAACCCCTTTTCGGCCATACCGGGGTCTAGTTTTTCGAGGATGGACACTCCGGGAACCCGTTCGGTCACCTCGTATCCGAGCTGGGCCCGGATGCCCGATTCATTTATCGCCCGCACCGAATATTCCAGGGGCCCCGGCAGATCGTTCGGAGCCTCCACCAGGTCGCACACCGTGGTGGTTCCGCTTTTCAGCATCTTCAATGAGGCGTACCGAGTGGACGCATATACCCCCTGGCCGGTGATCAGGTCTTCCAGCCACTCCCAGCCCATCTTCTGCAGCATATCCCAGAAGCTCCTCAGCCGGGTAACATCCACAGGCTGGTTATGACCCAGGACGTAGGGCATATGGGTGTGAGTTATAATGAAACCGGGCATAACTATCCGTTCGGCGGCATCGATGATCTCGGAAGAATCACCGTACTTCTTTACCATCTCTTCCGAGTCTCCGATCTCCAGAATCCGGTGGCCGTCAACCGCTACTGCCCCCTTCGGATAGACCGTACCGGTAAGCACATCCGGTTCGCAGGTCATTACGAGCCCGTTCTTAATAAGCAAGTCAGCCATTTCCTGTTCCTCCTAGCTTCCCATTCTTTTCCTTCAATACCCGGAGAATATCCTCCCGGGTAATGGGCAGCTTACGTATTCTTACCCCCAGCGCGTCGGCCACGGCATTGGCAAAACATGAAGCGGCCGCAGCCACCGGCGGTTCTCCCACCCCCTTGGCACCATAAGGACCGGTGGGATTGTGATCTTCGATGGAGATAGTTTCGGTGGGTATCCTGTCACGGATACTCGGAACAGCATAGTCGGCAAAGTTCGCATTGGTGATGATACCATTTTTATATTCGATCTTTTCCAGGTGGGCTAATCCCAATCCTGTAAGAGACCCGCCTTCCACCTGCCCCTCCAGTCCAAGGGGATTAACGACCCTACCGACATCGTGAGCCGCGGCATGTTCCTCGACCCTGACCTCGCCGGTCCAGGTGTCTATTCTTACCCTCATCATATGCGCGCCGAAATTGTAGGCGATGTAGATAGTTCCCTGATGTGTCTCGTGATCGTATTCCGCCGCCGGCGCCCTGGAGAATGCCAGGTTCATCAGGGGAAACCCGGTCCAGTAGGCCGCCGTGGCCACCTCCCGAAGGGGTATTCGCACTTCAGGTTTGCCGATCAGTACTGCAAAGCCGTCTTCAAAGGTTATCCGATCTTTTTCAGTTTCCATCATCAGCGAGGCCATGTGCAGGAGGGAACCCTTTACCTCCCGGGCCGCCTTCTGCACTGCCATGCCCCCGACGGTGGTACTGCGGGAGGCAACCGTCGGTCCGCTGTCATGGACGGAGTCGGTATCGACCTGTCGTACGGTAATCTCGGACATGGGTATTCCCAGTTCCTCAGCAGCTATCTGGGCATATACCGTCCTGGAGCCCTGTCCGAGCTCAGTAAGACCTATACCGACTACCGCACTGCCGTCCTGGCTTACCTGTACCGAGGCGCCGACGACATCGACCCCCTCCGCACCGTTGGATATCCCCTGGAGCATGCAACTGTAACCCGTTCCGTACACATACCGGCCGTCCCGCACCGGCTTATTCAAAGAAGAGCTCCTCTGCCTGATGGCATCAATGGCCGGCACTATCCCTACCGAGCGTTCCATGACCTGGCCGGTGGCGGTGGCGTCCCCCGGAAGAAGAGCGTTTTTTCTTCTCAGCTCCAGGGGATCCATCCCGAGTTTCAGGGCCAGCTCGTCCATCTGCGATTCCGAGGCAAAGGTAACCTGGGGCACGCCGAACCCCCTGAAGGCCCCGGCGTAGGTTTTGTTTGTGTACACCGCCGTGGATTCCACGAACACGTGGGGTATGCGATAGGGACCGGCTGCGTGGATAAGGGCTTTCATAACCACAAAGGGACTCTCGGCAGCGTAAGCTCCCCCGTCCAGCAGAATATGTATTTTCCTGGCAATAATGGTGCCGTCGCGCTTTGCCGCCGTAATATACCGTATCCTCGAAGCATGTCTCAGGCTTGAACCGGTAATCGATTCTTCCCGTTCATGGGCTACCAGGACGGGCCTTCCGGTCCTTTGAACTCCCAGGGCGGCAAGAACACCGATTTCGGTGGCCACATCATCCTTTCCTCCGAAGGACCCGCCGGTGTTTGCCTGAATCACCTTGACTCGCCCCGCCGGAACCCCGAGATTACAGGCTATATGGCCCCGCAGGTGAAAGGGCGACTGGCATGAAGCATATACCGTTATCCTTCCGTCCCCCATGGGGACCGCCATATCCGTCTCCGGCTCAAGGTAGGCATGTTCCTGGAAGGATGTCTCGTAAGTATTCTCCACGACCACTTCGGCTTCTTCCAGGGCCCTGTCGGCGTCTCCTTTTACCAGTTTCCGCGAAAAGGTAGTATTTCCGGAGTTGTGGATAAACCGCGCGTTTTCCGCCAGGGCTTCATCCACGGTTAATACCGGCTGCAGCTCTTCTATCTCGACCGTCAGTGCGGCGGCGCCTTTTTTTGCCGCTTCCTTCGTCTCGGCGATAACAAAGGCTACAGATTCTCCCGCGTATCGTATCTCCCTTTGTGCCAGTACAGGCTGATCAAAGGGCGGCAGAATTCCGATGATGTTCGGACCCGGTATATCCTCGGCCGTCAGGACACGGACAACCCCGGGCACCTCGAGGGCTTTCTCCTTGTCTATGCGCCGGAGTATTCCCGCGGGGACACCTGCCCGGCGGGCAAAACCGTAGAGCATTTCAGGAAAACGAAGGTCCCCGGCGAATTTAGCCCTTCCGGTAACAAGGTCGTAACCGTCGATCTTTTGCACCCGTTTTCCGATTATATTCAGCCTTTCTTCACTCATCCCGGTCCTCCCCACCACAGGACTCCGCCGCGCGCCGTACCGCCCGGACAATTTTTACGTACCCGGTGCAACGGCAGATATTTCCGCTGAGGGCCTCTTCGATTTCTTCCGTTCCCGGCCGGGGATTTTCATCGAGCAGGGCTTTCGAGCTCATAATCATCCCGGGGGTACAGAACCCGCACTGTACGGCTCCCTCTTCCAGAAAGGCTTTCTGCAGGGGATGGAGGGTCCCGTCGGGCCGTTCAAGGCCTTCTATCGTAAGAATGTTCTTGCCTTCCAGCTTCGGAGCAAGAAGAAGGCAGGAAGAAACCGGCTTTCCGTCCAGGAGAATGGTACAGGCACCGCACTCACCCCTGCCGCATCCTTCCTTGACACCGGTCAATCCGAGTCGATCTCTGAGGACATCCAGCGCCCTTGTCTCGGGAGGTACATCAACGCTTATCTGCTTTCCGTTACAGGTGAATGATATTTTCATATACGGCCTCCCTCCGTCGCCGTCTCCAGGGCATCGACTATCAGCGATCCGATAATGTCCCGTCGGTACCACTCTGAAGCCCGTACATCGGATATTGGTGAGACCATTGATCCGGCCGTCCGCCGGATATAATCCTTTAAAGAGCCGTCAAGGGCCTTACCCCGCAGGTAATCTTCCATCTCTCCCAGTCTCATCGGTACCGGGGCCACCGAACCGACGGCAATGCGGATATCGCCGATGATCCCTGAATCCTCTACTCTGAACCACACGGCGGCGTTGGCCTGGCTTATCACCTGGCCCCGCCGTTTTCCTATTTTGGAAAACCCTGAGTGTCCCCGGATATTCTCTGCAGAACAGGTTACGGATACCAACATCTCTCCCGGTCGAAGGACCGTGGATTTGGGACCGGTAAAAAAATCTTCCGCCGAAACAGTGCGCTCACCCGAAGCACTTCTCAAAAGCAGTTCCGCGTTCAGGACCAGGAGCCCCGGCAGCGTATCTCCGCAGGGAGAGGCATTGCAGATATTTCCGCCCAGGGTTGCCACACTCCTGATTTGCGGAGAACCTAGCAAGGCGGCACCCCGGGAGAGGCACGCCGGCACATCCGGGCAACCTGCCAGGTCCTTCATCGTAACTGCCGCTCCCAGTGTTAGAAGCTCGCCCGAGCGATTCACCCCCGTCATGTCCTCCACCGCGCTTATATCGATCAGTGTGTCCGGATGACGGATACCGTCGTACAACATCAGGGAGAGGTCCGTTCCACCGGCAATAAATGACGTGGAAGTCTTGCCCGCGGCTTTTTCGACGGCATCCACTATAGTATGCGGAACATAGTATTCCATCAGCTTCTTAACCTCCTCCCATAAGATTCGAGAGTACAAGTACAGGATTTTCACCGGTAAGGGGATAATCATCCCTTACAGGGAGAGACTTTCCTGCCGGAGTCTTCAGTAACACGAGAATTCCCTTCTTTAATCCGCCGTCTTTCATAATACTGAAACCGTACCCGGCGAATCTGTCGTTTACAGCCTTCAGTGCATCCAATACTCTTCGGTCGGAGGCGTCTTCCAGTTCGATGGATATAGAATCCTGTCCCGTCATTGCCTTGAAATATCCGAAAAGTTGAAACCGCACAACCATGCCCCGGTATTCTCCTAGAGTCTCGATATCTCCAGCCTTTCCAGGGTGGAGTCTTTTGGGACACCTTCCCGGTCCCAGCCGCGGAGATCGTAATATTCATCCAACATGGCGTCCCATTTTTCCTTCTCGATAACAGCCCCTTCCGAGGCTTCACCCAGGATGGGTTCGTAACACCGGGCAGGAAGGTAATCGTCCTTCCTGGAGAATCCCGCCCGGATATTGAAAAGTTTCTCCAGGTTCCAGATCCTTTCGCCCAAATCGTAGAATTCCTGAAGACTCATCTCTTGTCCGGTGGCGGCGCGAATATACCTCGGATAGATTTCATGGGGAGATATGAACTCGTGAAACCGGCAGGAGACCAGGGTAAAAATCGCGTTTACCGTATCCTGGATACTCTTGACCAAGGATGCCTTTCCCTCGTAACTGTCCATGTCTACCTGTCCGGTAATCTCGGCGCCGATGGGACCCCGCTTGTGACAAGCCCCGCGGTTCGAGGTGGCGAATGCCAGGGCTATTCCCTTCATTCGCCGGGGCATCCATGCGGCGAAGCCCGAGTTCTTGACCTGCATGGCCGATCCGGCGTATATTTCGCCGACCTCAAAGGCAGCCCTTTTAGGTCCTTTTGCAAGAAGCTTCCCGATTCCTTCACATTCACCGATCTTTATTATCAGATCAAGGATGGAATTGCCGTCACCGAATTTCAGGACCAGGCCGGGGTCGGTCATGAGGAGACCTTTTTCCGCCATTTCAATTGCCCAGGCTATGGTTACGCCGGTGGTCAGTGAATCCATTCCGTATAATTCAGTCAGTCGATTTGCCTCAGCCAGTACATCGGGGTCTCCGTTGAGAAGATTCGACCCCAAGGCGAACATCGTCTCGTATTCAGGCCCTCGACCCCATAACTTTTTCCCGTTACGGCCGGTGAATTTATGCACCCTACCGCAATGCACGGGACAGCCGAAACATGAAACCCAGTGGGTATAGAAGTTCTTTTCGTAGTAGAAGCCGTCTATCTTGTCCGCCTTATCAAAGGTGCCGTAACTGTGGTTTCTCGTGGCAAGTCCACCCCGGGACTGCACCAACCCCATGCCGGCTCCGGTACCGAAGCGGGAAAACATTCCTACAAGATCGAACTCCTCCTGGCAGGCTTTTTGTATGGTTTCCATGTTCTCCGCTACCAAGAAACGGAAATCACCCCGATGGGCCACATCCACTCCCTTTGATCCGCGAAAACCCATGGCTTTTATTCGTTTTGAACCCAAAACCGCCCCTGCTCCACCACGGCCGAAGGTACGGGTCTCGGAGAAGATAGAAGCCATGGCCACACCGTTTTCTCCGGCCTTGCCGATGGAAAGGGTAACCAAGTCCTGTCCGTGCTTTTCCTTCAAGACACGCTCCGCTTCTTCCGTACTGCGTCCCATTATGGCACCTGCCCCGTGAAAGGTTACTTTATCGTCTTCCACGATGACGTACATCCAACTTTCGCAACACCCTTCCAGGATAACACCGTCGATTCCGCAGAATTTTATCTCCGGCCCGAGAAAACCCCCGGCGTAACAATTTAAAATGGTGCCGCTCAAGGGTGACTTGGTAACGATGCAGGCCTGGGGGTGCATCGGCGCATCGGTTCCCGTCAGGGGTCCCGTGGTAAGGATGATCTTGTTCTCCGGCGCCTGGGGATCCACAGCCGGATCAACCTCGTCAACCAGTATTCGCGTACCGTATCCCATACCTCCTACGTACTCCCGCACAGTCTCCGGTACACTCCATATGGATGAAGATTGATCGGTACAATTTATTCGCAACATTCTGTCGTTCATGCTTCCGGTCATTCCGCAGCCTCCTTTACCGTTATAGCTCCGGTTACACATACCTTGACGCACTCCGGGTCTCCCCCGCAAAAATCGCATTTAACGGCCACTCCCGTTTTAGAGTTCATAGTTATAGCCTGATACGGACAGGCGGACACGCAGGCTCCACAACTGCTACATGCTGCATCACTGATAAGGATATACCCGTCCTGTTCGTAGATGGCTTCCGTCGGACATACGTCTATACACGGCTTATCCTCGCAATCCTCGAAACGGCATAGGAATATATCCGGGGGTTCAGGCCATTTTTTCCGTATCCCGATTCTGGAAATAAGAGGCTGTATGTAGCCCGCCTTGGCGAGCGAACATGCCGTTACACAACGTTTACATTCAGTGCATTTATCATGCTGTATATTAAAACCTATACCCATACCCTGACCTCCTAAAGAAAGGATCTATCTTTGAGTATTTCTACCGCTTTTTCCCTGTTTGCGAACGATACCATTACCACGGGTCCGGTGCATCCCATACCCGGTTCACAGTATATGCCCGCCGCCAGAAGTTCTTCAACGGCATATTCGATCTCGAGAACATCTATTCCTTCGACGGCCGAATCCACCGGTGTTTTCTCCGGCATCGCCCTTCTTCCGCCGGTCTCTTTTTTTTCTTTGGGGAACCCTTCATCAGTGCCGAAGTGTTTCAGAATCTCATCCAACCCGGCCCGTTCCGCCGTCGTAATTTCATCCTGCAGTATATCAGCGAAGGACCCTTGTACCATTTTTGCCAGGTACTCCAGGGCTGCCGCGGCTACGGAAGCACCTGTTGCCCGGGATATGATCCCCACAGGCTTTCCTTCGAACAGGCCGCAGCCGTAGCCCGCACCTGAGGTTTCCTTAACTCCCGCCGAGTCATAGGCTGAAATGAGTTTTACAACAGCATTCCCGGTAAGAGAATCGCATACCAGGACATCACAGGCGCCTTTTAGTATGTCGTTTCCCCGTAAAAGTCCGTCGCCGCCCCTGGTCGATACGGCGTGTGAAGCCCGGTAGCCTGAATCTATAAGTTTTTTATAGGCCTTCAAAGCCGAGGCTGCTCCTTCCAGGTTTAAAAATCCGATGAGAGGATCATCGATACCCCACGCTCGGGCCACAGCGCGGCCGTAGCGGGCGTTCTTTACCAGGGCATGCACCCGATTGAGTGCCGTCGTGCCGGTGGCGGTGGCTATAAACAGTGCTTTTCCCTCCGGAGGAATCCGTACAAGACCGGTCGTGGCTGTTCCGATGGGAAAATTGTAATGAAAGGTAAGGGCTCCGTCGATAGTGCCCCGCCGCAGATCCGCCTCCATCGAGGATTGATTATCCCTCTCCGACGCCGAACAATAGAGTTTTATATAGCTGTTGTCGTTTTGTTCCATGAAGGCCGAAGCAGCGAATTCGAGTTCTTCCATGGGAGTTTCAGCCCCGGTGACCGTAAAACCCAGCCTCAGGTCCGCCGGTTGCCCGGGGGTATCCCATGCAACCACCCTTCGCGGCCTGTCCACCGTTTCCTCTGCCCGTGCTTCAGGCACCTCTAGGATAAGGGAAACACCGTCGAAGAGGTTTGTCATTCTTCCTAGAAACAGGCTGCCCTTTCCTATAACAAGTCCTCGTCTGAAGCTCCCATTTTCCGCCCATTTCAAAAACCATCCCAGGGCCGGTATGCCCGAAGGAATGTGTCCCTGGGTCGGCGCCCACCCGCCGACGCCGTGGGAATTAATAAACCTGTTTATATCGTCCCGGGTTATCTCTTTTTTCATCACCGCCATGGCGGCGATCATCTTGAGATTTTGCAATGTTACATCCCCGGCGCCGGCCTGCACGGTTATCTCCGGGTTATGGAGTTCCGGCGCGTACACGCCAATATCGGAAAATGCCAGGCCGGCCTTTTCCAGGGGATCCGCCACCAGTTTACCAATAACCGCCTGGGGCGCCGCACCGGCGCCGATGGTATGGGTGCCGACGGCGTCAATCCGTATGACAAGCCCATTCCCTTCGCCCCGTTCAACCAGGACGGCAAAGGATGCCAGGACATCTTCCAGAACGGGGAGCCCCCCGGCAATATGTTTTTTTGCATTCATGGCCAGTTTGGCGGTTGTACCTCCGGCCAGCACTGCGACCCTGCTGAAGGTGCCGGATGCCACCAAAGAAGCCGCCTGCATGAGCCCGTGAACGGGACCCGCGCAGAAAGACCGGGTGTCGCTGCCGGTAGCTTCACGGAGGTCTGCCAGTTCCCCCACCGCCTTGGCGAAATTACCCCCTCCACGCTGGTTCATGTCGCCGCAGGCTTCCTCGGAGGTTTCGATAATGTACTGGATATCAGCCGGGTCCCGGCCGTAGAGGCTGTTTAGTCTTCTCATGGCGTAGACCGCTGTGGCCTTGGCCGCAAGATTCTCCGCCATGGTATGGGCGGAGAGATTTTCATCAGTAGGATGGGCCGCCCGGATACACCCGACAAGGAGCTCGTCCGAATAAAGGGGGAAAGCCCCTTCTTCCAGGGCTTTTTCTATAGCAGCCCGGTCCTTCCCTTGGCCGAGGGCGGAAAGGTCGGCGCCTTTCATGGCCGGCAGGGGCTCTAATCTTTCAAGAGCACTCTTTGAGAAATCGTGTTCGAATAGTACCAGGTCGAACACATCGGAATACTTGATGAGACCGTACAGGGCGATCTCATCGAGTATATCCCCGAACTCCCCGCTCGACCGGCCGCCGTTCTTCCTGGTATACCACGGCTGATCCGGCAGGTCCCTGGGGTCGAGGTTTCCAATAAAAACCTGGTTCGGCGGATACGATACGGCGTCGGAGTAACTTCTGATAGATGAATCCAGATTCTCGAGGAAGTCCGAGTCCGGATGCGCCGTCCTCTCGCCGGAGGGTGTCGTTCCCAGGGTTTTGAGAAAATAAGGAGCGTGAAAGAGGTTATAGGAACAGGCGGTCAGCCGTGCGCCGGACCCTTCAGGCATCAAGAACCTCCGTTAGTTTTTGCCGCACATCATCCGCGGTAAAGGAATTTCCGGTAAGAAAAGCCCTACGTTCCCCGTTTTTATAGATAAGAACCGAAGGCAGACTCATAACCTGTTCCCGCATGGCCAACCTTCTGTTCCCCTGTATATTCACTTTGGCGAAGACCGCGCGCCCCTCGAACTCATCCGCCAGTTCTTCCATTCCGGGCATAATCTGCATACATCGTACACAGTTTTCTCCCCAGAAATCAACAACCACAGTACGTTGGGATTCGATTACTTCCGTGTCGTAGTTCTCCTTGGAAAGTTCAATCATCGCGCGGTCTCCTCCACAGGTTGTTTATGAACATTGCTTACGTATTGAAGTAACTTCGTTGATAATAGCATCAATGTCCAGGACCATCTCCATCATACCGATATTTTCTTCGTATATATCAGGATCGATTTCGTTCTTTATTTCCGGTTCGACAATGTGATACGCCGGGAGTCCCAACTGGACTCCTGTCAATGGACCGGCATATGCCGGATCGCCGGACATGACGGTTTCGACTACCAGGCCGCTCGCCTCGGCGTCGCCTCCGCCCATCAGCACCAGGAGATTATCCTTCCCGTGCTGCTCAGTCAGGTTCATGACCCGTTTTTGATTCTCCAGGTCCATTGCACCCGCCGACGTTCAGACATAGCATTCCGTCGCGGAATAGACTATTTCTACGTTTTTCCCTGCCAGGCAATTCTCTATTGCCTGGGAGGGTATTCCGTCCCTGTCGCCTAGGATAATAATCTTCTTCCCTTCCAGCATGCTCTATCACCTCCTTCCTATGGGATTATTAATACGGAACCCCGGCCAGCCGGCCTATACCGCTCTGGTTACCGCCGCAGTAAAAAGCCGTTATAACGTCAAAGGTCCTCTCGACCTCCGCCGGTTCGCTCTCTCCGCCCATCTCCATCTGCAGCCGCAGCCTGTCGCCGCCGGCAACCCTGTCGACCTTCGGAACGGTAGTGGGTTTTTCTATTGAACCTGTTGAAACGATGTAAGACGCCTCGGGTACATCATCCACCAAGAGAATACCTTCGGTCCCGTCCGGGCCTCCGAACTCGAAGGTAAAGGGTACCGCTTTGATACCCCACTTTTCGCAGGTCTGAAGGGTCAGCATGGCGTCGGTGGCCGCGTTGCCCCCGCCTTCCCAGGAAATCACGACACCTTCGGCGCCGAGCATTCTAACCTGGTTGGCCGCAATATTGGCGATTCTCTGCTTCTCGAAATGAGAATTATTGTGACCCCGGTCGAAGACGACCCCGACGAAATTGCAGGTCTTTCCGTGCATACGGGAGAGCTTCATAACCACAGGCAGATTTGCCTGGATATATGTTGGTATTTTAAAACACGGCCAGACGTAATTACCGCTGACAATACACCCGTCCATGATTTCCGTCGGAGACAATCTCACCGGTACGATATTATGAACATCCCAACCATAAAGAAATGTATTGGAGTATGTGCCCTGGTTCTGACATTGGGTGACATAGGCAATCTTCGGTAAGTCGGGGTCCACCGGCGTATCGAAATCGAAGACTTCCACTTCTTCCGGCTGCAGATTCCGAATTATCTCCCCCAGGTACCGCACGCACCGAACCCCGGCGTTTCTTACGGCATTATCGTATTCAACGTCGCTTGCTCCCTTTTTCATCTCCATTTTCAAGATAAGATTGAAGGTCTCGGAGAAGGGTGAATATCCCGCCGCCGGGCCGATCATATCGACAATAGCCTCACGGGGATACAGCAGTGCCGATTTTCCCGCCCAGGGAAGTTCGGCACATTCCATAACCGCCAGGTTTGTTATCAAGTGTGTTCTGCCGTTCCCGGCAATGGTCGGGTCCGACAATTGACCGGGCATGAACGAGCCTTCTCCCGCGACTTTCACCCCCACCTGCAGTGTGTCCAGCAGGTGTACGATTCTGGTATTTTCCCCGGGGACTACAATCTCCAGTTCAATTGAAGCTAGGTTGTGGTTATCGTCCTGGTCCAGGATGAGTTTTTCAAGCTCCTGCTTGTGTACCCGCAGTGTTCCTCCATCCAGCCCAGTGGTCTCTCCGAACTCCAGATTCTTTAATGTAAAATATCCTCTTTCAAGTTTCATCTTGCATCCTTCCTAGGCGATTGTAACATTGAATATCCTGGGTCCGTCTACACTGGTTGTCAGGGCTTCAAGGGCTTTTTCGACAATTCGCATCCTGAATTCCATTTCTCTTTCCGCGGGCAATTCGGGGTCACCCGAGGGATACGGAATGCCTCCACCGGTGATGATCCGGCTCACGCCCACCGATTTAGCCACCGAAGGAATTGCCGTGATGAGGGATGCCGGGATACCGGCACGCTCGGCTTCTTTCTGCATCGTTGACACGCAACGAGTACAGGTACCTCAGGTAGAGGTGTATATCGCGGCGGATACACCCTTCCTTTTCAATTCTTCCGCAATAGCGGCGCCGAGTTTCTTGCTCATGGCGACGTTAGTACCGATACCGGCGAGGGCGTAATATTCGTTGTGCAGTTTTGCAAAACGGCCCTTTTTTTCCAGCACCCTCAAGGCATCCAGGGGCACGACCCTGTCCGGGTCTTCATCCACCCAGGATGAATCGTACCCCCCATGGATACCCTTGAAATCGCCGGCGGGCAGCTCCTGGAGCCCTTCGATGGAATATACTCCGTACCGGTCTGCAAAGGCCTGCTTCAGCTTATCCGGATTACCCTTCGGGACCATGCCGCCGCCGGTTACTATGGCAATGGTCGCCGACTTCAAGTCGGATAACGGCGGTGCGGGGTCTACCCTTTCGAAACTCCTCAGAGGGACTTCCGTCATCGGAGACTCCCCGGCCAGGCGCTTCATCAACATCTCTATGGCCCTGTCAGCCGCGGATTTTTCCACGAATTCGTTCCGACGTATGCCGCTCTGTATGTAGCCGTCTTCCAGTGCCGAACCCAGGGTCCCGTTTTTTCCGAGCTTCAGGACAACCGGGGCCAGGACGGGAAGGGCTTGACGCATGGCGGCGGCTTTTTCTCCCACCGGGTAGATGTATACATCCTCTTTAAAGATATCCACCGCAGGGTTTTCCGGAAACATAGCCACAAGAGCGGGGATACCGAGCTTCTTCCGGGCCAGGCGTCCCACATATCCGCAGGCAAGACCGTATCTGCCGGCGTTAAAGGCCGGACCGGCGACTACAACATCCGGCCGAACCTCGTTGATCAGTGCTTCGATTTCGGCCAGGGATGCCTCCGTGTCGGTATTCATACGGTTGTCGCCGCACCAGATTGTCCTGACAATACTGCCCCGTCCTTTCATGAGGCCGGAGAGTCCGGTCCCCGGCCCCTTCGGTCCGTCCTCGAAACCCACCGGTTCATCCGCAGCATCTTCTCCGCCGATGCCCGCAAAAAACTGGTTGATATAATGAACGATCCTTACTTCTCGGTCCTTCGAATCTGCACCCACGTTAACGGTATCCTCCCATGAGCAGGGCGAGGAGAGCTTTCTCAGTATGCAGCCTGTTCTCAGCCTCGTCGAAGATGATCGATTTCGCGCTGTTCAGGACTTCGTCGGTAACCTCGGTATTCCTCGAAACGGGCAGACAGTGCATGACCATGGCATCTTTCTTCGCCATATCCACTACCTTCTTGTCAACACACCAGGATCCGTCGGCGAGTTTATTCTTCTTTTCCTGGAATTCCGGATCCCCCTGAAAATGGGTTTCCAGGCCCTTTGCAAACACCTCCGGAGAAACCCATGAATACACATTGATAAAATCGGCGTCCTTTACCGCTTCTTCGTAACTGCGCACGATTTTTACACTACCGCCGCTTTCTTCAGCGGCCGCGTCGGCGATTTTTTTAAGGTTCATATCCGGCTCGAATCCTTCCGGGCAGGCAATCTCGAGATTAAAACCGAGTTTCCCCGCCATCAGCATGGTAGAATTTGTCAATCCCGCCGGAGGATTTGCCGTACGATATCCCCAGAGAAGGGCTACCTTGGCGCCCCTTACCGGTCCCTTTTTCTCGTTCATGGTCATAACATCGGCAAAGGCCTGGCATGGATGCTCCACCGGGCAGGACGCATTTAAAAGGGGTATATCCGCGTACTTCGCGGCGGATTCGAGACGGTCTCTTCGAATAGCCCTATAGGCAATACCGTCCAGGTAACGGGAAATGGTATAAATGGTATCATGCCAGTCTTCTTCCGCCGCTTCACCGACCCATAAACGGTTCTGGTCGAGCCACATCATATGGCCGCCCAACTGAGTCATAGCCGTTTCAAAGGATACACTCGTCCGGGTAGAAGGCGATTCAAAAATTCCTCCCAGGCTCCGGCCCTCCAAGAGACGATGGGGCATGCCCATTTTAAGCATACGCTTGAGTTCTTTCGAGACTTCGATGGTAAATTCTATTTCTTCCCTGTCGAAATCCGTTATTCCGGTAATATCTCTTCCTTTTAAATTTTTCATTTGCTCTCTTCCTCCCTCAGTTTATACTTCACCGGTTTCAAGATAATTTTTAACCTGTTCAACCGTCCACGACGGATCTATTCCCATACTTTCAACTGTCCTACCTATTTCCCGGAAATCCCTGTCCAGCAATCCCTCCGCAATTGTTATAACTGCGTCGCTTACGGGTGTGGGTACACCCAGCAGTTTTCCAAGGGAAGAAAAGGTGACCAGGCCGTAGGGTATATCCTCGGTGAGGTGCCGGGTCTCCAGGGTAAAGGGCCCCTCGCACACCTCCAGGTAGGGTGTATGAATGGCATCATACAGGGGCAGGACATAGTCTTCCTGGTTGGGGTTCCACTTTACCAGGAAGATCTCCTCCTCCAGGGGGTGCTGCTCCAGCCCGATCTTCTTTCCGATGGCCATCCTCTCCCGGTCGATTCTCTCTATCAGGCGTACCACACCGGGGGTAGTTTCTTTCTTTCCAAAGAGATGAAAATCCTCTTCCCCCATTTCCAGTCTGGCTGCATTACATATCATCGGCGGTGTATGGGTAATGGCGTTATAGTCCACCAGAATCGAGTCGATGGGGTTTCGCCCCGCGCGGATAGTATACCCGTTTTTTGCCGGGAAGACTTTCTCCGCCACCGTTTTTACATAGTCTACGTCCCTACCGGGAAAAGTGGCGATAATGAGGTTCTGGGTTCTGTTCTCCAGCCTGACCTGCCAGTCACCCTTTCTCGACGTTCCGTAGGGCAGGGTGTTTGCGTCGGCGAGATATATCTTCTTGTCTATTCCCATCTCCCGTAAAACCTTGGCCCAGGTCAGTGAAGCGCCTCCCTTTCCAAGGTAGATAATCACCTGCCCTTCTTCCAGGTGGGGGGCGGCAAGGCGGGCGTATTCTTCGCACACGAAATACGGTACCGGGTTCAGAATGACCTGTGCTCCCTTTACCGCTTCCGCAATATCGCTGCCTGCCCATTCTACGCGGCCGAACATCCCCGTGGGGTTGGAATCTATGTCCAGCACCTCTATTCCGCCCTTCTCCCGGACACCCTTTACTTTTACGTCGTTCCTGGAAAACAGGGCTACCTCGTACCCCATGTTTCCCATATCCGCTGCCGCCATGAATCCGCCGCTGCCTGCACCGAGTACGGCTATTTTACGGATGTCATCCATTTCTCTCTCCTTTCAGGCGCTTCCGCAGCCCGGTTGTTTTCTCTTCATCTATTTCAAAGGTATCTCCGGTGAAAACTACACCGTAAATCTCATGCGCGCTCTTTTCTGATATTATGCCGTTTCTCGTATCCATGCGCACGAGTTCGGGATCCCGATTCAGCGGATCACCCCAGCCGCCGCCACCGGAGGGATAGGATGTGTAGGTGGTACCGCCGGTCAATTCCGCGGCCTCCTTTGACGCCAGGAGTCTTTCACCTTCCAAGCCCTCGTTGATATACGCCATGTTCGGTGTTCCCGGTTTTCCGCCAAAGAGCCCGTATGGCGGAAACACCCTTCCATCGCCGAACATGACGAGATTCGGAGAATCGTCATACATCCGTATCCTGTATTTGGCGCCGCAGCCTCCGCGAAATTCACCGTGCCCGCAGGAATCCGTGGTAAATTCGTTGAATTCGGTAATATGCGGATAGTCGGTTTCATTTGTCTCTATGTTCGGAGCGATAAGTCCTCCCAGATCGATACCGTCGCCGATATAGTGCCGTCCGTCCATCCCTGACATGCCGCCGGCACCGCCGAATCCGTTAAAACCGAACATAACGTAGAACTCTTCCGTCCTCGGATCGATACCGGAAATCAGTGCACCGTTCCACCTGTTCCAACCGGCCGGGACTCTGTCCGGGAGCACATCGCTCAGGGCCATCCAGCATGCCTCGAGGATGGCGCAGGCCGTATCCAGGGTACAGGCCGCCACCGGAGCCGGAAATCTAGGATTAACGATGGATCCTTCAGGGGCGGATATATGGATAGGTCGGTAGACGCCCTGGTTATGGGGGATATCCGGTGTTGTAACGGTTGTAAGAAAGGCAACATAAACACAGGTTTCGGTATTAGCCGGCGGCGAGTTCACAAAACCTGTGACCTGAGAATCGGAACCGTCAAAGTCGACCCACGCCTCGTCTCCTTTGATGGTAATGCGTGTCTTTATTCGGATGGGGTCTTCAGAAAAGCCGTCGGAATCGAGATGCGTTTCTCCCTCATACACTCCGTCCGGAAGTTTTTCGATTTCCATGCGCATCCGCCGTTCGGCATATTCATGGATATCCTCGATGGTTTCCCGGGTCTTTTGAATGCCGTATTTCTCCAGTAGTTCGGTAATCCTTCTTTCCGCCACCCTGCAGGAGGCGACCATGGCCTTTATATCCACCCAGAGTGCATCCGGCAGCCTCGTGTTCATCCTGATCATGTCCACCACATCCATGATAGGCTTGTTATCACGGTATAGGCGTACCGGAGGAATCCTGATCCCCTCCTGGAAGAGTTCCGTGGCGTTGGGTGAATAGGAGCCCGGCTCTATCCCGCCCACGTCTCCGTGGTGCGCCCTGTTTATAGCGATAAACTGTAGTTCACCCTCGTAGTAGATCGGTTTTACGATGGTAATATCCGGAAGATGAGTTCCCCCGGTGTAGGGATCGTTGAGGATAAACACATCCCCGTCGTGGATGTCTCCTTTGAAATATTCGGTAATCGCCTTTACCGATTCCATCGCCGAGGCGGTGTGGGAGGGAACCCCGTCAATCTGCGCCACGATCCTGTTTTCCCAGTCGCAGATGGCACAGGAAAAATCGTGTACCTCCGCAAAGATAGGAGAAATGGATGTATTGATCATCGTAATGCCCATCTCCTGATTTATGGTCAGAAGACGGTTATAAATAACGGACATGGTGATAGGATCCTTGGCACCCTCGAATTCTTTCTTCCGTCTTGGGGTCGCGCTCATTTCGCCTCCTCCATTATGATGTTTCCGTACGTGTCGACCTCCATATGCCAGCGGGGATGGACAACGATGGTTGTTATCCTCTCCTCGATAATTGCAGGACCCTGAAGGGTCATCCCGGGCGAGAGCTTTCCACGGTCGTATACCGGGGTGTTCGTAAATCCGTTTTCTTCCTCGAAATACACATCCCGACTGTCTTTGTAGGCTGAAGAAATATCAGTCTCCAATACCGTCCCCTCTTCTATCATGGCGTTATCCACGGCTCCTACGGCGGTAATACGCAGTCCCATTATTTCTACAGGATTTTCCGGCGATGCGTAGGTGTAGAGTTTCTCGTGGGCGTTGTGAAACGCATCCGCCATTTCCTTGATGTGCCTTTCTTCTATTACGCATCCGTGGGGAATATCCACCGTTACCTCGTGATGTTGCCCGACGTATCGCATATCCAGGTGACGAAGCAGGGTGGCCCGTTCTTTTTCCACACCTTCCTGCAGCAATTCTTTCAGGGCTTTTTTCTCCACCTCCTCGATAACCGTGTTAAAATCCTTCAGGTCGATACCGGGGATGGTTGCGTTGTATGTCTTGACATGATCCAGCTTGATATTGGACTCGAGCATGCCCAGGGCACAGAAGACCGAGGCGGCCCTGGGGACGATTACCGTGGTCGAACCTATCTCCTCGGCGATTTTACAGGCATGTATCGAGCAAGCGCCGCCCGCGCTGACCAGGCAGTATTCACGCGGATCATGGCCCCTCTGAACCGAGACGACCTTTGCGGCATCCGCCATATTCTGATTGATGATCTTGAATATTCCGGCCGCCGCCTCTTCAGTTGCCAGGGCAAGAGGTTGGGCTATTTTTTCTTCCGTAATCTTCGCGGCCTTTTCTTTATCTACCTTCATCTCACCGCCGAGAAAATAATGTTCATTCAGGTAACCAAGAAGCAGGTTGACGTCCGTTACCGTCGGTTCCTCGCCCCCGAGGTCATAACAGATCGGACCGGGATCGGAACCCGCGGAAGCAGGACCTACCTTGAGCATGCCGCCCTTATCGATCCAGGCAATGGACCCCCCGCCGGCGCCTATAGTATTGATATCGATCATAGGCTTCGCCACCCGGTACCCGGCAATTTCTCCTTCCGTACTGAGGGTCAGATTCCCGTTGTTTATCAGCGTTACGTCAAAGGACGTGCCTCCCATATCCATGAGGATAAGGTTACGCCTGTTGAGAAGTTCGGCAAAAAAGACGGCCCCGACCGCTCCGGCGGCCGGTCCGGATAAAAGGGTGGCGGAGGCATGCCGAATCGCCGTTTCAGCCGTCATAACGCCGCCGTTGGAAGCGGTGACATAAAATGCCCTGGAAAGGCCGTCATCCTTTAGCTTTTGCTCCAGGTCCTGGAGATATACCGTCAACTTCGGCCCCACGTAGGCATTGGCCGCAGTGGTTGAAGACCGTTCATACTCGCGGATCTGAGGTAATACCTCTGATGAAAGGGAAATAAATGCTTCCGGTAGTTCTTCCTGCAGTATCTGCCGTACTCTCTCCTCGTGGACGGCATTCAGAAATGAAAACAAGGTGCAGACGGCCACCGCCTGGTCTCCGTTCTTACTGAATATTCTACAGGCTTCCCGTACCGATTCTTCATCCAGCTCGGTACACACGTCCCCTTTATAATCTATTCGCTCCACGACCCCCAGGCGAAGGTATCTCGGCACCAACGGCGCGGGTACAGGAAGAAAAAGATCCCAGATATTCTCCTTATGAGCCCGTCTCATCTCGAGGGTGTCACGAAACCCCTCGGTAAGAATCATACCGGTAACTGCGCCGGTATGTGTAAGAAGTGTATTCGTTGCCACAGTAGTACCATGGGCAAAAAAATCAAGTTCCGCCAGGAATTCACCTAGGTTTTTTCCGAAACTCGACGCTGCCTTACGAATAACATTGTACAAACCAATGGAAGGATCTCTTGGAGTAGATAGTTCTTTAAATGTATGTATTTTACCTTGCTCATCAATAACTACACAGTCGGTAAAGGTACCCCCGGTATCGACTCCAACCCGTAATTTCATGTTTACCTCCGGCTTTCCGTGCTGCTGTTATATCTACCACCGGTCAACATTCGAACACATCCCTTTCCAGCCCATGAATATGCTTGAACATCCGGTTCCTGGCTGAATCAGCTTTGCCGTCTCGTATAGCATTGTATATTGCCTTGTGTTCTTTCTCGTACTTCTTGAGGCTTTCAAGTTCTAGAACTCCCCTTCTCTTGACCGTTTTCCACATGCTCTCTTTCATCATGTTGTTTACAGCGTAGAAAATCATGTGAAGTATGCTGTTGTGAGCACACTTGCCGATGATAAGGTGGAATTTACGGTCTTCTTCCATGTATTCTTCAGACCGGTTTTCTCCGCCCTTTATGGATTCATATATCTCTAACATCCTGTCGAGCTGCATCTTCAATTCCGCCTTCTCTTCCGGTGTCGCCCTTTCTGCTGCAAGGGAGGCAATACAGGGTTCTATCTCAAGTCTGGCCTCGTATATTTCGAATGGGCTATGCTCCTGGAGCACACTCCGCAGAACTTCGCTGTTGATAGTCTCCCCTGTTATTCCTTCCTTGATAAAATTCCCCTGTCCAATGCGGCTCTCTACAATACCGAGTATTTCCAGGGCACTGAGGGCTTCGCGGATACTCGCCCTGCTTGTACCGAATTGAACCGAAAGTTCCCGCTCCGGCGGAAGTTGGTCCCCAGCCTTGAGAGTACCTTCGGCAATCAGTCTTCTCACCTGTTCTATAATCTGGATATAGTACTTCTTATTCTGTACCTGTTCGAATTCTAATTTTCTCAACATATAACACCTACCGGTATAGTGGTCAGGCCAAGCTATTGTCCCATCATATCCGTGATTGTTCGATTTGTCAAATATTTTCTGTTCGATAATTTATTCTTGACAGCGGAAACATATCTCGACTTTTGCAGCTATGAGCCCCATATTTGAGACGTAACTTTCTCCTAG
>CAYPIQ010000010.1:59729-83163 GCA_964410865.1 uncultured Spirochaetales bacterium | reverse complement strand
CCGGATTTATTCCCGCGGAAAAGCTTGCCGATTATTACCGGGCGGCGGACCTGTTTGTGCTTTCAAGCCGTTACGAGCCCTTCGGCATGACGGCCGTGGAAGCAATGGCCTGTGGAACACCCACGGTTATCACGAAGCACGGTGGATTATGCCGGTTTATAAACGACGGGGTGGAGGCTATGGTTGCCGATCCCTTCAATGTTGAGGAATTGGCCATGGATATGGCCGCGGTCCTTCGTCATGAAGGTCTTGCCGAGATGCTTTCCAACCAGGGAAGTGAAATGGTCCGCCAACATTTCGCATGGACTGAAATTGCCCGGCATTTGATTGAAATTATTACCGGGATCGAAGCGGATAAGGGAACGGAAAAAACAATCGGATGACGGATACAAAAAAACCGAAGGGAGAGCCGATTTCTCTCTTTTCCACGGACCTGGACGGGACGGTTATCGGCAAGCCCGATGCCACACTCTGTTTTAAGCACGCCTGGGAAGCAATCCCGGCGGAAAGGCGCCCCGTATTATGTTTTAACTCCGGCCGTTTGCTCGATCATACCATGGAACTTCTGCGGAACAGTGATCTTCCCCACCCGGATTACTTGATCTGCGGTGTGGGTACCCTTATTTATGATTTTCATCAAAAGAAAATTCTCAAGGAGTTTTCTTCTACCCTCACCAGCGGCTGGGACAAGGACAAGGTGAGGGACATACTTCTCCGGCACCCCGAGATCTCGGAACAGCCGAAGCGGTATCAGCACAGGTTTAAATCGAGCTGGTATATCTATGACGCGGAACCTGAAAAAATCGAAAAAATCAAGGATGAACTGGAGGCCGAGGGCCTGAGAATAGCCGTGGTGTATTCCAGTTCCCGGGATCTGGACATCCTCCCGGAATACGCCAACAAGGGGAATGCCTTGCTCTGGCTTGCGGAAACCCTTAAGGTCGAACCATCCAGGATTCTTGTAGCCGGGGATACGGGAAACGATATCTCCATGTTTCAGCTGGACGATGTCTTCGGTATTGTAGTAGAAAACGCACAGCCGGAGTTGCTGGCCGCGACGGTACACAAGAATTACTTCAAGGCCACAAAACCCTTCGCCGACGGGGTTCTCCAGGGCCTGCTTCATTTCGGGGTTATCGAGGAAATCCCCGATATTTCCGGTGAAGAGGTGGAGCACCGGAGTTATTCCCCCCAGATTCAGGGAGTGCTCAAGTCCCAGGCATTCGGGAGACTTCGGGAAGACCAGATCGAGTATATCGATCATGCGTATGAAAAGGCAATCGAGGCCTTGAAGAAGAACATCACACCCCTAGGGTTTTCCGCCTGTTCTATCGCGGATAATACCTTTGCCAACACCGATCAGAACTACAGAAGCATATGGGCTCGGGACGGATCGATAACCGTTATGAACTCCCTCGGGCTGGATGACGGCGATATCCGGGCCTGCCAGGAAAAAACCCTGGTTACCCTTCTCGAGAATGTCACCGATCTAGGCCAGGTACCGAGTAATGTCTCTATTATTTCCGGGCTGCCCGATTATTCGGGGGTGGGGGGTATTTGCTCCATAGACAGTGGTCTATGGCTGGTTATCGCTTTCTACCATTATATAAGAGAAACCAGGGATTACTCCTTCATGCGCAAGTGGTCCATGGTTATCAGGCGGATAATGGTATGGCTATCGGCCCATGACAGTAATAACGATTCCCTTATCGAGATACCGGAGGCAGGAGACTGGATGGACCTCTTTGGTCACAGTTACAATGTGCTGTACGATGAAGTCCTCTGGTTTTACTGCAACCTCTGTTCTGGGAGAATTGAAGAGCTCCTGGGCAGGTATAATGAGGCCGGAACCTTCCTCCGGAAAGCCCAGGAGATAAAGGAAACCATCAATCGAAGCTTCTGGCCGAGTGAGAGAAGCGAGGTGCTCAAAAGTTTTTCTGAACAACAGTTTTCCATCGGGGATACCCACTATCTCATTGCGGAGATTACCCCCTTCGGGTTCGACTGGCGGTGCGATGTCTGGGCAAACATCCTGGCCGCTCTTTTCAATGTTCTGTCCATCGAAAGGGCCCGGAAGGCCTTTCGGTTTATGTGGGGGGTAGGCATCAATGAACCGGCTCCGGTGGCTAATCTCTATCCGCCGGTAAATGCCGGTGACCCGGACTGGCGGCCCTACTTTACCGTTAACCTGCTCAATCTGCCGCACCATTACCATAACGGCGGTGTGTGGCCCTTCATCGGCGGCTACTGGGTCCAGTTTATCAGCCGATTGGGCATGCGGGACCTGGCAAGCCAGGAACTCTACCGCCTGGCGCAGGTCAACGAGAAGGGCATAACGGCTGATTGGGAGTTCAACGAATGGGTGCACGGCGGAACCGGCAGACCTCTGGGAAAGACCTATCAGGCGTGGTCCGCCGCCGGTTTTATACAGGCGTATAATGATTTAAAAACCTCCTACGAACCGATGTAAACGGGAAGTTTCCCGTAAAGACGGTGAAAAATATCCTCGAATACCGGATCATGCCTTGACCGTATTTGTCGACATATGGAAAATAATAAATGAGGTATTTATGGTTGAATTGAAAGGAAATAAAATAGTTTTTGAATGTGAGCAATGTGGTGTCATGCTCAGGATCGATGCAGATTCAGCGCCCAAGAAGGGGCGGTGCCCTCACTGCGGGCACAGAATCCAGATTCCTTCTAAACAGGAAGCTGAACGCGGCCGCCGGAACAGGCGGTAACACCGCCGGCAGCAGAACATGGGGTTACCGGTTGATGCTACCTCATGGTTGCTGTGAATCCCTGATAATTTTTTTAGTTGACATCCGGGACGGCGAGGATTAGTGTGAATCGAAGTGGAAGGAGGGCCGTATGGTTCCTGAGTTTTTTCAGTTTCACAGTCCTGTTAAAGTTCTTTTCGGTGCCGGGTTGATCGACGATCTGTCGATCGAGTTCGAAAGTCTAGGATTGCATAAGATATTTCTCATCTCCGATTCCCGGTTGGCCGGACCGGGTATCCTGGACAGAATGCGTGAGTCTCTCTCCCGGGCCGGGGTCGATATAGAGGGTGAGTATCTGGATATACCGCAGGACTCCGACGTGTCTTCAGTGGCTGAAGCGGCAGCTTCCGCCCGGAATTCGGGGGCAGAAGGCATTGTAGCACTGGGCGGGGGAAGTGTAATAGACACGGCAAAGGCCGCTAATATCGTTTTTACCAACGGCGGCGACCTGCTGGATGATTTTTCAGGCGCGGGTATCCTTGAAAACCCTTTAAAACCCCTGGTAGCAATTCCTACCACTGCGGGAACCGGAAGCGAATCAACCCTGGTGGCCGTGATTTTCGACCGAGAAACGAATACCAAGGTATCCTTTTCCGATCGCTATCTTTTACCCGACCTGGCCATCCTGGACCCCGAACTCACCCTTTCCCTGCCCCCGGAACTTACGGCTTCTACGGGCATGGACGCGCTGACCCATGCAATTGAATCTACAATCAGTATAGACTGGTCACCGGTATCCCGGGCCCTGGCGTTTGGGGCGGTGGAGATAATATTCCGTTATATCGAACGGGCGGTTACTAACGGCGATGATATCGAGGCCCGCGGGGCAATGCTCATAGCCGCGAACATGGCGGGGATTGCCTTCAGTCATTCCATGGTCGGCTGTGTTCACAGTATGGCCCATGCCGCCGGCGGTTTATACCGCGTTCCCCATGGAACGGCCAATGCCATCCTGTTACCCCATGGTATGGAATATAACTTCCACGAGGGTAAAGAAACCTTTGCCCGCCTTGCCCCGCTCATGGGCGTGGAAACGGCGGATATGGATGTGGCATCGGCAGCCCGGGCGGCGATACAGGCTGTGAAAAACCTGGTGGAACGCCTGGGAAAACTGTCGTCCATGCCGACGCGTTTAAAGGATGCCGGTGTACCGGAGGATGGACCCGAGAACATTGCGGAGCACGCCCCGGAAGATGGGGCCAGTATATATAATCCCCGTGACATAACAAGGGAAGAATTGCTACCGTATATCAGAAACGCTTATTGATGCCGCCCTTTTTTCGTAAACGCCGAGGCGGACAAGGAGGAACAGATGGGACTTTTTAAAGACGCGGAGACCTTTGAGAACATGCTTGGCGGTTTTTTCCGTCACGTAGCTGAAACACCGGAGGTGGCGAACAAACTTCTTAGCTCGAACCTGACGATACGTTTTATCTACTCCGATCCCGAGGTTGTCCTGTTCATCGATTGCAGCGGTGACAAGGTCGAGGTCAGGCCCGGAGATACTACTTCAAAGGCCACGGTGGAGATGACCATGAGCGCCGATATAGCCCATAAATTCTGGTTCGGAAAGGTTAACCTCACCGCCGCGTTGACCAGGGGGCAGATGAAGGCAAAGGGGCCTGTACCGAAGATTCTCAAGCTTCTGCCTGCCATCAAGCCCACCTATACGATGTACCCTAAATATTTAGAAGAAAACGGGTACGGGGAATATAACATCTATTAGGAGACTGTTATGTACGGGTATGCCGGAAAGCTGCTCCGGGTCGACCTGACAACAGGAAGAATTGAGGAACAGCCCCTGGACCAGGCTTTTGCCCGGGAATACATCGGGGGCGTCGGTTTTGTAACCCGCACCTATCTAGATGCCATGGGTGGGAATACCGGTTTCGACGCCCTGGATCCTGAAAATCCATTCATTATTATGACCGGTCCCCTCACCGGCATCAAGCTCAACGGGGCTGCCCGCTGGGTGTGCGGAACGAAATCACCACTCACCGGGGTGTGGGCCGATTCCAATATCGGCGGATTCTTCGGGTCCTACCTCAAGTTTTCCGGCTACGATGGTATTATTATTACCGGGGCCTCCGGAAGCCCGGTGATGCTGTGCATAGAAGAAGGCAGGGCGGTGCTCGAGGATGCTTCGCAGTACTGGGGTATGGATTCCTACAGGACTTCGGATGAAATAATCGCATATATGCAGAAAAAGAGCGGGAAAAGAGGCCAGGTATTTGCTATAGGTCAGGCCGGAGAAAATATGGTGCGGTTTGCATCAATCGTCAATAATAAAGGCCACCTGGCAGGTCGCGCCGGTCTGGGGGCGGTATGGGGGTCCAAGAAACTCAAGGCGATCTACGCACGAGGAACAACACACCCGGGCATAGCGGACGAGGCTTCACTTGCCGCATTGAAATCGGAACTGGCGGAAGCCTACGAAAATAGTATGTATATCGATGCTATTCGAAGTTTCGGAACAGCCACATATATGGATGTGGGTATCATCGGTGGTGATATACCCATGAAAAACTGGCGGATGTCCGAGTGGCAAGGCTTTGATGATCTGGGTCCCATGGCATACGAAGAACAAATACTCGACGGACATACAACCTGCTACGGATGTTCGGTCGCCTGTAAACGGGAAGCCGAGGTTTCCCGGGGTCCCTTTGCTTTCAAGAAAGGACCCGGTCCGGAATACGAGACCCTGGCCTGTTTCGGTACAATGTGCCTGAATAACGATATCGAATCGGTAGGAAAGGCCAATGACCTCTGTAATCGATACGGGATGGACACCATAAGCTGCGGGGCTACCCTAGCCTTTGCCATGGAGTGTTTCGAGAACGGCTTGATTACCGCCGAAGATACCGACGGTATAGAATTGGTATGGGGAAACGCCGAAGGGATCGTGGAGTTGACGGAAAAAATCGGGCGTAGGGAAGGTTTCGGAGCCCTGCTTGCCGAGGGCAGCCGGAGGGCTGCAGAGAAAATCGGGGGGAAGGCCCGTGATTTCCTTACCACCGTGAGGGGATTGGAAGCGCCGATGCACGATCCCCGGTGTTATCACAGTTTCGGATTAGCCTACGCAACCTCCAGCCGCGGTGCGTGCCATACCCAAAGCCCGGTATTTCCCGTCGAGAGCGGTGGGCTGTACTTTCCGGATATTCCCGGCCTGGCCGGCGAATCCGAAGGGATGCAGAGTGAAGGAAAAGCCGGGCTCATTGCTCTCTGCCAGGATTTCGGCGCTTTTTTTACAGGCTCGGCGGTGTTCTGCAATCTGGGGGCCTCACCGGTAACCGCCGGCCAGGCCGTTAGAGCGGTCAACGCCGTAACCGGGTTCGATTACACCCTGGATGAGGTCATCCGGCTCGGTCGAAGAATCTGGTACATGGAACGAATTCTGACGAACCTGTTCGGCTCCGGCGCAGCGGACGACCGGTTGCCGGACCGGCTTATGACACCCCTTGAGGAAGGCCCTTCTGCCGGCAGTGTTCCTGATATGGAAATGATGTTGAAGGAATTTTACTCCCTGCGCGGATTTGATGAAAACGGCCGTCCAACGGCAGAGGTCTTACAGGAACTCGGACTGGAAGAATTTTCTGAATTACTCCACGGTTCGAGCGAATAGTCCGGATAGCGCGGCACTGCCGAAAAGTGGATAATCGCCTTTCCTTGAAGCCTCATCTGTTATATCATTACTACTCGAGCTCCCGCGTGACAGATGACAGGAGGTAAACAGATGGTTTTACAAACATTTCTTCCCGCTTTCATTACTGATAATTTTCTGATTCGACTTGCGGTGGCGGGACTTTTCGGGTCTTTTATCGGACTGGAAAGAGATATCCATGGAAGAGAGGCAGGATTACGTACCAATATCCTCATAAGCCTAGGTGCGGCCGTGTTCATGATTCTTTCGGAGGCCATAGCTACTGTGTATGCCGCTGATACGGGGGGAGACGAACTGTTCAGGGCCGATCCGGCCCGTATAGCGGCCCAGGTAGTAACCGGTATCGGTTTTTTGGGTGCCGGTTCCATTATTAAATCCGGTCTCACTATAAGAGGCCTAACGACGGCTGCGTGTATATGGATGTCCGCCGGTATCGGTATGAGTGCGGGAGCCGGTTTTTTTGAACTGGCCGGTGCGGCTATGATTTTGAGCTTATTCAGTCTTATTGTGCTGAACAAGCTGGAGAAGAAATATTCCCGGGACACCTATCGCACCCTGGAAATAATAACCGAGGGATCAGTAGATGTAAGCCGTATTATCGAAATCGTTAAACACAAGGATATTAAGATCCTCTACTTCGATCAGAAAAAAAATTACCAGAGAAACGAGATATTCGTGCGGTTGATACTTAGAATGCACCACCGGGGGAATACGGATAAATTGTCCCACTCATTATTGAAGGATATTGAAAATTCCGAAATTCCCCTCAGAGAAGTACACTGGTTTCACCGGTAAAAGGATTATGCGGAATTAAAAAAAGGAAGGTGGATTATATTCACCGTTTTGCTAATATGTAATACTAGGCTCTGTACTCCAGTAACGTCCCCCGGTTGAGTATCCATGTCGGATCCAGGGCGGTTTTGATATCCCGCATTTTAGCCACCGCTTCCGCCGGATACATTTTTTCCAGGTACGCTGTCTTGATTTTGCCGATTCCGTGCTCGGCAGATACGGTGCCGTGTAATGAAATCGTTTTTTCCATAAGTCGGCCGTAGAGTTCAACCGCCAGATCCATTTCTTTTTTGTTCGTGGGTATTATGTTAAAATGGAGATGAAAGTTACCCAGGTGGCCGAATACGGCAAAGTCCAGGCCGGAGGGTTCCAGCTCACCGAAAAAAACCTCCATCAGTTCATCGAAATATTCTTCCTTGACCGCGGCATCCGTGCTGACCTTCCGCACCTGGGGATGAATTCTCTTTACATCCGCAATTCGGGTGTTTATGATCTCGGGAACGGCATGTCGGAAGGTCTTGAGTCTTTCCTTTTCGTCGTCGTCGAATCCGCTCCAGGTAAGGTCCAGGGAAGAGCCCTCCGCCGTCAACGCTTCTTCCCAGCGTTCCAATTCTTCCTCCAGGGGGGCATCATCCGTTTCAAGAAACTCCCAGAAGACGGCGGCTTCAGCACCGGCGGGGAACTCCGGCAGATGCAGAGAAATGTTTTCTCCACATGCCCGAAGCAGATCAAGCGCCGTTCCGTCGAAGTATTCAATCGCCAGGACCCTGTCTTCCGAACGGAGGAAGTCTGCAAATGAAAAGGCGTTTCGCCGCTCGGGGAAAAATGAGACTCCCGAGAGGGTGTGGGGCCGATCATGGAGGACAATACCGGCGGACGTTATAATGCCGAGGGTCCCTTCACAGCCTATAAAAAGGTCGATGAGATCCATACCGGGGGCCGAATAATAACCCGATGCGTTTTTTGCCCATGGCCAGGAATAATCAGGGGCCGGAATCTCGATTATTGTTCCCTGATCGGTTTTAAGGGTGAACTGTCCGTTTTTTTCTTTGTATAGTCCCCGGTTTATGGTACAGGTTTCTCCGTTTGCCAGGACCAGGGACAACTCTTCCACGTGGACCCTGGTCGCTCCCACCCGAAAGGTACGGGCGCCCGAGGCGTTTGTGGCAATTGTACCGCCTAAAGCCGCGGACATCTCCGTTGGGTCGGGGAGGTATATATAGTGTGTCTTCGAAATGATATCCCGTCCGGGAATATCCGGGAACCCTTCGCCGCCTGTGAGAAGTACCTGTTCGATTTCTTCAAGGGTAATACCGGGTTGACAGCGCATGATGGTTTTTCCATCCCCGGTGATGGATATACCTATTATTTTGTTCATCAAGGAGAATGAAACAAGGAAGCATCCCTCGGATGGGGTGCTGCCGGCGGTTATGCCCGTCTGGGCTCCAGCGCAGACTACCGGTGTGTCAGTATCCGCGGCTTCTCGAACAATAGAGCGTACATCCTCCACGGTTTCCGGAAAGAATACCGCCGAGGGTATTCCACCGGAAGCCCGGGATTCATCGTAGAGCAGGTCGGGGACGAATTCGAGGATCGATTCTTTTGTGTCTATTCGTTTCATTATGATGTTACCTCATTCATGTTGGATGCAGGAGGGTCATTACCATAAGATACCCGGCGAGGACGGTGCTGTTCTTCTATCCGTTAGGGGAATCCGAGGCGTCAAAGTCTTTTACCTGAGCCATATCAATACCTTTATCCACGGTGTCGATTATCCGACTCGGGATTTTCTGGGTATTTCCATGACTGCTCTGATAAAGAACAAGGGTTTTTGCCATATGCCGGACTCTCCTGTAAGGGTATTTTACTATGGAAAGAATATACTTGTTACCCGAGATTGTCAAATACTGTGTGTCAAATACTGTGCGGGCATAATTCTCATCGGGGATGTGCGAGTGACAGGGTGGCCGGCCGTTAAAGTTTTTTCCGCTTGGCCAGGGTGTCGAAAATAACGGCAATAAGAAGCACGAGTCCCTTGGTGACCTGTTGATAGTATTCACTTACGTCCATGAGGATCATCCCGTTGGAGAGTACACCGGTAATGAGGACCCCGATGAAGCCCCCCATGCCCGATGAGAACACCCATGAGGGAGCCTTCTCTTCCCATTATGCTGACGCCGCCCAGCACGACTTTTTCTTCCGCCGGAGTATTTATAAGCCGATAGATTTCCCGCTTTGCTCCGACATCGATGCCCCGGGTTGGTTCGTCGAAGAGGAAAATATTGCATGATGACAGGGGAAACAAACAAAAGAATCTGGCGGGTAGTTGAGTATTATGTCCAGGACGCTCTTTGGAAGAGAAGAGTATTCCGCTGTGAAGAAAATCGGAATCGATGAAACGGCGATACGCCGGGGACATGAATACATAAGGCGGCGATAACCTTTGATGGGTTTCATGTTATAAAGCTCATGAATGAAGCTGTAGATCAAGTCAGAAAGAATGAAAGAAAGAGGGCACTCGAGTTACCGAATACCAGGCATATATGGCTTAAGAATCCCGAGAATCTCACGGAGGAGCAAAAAGGGACTCTTGCGGATATTGAGAAGTTGAATATGAAAACTGTCAAAGCATACAGGATAAAGCTTGCTTTTCAGGATATCCGTATTCATGGCAGGTCAGGTTTAACGCCTGCGATGTAGCCGTTGTGCCCAGGATGTATATACCGGTAGGGGAAGAAATTATTGGTGAACTGGAGAGAAAATTCCCCGATTTCCGTAAAGCCTACGAAGTCGAGGGCATGGAGCTAGAAGAATTCGAATAATACGGCGCGACCCGGCGTACCCTTCGTAGTTTCATTCTCGGTTACGAGAAACTCCTCGGCATTATCAGGGACTTTATAATAGCTGATCCCGACGCCGAATAATCGGTCGGCCGACAATAGGGAAAATTATTGCTCCAGAAAATATGCATTCAACCGTTTTTCGTCTTCTCCATCGATTTCCCAGAATTTAAGGCCGCATTCAAAGTAATGCTCACTTATTCTCTTCACCCACATAACCTTGGCATAGGCCTGAATAGGATCGACTTCCCGAGGTAGAAAGAAGCGAAGATTGAGAATTTTCCCTTCATCAGGCTTGTCCTCGGAGATAAGACAGATTCCTTCTTTACTGATATTCTTTGAGCGTGCCATTGCCCGACCTTTATAATCGACTTCCACATCCAGGGGCAGACGGGGGCTTTTTCTCTGTTCCATACCCATATATAATACATCGTCTATTACGGTAATAAATGCAAGAAGGGTAAATCACCATTTTATATGTTCGGAATTACCGGAAAATTAATTATCCTTTTTGTCATATACCCCTTTACATATATAAGAATGGCATAGTATCATTATTATGCAACTAAGGTTATAACAATAATATTTTTCTGTCTAGGGCATGAGAAACCTATTCGAATTATGAAAGACAAAGCAGCACCAGGGAAGAACAAAAGAAGCCAAGTAAAACAATTTGACCTTTTTAGCACAGCCATGGAATCCCTGCCATTTCCCTTTTATATGATCGACCCCGGGAACTATCGTATTGTTATGGCAAATTCCAAAGCCGGTTCTGCGGTCGGAAAACCCTGTTATGAGGTAGCCCACAACCGTTCCGGTCCTTGTGATGGATCGGAGCATCCCTGCGGAATGCGACAGGTAATGGAAAAGAAGCGTTCCTTTGTGACCGAGCATATCCATCTCGATGAACAAGGGCGCCCCCGGAACATCGAAGTTCATATGCACCCTGTATTCAATGAACAGGATGAGGTGGTCCATATTCTGGAATATTGTCTGGATATTACCGAACGGAGAAAGCGGGAACGGGATCAGGATCGTATGGCCATGGAGCTCTATGCCATTTATGAAAACGTACCATTTTTCATCTGCGTTATAGATCGGCAATACCGGGTGGTTCACGCCAATCAGTATCTTTCTATCCTCACGGGGATCCCCAATGAGCAACTTTTCGGGGCGACCCTAGGCAAGGTATTTGGATGCATAGAAAATGACGAGGACCCGGTAGACTGTGGTCTTGGCAAGGATTGTTTTTCCTGTCCTCTTCGGGTTGCCGTTAAAAACACCTTTGCTACAGGAAAAGGCAGCCGGAATATAGAAAAGACCTTTACTATTAAGCAGGAGAATCATCAAAAAAAGATTATTCTAAACGGTTCCACATCACTGATACAAAGATACGGGAACGATCGTCTTTTAATCTGTCTGCAAGACGTAACGGAACAGCGCGAGAACGAGAGGCTCTTAAGGGTGCTTTCCCAGGCTGTGGATCAAAGTCCCGTAACACTTGTAATAACGGATACCAACGGTCTGTTGGAGTATGCCAACCCCAAATTTACGGAAACAACCGGTTATTCCCTGCAGGAAGCCATGGGGAGAAAAACCAGTATTCTTAGAGGACCGGACAAGACCGATGCTGAATACCGGGAGATGTGGAACACTATCCTATCCGGGGAAAATTGGCGTGGTCTATTCCATAACCGAAAAAAGGACGGCAACCTGTACTGGGAAGAGGCGGTTATATCACCTGTGAAGGATCGAAACGGAAAGATACAGAATTTTTTTGCCGTAAAGGAGGATATTACTGAGCGGAAGAAGATGGAAGAACAGCTCCGCTTGCAGACCCGGGCGATCGATGATTCCACCAGTGCTGTCGTCATCGCCGATGCTCTCGCCGGTGATAATCCTATCATTTACGTGAACCCGGCTTTTGAAAAAATAACCGGGTATAGCAGCCATGAGGTCATCGGTAAAAACTGCCGTTTTCTCCAGGGAAGCGACAGGGACCAACCAGGTCTTGAAACAATACGAATTAGTTTAGATCAAGGGAGGGCTTGTCAGGCTTTATTAAGGAATTACCGAAAAGACGGTTCGGTTTTCTGGAACAATTTGCGAATCACTCCTCTTCAAAACGCAGAAAACCAAATAACCCATTTTGTAGGTATTGCAGACGATGTTACGAAATTCAAAGAGGTTCAGGAAAAACTCCTGCTCAATGAAAAACGCCTTCGAATGAGCCAGGATTATGCTAGTATCGGGACCTGGGATTGGAATATAAAAACCGGCGAGATTCTTTGGTCGGAAACTGGTATGGCCCTCTTCGGAAGAGATAAAGTGGAAACCAAGACAACTGTGGCGGAATTCCTGGAGATGGTTCACCCGGATGATCGTAAGCAAGTTGAGAAAAAAATGCGGGAAGCCCTGGAAGAACGGAAAGATTACCATATTGAATACCGATGCCTCCGGCCTGACAGGTCGCTCCGCTGGCTGCAGGCAAGCGGTAATATTATCAGGGATAAATCCGGGCAGCCCCTCCAAATGCTGGGAGTGGTGCAGGATATTACGGAAAGGAAACGACAGGAACAAGAACTAATCATATCCAGGGAGGAGGCTAATAAGGCAAACCGAGCAAAATCTGAATTTCTTTCTTCCATGAGCCACGAGTTACGGACGCCAATGAACGCAATCATGGGTTTCGGACAACTGTTGGATTTGGATCCGTCCTTAAATGATGAACAGAAAGACTCTGTGCGGGAGATCAGGAAAGCCGGGAAGCACCTCCTCGACTTGATTAATGAGGTCCTGGATTTGTCACGTATCGAGACCGGAAGAATCGAACTTTCCCCGGAGGCGGTAGAATACAACACCCTGGTCAACGAATGCTATACCCTGTTAAACCCCATGGCAAAAAAGAAAGATGTCGCGATTATCATCGAAACCGATCCACATTTATATCTCCACGCCGATCGGCTGCGGCTGAAACAAATATTGGTTAACCTCATGACCAACGCTATAAAATACAATGTTACCGGCGGAGAGGTACATGTTTCCGTATCAAGAAATAAAGAAAGAGCCCGAATCGCCGTAAGGGACACCGGCCCCGGTATTCCGGAAGAAAAAATGTCACATCTTTTCGAACCTTTTAACCGGCTTGGGGCGGAAACACTGGATATTGAAGGCACGGGTATCGGGCTTACCTTGAGCAAGCGCCTGGTGGAGTTGATGAACGGAGTTATCGGTGTAGAAAGCCTGGTCGGTTCAGGTAGCACTTTTTGGATTGAATTATCCCTGGCAGAAAAACCCGGTACGACGGTGCAGGAAAAAACCGATGAAGGGTTGTCTCCCTTGGGATCGGAGGGAGCTTTTCGGGTTCTTTACATTGAAGACAACCCGTCAAACCTTCGATTGGTGGAACGTATTCTAGCCGACGAAGAGAAGGTTTTTCTGAATACCGCACAAAGTCCTTCTGATGGTCTTCGTACAGCAGAAGAACACCCACCGGATTTAGTGCTCCTGGATATCAACCTCCCGGAGATGAACGGTTACACTGTGTTTGAGAAAATACGCGAAACCCCTTGGGGGAAGGATATTCCGGTGGTGGCTATTTCTGCCAACGCCATGACCCGGGACATAGACAAGGGAGCGTCTGTGGGATTTGCGGACTATATTACAAAGCCCATCGATGTTCCCCACTTTTTACAAGTTCTGAACCGCCTTATGAAAGATCTACCTCACCGACAGGATGCTCCTCAATGAACAATAAAGACGAATTAACCTCCGCCAGAATCATGGTAGTGGACGATGACTCTACGAACCTCAAGTTGGTAGAGAAGGGGCTGTCTTTATATGGCTACAGGAATCTGAACCTCCTCCAGGATCCCCGGGAAGTAATGGAATCCTTTCAACGGCATAAACCAGATCTTATTCTCTTGGATCTGAATATGCCCCATATAAACGGATTCGATCTCATGGACCAACTCAATTCTCTGCATGATCCCCTTCTTCCCCCGGTAATTGTGCTTACCGCCCAGGGAAGGGGAGAATACCTTGTTCGTGCGTTTGAGAAGGGAGCCAGGGATTATCTGACGAAACCTATAGATTTTACGGAACTTATAGCCCGGGTGAAAAACATGCTGGGCGTCCATATTGCCCATGTAATGATATATCGGCAAAAAGACATGCTCGACCGCTTGGTTAAGGAACGCACCAGCGAACTGATGCATACCCGTTTACAGGTGGTTCAGAAACTGGGCCGGGCTGCCGAATACCGGGATAACGAAACAGGCAGGCATATTATCAGAGTAAGTCAAATGGCTGTCCTGCTCGCCGGAGAGTTGGGTCTGCATGAGGAAGAATGCGAAACTCTTCTGCATGCCACGCCCATGCACGATATTGGAAAAATTGGAATTCCTGATCGCATCCTACTAAAACCGGGAAAATTGGACCAGGAGGAATGGGAGATCATGAAAACACACACCACCATCGGCGGCCATATTCTAGAGGGTGATAATTCACAACTTATCACATTGGCCAGGGAGATAGCTATTACCCATCATGAAAAATGGGATGGTACAGGTTATCCCCAAGGGCTGAAAGGAGAAGAGATACCCCTGGCGGGTAGAATTGTTGCCCTGGTGGACGTATTCGACGCATTGACCTCGGCCAGGCCGTATAAGAAGCCCTGGGAAGTAGAAGATGCCCTGGCTCTTATACAAGAAAACAGGAATCATCATTTCGAGGGGAACTTGGTAGATCTCTTCCAAAAGCTCCTGCCGGAAATACTCGAGATAAGAAACAGGTTTCTCGACCAAGAAACCTAGCCTTTCCTATCATTCCTCCTTTCCGTTAAATGAATCCAGTGAAAGAATAGCAGCAATAATATCCTCAGAAATCTCTCGGAGTTTAGCGTGTTTTTGTTCTATTTCTTCCCGCATAAGGCTATCCAGATTTTGGATTATATCGGTTACCAGGTTATGAAGAGATTCATGATCTATCACAAGCTTTCGGAAAGCGTCACTTCGTTTTAATTCTTCCGGGGCTTCGTGATCTATCCATTTGCCCAGGGCACATGTTTTATGATCCGTTACCTCGGAAGGATCAATATCAAGTTTTCCGTCGATCAATGCTCTGGAACGGATGACCCATAAAAGATGTTGAAGAATCATAGCCACTGTCGACACCCTTGTTTGTCTGCCTTCGCCGAATTCGAATTCCTGAAAGGTTCGTATTTGGGAAAGGTAATTTTCATACGTAATTAAGACGTCCGTCAGGCGCCCAAACATGAGATTAATTTCCTGGGACGCATCGGAAATCTTCAAGATCTCTCCCTCGCTCTGCTTGCTGGCTTCGACGCTCTTGATTATGGAATCCCTTATATCCCCGGAACTCCTTGCTATCTCGTCCGATCCGGTCTTGATATGAGTGGTTATATCGTTGAGCATCTGGGTAGATGTAACAATCTCACTACTACCGGTGGATAGTTCCGCCGTGGCCATGCCTATTTCATTGAATGCATCGACAATGAATTTTGATTCCTCGTTGATTGATGAAAAGGATTCCACACTTTTTTTACCCGCTTCTTTAACCGAACGGATATTTGCGATGATGTCCTTCAGGGTATTGGAGATCCGCTTGGCATTTTCTGCCGTGGATTCGGCAAGATTTCGGATTTCCGAAGCCACTACAGCAAACCCTCTCCCTGCATCCCCGGCGTGGGCTGCTTCGATGGAAGCATTCATTGAAAGCAGGTTGGTTTGAGAAGCTATATTATTGATAACCGTGATTATATTTTGCACGGAATCGATGTTATTATTTACTTTGTCAATGAAGTTGTTCATCTCTTCCATCTGCTTAGCCCCGGTTTCCGTAACATCCAGTAATGCCCGTGCACTTTCTATCTTTTTGTTTGTGATGGTGCTTACATTGGTTATCGAAGCATCCATTTCCTCTATTGCTGCGGAAGTCTCAATAATGGAACTAGATTGGTCTTCAATACGCTTACTGAACTCCACGATAGTTTGGGATATCTCTTCGATGGCGGAAGAGGAGTTCATAATATTATCGTTTAGAGACACTATTTTCTCCGAAATATTCAGAACGTTACCGTTTATCCGGCTAGTAAGGTACACCGAATCCTTCATCTCCGATGTTACTGCCAAAGATTGTTTATCATTTTCGTCCAGCAATTTCTTCGTTTTACTTCTCGATTCCTTACAAGCGTTCATGTGGTCTTCCAGGACTACAGTGTAATCGGGGATGTCCGATGCATTGTTCCTCAACGCGGACAGTCTATTCTCAATGACGGCATTATATCTTTCTATCATCCTGTCCCTGGATCTGAAATATAGGGCGATTACTATAGTATTTCCCACGGAAGCCCCAATAAAAAAAAGCATAGAGGATAAAGCTTTTAACAGTAAAAAGGAACCGGCACAAACCAGGCCGGTAAAGACCACCTCAGTAAGAAAAAGATGGTATAATCGAAGTTTCTTGTTTTTCAAAACAAACATTCCTCCTGGAGATCACAAGATGGCTGAACATTTTTTGTCCAGCAAAAAAAATAAAGTTCGTCAAACGTTGAAAAGCTCTTCTAAATACCCGTGAACATTGTTCAAGGTTGATGTTATATGCTGCATATCTGATAATAGAAGGGAAACACTGTTTAAAGAGTTTAAACCGTCCCTTAAGGCCATATCCCCTTCGTTGACGGCTCCGGTAATTTCCGTTACCTGTTCGCCGGTTTCACTGAGAGTCTTTTTATAATCTCTAAAACTTTCACCGAACTGCTCCATGTCCTGGTGCGTCTCTGAAATGAGTTTAAGAAACATTTCCAACTTTTCACTAATCTGATCGATGGAAGCCCTGAAACGGTCAATGGTATCGGAAATTTCTCTGGAAAAACTACTGGTCTTGGCGGCAAGCTTCTTTATCTCACCGGCAATGACACCGAAACCGGCGGCTTCATGGCCGAAGTGGGCGGCTTCTATGGAGGTATTAATGGAAAGCACATGGATCGATTCGGCAACATCCTCGATTAAACCTGTAAGTTTCTGAATATTTTGTGAATGGGAATGGAGTTCCTTGAAAAGCTCGTCTATCTGCCCCGCATCCTTCTTTACTACATCGATTTCCCGGATACGATTCTTCACATCCTCCGTCATTCTCTGGTTATTTTCCACAAGTTCTCCGATCTGGGAATTTATTCGAGTAGTATTTCTAGCCGTGCTTCCCGAAGTAGCCTGTAGTTCCTCCAGCGCAGCAAGGATATTCTGCATTGCTTCACCGATGACCGTAATGTTTCCTTCTATGATGTTCATTGAATGAGCGGTAACGGAAGAAAAAACAGTGCTCTTTTTGTATCCCTTACTGAGTCGATCGATGGTCTGATTAAAATGGTCGATATAGTTGTTATTTTTCATTGGCATACAATTCGTCGATAAAATCGGTTCCGCACTTCAGAGTATCCAGATACGCCAGGAACTCGGAAACCGCCTTCCCTCGGTATACAGCGCCGTGTTGAGGGGCGAGATAATCGATTGAGTAGCCTGAAACCAGCGAAACCCATTTTTTCAAAACGCTATTACTGTTCATGTAACGCTTATGAAAACCTTCGACCAAGGGCTTGTGAGTACTGAAGTCGTCCACGAAGTAATAGGGATCTCCTTCAAAGACCGCCGCTCCTATATCACCGGTAAAAAGAACCCTGGATCTATGATCGTAGAGGGCATAACAGCCTACGGAGTGTAAAAAATGTGATGGTATGCAGTCCAGAACCACTCCTGATGGAAGGGATATATGGCCCCCCAAATCCTCGATTGGTATAATGCGCCGGGGATCGACAATACCGAAATGAGGAAGAAACCTTGTCCAGAGACCGGAGATATAAATCTCCGCGGGGGTAACCCCCATCCATAATGCTATACCCGAGGATACATCAGGATCCTGATGAGAGAAGAATACCTTTTCAATGCTGTCCAGAGAGATATAGCGGCTGACAGCGGCGATAACCCGGGAAAAAAGATGCACCCCTCCCGGATCGATGAGTACACCCTTTCCTCTGTCAATAATGAGGTACTGGTTTGTCTGAATCGCTTTTTCTTTGTTATCTTCCTCCGTCTCGAGCCTAAGAAATGTGTGTTCTTCGTCTTTATAGAGGATATATTCCGCCGCGTCATTTTCCATGGATACCTTCCTCTCGGGTAACTCTTATAAAAATCATATATATGATTATATTCAGTATAGTATATCCGGGTCAACCATAATTTTATTATGTCCGGCGGGTTTAATACCCCGCAGCTTGCGGCGGGGTTGTTGATTGAGCTTTAGCTCAACATGTCCCAAAAATGATAAAATCCCGGAAGATTGATTATATAAAGCACGCATTATATACTGCAAAGATGAGATGAAGGGGAGGGTGTCATGGGGGAACTAGATCTTAATTCTTTGATTACATCGGAACGTATTCTCATCTATCCGCCCGACAGGACCCGACAGGGGAGGATTACAAAGGATGAGGTAATACGTTCTCTTTGCATGCATGTCAGCCGGGGTTGGGGACCTGATCTCGAAGAGAATGTTACGGAGCTGGTTTTTAAGCGTGAAGCGGCTTTACCAACAAGGTTCGGACCTTTTCTCGCGGTTCCACACGCCGTACTCTCCGATGAGTTCGAAAATCGTATTGCGGCAGCGGTCGTCAGACACGGTGTGGAATGGGACAGCGATCACGAGAATCCCATTCGGCTCGTTATTCTGCTCGTGGGAGGAAGGCAAAATCATCTGCAGATCCTCGGAGAGCTGGCGGACAGACTGCGGGACAACAGTTTTCAACGCCGTCTTATCGCCTCCCGAAGCCCGGAGGAATTTTTGTCCGTGTTTGCCCGGGAAGATGAGGCGCCGGCAAAGCCAAGGTATCACCGGGGACAGGATATATCGGCAGCGGTCTTCAAGGAAGCCGTCGGCCTGCGTGATGCCCTGGATACGGCACGGCTTGTTCTGCATGCGGACGCCTTTAGTGACAGCCGGTATATATTCGATCTGGTAGGCACACAGGAGGTTCTCCTGGTAACCAGGAGGGAGGGGGTTTTTTCGGGTGAACATCCCGATACGTGTACTCCCGTAGTTCTACCCTACAAGGGAGAGAGGAATCCGCCGGATGTAAGGTTCAGCCTTCTGTATCTCCTGGGGCTGGGTGTTCTCGGACGTGACGACATAGCGGTGTGTGTCTCCGGAAAACCGGATTCAGGATTCCTTGATTCTATACGGGTTGTTTACCTAATCAATGAATTGGATATTCAGGCCCTGGACGGCAGCTTTGACGGCTTTTCAGAACATGTAGATCTGTCCGTTTTCAACAGAGTAGTTCATATTGCCATGGAACTTGCAGCCGAAGGAAGAGAGGGAAAGCCTGTGGGGACAATCTTTGTCCTCGGGGATTATGAAGGGGTTCTTCCTTATGTCACCAAGATGATAGCCAACCCCTTTCATGGATACCCGGCTGAAGATCGCAATATTCTAGATCCCGGAATGGAAGAAACCGTCAAGGAATACGCAAAAATTGACGGAGCATTTATTATAAATTCTGACGGCACCATAGAATCCGCCGGTACTTTTCTCTCCGGGCAACCCACTGCTGAAGAAATGCAATCCGGCCTGGGAGCCCGACATGCCGCCGGCCTGGGGATTACGGCCGTGAGTTCGGCTATTGCGGTAGTTATTTCTGAATCCACCAGAAAGGTGACGGTTTTTCAATCCGGCAAGAAGGTGATGGAACTCTGAACGTATCGTAATCCTACTGCCCCCGATCGTGGTGATGGAGAGCCGCACCGTCATAGAACCGCGAACCGGGGGATAGGGGGACACGACGTACTTCCCGGGGATCGCGTAGCGCCGATACCACGAATACCACTCCGATGGTAGATATCATAAAAAAATACGGGGTTGAGACAGTTTCTCAACAGCTCGAACAGTCGGATAGTCGTTCGAGTAATTCCGGTCGCAGGCAACGGAGCACAGGTTCCTGTTTTCTCTCTTCGACGATTTTCTGAAGATCGACGGCTGCGTATAAAATCTCCTCTTTGTTACTCGAGGCTTCAGCCAGTACGCGGCCTTTAGGGTCCACGATCTTACTCCGGCCGCAGTAGGAAACCTCGGCCTCAGTTCCTACGCGATTTGCCGCCACGATAAATATCTGGTTGTCCTGGGCCCTGGCCATGGTGCGCAGATTCAATAAATAATCGTATCCTGCAGGGACGGCGGAAGGAATAAAAATGATCTGGGCGCCTTTTAAGGCGAGTATCCTGAAAAGTTCTGGAAAAGCATGATCAAAACAGATGGCCAATCCGACAGTGAGTCCGTCGAGCTTAATGGTCTCTATTCTGTTTCCCGGCCGGAAGAATCTGTGTTCCGTCGGATATAAATTATATTTTCTGTATGTACCCGCCAGGCTTCCTTCTTCGTTAATGACGAAGGCTGTGTCGTACAATACTGCTTCTTTCAGGTTATCTTTTTCTGCTATGCTTCCTACAATTGTTATCCCCTTATCTCTTGCCATTTTACAGAGCAGGTCGGTAGTCGGGCCGGGTATTGTCTCTGCGAGTTTATAGAAATCGTTACCGATTACCTCGAGGTTGTACCCCGTGTTGAAGAGTTCCGGCAGGCAGACAATATTTGTTTTTGGCCGTAATGTTTCCATAAACCGAGAAACCCTGTCCAGGTTATCGCGTTTATTTTTAATAGTGCAGTCCATCTGAATGATTGCAACATTTTGCTTGTTCAACGTCACGTTTTCCTTCTTCAATTCGGTTGCGACAGACCGGTGTACATTCCTACCGAGCCCTGTCCGGTACCTCCGGGCAGTGGTTTTACCGGCCGTATTTAATAAAACCGTATGTCAAAACATACAGTGCAAAAAACAATAGTCCGGATAATATTATCCGCCAAATCACAGGTGTCCCCGCGAGATAGAGGAAAAGGCCCAAAGCAAAGAGTAGAGCGGAACCGAAGCAGATAATTCTTTTCATACGAATTCACCCATCTTTCCCGTATATCCACGGATGATATATTTCCCGAGAAGGATAAAAATAATCATCGTCGGCAGTGCCACCCAAAGGGCTCCGGCCATTTGCAGGTTCCACTTCGCCACGAAAGAACCTTTTAAATTTGCCAGAGAAACTGTAACAGGCAGGTTTGCCTTTCCTGATGTAAGTATCAATCCCCAAATATAATCATTCCAGATAATTGTCACCTGGAGGAGTGAAGCAATAATAAATGGTATCCTTGAAATCGGTAAGACTATCTCCCGATATATGGCCCATACTCCGGCCCCGTCGAGCCGTGCGGCTTCGAGTAGACTCTCCGGGATATCGTCGTAGGAGGTTTTGAAGATGAAGGTGCTCATGGGGATGCCGAAGAGCATATAAATAAGAACAAGGGAACCAAACTTGCCGAATAAACCGAGCATTGATGTTAGACGAACCAGCGGGATGAGCTGAGTTTGCGGCGGAATATAGAGGCAGAAGATGATGAGAAAAAAGAGCAGATTAGAGCCGCGAAAACCCTTCTTGGCAAAAACATAAGCCAAAATCGACCCGAAGAAACTCGACACTATCACACCGGAACCCACGAGAACGAGACTGTTGAAAAGGGATTTTTTTATAAATTCAAAGGATTCTATTAAAGGTTGAAGGGTCGGATGCCTGGGCGGGGTAATAGGAGTAGATAATATCACTTCCTTGGAGGTTTTAAAGGCGGTAACAATACCGCTCCAGAGCGGGAGGATCATCATTACTGCGAAGAGACACAATACAAGGTAGAGAAGAAATCGGTTTAGCTTTTTTAACTTCATTGGTCCTTCTTCCTTCCGTAAATTTTGGTCAGCGACGGTACGATGATAAGAAGACTTAGAAAGAAAATAATTGATGAATAGGAGGCTCCGTAGGAATACTTATCCAGTACGAAGGTCTCTTTGTACATCGACACCGCTAGTATATGAGAGGAGTACCCCGGGCCTCCTTTGTTGAGGACCCAGATAAAATCAAAGGCCTTCAGGGCGAAACACATGAATACGATAAAGGCGGTTATGAAGGATCCTTTCAACTGGGGAATAACAATGCGAGTGTATAGCTGCCATTTCGAGGCGCCGTCGATCCTGGCTGCTTCTATGCTCGAATCGGGAATGGACCTAATGCCGCCGAGGAAGATTATTACGGAGTAGCCCGCAAACTGCCAGATTAAAGCGATAATAATAGCGTAGATGACAATATCCGGGTCGGTGATCCATCCGCTTTTCAGCGAGTCGAGATGCAGGGCATCCAGGATGGTATTTATCGTTCCCACCTTTGGGCTGTACATCCATGTCCAGAGGGTGGCAGTTACGACAAATGATAGAGAAAAGGGGAGCAAATAGATAGTCCGGAAAAATCCCTCCAGCCTGATCTTCTGATCCAGCAGTATGGCGAATAAGAGACCGATGAATAATACCCCGGGGACGAAAATGACTATAAGGAGGATGTTGTTTTTAAAGGACAGCCAGAACAGAGGATCCTGGAAGAGGTTTATGTAATTTTTAAGGCCGACCAGGTTAAAAGTAGGTATAAATCCCTCCCAATCGGTCAGGGATATCAGAAAATTCCAGCCTACCGCGTAATAGAAGAGAAAGAATACAACTGCAAGTACGGGCACGGTAATGATCAGGGTATTTCGGGTCTCGATTTTCATTATCCTTCCGGTACTCTCCTTTTTCAATAATCGCTTATATATGTGATATACCCGCCTTAATAGATTCTTCCTCCAGGGGTAAACGGGTAATTGCGCTGATTATCTCCGCGGCTTTCGTTACCGCGTCTTTTACCGTCATACGCCCTGTTATGACGTTTTCCGTCATGGCCTGCAGCTGCTCGGAAACAAGTGAATACTCCGGGAGGATCGGCCGCATACGAGCGTTATAGAGGAATTGCGAGGTCCGGGAAAGAAAGGATTCGTTGTCCGTGTCGAGAACCCGGTGTACGGAAATTCGTCCCGGATTCTGGTTGGTTGTCTGACAGAATTCCTTCATAAGCCTGGGGCCGGTTGCGAGCTTCAGTATTTCGAGGGCAAGTTTTGGCTGTTTTGTCTGACGGTACACGGCAAAACCCATTCCTCCGACAATTGTGCTTCGGTTGCCGCCGGGACCCGCAGGAAAGGTGAAGAAACCCACACGCCGGGCAAATTCTTCGTCGTTCCACCCCGCCGCATCCTGTATTAAGGTCCTTTCGTAGCTCCCGCCGAAGGCGAGGGCTACATCACCCAGGGCGAACTGTCGCATAGCGTCGTTCCATTCATTAGTGGCAACGTCGACGGATGCTACTTTATACCTGTGGACAAGATCTTTC
>CAYPIQ010000010.1:35970-59719 GCA_964410865.1 uncultured Spirochaetales bacterium | reverse complement strand
AAAAAGTAATGGCTCTTCTTATATCCTCATTGTCCAGGATAATCCGGTTGTCTTTAAAAATATCCGCGCCGGCAGACCAGAGCATCGGCAGTAATTGATAGGTGGTTGTTTCTCCGGCCTTTAAACCGGCGGTAAACGTCAGGGCATTGGGCCCGATTCTATAGCGGTCTCTTATTGCCTCGCGCTGGAAATACTGAGCTACCCAGACCAGTTCGTCCCATGTCTCCGGCGGTGTAATGCCTTCATTCTCGAACCAGTCTTTCCGGTACCAAATAAGGGCCATGTCGGTTTGCAGGTACAGTGTATAAATATGATCATCGTAGGTGCTTCCGTCTACACAGGCCTGGAAGAAATCCTTTTTATAGTTTTCGTTTATCCAAACCGGATCTATGTCGTCCAGCGGTAGGATAAAAAAATCCCTGGCAAACTGGGCAAAACAGACTGAATCCATCAGAGAAATATCCGGCGCGTTGCCTCCGGCGACAGAATGAATGAGTTTAAACTGAAATTCGGAATGACCGGCCATAAGTATTTCCAGCTTTACCTGTTCCTCCGGATGCTCCAAGTTCCACAGTTCAACAGCTTTTTGAAGGATTGTGGACCAACGTTCTTCGGGAATCATGACTTTGATACGCATGTTATCACTGGAGGGAAAGAGTGAAAAATCGCTTACGAAGGTTCCCAGTCCGGGTTTTCTGTATAGAATCCCTTCGTGAGTCAGTTCATTCAAAGCCTGCCGTACCGGGGTTCTACTGATACCGAAGGTTTCACAGAGTTCCTGTTCCGTCGGCAGTTGTTCCCCGGCACGATATTCCCCCGTTTCAATTTTTTTCTTTATCATGTCTTTGAGTTGATGATATATGGGTATAGGATCGTTCTTATTAACATATGACAAGGTTAAGACCCTCCTCAAAAACAAATGTTATTACATAATACACATAAACCGGATAATTTGCAAGTGCCTTAATCGAAAAATCGAAATGTAATTATATTTGCTAGGATATATGGTCGAAAATTGTTTTTAAAGTATTGATTGTGTAAAAATAGCTTGACATTAGGGGTTTTAATTGGTACAATGTAACTACAAATAGTAAAGGAGGAACCAAGATGTTCAAAAAAATGCTCCTTGTTCTGATTAGTGGCTTGTTTTTTCTATGTCCGCTTTTTGCCGGCGGTGAAGCAGAAGAGACCGGCACAAAGGAAGGCGCAAACGTTCTGGAAATATATCATTGGTGGACCTCGGGTTCGGAGAAAGCCGCTATAGAAGCCCTGATAAGCGTGTATGCGGAAAAGAACCCGGATGTAACCGTGCTACAAAGCCCGGTATCCGGTGGCGGCGGCGCAACCATGCGCCAGGTAATGCATTCACTAATCCTGGGTAATGAAGCACCCGATTCGTTTCAAAGTTATCCCTTCGGATTGGTCCCTTATTGGGAAGCCGATATGCTTGAATCTATCGATGATATCTGGACGGCCGAGGTAAGGGATGCTGTTCCGGATGTTGTCGAGAATATGTGTAAAATGCCTGACGGGCATTATTATGCCGTCCCATGTGGCGTCCAACAGGCGGGGGTCGTCTTCTATAATAAAACCATTTTCGATGAATTGAACCTTTCCGAACCAGGATCCATGGAGGAGTTCTGGCAACTCTGTGAGGACCTCGAGTCCGGTGGTGTTACCCCTATAGCCTTAGGGGATAAGAACTCCTGGCCTTTGACTTACATCTTCAGGACACTGACCGCGGCCCAGGGTATCCAGTATTATGAAGATTTTATCAACGGAAAGGTAACTTCCGCTGATAATAAGGCGCTTATTACTTCACTCAGTCAGCTTGAAAGAATACTGGATTATGTTAATACGGACCATGCGGCCCTAACCTGGGACGAAGCCATGGGACTGGTGGCCAAGGGTGAAGCAGCCATGAGTGTCATGGGTGATTGCGGCGCCGGCGAGTTTATTGCTTCCGACAAGGAGTACGGAAAGGATTTCGATGCCTTCTATCTGCCGGGGGCTAGGGATATTTTTGGTATAAGTCTTGATGTTTTTTGTTTGCCCAAGGGAGCAAAGCACCCGGAAAACGCTAAGGCATGGCTCGAAACGGTCATTACGGCGAAAGCCCAGAGTGCTTTTGCCGGGCCAAAGGGCTTCATTCCCGCCCGGACCGATGCTCGGATGGGAGCCGGTTTTTCGAAGTACCAGGTGGAAGACTCTTTCGTGCATTTTACTTCGGCGAAATATTACCGTCCCGGGATGTGGAGTGGAACTCCTCCGGCCTTTATGGGGTCTCTAACCGACATTATAGCTAATAAGATCGGAGTTCAGCGGGATGTGGAAGCCGCGGCAGAGGAAATTGCCGATTTGCAGAGGGAAACGGAATGGCCGCAAACATGGGACCTGACTGAGTAAGCTGATACGAGCTGATATTATATCTATATTAACGCCGGAAGGGCTGTACGTGAACGGACTTCCGGCATATTTTTTACAATACACATATGAATAAGCTCAAAGAACTTAATGTTCATTGTATATCACACACTCACTGGGACAGAGAATGGTTTCTCAATAGTATGTATACCAGTGAATGGCTGGTGGATTTTTTTAATTCTCTCTTTGCAATCCTGGAAAGGGAACCGGAATACCGTTTTGTCCTGGATGGACAAACCCTGATAATTGAAGACTATGCGGGGGAACTTGAGAGAACAGGAAGGGATAGTAGGGAATTTCTTGATAAGTTCAGTAAGTATACATCCAGGGGGCAGGTACTCGTGGGACCGTATTACCTGCAGCCGGACTGGCAGCTGGTAAGCGGCGAATCACTTATAAGAAATCTTCTTATCGGGCTGCGGACCGCGGCGAAGTATAATTCTTCCCTTTCGGTCGGGTGGCTACTGGATAACTTCGGGCAGATTTCACAGGCAGTTCAGATACATAAAAAATTCGGTTTACGCGGTCTGTTTGTATGGCGGGGAATAAATACCGACCCCGAGGATGTACGGACGGAATTCCGATGGGAATCCCCGGACGGATCATCCCTTACCTCTGTATATCTTATAGACAGCTACAGGAACGCCATGCGTCTTTCAGAGAACGTTGATATCTTTAAAGAGCGCGTCCTTCAGGCGGTTGAAAAACTCACCCCTTTTGCTACAACCCGGAACATTCTGCTCATGAACGGCTACGACCAGGAAACCGAACCGGACGATATACTGCCGCTTCTTCGATCCTATTCGCACCCGCGGATAAGGCTTCGGCAAAGTACACCCGCCGAATATTTGAATGCGATAGAATCAGCACGACCGGAATTACAGACACTGCGGGGGCCGCTCTACGGTGGCCGTTATATATCAGTTTTTCCCGGAACACTGTCCAGCAGGATGTATTTAAAGATTGCGAATGATCGGTGTCAGCGCCTTCTGGAGCGGTATCTGGAGCCTTTGCATACTGTTTCTTGCTTAATCAACGAAGATAGTAAACCCGCGGCTTTACTCGACCTGTGGAAACTCCTCCTCAAGAATCATCCCCATGACGATATATGCGGTGTGAGTATCGATGATGTCCACACCGATATGGAAGAGCGGTTCTCGGAGGTAGAAAAGGACGGTGGACAAAGGATCAAAGCCGAACTAACCTCTCTGGCTTCCTACATTGATACAACAGGACCGGGGAAAGGACCGGCATACATTGTCGTAAACCCAACGTTCCATTCCCGGGACATGTGTGTGACCCTTCGGAGTGGGGGTACATATACCTCCGTTCTGGACTCACATGGTCGCGGCCTGCCGGTACAGGAAGAAGAAGGTGGACTTCTCCATGTCATGGTTCCGGGAGTGCCCGGTTTTGGATACTCGATCTTTTTCATGACATCTCCCTCCGCCGCAGCCCCCCCTAAGGACATTCCTTACGGAGTTAAGGTTTTTGAATCGGACCGGATGGTGGAGAATCGCTTTTTTAAACTCCGGTTTAATCCCAATGGAACATGCTCGTTACAGACAAAGAAAACAGGAAAACAGTATGATGGCCTGGGCGTGTTTGAGGATACGGAGGACGCCGGCGACACATACAATTATTCATCCCTGGAGATACGCGAGCCGGTGTATTCTTCCTCGACAAAGGCCGATATAACTTTTCTCGAATATGGTCCACTGCACTGTACAGTTAAAGTGTCTCTCATGTTGCCTGTTCCGTCGAGATTGAATGATGACAGAACCGGGCGGGAAAGAGAAATGGTGAACCTGCCGATCGTCACCTTTGTAACAGTCCGGTCCTCTTCTCCCAGGATAGATTTCCGGATCATACTGAAGAATACCGCCAGGGACCATCGACTCAGGGTATTGTTTCCCACCGGTATTCGAACGGACGTCTCTTCGGTGGAAACACAGTTTGATGTAGTACATCATCCCGTTGAACCGGATGCATTTGACGACGCGAATATCCTGTCGGTTTTACAACAGGTTATGATAGGTGCCCGTGAGAGAGATCCTGTTACCACCTTTCCACAGCAGTCCTTTGTGGATATCCATGATGAAGAGAATGGTTTTTCGGTGTTAAACCGGGGCTTACCGGAATACGAGGTGTTACCCCAAGACAGGACCATTGCATTAACGCTGTTCAGGTGCGTTGGTTGGCTGGCCAGGGGTGATCTCTTATCCAGGACCGGTGACGCGGGCCCTAGGATACGCACACCGGAAGCCCAGTGCCTGCGTGAAATGGAGTTTCGATACGCGCTGTTTCCGTACGGGGGAAGGGAAAACTCGGCCATGGAACATATTCACAAGCAAAGTGAATACTTCAGGCAAGCCCCCTTGCTTATTGAAACCGACAGACATTCCGGGCCTCTGCCCCCGCGGAAGGCGTTCTTCTCAGTCATGTCGGAGAATGATTCGGTCATTGTTTCATGCCTCAAACAAGCGGAAGATGGAAAGGGAGTCATTCTGAGGTGCTGCAATATGGGTGATGAGAGTACGGAGGCTGTTTTATTGTCTCATTTTACCATGGTGGAAGTCTGGAGAACGGATTTAAAGGAACTACCCCTTACAGCGGAAGAAATAACCGGGGAAGACAAGTGCGCCTTCCGGATCGAATCGAAGGAGATTTGTACCCTTAAAATAATCCTCCGGATGGAAGCCCCGGGGCTCCTGAAAAATGATGCACACCCGGTAAGAATTCATTTCGCGGAAAAATACGAAGCCACGGCGGATTTTTCTGATATTAAGGTGCTTCCCGTCGTTTCGCCGGAAGACGTCTCCGCCGAGGAAGCGAGGATGAAGAACCTTACACAAAGATTAATGAACCTAAAAAAGGAAAGAGCCGACGGTGAAGAGGAGTATATGTATAAAGCACGTATCGCAACGCTGGAACGCTCGATCCTGGAGGCCCGTCTTTCGATGGTTCTTTGCAAGAAAAAATATATAGAACTATATCCTGAACAAACCGTATACCAGGAAAGTTCGGAAGAAATTCATAAACAATGCAGAGAAATTGGCAGAGATCTGCGTAAAGCCCGTATAAAAAAAAGAACCTATGACTATCTTTCTAAGGAGGAGCCCATCAACACCGGGTCGGCGCCGTAGAGCAAGTAGGCAGCCTCCTATCATTTGCGGTAGGATATAATGCCGCACTGGTTGTACAACCGGAACGTACCATTTTACCGGTTCTTTTCCTTGAATCAATCTCTGATCATCCTTATCATACATATAGAGCCATGAATAAAAATTACGAATCAGGGGGAGAAATGCATATACAGTGGTTGTTAGCATCGGATATCGACAATACTCTTACCGGTGACAGAGGAGCTCTGGATACATTACGTTCCTATATCGACGTGAAGAGGGAAAAAGGAGAGCTCTTCCTGGCATTATCCACCGGCAGACGACTAGACCAGGTTATAGACGGTTTTACACATGAGGGTATCCCGAAAGGGGATGCGGTTATTTCGCAGGTGGGGACGGAAATATATCTCCCGCCTTTTACTGAAGGGCAGTCGCCCCTGGCCGTGTGGAACGAGAAACTGTTGAGAGACTTCAGCAGAGAAGAAGCCCTGGGCTTTCTTCAGGATATAGAGGGAGTGGAGATGCAGCCCGATATATTCAATACCCCCTTGAAGGTCAGCTGTTACCTCGACGGGGCCCGAAATCCGGAAGATTCTGTTCGGGAGATTTCCCGCCGTGCATCGGGCCCGGGCGGACGATATCAGGTTGTGTGGTCCAGCGGGAGGGACCTGGACATAATACCCGCCGCAGCAGGCAAGGGCAAGGCTATAAGGTTTCTCATGGCCCATCTACAGCTGCATCCTGAAACGGTTATTGCGGCGGGAGACAGTGGGAACGACCGGTCCATGTTCGACGAATTTGACCAGGGAATAATTGTCGGAAACGCAAAGCCGGAATTAAAGCAGTTACGGGAAGAAAATAACTCGGAGACCCTCTATTTTGCCGAAGCTTCGTACGCCGCCGGTGTACTGGAGGGACTATCGTATTATAAAGTAATCGAATAAGGAGGTTAGAGGTGGCCCAACAGGACATTAAGGCCGGCGAAGCTCAGGTGGAAAGGGATTTTCTCACATCGGAAAGAAAGCACATTCTCATGATAACAAACCACGGGATACACCAATGGGAAGTCGTCCCCGGACTGCCCGATACCGGAGGGCAGGATGTCTACGTCAATCAACTCACCGAGGTGCTTGCCGATTTTGGTTTCAAGATCACCATAATAAATCGGGGCGGATACCCCCATCCCACTACCGGAGAGATGCGGCGTGGAAAAAGATATAAAGACGCCCGTCAGCGCATTGTCTATATAGAGGACGGGACGAATAAGTTTGTCCGCAAAGAAGATATGAAATCTCAGATACCCGAACTCGTTGATTTTCTGTGGGAAACCCTTACGAAGGAGGGACAGAGGATAGACCTCATCATAAGCAATTACTGGGATGCGGCACTGCTCGGGGTACAGTTCAACGAACGATTGGAAAAACCGCTGCCGCACCTCTGGATTCCCCATTCCCTGGGGGCGATTAAAAAGCGCAATATGCCGCCGGAGAGCTGGGGGCACTTACGGGTGGATGAGAGGATAGAGACTGAAAAAGAACTTATACCCAAGCTCGATTATGTGGCCGCTACCAGTTTACTTATCAGATCATCCTTACAGGAAGACTACGATCGGAAGAAGTGTCTTTTCCTTCCTCCCTGTATCAATCCGGAAAGGTTTTATACTCGGGATATCCCGGATGACCATGATATTTGGGATTTTCTTGCCACGACCTCGGGTCTTCCGAAGAAGAAACTCCGGGAATCACGTTTTGTCATGGAGGTCAGCAGAACCGACAGGACAAAGCGTAAGGATATACTTATTCGGGCGTTTGCCCGGGTCCTCGAGAAGCACCCGGACCTGCTGCTCATTGTATCCATCGACAGAACGGAGGAAAATCTCTATCAGGAGCTTACCGGTCTTATTGAAACACTGCATATCGCCGATAAGGTTATCGTTATCGGTAACGAGCCCGACAGGCTGCCGTATCTCTACGCGTTGCTTTCCGTATACTGTTCCCCCTCGGTAATGGAAGGATTCGGCATGTCGGTGCAGGAAGCGGCGGCTACAGCGGTACCGGTTGTAGGCAGTGATAAAATCCCCTTTTTGGTGGAATACCTGCTCGGTGACGACGTGGAAGAACGCGCGGTAGGCGGTGTAAAGGGCGGACCCGTTAAACTGGGAGAGGGAGGTATCGTTGTCCCGGCCGACGAGGTCGAGGGATTCGCCTATGCCCTGAACCTCCTGCTGCAGGATAAAAGCCTGCACGATGCCATGGGTAAGAAAGCCCTGGACATTACCGTTCCCTACTTTACGTGGGAGGAAATGACCGCACGGCTTTTAAAAGAGATGGGTGTTTCCGCCGAGGCGTAAAGCCCCCTTTGAGAGACGAAATTCAGACTGAATATTGGAGGAACCATTGCAACTGGATAGAAGGGTACTCGAACAGATCCTGGAGAGAGAAAATATTGAAGACATCGACATAGATGAAATGTTCGATTTGTTTCGTAAGGATGAGCATTTACCCGATCATGCTCCTGATGCATTCTGCCAGATAGACCCCCGGGACGGGGCTTTGATAATTTATAATTCCAAGAGAGCCCAGCGCCCTCATGATAATGTACAGAATAAAATTACCGTTGCCGATACATCCGGTGCCGGACCAAAGAAAAGCTGTCCCGTGTGCGGCGGTAAAACAACCGGGGTGGTGGATGTGGCCGATCTTTCAGATGGGTTTACCTTTATAAACAAGAACCTCTACCCGGTGCTCTTCCCACCGGAGGCCGTGGAGGACGAATGGCTTTCAGAACCCCTCTATCCCGACCCATCGCATCATGGGCGTGTGGCCTATGGACTCCATTTTTTACAATGGACCAGTAACCACCATGAGAGGGATTGGCATAACATGCCCCGCGAAGACAGGCTTGTGGTCTTAAAACGCCTCGCCGCGTTGGAACACCAGCTTCTCTTTCATACGGACCACCAGATGCCCCCCTCTTCGCTGTGGCATAGCCAAAAGGAAACCGCCGGTTTTGTAGAGATCATTAAGAACTACGGAGCGCCGGTGGGGGGCTCCCTGGAACACGGCCACCAGCAGATAGTGTGGAGCAATATCATGCCGCGGAGTTTTTACAACAACTGGGAATTCTTTATGCGGCATAAGCACTTCTTCAGCCAGTACATGATGAACGAAAACCCCGAGGAATTAGTGGTTCATGATTACGGCGAAGCGGTTCTCATGGTGCCTTATTTTATGAAGCGGCCCTACAATATGCTCTTGGTACTGTATGACACAGGTAAGCAGTACCTCTGCGAACTCGGAGAGGGAGAACTGGAGGCTGTGGCCGACGGAATTCACGATGCCCTAGGGGCTATTCTCGATATTATGCCGCGGATGGGAAAGGAGCCGGCCTACAATATGGTTGTTCATAACGGCCCCGGTGCGGGATTGTACCTGGAGTTTTTACCCTACACCCAGCAGACGGGGGGGTTCGAACATCTGGGCTTGTGGATCTGCCAGGGCAAGGCCGAAGACGCCGTCGAAGTACTGCGGAAGAAGGTGCGGGGGTAAATCGAAAACTCCAAATACAATCAACTATCGTATTCAGTCCCCCATTCGTAGGTTCTTTTTAGATAATTCATAACGATGGAAGATTCCGCTTTTATAACGCCCTTTATTTTATAGATTTTTTCAAAAATCAGCTTCTCCAGCTCCTGGAGAGATCTGGCATTAAACTCTATGTCCAGATCGTGTGAGCCGGTTGTCACGGCGATATACCAAATTTCTTTCATTTTTTTTAATTCGTTAAAAACATTTCCTGCGTATTGGGGGTCCACCTGCACTTTAATAAGCCCGGAGATAGGAAATCCCAGTTTTATAGGATCGCAAACGGCGACAATCTGAAATACACCCTCATTCTTCAGCTTCTGCACCCGTTTCCGTATTGTTGTTTCCGACACACCTATATAGTCCGCCACCGACTTAAAGGGCATTCTTCCGTCTTTTTGTAATAACTTGATAATCTCTACATCAATCTTATCTAATTCCATTTATCCACTCCAGCCACAGTATACGTCCGGAGGCAATTCCTTTCAATATTAGATCATAACATAAATAGTGAGCGGTTTCACGATATAAAACATCTAAAAAGATTGATAAACGACATATAATCGAATAAAAGGTTGTTTTTCGAATTTTTCCTTGACAATTCCGAGTTACCGTTTTATCATTCCGCTATAATCTTTTTAGGAGGTATATTACACATGGATCATTATGGCTTTCTTTCCCTTGTTCCGGCAATTTGTGTTATCCTTTTTGCCCTGAAAACAAGGAAAACCTTCGAAGCACTGCTACTGGGTTCAGTCATCACGTATGTGATTATCCACGGTATCAAATTTTTCAGTCCATGGTTGAGCACGCTACTGGATGTCGTGGGTAACGGAGATACCGCCTGGTATGTTATTACCTTTGGATTATTCGGAGTTTTTCTCGCCCTTGCTGAAGAATCGAGGAGTTCCTTCGGATTTTCCAAGTTGCTCTTGAAATGGTGCACCACTAAACGGAGGACAATGTTTTCGACCTTTGTTATTGGGGTTGTCCTTTTTATTGATGATTACCTGGACTCAATTACTTCCGGTGCCGTTATGAAACCGATCAGCGACAAGAATAAACTCCCGAGGGAGTCCCTGGCATATGTAATCGATTCAACGGCTGCTCCGATGTGTGTCATTGTTCCCATTTCCACCTGGGTGGTGTTTTATTCAGGTGTATTTGGGAATGAGAGCTCATTTGCACACCTGGGAACTGGTATGGGAATTTATCTCAAATCTCTTCCCTGGATTATCTATGCCTGGGTAGCCCTTGTAATCGTCTTCCTGTTTGCCATGCAGATTGTCCCGCCCATCGGTTCTATGAAAAAGGCGTTTCAGAGGGTAAAGGAGACCGGTAAGGTATATTCGGACAGAAGTAAAGAGTGGAACCTCGGTGATGATGACAAGATAAATCTGGATGAAATTAGTACGGGGAAATCTGTTCTCAATTTTCTTGCTCCTCTGGGTTTATTGATTCTGGTCACTATAATCACCGAGGATATATTGATCGGGGTTATGGCCAGTGTGGCATTGCAATTTGTTCTGTATGTTCCGATGAAGGTCGTTAGTTTTGATAAGTACTTCAAGACGCTGGTAAAGGGCTTTCAGAATATGCTGCCTATGATTTTTATTCTTATCGGAGCTTTCATGATGCAGGCAGCCGCGGAAGATATCGGGCTGGCAAATTATGTGATCGAAAAACTGGAAAATATTATGGGGGCCAGGGTTTTTCCGGCTATAACGTTTCTTGCCGTATCAGTCGTTTCTTTTATTACGGGAAGTAACTGGGGTGTTCCCGCCCTGATGGTGCCGATAGTATTCCCTCTGGCAATCGCTGTTGGTGCAAATCCCTACCTTACCGCGGCTGCTATTGTTGGTGGCGGTACTTTCAGCAGCCATATCTGTTTCTACTCCGATGCAACGGTTCTTACTTCCATGGCATCCGGATGTGACAATATGGACCATGCACTTACGCAGGCTCCCTACGGTTTTATCGGTGCCGGTATAACCTTTGTTATTACCCTGGTACTGGGGTTTGTTCTATAACAAGAAACTTTCAGAGCCGGGGAGTTTTCTCCGGCTCATTACCTGTTTTGGAGAAGAATTGTGAAAATAGTTATTCTGGGCGGCGGTGGTCTCATGGGTTCCGGAACGGTCCTTGACCTGGTTTCGGTGCAATCAAAGGACTCGGGAATCGAAGAAGTCATCGTTGCTGATAATGATATCGATGCAGCGAAAAAAGTAGTAAAGGCTATTGATGACCCCCGTTTGTCGGCGTGCAGAGTTGATGTAAAGAATAAGAATGAAGTTATATCTTTATTGGAAGATACCGATGTTTGCATAAACGGCGTACCTACATTTCTGGGACTCCAGATGGATATTTTTAATTACTGCCTGGAAGCCGGTGTACCTTATATCGACTACGGCGGCATGGGTGTCTATACAGAAAAACAGAAGGCGGAACATGAAAAATGGGTTCGTGCCGGTCTGCCCGCTATTCTAGGTCTGGGAGCCGATCCCGGCATGTCCAATATCATCTGTCGGGCTGTGGCGGATGAACTCGACACTATCGAAAGTATCAATTTATTCTGGGCGGCTAAACTCGAAGGTCCTGAGAATCCTGTACTTGTTCCTGCATACAGCCCTCTTACATTATTGGCGGAGTTCGCCAAACCGAGTAAACAGTTCTATAAAGGTTCACTCATCGAGATGCCGCCTCAAAGCGGTAAGGTAACAAAGGTGTTACCGGAACCCTTTGGTGAGATAGAATTTATGCATTCGATGCACTCGGAACCATTAACGGTACCATTTGCAAAAGGAATAAAGGAAAAGGGTATACAGGAGTTTACGTGGAGACTCCATCTTCCGGAACATGAGAATAACCTCTGGAAGTCTTTGGTTTCCGCAGGCTTTGGTGATTTCGATGACCCTGTTGAAATTCGGGGAACCGAAGTACTACCCGGAGAATTCCTCGAAAAAATTATTAAGAGAAACATCGAGAGAAATGCTTCAAAGATTCCTGAGCAGACATACTATGAAATACATTTTGCTGTTGGAAAAGGTATGATCAATGGTAAAAAAGCCGAAGTTCAGACTTCGGTCTTTGTATATCCGGATCCTCTGTATGATGCATACAATGACGCAGGAACTTCTATGAACTGTTCCATTGGTGCACAGATTCTGGCAAAAGGCTTGGTAGAACCGGGTGTGTGGGGTCCGGAAGAATGTCTGGATGTTAGAGATTATTTTAAAGAATTACGTAAAAGAAAATTCGAGATTGAGACAAGAACTACTGTTATCACCTGAAACGGCGGTACAGCAAAACATATAGCTCATTAAAAACTAAAAACACAAAACTGGAGGAGAATGTTATGAAAATCGCTGTTCTTGGCGGAAGCGGGCTCATGGGTTCGGGGGTCGTTACAGACCTGCACCTGGAAGGGTCCGAGGATATTGAAAAAGTATATGTGGCGGATTTCAACTATGAAAAGGCTAAGAAGGATGTCGCTGCTCTGAAGGACGATCGGTTCAAGGCCGTAAAGATAGATGTGAAGGATAAAAATCAGCTTTTATCACTGTTCGGGAAAGTTGATGTGTGTTCATGCATTATAGCGGCTCCGATGGCCCCCCTTACACCTATTCTGGATGCTGCTATTGAAGCAGGTATCCCCTATGTCGATATAGCCGGAGGTCATGTCAGGACAATGGAAGAGCAGAAGCGTTTACACGATAAGGCCCTGGCAGCAGGTGTTCCCGCAGTTATCGGATGCGGTTCCGCCCCCGGAACTACAAACATGGTTGCGAAAAACTGTATCGAAAATCTTGATACCGTTGAGAAGGTAGAAGTGTTCTGGGGAGGTTACTTTGAAGGCCCGGACAGCCCGGTGTTTGTTCCCCCCTATAGCCTGTTGACGGTTATTGAGGAATTTGTATCACCTAGTTTTCAATACATCGACGGTAAACTGGTGGAAAGGCCGGCGCTGGAAGGCAGAAAGTATGTCGATCTACCAAGTCCCTTCGGTAAGACCTGTTTCTATCATTCGGCGGTCCATGAAGAACCGTACATGCTCTCGAACAGTTATAAGGACAAAAATATAAAGGAAATACGCTGGCGGCTGCACATCCCGGAACAGATCGTCAATACCATACGAGAGCTTATCAAATGCGGCTTCGGTGATTTTACTCCGATAACCTATGATGGCAAGGAGATAGTTCCGGCCCAATTCCTGAATGATCTGGTGGTCAAGAATATTGCTAAAAATGAAAAACGTATTCCCGACGCAGGGTATGAAGAAGTCAACGAACATGAGATCTATTTTACCGTTGCAGAAGGAACAAAAAACGGCAGGAAAGAAATAATGACCACCACCGTCTTGCAGGAACCGGACAAATGTTTTGAACCCTACATTGATGCTCTTACATCTCAGAGTGCTTCAATTTGTACAAGGATGCTCGGGAAAGGGATGATACAGCCTGGGGTCTGGTTTCCGGAAGAAGCCCTTGATACCAAGGCTTACTTTGAAGAAGTCCGCAAGCGGGGGTACAGCGTTTCGGTAAAAGAAGAATATAGTTTCTAATAATGGAGGGAAGTATGTATTCTTATGTAATTATTGGTTCAGGAGCCCAGGGTGCTTCATGTGCCTCCATACTTGCACGGGAGAAGGAAACTAACAAAATAATTCTTGCTGATATTGATATTCAGCGTGCAAAGAAGACAGCGGACCACATAGGCTCTGATAAGATAGAACCGGCTGCTCTGGATGCATCGAAGAAGGATGAGATAATCGAACTCGCCCGGGGTTTTGACATGATCATGAACTTTACTCTGGTGAAGTTCAACGAGACGATTATGCAGGCGGCAATTGCCGTCGGCGCCCATTATATCGACACGGCCTTTGATGATCCCATCTGGACACAATTGGAAAACGAACACCCGTTGAAAATCGGGGAAGAATTCAAAGAAAAAGGAATAACGGGACTTGTTGGGTGCGGTGGTGCCCCGGGACTGATCAATGTAATTGCCCGATATATCTGTGACGGAATGGATACCGTGAAGTCTATTAAATTACGTGTAGGGCACAAAGACCTTGCGGAAAAGGAAAAGATATCCACCTGGATTCCCGCATGGTGTCCTGAGATAGCCCTGACGGACTATGCCGACCCTCCGACTGTTTTTACAAAGGGTGAGTATACGAAAGTTCCTGCCTTTGATGGCCTCGAGGAGTACGAATTTCCGCCTCCTGTAGGGATCAACCTGATAGCCCACCATCATCATGAAGAACCGGTAACCTTGCCGAGATTTATCGGAAAAGGGGTGGAGCATGTGGAATTCAAATATGCCGTCGACCTGAACGCGGCGTCATTCGTAAAGATGGGTTTTGCGTCCTATGACAAAATCGATGTAAAGGGATGTGATGTCGCTCCCATTGATGTGCTCATGAAGCTGGTGCGCCAACCGGCCGATACTTTTTTCACGGAAACCGAGGAAACGGCCGCAACGGAACCCCGGGTTGCCCATTCATATCTTGTGGAAGTGGAAGGAAAAAAGCATGGGCAAGATGTGCGCCATACGATCTGGTATCCCCATTCTCTCATAAGTAGCGGGAATGAAAGGCTGGAGGCTTTTAAAAAATTCGGAACCACTACCATTGCTGTGGCTCTTCCGGCAATGGCCGGAGCCAAACTTATCCTGAAAAATGCGACGGAGGATGGTGTAATTGCACCGGAGTGTCTCGACCCGGTAGAGTACCTGAAAGAGATGGCATCTCTTGGCTGGCCGGTGAGTTTTAATGAAAAGATTGAAAAGGTTTCGAGTATTAGGTAGACATATAGCGCACATACACTGTTTAAACGGAGATTTATAATGATTATCGGGATACAAAAGGAAATAAAACCGGGGGAGCGGAGGATCGTAGTGACTCCTGAATACGTCCGGAGGTTTGTTAACAGCGGGCACAGTGTAATTATTGAACAGGGAGACGGCGTATACGCCGGCTTTCCTGATAATGAATATCTTGAGTCGGAAGCGGAACGGCTAATGATTGCAGAAGAATTACAGTAACCTATCCCGGCATAGTACAAAGATATATCAAACTCGTGATAACCAAGAGTGCCGCTTCGATTATTATGGCGGTAACAACACGCCTAATGCCGCTGGGCATGTAATCCAAGGGCTGAAAAAACGGCACCTCACGTTTTTTCGAAACCTGAGGAGATTCGGTCGGCATCTCCCTTTCGGCAACCGCGGGCTGTACCCTAAGGTTTTTCCGATACCTGTCTGCCTTTACCAGCAGCCCCTCGGGCTTCGTGTCTTCCAGGATGACCGCATCGAGATCGGCGTACTCTCTGTTAATCCTTTCCGCCGCGGCGGAGGCCGGAGAGAATTTGATCCGCCGGTGTGCCGGGATGATCATGGTCTCACCGGACCGGGGATTTTTTCTCTTCTGCTCCTTTACGGGAACGGTGCTGAAACTACCGAACCCGTAGAGAGACATTCTGCCGGTTGTTTTTACTTCTTCCGTGACGATTGAAAAAAGTTCTTTCGCCAGGGCTTTTGTCTCATCCCTCCCCACAGGCACCTTGCCGCAGAGCCGCTCCGCAAGGCTTTTCGGGTTTACACTCTTACTCATTCATTCGCCTTTTTAGACGGTCTGAAGGCCTGAATACGATCTTTTTAGATACCGGCAGCAGCATCCGTTTTTTAAGTGCCGGGTTGTAACTTTTCCTTTCCTTCTTTTTTTCGGTTTTAAACGTTCCGAAACCGGTCTGGTTGTAGCTTTCCCCTTCCTCGAGTATAAGGATAATCTCCTCCAGAATGGCGTCCAGCACCGTTTTGACCGCTTTTTGTGTTAGACCCGACCGCTGTGCCAGTTCTTTTACCAATTCCTGTTTATTCATAGTGTTTAGTATATGGGGGATGGGGAGAGGATGTGTTCCGAAATTGCATCAAACTCAAAGGTAAGACATATGTATCCGCCCACAATATTCCTCCTGAACTATATTTTACCGTTCTATACTATACTAAACTGAAGATTTTACCGAGGGTGGAGCCCGTCTCTATAAAGTCCAGCTAGTGTTGGAAATCTTCGATAATGGTCTCTTTTTCCATCTTCTGCCGTGCTCCCGTTTCGATGAAAATTCTGGAAAAATTGCCGAAGAGAAAGGACAGGAGTTGGGTGATAAAATCCACAGGCAGATCGTTTCGTATTTCTCCCCGGGCTACGGCAGTTCTCACCATGTCCCGTAGCCGGGACGTGCTCGATGTACCTATAAGCGCATCCACCTTCTCCCTCACGCCGGCTGGCAGCCTGGTCGAAAGGTGGTATATAAAACCCTCTATTCTTGGATCGGTCAGGGCGAATTCTTCGAATAACGTTCCCTGAACACGAAGCTTTGTAAAAATATCTCCTCCCTCGGGTATCTCCGGAGCATGCCGATGTAAAAAATCCGCTTTAGTGCTGAGGATTCGCTCCACCACCGCTATGAACAAGGATTCCTTGTTCCGGAAGTTATAGTAAAATTTGCCCTTCCCGACCCCGGAGTCCTACAGGATGGTATTCAGTGTTGCTTTTTCATAATCGCACTTTGAAAACTCCGTGAAGGCGGCTTCCAGTAGGGCTTCCCGTTTGCCGAATTTTTTCACGCCCTTATCCTTCATCGATACATCCAAGGACCCGCCCGTGAATATACTCGGCCGGCTGCCCGGCCGACGTCGCACCCGTAGAATGGCTCTTGGGAAAGGTTGTTATCGAATCTCCACGGTAAAACTGAGAGTGGAGATCGAAGTCGAAAATCCTGTCGTATAACCCGAGGGCAGGATAGACTCCGGTCCTGTCGACCGCTTTGAATTCCGGACCAAAGTTCAAGACTGACCGAAGGGTATCCCCGTTGTGGTGCCGTACCGCTTCATCCGTCAAACGCGCCTAGGCTGACTCCATAAAAACGTTTCCCACCTGCGCTCCGGCGTACAGCGGAAGATAGGTGTCGGCAGAACCGAAGGAAAGGGCGTGCGGACATGTGACAATTCCTCCAAGACTGGTCCCGCAGACAGTCACGGGCCGGTCGCTCAACCCCCGGAATTTTTCGATGATCCCTTCTATGGAAACCGCGGACCCGGCTATCATGGCTGTATATGGGTTTCAGCGACGTCATATTATGGAAGAATTCATTGTTGGAGCTGCAGAAAGGCCCCTTTATGGCAATCAAGTTTATTTTCGATGTTCTAAAAAGTGGTTTCCGGAATATATGCTTGAACCCGAAGTCGAATTTTCCCTCCGCGGCCCCGTGGTGGTAGATGAGCAGAGGGGCCTCAGGTCCGGCCCAGCGGTAGGACCAGAAATCCCGGATCTATCGAAATGCCGTCACAAGTTCCCTCGGCCTGGCGGTACCCCTCTCCTGTGAGGGCCGGAATACTGATTGTTGATAATTTCGGCAGGTCGATCAGCCGTTTTGATTCGGTGTTTTCAGAGAAGTACCTCAGATTTTTCATTATTCCCGCCGCGATTTTTAAAAAGCCTTCATCTATAAAGCTGTGAATATTCATTCGATTATCCATTAATTGTATCAGGTGGTACAAATATACTTAGGATGACGCTTTTATGGCAATAGCAGATCAATTCCGCACACAATTCGGTCTGGGCAAATTTGAATTGCCGACCCCTTGATCCCCAGTCAAGGGGTCTCTTTCCCCTTTTCTACGATTAATCTACACTTGGACAATATGACATATTCCGATTATAATTCCTGAATAAGGGCGAAAATTATGGATACGGAAAGAGATCTTGTTATCAAAACATTTAAAGATGAACTCACCCGGACCCTCGGTAATTCGTTGAAGGAGATCATTCTCTTCGGCTCCCAGGCCAGGGGGGACGGATACCCGGATTCCGACTACGATATGCTGGTAGTCGCAAAGGGAGCAATGAGGGAGCTTAAAAACCTTGTCCGTGAAGCCGAATGGCTTTGCATGGAAAAGCATAACGCCCTTGTTTCCAGTATTATCTACACTCCGGATATATGGTCCCTGGCGAAGGAGTCGCCCCTGGGGTGGAATATCCGACGGGAAGGTAAAAAGGTTGCATGATGGATGATAATGTCATCGATAATGCCCGAAGAATGTATGCCGCATCATTGGAAAAAATTGAGTCCGCTAGTATTCTCAAAGATGCGGGAAGATTTAATGATGCCTTATCCCGAGCATATTATGGCGCTTTTCATGCAGTAAGTATGCTATTTCTGTTGGAGGGGCAGTCTTTTTCTCATCATAGCCAGCTTATTGGGAATTTTAATAAGCAGTTCATAGCAGCAGGAAAATTACCAAAGGAATTAGGTAAAGCTCTCGGAGTACTTTATGATGAGCGCCAGGGGGCGGATTATGATTTTTATCATCAATCAAGTGAAGATGAAGCTCTTAACGGCATAGAGAAGGCTAAAAAAATAATAGAAGAAATTAAGAATTGGATTGAGAAAGAATATTCGATCATTCTTTAGGCATACAATGCGCCCCTGAATAGATACCGAAGGTGCACCGCAGGTACCCCATGCCTGCCCCCCACTGGTTGTGACACTACAACACAATTCGGGCTGGGCAGACTTCGACGCGAAGCGCGAAGCCTGCCGGATATAAACACGAAGAGGCTGTCCAAAGGACAGCCTCTGAGTATAAGTCGGGCTGGGCCGACACCGCAGGTGCGCCGAAGGCACACCGAAGGTGCCTGCCCCCCACTGGTTGTGACACTACAACACAATTCGGGCTGGGCAGATTTGAACTGCCGACCCCTTGACCCCCAGTCAAGTACGCTAAACCACTGCGCTACAGCCCGGTTGATACTCGAACACCTTAGCACATGAAAAGAAAAAAAGTCAATCTGTCTGCCGTCGGTAGGCGAAATCTAAGTCAGGCCTTTTCTGCGAATCTATACGAAAATAGCCGCACCGGGCTGTTTTCATCGTTTCGGTTGCCGCGCGGCGGCATGAGCAACTACTTCGGTGAAGTTATCGCCACGGGCGAGAAGGTCATCCTGGAACTTTCTTTTTGCGACGAAGGCCTCTGTGGTTTCATGGTCATCGGAGATCAGAAAACCGAACTAAGGCCGGCCTTACAGGAATAATAGCCGGTTCGATTACAATCACACCTGAGCTCTTACCTCAGCTTCTTCAAAATGCTACACCTAGGGGTACAGCCCCGGATCGCCCCACCATACCTTTCGCGGCCACAACCGGTGCGTTCCGCACTGGACAACCCGCATCGGAGAATGCTACACTGGGAGCCTCGACATCCTCAGGGAGAATCGTTTGAATGAATATTATCGTATGCATCAAACAGGTCACGGCTCCCTTGAACCTGGAAATTGACCCGGATACGGGCACCCTCATTCGGGAAGGGGCCGAGCCTAGAATGAATCCCTTCGACCTGTTTGCCACGGAAACAACACTGCGTTTAAAAGAGCGCTTCGGCGCACAGGTTACGGTGCTGACCATGGGGCCGCACCAGGCAGAGGTTGTCTTGCGGGAATCCTACATGATGGGTGCCGACAAGGCCTTGCTGATGAGTGACCAGGCCATTGCCGGAGCGGATGTTCCGGCTACCGCATACACCATGAGCCGGGGTATACTAAAAGCCGGTGGTTTCGATCTGATTATCTGCGGCAGCCAGTCAACCGAATGTGACACTGCCCAGGTCGGTTCGGAAACAGCCGAGTTCCTGGGGATACCGTATGCAACCGGCATAACTGATATACCTGCCTTATCTTCAAAGGAGTCTACATGACCCTTCGGGACAACCAAAACGACCTGCCTGCCGGCAGGCACGGTGAAAAGTTTACCTGGGAGCATGGAAGATTAAATTTTCGGAGGAGGGTATAATCAGGGTTACATCCCGAGAGTGACTTCAGTATCGAAACCCTGGATATCCGCATGCCCTGCATCTTATCGGTTGCAAAGGATATCTATCAACCGCGGCTGCCTTCTTATCGGCTCAAAAAAGCCACGGCTGACCGGCCGATTACTATTTTCTCTCAGGGAGAATGGAAAGGTATAGCGGTCTACATCGAACGGGAGGGGGATAGTAGGTAAAACGGTCGGCCGGGATATACCGAGGTCCGGCCTAGAGATCATCGATGTACAGCCGAAACCGAAGGAAGAGAGAATAGAAGATGCTGAAGCGATTGTCGTGGTGGGCAGAGGCTTCCGCGCACGGGAAACATCCACCCGGTCTTCCCGGGGTGCGTTCCTGGAGGCTCTGAAAGCCGTCACCACCATCCTGGATGAATGGCGATGTCGTGGTGCCTTGTTCCCGGGTGGCGGACTTTATTCTCCCGGCCAAGGAGCTGGAGGAGCGGTATGGGGTCAGGATTAGGAGTTACGGACATGCCGGGGACGGGAATTTGCACATATACCTGCTCAAGGACAGCATGGACGATGCCCTTTGGAAGGAGCGCTCCGAGAAGATCTTCGACGAAATGTACGCCCGGTCGGATGAGTTGGGAGGGCAGGTTTCGGGCGAACACGGGGTCGGTTATTCCCGGAAAGATTACATGAAATCGGTAGACCTGCTCTATGGTACCGGCACTGTCTCGGTCCGTCTTCCCGATTCGGCGGTGGTGCTGCAAAGCGCTGCGCCGGAGGCCTTACCGGATCCGGAAGCGGCGGTTCGCCGGGCTCTGGAAAAGCCGGTGGGGACGCCGTCGCTGAAGCGTCTGCTGGAAGAACGGCGGCCGAAAACGGCGGCGATCACTATATCAGACATCACCCGGCCGGTACCGAACAGGGTATTCCTACCGGTGTTGTTGGAAGAGCTGGAGAGCTCCGGTATTCGGCGGGAAGGTATCACCGTGGTCATCGGCACGGGAATGCACCGGCCGAGCACGGAAGAAGAAAAACGGTATCTGGCAGGACCGAAGGTCTACCATTATTACCGGGTGATAGATCACCGGGCGGGAGATCCACAGGAGCTTGTGCGTGTCAGTAACGATCCGCCGGTGAGTCTGAACCGAGAATTCATGGAAGCGGATTTCAGGATTGTAACCGGCTTTATCGAACCCCACTTTATGGCCGGTTTTTCCGGCGGCAGAAAGGGTGTTTGTCCCGCCCTGGCAGACCTAAAAACAATAGAACAGTTTCACGGGTATCGGACTCTGGCATCACCCCGCGCAGCCGCCGGTGTGTTAGAGGGCAATCCCTGTCACCGGATAGCCCTGGATGTAGCCCGTACCACCGGGGTGGACTTTCTGCTGAACGTGGTGTTGAGTCATGACTTCCGCGTCGCCGGGGTATTCTGCGGTGACCTGGAAGACGCCCATGCCGCCGGATGCAGCTTTCTGGAATCCTTTGTGAATGTCAAGATCAGAGAACCCTTTGATATAATAATCGCGGATGCAGGCGGAGCCCCTCTGGATCTGAACCATTACCAGTCCGTAAAAGGTATGGTTATGGCCCTTCCCGCCCTGAAAGCCGGGGGCAAGCTGGTACAGGTATCCGCCTGCGGCGAGGGAATCGGAGGAGAGGCGTATCACAGCCTTTTATGCCGTTACTGTAACGACTGGCGTACCTTCCTGCAGGATATCGCCGCCTCCGGTGAAACAAAGATGGACCAGTGGCAGATCCAGATGCTCTGCCGTGTCCTGCGACATATCGGCACGGAAAACCTTTATTTTATAACCGACGGCATCCCGCCGGAGGACCATAACTGCCTCTGCTGCGCTCCGCCCGAAACCGGTGGACCGGTGGAAGAACGGTTGCAGCGAATTGTGGACCGGCTAGTGACCGAACAACCCACTGCCCGGATTGCGGCTATGCCCGGAGCGCCGTATACGGTGATCCGGGCATGACAACCCTGCCTCCCTCCGAACGGGCCCGGGGAATGTTAGGAATAACGAAGCCACAGGGCCATGATTGGGTCTACCGGGCGGTATGCTCCGGTGTTATCTTCTTTTTCAATTAAATCCTTTTTTAGCAGCTCGGGAAGAGCTTTCTGGGTACCACCGACTGAAAGATTGTAGTGAGCCAGGTAATCTTTTGCAAAGGGGCTGGTGGTCGGTGCGAGGGCGAGTGCCTTTAACAGGGTTTTTTGCATAAGCGGAAGCCCGATCCATACGCTCTCATATTCAGGTGTTTCTGTTTGCAAAAGTGTATTGAGAGCTTTTTCAAATAACCTTTCATCGGCTTCATTGTCTGTGAGGTTCCAGAGAAAATAAGATAGCTTTTGGGTGTAATAAGGGAACCCTTTGGTCTTTTTATATATGTGAGCTGCTATATCCTGAGGGCAGGTTTTTCCGGTTTTATTGAATTGATCGCGGATATAGGGCACAAAGTCCTGCTCAGGTATTTCTTTAAGGTTATAGAGAAAGGCACTATTATAAAAGGCTCGGGTTTTATCGGTAAACATTTCCTTTAGAATACGTCGTCTGCTCCCCACAAAGAAAAAAGACACATCACGATACCATTGTATATAGGATCGTAAACTTCCCTCTATACGTTTCGACTCTTTCAGTTCCGTTATTTCCTGAAATTCGTCTAGGGCTACACATGCCTTCATCTCTCTTTTTTGGATATATCCATACATTCCCTGCAGAACATCTTCGAGAAGCAGTTCAAATGAAGTGTCCTTTTGGACTTTTACCGAAATTGAAAGGTTACCGTCGGGAGCAACTTCAAACCCGGGAATCAATCTGGTAAAGATATACTGCATCCGATCTTTAAAAGAAACCGGATTTGCCCCTCTTCCGATTCCTCGAATGACCCCGGATGCCAATTTTGATATAAAATCTTGTTCCGAAATCACTGAAAAGAGATCCACATAAACAGTAAGGAACTCCTCTTTTTGCAGCTCCGGAAGAAGCATGCCATTGATAAGGGAGGATTTTCCGTACCTTCTCGGTGAGTATAACACAACGTGCTGACCATTATAGGCAAAATCTTTTAAATCCGAGAATTCCTGTTTTCGGTTACAAAAATCCTTTCCCGATACCATGGTAAGAGTGAAAGGGTTATTCATTCTATATCCTTACTCCTTTAAAATTATTCTTTAATAATTATTCTAATAGAATAAAAGAAAATTTGCAAGGGCTTCTTACAAGTAAAGATTTCTTGATTGAAAAAATTGCTAAAACCCCTCCTATTCTGTATACTGTATCGACTATGACAACCCTACCTCCCTCCGAACGGGCCCGGGGAAAGCGACTGTTTTCCATTTTCCAGGCCTTTAACTATTTCAGCTTTTTCATGTTCGCCGGGGATCTTATCATCCTCTACATCCTGAAACTGGGGGGGGATAACCGCCTGGTGGGGATCGTCTCTTCCTTCAAATATCTCTCCTTCCTCTTTATGCTCGCCGGCCGGGCGATGGTGCCTAAGTTGGGCATCCGCAGACAGATGGGTACCTTCTGGCTAACCCGTTACCTGATGATGATTCCGGCCCTCTTTTCGCCCATGCTGTTGACGGCCGGGCATACCCGGCAAGCGCTTTTGCTGACGGTACTGGCCCTCCTGGGTTTCCAGGTATCCCGGGGTCTCGGGGTGGTCGGGTTTAAACCTATGATCGGGGCGGTGACCGACGAGAAAGAGCGGGGTGACTTCCTCTCCAAGCTGGAAATAATAAACCATGCCATGGCCGTATCCCTGGGGCTCCTGGTGG
>CAYPIQ010000010.1:0-35951 GCA_964410865.1 uncultured Spirochaetales bacterium | reverse complement strand
CCTGGGCCGGAATGCGCCACTTTCCCGCTATGTCCTTTTTCTGTCTCTGGGGGTGGTAACGGGTGTTGCCTCCTCTCTCCTGGTGTTCCACTTACCCGATGTCCCCTACCAGGCCGATCGGGATTCCTCCGGGTTCCTTCCGGGGGTACGGCGGGCCTTGAAGAGACCCGGATTTTCCTACTTCATGGGTACCCTGTGTATAGTTTCCTTCAGTGTAGGTCTTGCAGCCCCCTTTGCCGTTGTTTATGCCAAGCAGGTATACCTGCAGCCGGACAATATCATCATTTTCTTTACCGTCTCGGGCAGCCTGGGAGCGGTTTTTATGGGTGTTGTCACCCGGCTCGTCATTGACCGGCTGGGCGCCAAACCGATCTATATCATTTTCATGGCGATATTTGCCCTCAGCATTATTCCCATGACCGTTGCCCCGCCTCTGGGTTCCGTAGGAACACTGGTGTTCCTGATTCTGGTATTCTTCTTTTTTCAGATGGGGTTCATGGGCAGTATAAACGCCGCGCAGAACTACTTCTTTGCCGTTGTTAATCCGGAGGAGCATTTAAACCTGGGTATCTTGTTTAATGTGGTGACCGGTGTCGGCAGCGCTGCGGGGTCCTTGGCCGGGGGGTTCATCCTCAACTGGTGTATGACCAGGTTTGCTTCACCCCTTTGGGCGTTCCGTTTTTTCTGGATTTTCAGCCTGCTTCTTTTCGCCGTGGCTATCTCTATGATGTTCCGCCTAAGGCGGGTGGGTAGTTACTCTGTAAAGGATTCGCTTAGTGTACTTTTTTCGCCGCGAAATATGCGGGCAGTGTCCCTTCTGAAGCGGCTCGACCGTTCGGAAACCTCCGACCAGGAAGCCAAGGTGATAAGCGCCCTTGGTTCGGCTCCCTCTGGGGTGGCGGTAAAGGGTCTGCTGGAAAAGCTGGAGACGCCGCGGTATTATGTCCGAAGCCAAGTCCTGCGGACCCTGGAAGGGCTTCCTTTCGATGCCCGGGTGGAGGAAGCGCTGGTGGCTGAGGTCCGGAATCATGAATTTACCACCGCATATATTGCCGCCCGGATTCTAGGCAAAAAAGGGGCCACCGGGACGGCGCCGGTTCTCCGGAAAGCCCTTTCATCGAAGGACTACCTCCTCCAAGCAAACGCCGCCCTGGCTTTAGGCCGGATGGGCGATCGGAAAGCCGTTCCCGCCATCGAGAGGCTGGTGGCAGACAGCACAGTCCCCCTTGTTATCATACTCTGTTCCAGCGCCCTGGAGCTCCTGTCGAGCCGTCGATCCCTACCGGTCCTCCTGGGTGCTCTCAAGCGGGAGAATCCCCCCCCCTTTCTCAGGGACGAATTGATCCTGGCCGCGGCGGGTATCCTCGGAATGGGCGAGTGGTTTTATTCCTATTACCGGAGTTTTCTGGAAAAGGCGGGCACCGGATTTTCAAACCTGGAGGATTATCTTAACACCTCCGTCAGACAGAAAGGGACGATTTCTCCGGAAATTCATCAGCTCGCCCTTTCCGTGCTGACCATGAATAGACAGGATTTCTCGCGAAACGCGGAAGCCCTCATCACAGTTTTAAGCGGGCGTATAACGGATGATGTATTACCGCTTCTTCGCAGTGCCCTAGGGGACCCGGAACTAGCCCGGTTCGACCGGCTCATCTTCCTCCTGGCGGCATACCTGGTAAAGACGGTGGCGGAAGGGGATCCGGTAACCTGAACACCGTCCTGGGGTCGGTTGCCAGGTTTTTCTCACGGTATATGAAATAACAACAAGCTTTTGGGCACTAGATCAATTCAGTCTGTCCCGCAACCCACATAAAGCCGGCCTGGATTCCCCTTTGTTTCTTTATCGGAAAACCACTATATTTATGATATCATTACCGTATTGGAGCCCCGTTTGAAAAGACTGCTGCTTCCTGTGCTGCTTCTTTGTGCCGCGCCCCTGGGGGCCTTTCATTTCGCCCCCGGTACCCGGCTGAAGGTCGTCAGAACCGAGTATTTCGATATCATCTATTCCGACCGTACTGAAGAGTCCGCTTTTCACCTGGCCGCGGAGGCCGATAGAATATACGAGCAGGTGGCGGTTTTACTGGGGGAGGAGCCGAGCCTGCGCATCCCCGTGGTCGTCTCGGATATCGAGGCGGATACCAACGGGTACACCATCCTCTACCCCTATACAAAGATCGTCCTCTACGACGTCCCGCCGGAACCGGAGAGTTCCATCGGTAATGCTCGGGATTATCTTTTGTATCTTTTCACCCACGAGCTGACCCATGCCGTTTCGTTGAATATCCGCGGCCCCCTCTGGCAGTTCATCCGCCCGGTATTCGGAGATTACTTTACCGCGCCCAACGATACCTGGATGATGCCTATGTCCATGATAGAGGGGGTAACGGTGAGTTTCGAGAGCCTCGAGGGGTACGGTCGTTTGAACGACCCGTATATCCGGCAGTACCTGCTGCAGGCATCGCTGGAGGATGAGTTTCTGACGGCCCCGCAGGCTTCCGGGGCCCTGGATCGGTTTCCCTTCTCTTCAGCCTACTACTTCTACGGCGGCTTCTTTTCGCGTTATCTGCAGGAGACCTACGGCATGGAGTCCTATGCCGATCTCTGGCACGAAACGGGGAAGGGCTGGATTATACCGGGCTTGTCCGGGGCATTCCGCAGGGTGTACGGGGAAAGACTCAAAGAAGAATGGGACATCTTTCAGGAGGATTTTGCCTGGCAAGGGGGGCCGCCGAAGGAGCCCGAACTGCTTATGGAGGAACCCGATTATATTATTGATCTAACCGGCATGGGTGATAATCTCTACTATATTTCCAGCTACGATAATGGTGTGCATGCCTACGATACGGTGACCGGTGATGACCGGTTTCTTACAGCCCTGCAGAACCCCGGGGCAGCCTCTGTTGACGTATCTGCCGACGGCAAACGGCTGGCTCTGGGCCTTCTCGAAGACACCGAAGAGGGCACCATGAGAGTAACCCGAATCTATGACCTCGAAAAACAGGTGTTTTCCGGAACGGTTGTTCCGGGAATACGTGACAGTGTTTTTATTTCCGGTGGACTGGCGGGCGTTCTGGTGCAAGACAACAGTACCCATCTGGCGGTGAACAGGAACGGGGAGACGCAGACATTGCTTGAAGGTCCCCCCGGTGTGGTTTTTGGTTCCCTGCGGGAGCTGAGGCCGGGGGTATACGTATTCCTGGCCCAGGTCGACGGAGAAAGGGACCTCTACATCTATCATGAAAAAGAGGGTAGAACGGAACGGATTGTTCTTCCCCTGGAGGGCTCCGCGTATCCCCGGGGGCTCCGGGTACACAACGGGCGGATCTTTTTTTCATTCAATAACGATTTATCTCTGTACAGACTGGGCATGATAACCGACGGCCGATTGTATATACAGGATGATCCGGTATCGGGGGGTGTTTTTAATCCCGTTGTACGTGACGATCGGCTGTTCTATGCGGGCCTCTTTGCCCGGGGGTGGTTTCTCGCGTCTTCTCCCTTTGCGGAGTCGGACCTTACGGAGATAGGGCGGATTGTACTGGAGCCGAGTGATGCCTTTACCCGACCGGGGGCCTCCGGAAGGTCCCCGGAGTATGAAGCGGACGTGGACGGGGACACCTATTCTCCGGCAAAGTATATGGCTCCGGAGTTTGTTTTACCCTATATAAGCAGCGGTTCGGTTGTCCTGGATAATTCCGGGCATATAGAAGTAACCGGTTTCGATGTAGTCGGTCTCCAGACATACATCAGCGACCCGGCTGAAGGGAACGAGCTCTCCCTGGCCGGCGGGTATGCCTGGAGGAATCCCTTTGCCGATGCCGCCGTCGAATGGAACCGCACGGTATCGCCGGTGGGAATTTCCCTTGGATTATACGATAATCTCCTCTATTCGGACGATATGTATGATAGTTATCGCCGCAGTTCCGTAGCCCTGGGTGTTTCCATGAAGGATACGGACCCGGTCTCAGGAATAAGATACGGTATTGAACTGGCAGGCAGGAGCGATTTTAGTGCTCCGGAGACAGAGGGGGAAACCGTACCTTACAACTGGCAGTACAGCATGCAGAACTATTCGGCCGGTTTTGCCGCGGATGCCGGAATACTCCTTCCTTCGCGTACCGATCTGTCCTTATATACCCGGGGTGTCTTGAGCGCCTACGGTAACCCCGGGAGTCCTCTTACCTTTACCAGGTACTTCCTTTCGTCGGTTTCAGCCGAACGGACCTTTCCGGGGTACTGGAATATCACCGGCAGCACCGGCCTCTTGTATGATATGGATCCCTTGCCGGCGGTGGAGATCAACCTGTCCGCCGGCGGAGGGAATTTTCATTCCTTCTACCCGGGTTTCATGGACCACGAAGGTTTTTTCATGAACGGTTATACGGATTACCGCTTTACCGACGGTCTCTGGAAGGTGGAAGCAGAGGTTATATGGGCTCCGCCGGAGATTCCCCTGTTTTTCAGGTTCTACGGCGCCTGGTCTACCGGCGAGGTCTTTACCACCGACGGTGTCCGGAGGTTTTACTATCCCTCACGGTATCCGGTCTTTACTGAATTCTCGAATCGCGGACCCTTGTCGACATACTATACGGGGGGTGACCTCGAGCTGGGCCTGTTCAACCTGGAAGTGCAGCGCAAGGCCTGGTTTTTTCCCCTGTTTCTAAACAGGATTAATATGGCGGCCGGGTACCGGGCCGCCTATAACGGTGGGCCCTACTACCATTCGTTGTTTGCCCGCCTTGGGATGACCTTCAGTCCTCTGATCGGCTCCTATTCCCGACTGCACATCACGATGCGGTTCGAAGCAGCCTACTCCCTTACCGACGGAGAGTTTTCCTTTAGTCTTTTTTAGCTTTGCCGGGGAGTTGTGTGCGACGCTCCGCGTACTCCGGTATGGTTACCATGGGAGGCCGCTCTTCCTCGAAAATTTTGTATTCAACGGCTTCGAAATCCCGATCTTTCGCCTGGAACTGCCGGAGTACCCGGTTCATTTCGGGGAGGCCGGAAATCATGCCCAGGGCGGCAAGCCTGGAAAGAAAGGTCTGCAGAATCCCGAAGGCCATTTTACCGAGGTCCCTGGTCGGTTGATTCCGGTGGACCCGCTGATCGAGATCGGTCTGACCGAAGGCGGCAAGTCCCCAGGTATTGTACACATCGATGAGATGGGATGTCTCCACACCGTAGCCGATGGGAAAGGGTATCTCCTCCAGGACTTCTCTCCTCACGGCGTACTCCCCCGACAGGGGCTGTATGATCACCGACAGTTCAGGCATAAAGAGTGAGAACATCGGACGGATGAGAATTTCGGTAACCCGCCCCCCCCCGGAAGGTCGAATCCCTTCTGAGAACGCCAGGGGCCGGTCGTAGAATGCCTTGACGTATTTTATCTCGGGACGCATGATCAGGGGTCCGAGAAGACCGTAGGCAAACCTGGGATGGATATTTTTTATATCGGCATCGATATAAACGATGATATCACCTTTTAACTGGTAGATCGCCTTCCAGAGGTTTTCTCCCTTTCCGTACTTGGGTTCGAGATGGGGAAGTATATCGGCGGCCAGATACACGTCGGCACCGAAGGACTTTGCGATTTCCCGGGTTCTGTCCTTTGAACCGGAATCGATGACGGCTATTTCATCGATGAGCTTATACCGGCTTTGCAGTTCGGACTTGAAAATAACGATCTCTTTCCCGATGGTTCGTTCTTCATTGAGCGTGGGGATGCAGAGGGATATGGTGAGTCCCTGTTTCTCCTTTTCCTCCACCAGTAGGGGGAGATCTTCGAAATCGGAATGATGGAAGGTGTTCTCGATGATCCATTTATTTAGATCCATCACAGTATCCTTTATCGATGGCCAGTATGATACCCAGCAGCAGAGCCAGACCCTTGTAGGCCGGTTCTATAAGGACTGATGAGTGTAGCTCGTCCAGATTTTCTCCGTCGGTAAGTCCGAGGGTCAGGGCGGGAATTTTGTGGGCGATAAATGCCGTAAGGTCCGACGTGCTCGGGGCTATCCGGGCTTTTATCCCGGCTGCGTTCATGAGTTTTCTCGTATACGCCACCAGGGGGTGGCTGAAGGGCAGACCGCCGGGGGCACATTGACTCACGATTTTGAGATCCACGTCCTCTCCGAAATCCGAGCCGATTTCCGACACGATATTCTCGATCTGGTTATAGATATCCCGGACCATGTCCCCGGATTCGCTTCGAATTTCCAGCCGCAGCACCGCCTTTGTCGCTATCGTGTTGAAGCCCTTGCCCCCCTCCACGGAACCGAGAATAATGCTGCTCTTGGGTTTTCGCGGCAGGGGTATCTTCAGTATGCGATCGATGACGTCGTGCAGGGTGACGATAGATCCTACTGCGCCGAAACGGGTCCAGTCGTATGCCTCCGGTACCTCCATGTTAATCTCGCACATCTTCATCCCTATGGATGAATAGCTCAACCTTCCGAGTTTCATGCCCTCGATGCAGAGGCCGTAATGGATGGGTACTTCCGCGTTGTCCAGGAAAAAATTCATGCCTTCTACGTTTCCTTCACCCAGGCTCCTGCTGGAACCCATGAGGATGAGGTTGGAGTCGAGCCGTACTTTCAGGAAATCGAGAAAGGTGGGAAGTGCGGCAAGGGCTGCGACACCAAGGGAATTATCTCCGACCCCCGGTCCGGTCACCCGGTCTTCGTAGATATAGACGGTATGGTCTATATTCTGATCGAATATGGTATCCATATGGGCTGAAAGGAGTATGTTCCTCTCTCCGCTCCTGCCCGGTAGAATGCCCAGGGCGTTCCCGACCTCGTCGGTGGAGCAGTTTATCAGGTCCGATTCGGTGAACCGGTTTATGAGAAACCGCATGCGGTTTTCTTCTCCAAAGGTCGGTGCGGGAATTTCGCTTACCATGACCAGGTTGGCCAGGAGAACGTCGCTGAGGTGGTGTATCTTCTTTTCTACGGCCGGAAGATTTTCTATGATGTCGGTAATACCACTTCGCATCGTTACTCCCTATGAACGGATTACGCTAATACGAAAATAGCCGCACCGGGCTGTTTTAATCGTTTCGGTTGCCTCGCAGCGGCATGATCAACTAATGCTATTTTAGGGGAATTTCTCCATGAATGCAATCAAAATCCCCTAATAACAGGCAGACCGGGAATGTACCGGAACACAAGTTCGGTATGTCCTGCAGTTCCTTTACCAGGATGTAGAGTCAGTTCGTTACCAGGTACACCAGGTCCATGACTTCCGGTACCGCACCGTTATCGGTGGTGACGGTGGCCTCTACCTTTTGACCGTGTACGTACCGGGATCGAGATCCTTGAGAAGCACAGGGGTTGTCTCCGCCAGGGAAATCCCGTTTATTATCACTTGGGCACCGATGGGGTCAGTCATAAAGCATGGTTGTTTTCAAAGAAAAAGACAACCTTGCAAGGGGTAGGGTTTATGTATAGAATAAGCGGAAGGGATCAGTGATGAAGATGAAGAATGAATTTAATGTACCGCTGTTGGGAGAAGCGACGGTTCCGTCCCCCATAAAGATGTCCAGGATAACCGGGGATAAGATGGCCAACTATGTTGGGGAGGGGGAATCGATCCTCTACAATATAGAAATTCCTTCCGGAGAAGAGCCATACGCTTCCACCCAACCTGTTCTCATGGAAAAGGCAGGGCCCAGGGCCAGGATCTATTTTACCCCCTCTCATGTTCATGCCGGGATAGTCACCTGCGGCGGTCTCTGCCCGGGAATAAACGATGTTATCAGGTCTATCGTACGGACCCTCTGGTACAGGTACAAGGTCCAGAGGATTACAGGAATCCCCAACGGGTATAAGGGGTTTTTACCGGAATACGGATTTTCCACTGTGGACCTGGACCCCGACAATGTGGACGACATCCATAAGGTGGGCGGTTCTATCCTGGGAACCTCCCGCGGGGCCGGGGAGCGCACCGAAGAGCTCGTGGATTCGATTGAGCGGATGAATTTGAATATTCTCTTTGTTATCGGGGGTGACGGAACCCAGAAGGGTGCTTTGAAAATATTCCGGGAAATCGAGAAACGGGGCCTGAAAATCGCTGTTGTCGGTATTCCTAAGACTATCGATAATGATCTGGCCTATATTCAAAAGTCCTTCGGCTTCGAGACGGCCGTCGGCAGGGCCGCGGAAGCGGTGGCCGGAGCACATACGGAAGCCCATTCGACGATAAACGGCATCGGTCTTGTAAAACTCATGGGGCGTGAATCCGGGTATATAGCCGCCCACACCGCCCTGGCGGTGAACGAGGCAAACTTTGTGCTCATTCCGGAGGTACCCTTTGACCTGGAAGGGGAAAACGGCCTGCTTGCACACCTGGAAAGACGCATTGCCGACAGGCAGCACGCCCTTATTATCGTTGCGGAAGGGGCGGGCCAGGATCTGATCCCACCGACCAATAAAACCGACCGCTCGGGAAACCCGGTACTTGGTAATATCGGACTGTATTTAAAAGAGCGTATTAATAGATACTTCGAAGAAAAAAATATCGAAACAAACCTGAAATATATCGACCCCAGCTATATCATCCGGAGTTCCCGGGCGGACGCTACCGACGCTTACTACTGTAACCGCCTGGGTTCACACGCCGTGCATGCCGCCATGTCCGGGAGAACGGGGGTAATTGCCAGCCTTGTAAATACCTATTACGTCAACCTGCCTATGGAAAAGGTAGTATCCAGGCGGAATTCCGTAGACCCGGAGGGCAGTCTCTGGCGGGATGTGGTAGAGGCTACCCGGCAGCCTGCCCTGATGAAAAATTAAAAGGAGGGAAGAATCAGGACCGTTGTCATCGGTGACATTCATGCCTCGGCACGGAATTTAATCGATATTGTCCAACGCCTGTCCCTTACCGATGGGAAGCTCCGTTGGACGGCGGAAGATACCCTCCTGGTACTCACCGGGGATCTATGCGACCGTGGTTACGAATCGAAGACACTCTATGAGCTCGTCATGACATGGCAGGAGAAGGCTCCTTATTCCGGGTCTGAGCTCCGTTTCGTTATCGGTAATCACGAGGTCATGGCCGCCTGGGGCCTTTCCCACTATACAACCCGGGAAGAGTACTCCGGGTACGGTGACGGGGATACGCGCAAAGGTGAAGCGGAGCGGTCGAAGGCATTTTCTCCGGGCGGATGGATCCACTCCTGGCTTCTTAAACAGCATTTTATATTTCAAAAGAACGGTATTGTCTTCTCCCATGGGGACCTCCCATCGTCCCTGGCCGACTGGAGCGTCGAGGAGATAGAGGAATATACCCGGCAGAGTTTTATTTCCGGCGGCACTTCGGGGTATCCACGGTATAATCTTCCGGATTCCCTCTTCTCCGATACGGGGAGTGTCCTGTGGTGCAGGGAGGCCGTGTATGGAGATTCAAAGAGTTACGAAAGACGGCTCGGGCACTTTTTGGAAGAGAACGGCTCGGAACTGTATATTTGCGGGCATACACCCTCCAGGAGCGGAAAGATGCAGCCGAAATTTTCCGGTAGGTACCTCTGCGTGGATACGGCAATGGTGTTCAAGCCCTTCGGATTCGGATTGAATTCGGCCCTGGTTATCGAGGACGGCCGGGCGGAGGCCCGGTATTTCACATCGGGTAAGACCATACAGGAAACCCTGGCTGTCCGGCTGCCCGGTTAAGGCGGTTGCCTTTGAAGCTATAAAGAAGGAATGCCGCCATTCAGTCCTTCGGACGAACAGTAACGGCTACCGGATGATGGTCCGAGTAGAGGTAGTCGAGGTTGTACGCCGAGATTTCTTCTACCACCAGGTTCGGGGACACCAAAAAGCCGTCTATAATAGTCTGAAAGGTTTCGCCGGGGATATAAGGGCGTTCGTTACTTCGGGATGTAGGCACCCCGGGATCATAGCACCATCGCCAACCGGTGGGAGTCCACCCGGCGGGTACGCGGAATACCCAGTCGAGGTGTTCCTCGGGAGTGGTGTAGGGAGCAAACTGTTCCTTCTCCACGCCGGGAAAAAGCGAATTCCAGTCACCCCCCACCACGACATAGTGGCCATCCGCGGCGTAGGACAGCATTTTCTCCTTTACGAATTCCAGTTGACTGGAACGTAAATCCCCGGTATCAAAGGCCGACAGGTGGATGTTTATGAGGTACCAGGATCGATCGGGCGAGGGAGAGGGAAGCACCGTCACCAGGGCACAGCGTTTGAGATGAAATATTCTCACCGGCCAGGCATACTCTCCCGGCAGCTGAAACCGGGCCGCCGTATCGGTGGAATACCTGGAGAGGGTCAATATTCCCGATAAGACACGCCCCATGGGAGCATTAAGGGGAACAGGTACAAAGGGACATTTATAGTTGACGGCGAAAAAGGCCTGGTAGTTCTCGAATTCCTTTACCAGGTGGGCGACCTGGTCGACTTCGAAACTGCGTCGTGAAGAGGAATCAACCTCCTGCAGAAACATGACATCCGCATCCTGACTTTCGAGAAAAGTCGTAATCCCGGACAGTGCCTCTTCCACCGCCTCTTTACTCCTGGCCCTGGACATTGAGCCTCCTTCGATAAATACATCCGTTTGGGCATCTATCCCGCAGTATCCGAGGTTCCAGGTGATTATTCTGAGGGAATAGGGTTCCTCGTCTTCACCTGTGCCGTGTACCGCCTCCAGAATTTCCCTTTCCGGAGGGTTATAGGCGGTAAGAGTAGGAATCCCCAGGGTTATTCCGAAGACCGCGATAGATGTGAGAATTACTATTCCGGTTATTTGTAAAGCTTTCATAAAATATCTCCAATTTTATTATTGTTACTGTAACCTTTGCAGCGGTTTGTGGTTTGAGATAATGAAGAGCAGAAAGTTTTTTTTCATCAACCTCCTTTTTTTATAAGTCCCCTTAAGGGTTTTACCTCCTTTCCCCTTAAGGGGCGTTTTTTATTATGTCCGACGGGTTTAATACCCCGCCGCCGGCGGCGGGGGTGTTGATTCCAAACCGACTATCTCCGCCAGGGTTTTTAAAAGTCCGTCTTCCGCGTTGCTGCTCAGGATATCCTTTGCCAGTACTTTACCGAGCTGGACTCCCTCCTGATCGAAGGAGTTTAGATTCCAGCAGAAACCCTGGAACATCACCTTGTTTTCGTAGTGGGCCAGCAGGGCGCCCAGGGTTTCCGGCGTGAGTCTTTCGGCGAAGAGGAGACTTGCCGGCCGGCCGCCGGGAAAGTGTTTGTTACCCTCATCCGAGGCTTTGCCCCGGGTAAAAGCTGTTATCTGCGCTGCCAGGTTGGCCAGGAGCTTGATCTGGTTGTCCCGGCCGGTACTGTCCGGTTCAAAAACTGCCTGGGATTCTTTAAAACCGATAAACTGGAGGGGCAGCGGGTCCGTGCCCTGGTGGAGGAGCTGGTAGAATGAGTGCTGCCCGTTGGTACCCGGTTCTCCGAAGACTACCGGACCGGTGGGGTAATTCACCGGTGTACCGAAGCGGTTTACGCTCTTGCCGTTGCTCTCCATATCGAGCTGCTGCAGGTGGGCCGGAAACCTGAGTAACGCCTGGCTGTAGGGGAGCACCGCGGTACAGGGATACCGGGCAACGGTGCGTTCGTATATCCCGATCATGGCATCCGTCAGGGCGGCGTTTTCTCGCATGTCCGGCTTCAGGGCGAGACGGTCCGCTTCGGCGGCGCCTTGCAGCAGGGCTTTAAAGGTGTCCGGGCCGTACGCCAGGGACAGGACCACGCCTCCCACGGCGCTGGTGGCGGAAAATCGACCGCCTATGAAATCGTCGATAAAGAAGGATGCGAGAACATCCCCGGAAGACGCCAGGGGGCTGGTCTGGGAGGTAACGGCTATGAAATGTTTTGACGGGTCCACGGCCCGGTTAGATTTTTCCAGGTGTTCGATGACGATTCGGCGGTTTGCCAGGGTTTCCTGGGTGGTACCGCTCTTAGAAACCAGAATAAAGAGGGTGGTCTCCGGGTCGATGGTCCGCAGCACCCTGGCCGCGTCGTCCGGGTCGACATTGGAGATAAAGCGCGCGCGCATCCTCCTGAACCCCTCCGTGTCCGCCAGGGTTTCCAGGGCCAGGTAGAGGGCCCGGGGACCCAGGTCGGAGCCGCCGATGCCGATCTGGACGACGGTGTCGAAGGGTTTACCGGTGGAGCCGGTAATGCTGCCCGAATGCACAGCGTCCGAAAATTCGGCGATACCCTCTAGTTGCTGCCGGTAAAAGGCGCCGTAATCCGTGCCGTCCTTTACCACCGGTCCTGCGGGCTCTCCCCTCAACAGGTGGTGGAGAACCATCCTCTTTTCCCCGGTATTCATAATTTCGCCGGAGGCGAGCAGGTTGTATTTTTCGATGAGCTGCTGTTCCTTTGCCAAGCTGTCCAGGGCCTCAAGCCCCCCGTCGGACAGGAGCTTCGGGCCGTAGTAGTAGGTCAGCCCTCCGCCGGCGGGGCAGGAGAGGCTGCGGAAGCGCTCCGGGTTTGGGGCGGTAACGGCACTGCCTTTGCCGTACAGATCAATAAGGCCCTTATAAGCCCTACAGGTGTCCAGATTGTTATAGGAAACGGAATTACTCTTTTCCTTCATCATGGACTAGATGATATACCGGGAGAACCGGCCGTGCAAGGGTGTAATAGTGGGTATTACTTCACGGGGGGAATAATGCTGTTTGGTTACTCTAGGGACCTGAGCAGCTCTTCTACAATGATGGAATAATCACTTTTAAGCTTCCGGACAAAGGCCTTATCGACGACACGGCTTCTTTTCCTATTCTTCCACATCCATATATAGAAAGGAGGTCTTTGCTTTTTTTGAATGAGTTGCTCATGCCGTCGCGCGGCAACTGGAACGATGAAAACAGCCCGGTACGGCTATTTTCGTATTAGAGAATTGACAAACATGTTTATATGTAAAAAACTATAGGGGGGGTGTGAAGTATGCTTACTAAACTTACCCTTACTATCGATGACCCAATGACCTTTCCATTTCTCCTTGCAAGCCTGGTAGCAGCCTATCTCTACGGCAGCATCAATCTGGGTATACTTTTGACCCGTTGGGTGAAAGGGATCGATCTCTTATCCGTGGGAACAGGCAGGGCGGGAACCGCCAATGTGAGCAGGGCCCTGGGCAAGGGGTGGGCTTTTATCGTTTTCCTGTTCGATCTGTCTAAAAGTCTTATCCCGCTGATCCTCCTGGGCAGGTACGTTTTCACTGCCTCTTCCTTTAGTCCCTTCCCTAGAACCGCCATCCTCTTCCTCGTGGCCTTTGCCGCAGTCCTCGGTCACTGCCGGCCGGTGTTCCACCGCTTCCGCGGGGGCGGCGGGGTGGTTACTACCATGGGGGCTTTTTTCTATTTTATCCCGGTGGAGTTCTTTGTTTCCATGCTTCTCGGTTTTTTTCTCGCCATGGCGTTTTTTAGAAAGAAGGAGTACATCCTCGGTCAGTGGACTCCGATCCTCTTCCTGGCAGTGACTCCGGTCATTACCCTTGTTGCCGCTCTCCTGGTGGACATACCCCTGGTGATATGGTCGCATGGACCGGTCCTGCGTATCGGGGGGAAGCCGTGGTATCTCGCCCTCCTCGTACTTGCCATGGGACTGGGCATCCTGGTATTAAATCCCGATATCGCCATGAACAAGATAAGAGAGACCCGGAAACCCCGTGGAACAGATGCTTCACCCGATTCTTAAATACCAAAGAAATATATTACATTCGGTGTCTTTAATACTCCAGATACATGTGTACCGCCGTTTCGTCGCACTCCTCCAGTTTGGGGCACTCCAGGCATTCCCGCCAGACCTTTCTGGGAAAGTCGTCCTTACTGGTAATAGTAAAACCCAGGTCGGTGAAAAACCTAACCTGGTAGGTGAGGGCGATAATCTCCGGAACACGTTTTTTCCTTCCCTCATCGATCAAAGCCTTAACCAGGCGCCCGCCGATTCCCCTTCTCTGGAAGGCCGGATCGACCGCCAGGGCGCAAATTTCCCCCAGGTCAGTCCAGAGGGTGGAGAAGGCACCGCATCCGGCCATAGCTCCCTCGGAACTTACCGCGACCAGGAAGTCCGAGAGCATGGTTACAATCTTATACTTGCTCCTGGGAAGCATGAGTCCCCGCTGGGCCATGGAAGATGTAAGACGGAAAATGTCATTTACGTCCTCCACCGTGGCCGGCCGGATGATAATGTCGGGCTGTTCCTCGGAGCTACTTGTCATGGTACTTGGCCGCGGTTCCCCGCAGTTCCGGGACCTGCCCGGAGGTGTCGGTAATCCGCTGGTGAACCATGGCGGTAACTCCCGTCGCAAGGCCGAAGAGGTTGATGAACCCGGTGGCGTCGGCCTGGTTGTAGGAGCTCTCACCAAAGGAAGCCAGGTCTTCCAGGTAGAGGGAATACCGGGATTTCCGTCCGGCAGGTATGATGTTTCCCTTGTACAGTACCAGCCGGACCTCCCCGGTGGTGTACTCCGAGGCTTTTTCCATATAGGCCTCCAGGGCTTCCCGCACAGGGGTGAACCATTTGCCTGAATACACCAGTTCGGAATATTTTTGTGCCAGGGTCCTTTTAAGGCTCAGGCTGTCGAAGTCGAGGGTGAGCATCTCCAGCTCCTGTAAGGCGGCCAGGAGTATCGTGCCGGCCGGTGTTTCATAGACTCCGCGGCTCTTCATGCCCACCACCCGGGTTTCGACAATGTCCGTCCGGCCGATACCGTTGGCACTTCCCAGGGTGTTCAGTCCATCCAGCATGTCCACCGGCGCCATCTTTTCACCGTTCAATGATACGGGAAAGCCCTTCTCGAAACCGAGGACTACTTCAGTTTCCCTGTCCGGGGCTTGTGCCGGGGATACGGTCCTCTGGAACATGTCTTCCCTGGGGCGGTTCCAGGGGTCTTCCAGGTCACCGCCCTCGTGGCTCAAGTGCCAGAGGTTGCCGTCGCGGCTGTAGATATTTTTCTTCGAGATACCGCCCAGGGGGATATTATGTTTCTCGGCATACTCGATGGCCGCCTCCCGGGAGTTGATATTCCATATCCGCCAGGGGGCGATTACTTTTAAATGGGGGGCAACGGCCTTGAAGGTCAGTTCAAACCTCACCTGGTCGTTTCCCTTTCCCGTACAGCCGTGGGCCACGGCGTCGCACCCCTCCTGCACCGCCACTTCGGCTATCCGTTTTGCCTGAAGCGGCCGGGCCGCGGAAGTCCCCAGGAGGTATTTGCCTTCGTATATCGCTCCGGCCCGGAGAATCGGGAACAGGTAGTCGGTAATAAATTCTTCCCTCAGGTCCAGGATATGGAGCTTGGACGCTCCGGAAGACAGGGCTTTTTTCTCCATGGAGTCCCACTCTTCTTCCTGCCCCACATTAGTGCATACGGCTATAACCTCGGTTCCGGGATAATTCTCCTTGAGCCAGGGGATAATAATTGAAGTATCCAGTCCACCGGAGTAGGCCAGGGCAATTTTCTCTATCGTCGTATCGGTCATGATTTGTTTCTCCTTGTCAGATGTTCGTGTTTTTAAGCACGTGTTCCAGGATATCGATGCCTTCATCGATCTCCCCGCGGGCAATAACCAGTGGGGGGGCGATACGGAGTACATGTGTCCCCGACCGCAGGATCAACAGCCCCCTTTCCCGCGCTTTTTTCATGATTTCCGGAATGATCTGTTTCTCTTCGCATATGGTTCTGTCCAGGGCAAGGCCCGCAAGCAGGCCCATGCCCTTGACTCCCTCCGTAAAGCTGAACCGGCCGGCAAGTGTCTCGAGCCGTTCGGCAAGGTATCGTCCTTTTTCCCGTACGTCGGCCAGAAAGTCTTTCCGTGTAAGGATGTCCACCGCAACTCCGGCGGCGGCACAGGTTACGGGACCTCCGCCGAAGGTAGTGCCGTGTTCGCCGATATGTACCGTTTCGTTGACCCGTTTCGGTAGAAGGGTGGCCGACAGGGGCAGTCCCCCGGCCAGGGGTTTTGCCAGGGTTATGATATCCGGTGCCAGGCCCAAGGCTTCGGAGGCAAAAATATAGCCGCACCTGCCCAGCCCCGACTGTACCTCGTCCGCGATGAGGAGCACATCGTGCCTGGTACAGAGGTCCCCCAGGCGTTTCGCAAAGTCGGCATCCAGGACGTCCAGGCCCCCCTCTCCCTGTACCGGTTCGATAATGACCGCTGCAAAATCCTCATTGATGACGGATTCCAGTTCTTCGGTATCATTATACCGGCAGGTAACGGTTCCGGGGATGAGCGGCCTGAAGGGCTCCTGGTATTTTTCCGTCGGGGTTACCGACAGGGCCCCCATGGTCCGCCCGTGGAAGCTTCCGGTAAAGCTCAGATATTTGTTGTGTCCGGCCCCCCGTTTCCTGTAAGAGTATAAACGGGCGTATTTCAGGGCGCTTTCGTTTGCCTCGGACCCGCTGTTACCGAACTGCACGGCGCCGAAATTACCCAGGGCCGTAAGTTTTTCAGCCAGCTCCAGGGTGGGACGGGTGGTGTAGAGGTTTGATGTATGGACTATTCGACGCATCTGTTCGGATACAGCCTCGGCGAGATCGGCCCGCCCGTATCCCAGGGCGTTTACCGAAATGCCGCTGCCGAAATCGAGATAGGTCTTTCCTGAGACGTCCTCCAGGTATACTCCATCGCCCTTTTCCAGGACCAGGAGTTCCTGTGCGTAGTTGTTCGGGATGGATGTACCGGTTGCGATTCCATGTTCAATGTTCATACTGCTTTCCTTGTCTTCAGTTAGTGATTCTTGTTCCCTTCCTGCGATGAATGAACTCTTCGAGGTCTCCCTTTTGTTCATACCTGCCGATGATGATGCCGCCTACCCCGTTCCGGAGGGCGTTGACGGACGAACGGACCTTGGGAATCATTCCCCCGGTAATCCGGCCGCCGGAGACGGCCTCTTCGATTTCTACGCTCGTCAGGGACGGCACGGGGGAGCCCTCCATCAGGATACCCGGAATATCGGAAAGAAATACAAGGTATTCGGCCCGGACCGACGAGGCGATCGCGAGGGCTACCTCATCGGCGTTGATGTTAAGAGCCGTCCCGTCCTGTTCCATCGAGGTGGAAGCAATAACGGGAATATATCCATGTGTAAGGAGGAGGGAAAGGAGAGTCACATCAACCTTATTAATCCGGCCTGTCCTCGAGTCACCATGAATCCGGGTACCCTGGAAGAGGGCCCCATCGCTTCCGGTAAGGCCTACGGCTTTTTGCCCTGCCGCGTGGAATTGCCGGACAAGATACGTATTGAGCTTGCCCGAGAGCACCATATCCACCACATCCATTTCTTCCCGGCCGGTATGGCGTATGCCCTCCACGAAACGGGGTGTAATACCGAAGACGGATGAAATCCTCGAAACCTCCCCGCCGCCTCCGTGAATCAGGATGACAGGTGAATTCAGCGAAGCGACATCGGCTATCAGCTGCTTTAATGAACCTTGGTCCATAACCGCGGTGCCGCCGATTTTTACGCATAGTATGCCCTGCATCATATACCCTAGAGCTCCCCGGCCACCGGTAATCCCGCGGTCTCTTCGAACCCGAAGCGGATATTCATATTCTGTACCGCCTGCCCGGAAGCCCCTTTAACCAGATTGTCGATGACGGAAAAAAGCATGAGGTGACGACCGTCTGTCTGGTAGCCTAGGTCACACCGGTTCGAGCCCCATACGTCCGCCGTCTCGGGGATACCCGTATCCCTGACTCGTACAAAGGGTGTTTCACGGTAGGTCTCCCGCAGCAGATCCCCTACCAGAGAAGCCGAGAGCTCCTTATCGGTTTCCAGGTGGATTGTTGCCGCCATTCCCCGCTTCATGGGGACGAGATGGGGGAAGAAGAATACCCCGGATATGGATGCGGAGGCCCTTTTTGCTTCCTGGTATATTTCGGAGGTATGCCTGTGCGTCCTGCCGGGGTTGTACGCGCAGGCGTTCTCCGTCCTGGTCACGTACAGGTTGCGCTCCACCGCCTTCTTACCCGCGCCGGATATACCGGTGAGGGCGTTGGCCACAATAGTACTGCGGGGCGTGCACCCTCTAAGCACCGGCAGCAGGGGCAGGAGAACACAGGTGGGAAAACATCCCGGGTTGGCGATGATGTCCGCGGTGCGGACATCATTACGGTAGATCTCCGAGAGGCCGTAGACCGCCCGGGGCAGCAGGTCGGGCCGGGGAATCGGTTCACCGTAGGATGCCTTGAAAGCCTCCGGATCGCGCAGCCGGAAGTCGGCGGAAAGATCTATAACCACCGCGGAGCCGAAAAAAGGTGCGCAGATTCGGGCCGACGTCAGGTGCGGAAGGGCCGCGAAGACAACATCGGGTTTGAGCTCCACGGCTTGTTCCACGTTGACAAAACAGCCGCCGGTATGTTCCGTTTTAGCCGAGAGGCGCGGGTCCAGGCCCGGATCGGCGGCAAGTATGGACCTGCCGGAGAGCGAACCGGATGCGGCGGTGATCTTCTCCACTTGGTTGTGATGGGTCAACAATCTGAGAAGTACGGCACCGGTATCACCGGTGGCTCCGAGAATAGCCGCGTGCATGAGATTCTACCTCCATATCCGGGATGCGCCGGTGCAAGGCCGCCAGCAGGTCGTCTTTTTCCGTACCGTCCCTCATGACAAGAAAGACCGTGTCGTCCCCGGCAATAGTCCCGAGGATTTCCGGAAAATCCAACTGATCGAGGGCCAGGGCCACACTGTTCGCGTGGCCGGGCAGGGTGCGTATTACCCCGATATTAGAAGAAGTATCGATACTGACGAAACCCCTTAAAAAATCCTGGATATAACTCTTGGCTTCCTCCGGCGGCATCTCTCCCCGGTTAAGGGTATAATATGACCCCTTGCGGCCGTCGGAGATCTTGCCCACCCTCAGGGTCTTCAGGTCCCTTGACAGGGTAGCCTGGGTAACCATGTAGCCCATTTTTGCCAGGGTTTCAAGCAGGGTTTCTTGACTCTCTATCCTGTTTTCCCGGATAATACGCCGTATTGCCTGTAACCGATCCGGTCGTTCTTTCATAACAGAACCTGCATATTTATACTAAAATTAAGAGTATTCTTACATAAATATTACAATTTATGCAAGCCTTTAGAAAAAAATGTTATCAGGAAGTGAAATTGCGGGAGAATAATTGATGAATATATCCGATACAATAGCAGTCGCCATGAGCGGGGGAGTAGATTCCGCCGTGGCTGCCTTTCTGCTCAAAAAGAAATATCCCCGGGTGATGGGGGTTAGTCATTATATTTGGCCCGATTCCGTCTGCTGCGATGCGCCCGCCCTTGACCGTGCCGGTGAGGTTTGCCGGAAACTCGGGATACCCTACAGGGTGCTGGATTTTTCCACCGAATTTTCTTCCCTGGTGGTGGATGACTTTATCGCCGGCTACAGGGGTGGCACAACCCCCAATCCGTGTGTCCGGTGTAACGAACGGATACGGTTCAGCCGTTTTTATGACCAGGTTGTGTCTCTTTGCAGGGAACAGGCCTTCTGCGGTGAGAATGAGTTTCCGAGGTTCGCCACCGGCCACTATGTCCGGCTCGAACACACGCCTGGCGGAAGGCTTCTGAAAAAGGCGGTGGACGGCAGCAAAGACCAGTCATACATGCTCTACCGTCTCCCCGCCCGGCTGTTGGAGGCCTTCGAGTTTCCCCTGGGGGGGATGCTCAAACGGGATGTTATACAAACCGCGGAAGAGTTCGGTTTTCCGGTTGCCGAAACCGCGGAAAGCCAGGACGTATGCTTTATACATGGCTCTTATACTGATTTTATTACCGCCCGCCTTGACGCGGAGGATATACCCGGACCGGGCTATATCGAGGACCTTCATGGTACAGTGCTCGGCCGGCACCGGGGATATCTCCATTACACCGTGGGGCAGAGAAAGGGGCTCGGGTTGAACAACGGGCCGTGGTATGTCTTTGGCATTGATCCCGAGCGGAATCGTATTATCGTGGGGCGGGAAGACGAGCTGCCGGTGCACTCCTGCACGGTAAAGGACTGGGTGTGGCATATCTCCCCGCCGGAAGAAGAACTCCGATGCTCGGTCATGCTCCGGTATAACGCGCCGGAGCTCCCGTGCACGGTCAGGAGACTTCCGGACGGCAGACTGGAGGTCCTTCTCGATGAATCCGCAATTGCCACCCCCGGGCAGTCTGCCGTTTTTTACCGGGAAGACTACGTGCTCGGTGGCGGCATTATAGAAAAAAACCGCCGTTAGATCCGCGCTTCAAAGCCGCGAATGGGCCTAGGGTAGAGCTTAAGGAGCGATGGGGAGGATGGGGAAAAGGATTTTATCCTAAAAACTGGAACACGGACATCATGGTGGCAAGGATCACGAAACCGATAGTTATGAACCGGAACATCATACTGAACCGTTGGTTCATGTCGTCGAAGCGTTTATCGATGGTTTCAAACCTTTTATCAACGGCTTCAAATCTTTTATCAACGGCTTCAAATCTTTTATCAACGGCTTCAAACCGCTTCTCAATCGCTTCGAACCGCTCATCCATCCGTTTGAATCCTTCCTCGATTCGGGTGTCGATCCGAATAACGGCTTCCCGGAATTCCGAGTGTTCCCGATCGTTTCTTTCTCGCTGAGCCAGTCCTTCCGTCAGCAGGGTGATAAAGCGGTGCAGGGATTTCTTGTTTTTTACTTCCACCGTTTCTTCGAGTTCCTGCTCTAATAATTCGGCCAGTGATTCCATGTTCATGACTCCTTATAGTATACTATATCTACCTTTAGAAATACAGGGCAAGAAGCCCTTTTGATTCAGCGTTTTTACAGATTCACCTTCATTGCCACCTGCTATGCTTCCCCGTATCCGCGGCCTGAACCTTTCCTTCTAATGTTTTGTGGGAGATTTTTGTGACAATACTCATGACTTTCCGACATGCGGCTGTGGGTGCACGACAATTTCGTTTTTCCCAACCACGGCTGTTTGACCGGAGCAGAAAATGGTATTATAATTCAATTAGTTGCTCATGCCGCCGCGCGGCAAACGAAACGATGAAAATAGGCGGGTGCGGCTATTTCGGTGCGGCTGTTTTCGTATTGGTTGGAAATCATCAATCCGCAGTCCACTGGTAACCAAGGCATACCAGGTAAAACAGGTCAGGAACCTTCCGGTTAAATATCATTTGGGGGATATCCATGACGATTAAGTATGAATTGATTATATACTGGAGTGATAGTGCGCCGTGAAAGCTGCACACGACCAGCGGTTGAAAGTCCCGTCCGGGTAAGCTCCGAAGCGCCCGGTAGCTGAGTCCGGTCATGAGGGGAGACCCGAATGGCTGAGCGGACTGACAAAAGCCTCAACAGGAGGGAGCAACATAGCGGGCCGTAACGCGAGTGAACGCCGAGCAAGCCTCGTCAAAGTATCATCCGAAAGGAGAACGGGAGGGCCGAGTCACTCATATCACGGCGAAGGCAACAGACAGATACCGGGACTTCGGAGCAGTATCTGTACCTCTCCGGGGTATTAGCGACGGCACGTTATGAAGGAAGTGTGTGGAACAGGGGAGGCCCTCCCCGGCACGTCTAGGTCGGACAAAAGACCCTGGATATAAGGGAGAGACCTAAGTTTCGGGGATCCGGGAGGGAGTCCGAGGGGCCCATAGTATCCGAGAGGCTTGCGAAAGCAGGCGGAGGGAAGGGGCCCTGCGGTGATAATGCGTAGGAAGGAGGACCGTGCAAGGGCATGTCTGAAAAGACCAACAACCCAGAAGACAAAGTACGACGCCTTCAGAGGACGCTATGGGTGTGTGCCAAGAAGAGTAAGACCCGACGCTTTCATGCACTGTACGACCGGATCTACCGGCGTGACTTACTGGTGGAGGCATGAAAGAGGGCCGGGTAAGGAAATCCACATCCGGAACTCCCCAGGGAGGGGTGATATCGCCCCTAGTTGCCGACATCTATCTGAATGTTAGGTCTAACAAGGACGATGGATTGAGAGAGAAGAATGAAGACGAAAACTCAGGCCCTATTTATTGAGGGAAAAAAGATCGCCGATAAGTTTGCACTATCGGAATCTATTGTCGTATACCCCGGCGATTGCCTCGAGCTCTTGAAATCAATACCGGATGAGTCACTCCAACTTGTTGTCACTTCACCCCCTTACAACATCGGCAAAGAATACGAGAAGAAACTTCATCTCGATGTGTACTTGCAACAGCAAGCCCAAGTCATCGCCGAGTGTGTGCGTGCTTTGTCACCTAAAGGCAGCATTTGCTGGCAGGTAGGAAACTATGTTGACAGGGGGGCTATTATTCCTTTGGACACCGTCCTGTATCCTATCTTCTCCAATCTGGGTCTTAGGATGCGCAATCGAATTGTCTGGCATTTCGAGCACGGACTTCACTGTAGTCGCCGATTTTCCGGACGCTACGAAACAATTGTTTGGTTTACCAAGTCTGATGATTACGTCTTCAATCTCGACCCTGTCCGCGTGCCGCAAAAGTACCCTGGAAAAAAGTATTTTAAGGGTCCTAAAGCCGGCCACTATTCGTGCAACCCTCTTGGAAAAAACCCTGGTGATTTATGGGTGATTCCGAATGTAAAAAGTAACCATATTGAGAAAACCGAACACCCGTGCCAGTTTCCCGTTGAGCTAATTGAACGCTTGGTGCTTTCGCTTACGAACGAGGGAGATTGGGTGCTGGATCCATTCCTTGGAACAGGTACATCAGTTATTGCAGCCATTCGTCATAGACGCAGGGGCGTTGGCGCGGAGACCATCCCCAAGTACGTTGATCTTGCGCGACAACGAATCCGGCAAGAAATTGAAGGCACATTGCGAACTCGTCCTATGGACAGGCCGGTTTATGATCCAAGTTGGCGATCGTATTGACGTGGGGATCGAAATTCTTCCGATGAAATCCCTTCAAAGCCGGATGAGTTCAGGAGTCGCCTACTACGAGGGAGAATTCTACAATGTTGTTCGTCAAGGCCGGGGCGTTCCGGCGGTTCCACTTGTGCTAATTGGTATCGAACCATGAGAACATCAAGACCTAAAAAGAATTTGCAGACGACCGTTTACAGCGTCCGCTCCTGACGTCGCTCCCGCTTCCAGCGGCGGCTGAAACTTGGCGCTAGCGATAAAATTCATAACTGCAACTGGAGGTAGTTATATGAAAATCAAAGTTTATCTCGAAACAAGCGAAGATGGTGGATATACCGTAATTGTCCCCTCATTGCCTGGTTGCATATCCGAAGGTGAAACAAAAGAGGAAGCCGTAAGAAATATTAAGGAAGCAATCGAGCTTTATTTAGAGCCTGTGGAGGATGATATTGTAGCTGTTGCCGATGCCGAATTGTTAGAATTAGCCATATGAGTAAAATTCCCAGTTTGAATTACGAGAAGGTGATCAAAGATTTACAACGTGACGGATGGATAATCGTCCGTCAACGTGAATCACATATCCGACTGCAAAAGCATGTTGGCAATGAGACTTTTAAAATCATTGTACCTGCCCATAAACCCATTAAACGTTCAACACTGTCTCATATTTTAAAACAGGCTCGAATGACAGTAGACAATTTTCTTGAAAAATTATGATTTCGCTAACAAGGCGCTCCACCTGCCGCGGCTGGTGACGTGGTAGACAGCGCCTTCGTATTTCAATCGCAGCGGTCCGGCCATGGATCACCGGTTTACCCCAAAGAAGATCAAAAAATGAAGGTCTGTCCCCCAAGATTTTACCATTATCAGGAAGATTCGGCCCGCCCAGTGACAAATAGAGGAGCTGATGAAGGCCGTGTTGCCTCACCCTAAAATCTAACCCTAAGGCTTGACAGGGCAAGATGTGGGGATGTAATATTTTTGCCGAAGGAGAAATGGCCGTGCAGAATGCGGGTGCGGCCACAAATGTTCAGCCTTTGAGTGAAGGAAGCCGGGAGCGTTTTCTCAGTTATCGGGGTGAAGCCGAAGCTACTGGACTTCTACCGCCACGGAAGGTCAAAGCTATCCACGAACGGGATCCGGCCGAAGCATGGGGGCCTGTGCAAGTGCCTGACGCGCTGGACCGCAAATATCCCAACGCCCCCATGGACTGGTGCCGGCAATGGGTTTTCCCCCAGGAAAACCGGTGGAGGAACCCAAAGACTGGTGAGAAAGGGCGTCATCACACGGACGAATCATTGGTTCAAAAAGCGGTGAAGGATGCCGTCACCAAGGCTGGATTGACCAAGCGAGCCACGGGTTATACATTCCGGCATTCGTTTGTAACACACCTGCTGGAAAGGGGCTAGGATATTCGAACAGTCCAGAAGCTCCTTGGTCATAAGGAGGTAAAGACCACCAGGGTTTACACCCATGTCCTCAACCGTGGACCGGCCGGGGTTCACAGCCCCGTCGATGCGCTCTGGGGTGGTCATTAGGGGTGTTATGCCGATCCGTATAAGAGATCGTGATAAGAGCAGTGCCTCGACACAGAGACTCCATAGCTCATCGGTTAGGGCCTAGGCGATACTTCATTCGCGGGCGTCTTATACGGCAATCGCAACTGTGTTAAGGGTGTTATGCGGATCGATATAAACACTGTTGGGTGTGTAAAGGAGATTGCATATGGATGTTTTGCCTGACAAACAAAACCTTGACCAAGTTTTTGCAAATACGACATATTACATTGATTTCTACCAAAGGCAGTATAAATGGGATGATGTGCCCGTTAAACGGCTTCTTGATGATATATTTTATAAATTTGGTATTGAATATCCGAGATATAAAGATAGTGATATAGATTTTGAAAAGTTGGCTGAAAAATATTCTTGGTACTATCTGAATACATATGTGACAAACGTTATTGATGGAAAGCGATTTGTTGTTGACGGTCAACAGCGGTTAACAACTCTAACATTAATTCTAATAAAATTGCGACACCTAGCCTCCTTGTTCTCCTCGGAACTCAAAGACTGGATTACAAATAAGATTGCAGGTCAATCTGGATTTAAAAAAGAATTTTGGATGAACCATGAATCGCATAAATCCGTAATGCAGTCCCTTTTTAATGAAGATACCGATATAGACAAAATTGATACATCGACCGGCATTACAGCAATTAATATGGTTAAAAACTATAAGATCATTTCAACATATCTTGATCGTGAACTTTCCGAAAAGCATAAATTTGAAAGTTTCGTATTTTATTTCCTTAAAAGGTTGGTCCTTATAAATCTAAATGTCGAGCAAACTGATGTTCCGATGGTTTTCGAAGTTATCAATGACCGTGGTGTACGATTAAAATCTTATGAGATTCTTAAAGGAAAGCTACTTGGCCAAATTGATAAAGAGGAACTTGAGTCACTTAAATTAAATGATCTTTGGGAAAATCAAGTTTCAATAGTCAACAATTACAAGGAAGATGAAATTGATAATTTTTTTATTTATTATCTTCGATCTCGTTTTGCAAATACAATTGGTGAAGCTCGTAATTATGATCGGGATTATCACAGAAAAATATTCACGCCTGAAGTCAACAACGAATTAAAATTGCTTCATAATCCTAAAGAAGTAAAGGGTTTCCTGCAAAATGAATTTAAATATTTTTCTAACTTATATAGCATAATTTATAAATATTCGGAGAGCCCGACTGATGAATTTGTACATGTTTATTACAATCGACTCAATGAGATGGATAGCCAGTTTTTATTAATACTTGCAGCATGTACTCTTAATGACCCTTATGAAAAAGATAAAATTAAATTAATCTCCTATAACGTCGATAGATTGTTTTCGTTGCTTCAACTGCAACGTAGCTATGACAGTAATGATTTCAATGTTGCAATTTACAAGATAAGTTCTGAAATAAGGGACAAATCAATTGATGAAATAAGACCGGTTTTTGATAAGTACATGCTTGAATTACTCTCTGCGGCTAGAGGTGTTCAAACAACAGACGGTTATTCATATGCTCTGTTTAAAGACACGGGTATTGAACTAAGCAAGAGGTTTAAAAGATATTTTTTTGCTCGTATTGAGGAATTCATAGCAAAAAATACAAATTTAAATATGAAACATTCATTGTATGATTTGGTTGCTAACACTGGCTCTGTCAATGGTTTTCACATAGAACATATTTTGGCTCAGAATGATGAAAACAAAAAAATCTTCAATGATGATGAAGAGCTATTTGAGCGTGAACGAAATCGTCTTGGTGGGCTTTTATTGCTAAAAGGCAAAGATAATATTTCAAGCAATAATGAGACTTACTTGAATAAATTAAAATCATATGCAAATACATTGTATTGGAATGAGACATTAAGAGAAGACACATATAAATCAAAATTAGATTTCACCAATATGATTAACAAGCACAAGTTGTCTTTTAGACCAATGAACGAATTCGGCCCATCTGAACTCGAAGAAAGACATAAGCTTCTATTTAACATGTCCAAAAAAATATGGGAATGAGTTGTTCAGATAGACCTTTGAATGCACATAACAACCGCATTAACGCGGACTGGCAATTCCGTTGCGCTCCATTGCCAGCCGGTTATGCGCCGTCCGTTATACCGATAAATCACAAGGCAAAGGCAAAAAATGAACACTGACCTATCCTTTATCACAAACGAAGAAAACCAAAGCCTCAAAGAACGGTTCAGAGTTCTGATTAAGGATACGTCCTTTTTTGACTGTCTGGTGGGATATTTCTATTCAAGCGGATTTCATGCTGTTTATCCTTCATTGGAAAATACTGAAAAACTTCGCATCCTCATCGGCATCGGAACCAACCGGCAGACATTTGAAATGATGCAAGAGGTAAATCTTTCGATTCAGCGTTCATTTGACTTCTCCCATGCTGAAGCGAAAAAGGAGATCGAAAATCTGGTTGAAACAGAAATGGCTGATTCCGAGGACAATCGGAGCGTTGAAGACGGTGTGCACAAGTTCATCGATTGGATCAGAAGCGGAAAACTGGAAATCAGAGCATATCCTTCCCAAAAGATCCACGCCAAGCTTTATATCATGACCTTTCGGGAAGGAGACCGTGACACCGGCAGGGTGATCACCGGTTCAAGCAATTTTTCTCAAAGCGGCCTTGTGGATAATCTTGAGTTCAATGTGGAATTGAAAAACCGAAGCGACTATGAATTTGCCCGGAACAAATTCGAGGAACTGTGGCAGAACGCTGTGGATGTGAGTGAAAAATATGTCCAGACCATTCAGGACAAAACTTGGTTAAGTCAGGACATCACTCCCTGGCAGCTTTATCTCAAATTCCTTTACGAATATTTTAAAGACGAGTTGAGCCAGGCGGATGAGGTTTTCGTCAAGTATCTGCCGCAGGAATTCAAAAAACTTGAATATCAGGAACAGGCGGTTTTGAACGCCAAAAAGATACTTTTGGAATATGGCGGTGTTTTTATTTCTGATGTTGTCGGTCTTGGCAAAACCTATATCTCGGCCATGCTGGCCGGGCAACTGGAAGGAAGAACCCTCGTTATTGCTCCGCCCGTGCTTCTGGAAAAATCGAACCCCGGTTCGTGGCCCAACGTGTTTTCAGATTTCAGAGTGCCCGCAGATTTCGAATCCCTCGGCAAACTTGATCACCTACTGCACAGAGGCACGGATAAGTATGCCAATATAATCATTGACGAAGCCCACCGTTTCCGCACGGAAACAACCATCACCTATGAAAAACTTGCTGAAATCTGCCGGGGCAAACGGGTAATCCTTGTCACCGCGACCCCTTATAACAATACGCCGAAGGATATTCTGAGTCTTCTCAAACTGTTTCAAAAAGCAAAAAAAAGCACCATCCCCAACCTGCCGGACCTGGACGCATTTTTCTCAAGGTTGGAAAACAAACTGAAGAACCTGGACCGGAAAGCGGACTATTCCGAGTATATTGCCACGGTGAAAGACAATGCCCGGGAAATACGCGAGAAGGTGCTCAAATACCTGATGGTGCGCCGGACCCGTTCGGAAATTGAAAAATACTTCATTAAAGACATTAAAGAACAGGGGCTCACATTTCCGCAGGTTGAAAAACCGGTCCCGTTTTTCTATGAGCTAAGCGAAAAGGAAGATGAAATTTTCAACACAACCATAGACCTTATCGCCAACCAATTCAGGTATGCGCGCTATATGCCTATGCTGTATTACGAAGGAAAGATCGATCAACTGGAAGCCCAGTCCCAGCGAAATATGGGCCGCTTCATGAAAATTTTGCTGGTCAAGCGCCTGGAGAGCAGTTTTTTTGCCTTCCGAAACTCGGTTGAGAGATTCCTGCACTCTTATGAAATGTTCCTTCAGGAGCTTGATAACGGCTCCGTGTATGTCAGCGCGAAGCATACCAACAAAATATTTGAGCTTCTCGAAAACGATGATGATGAAGCGATCCAGAAATTGATCGACGAAGACAAGGCGGAAAAATATGACAGTAAGGACTTCAGGGAGGATTTGAAAAAAGAGCTGGAACACGATCTAGGCATTCTGAAACAGATCAAAACGCTCTGGCAGCAGGTTTCCCGCGACCCGAAACTGTTGAAATTCACAGGCGAACTTGCCCGCAACGCGGTGCTGAAAAAGAATCACCTGATCATATTCACCGAATCCAAAGAGACCGCCAATTACCTGTATAAAAATATAGACAAGAAGTATTCCGGCAAGGTGCTGTTGTTTACCGGCGACTCCGGCGAATCGGTCAGGGATAAGGTAATTGAAAACTTTGACGCCCGGGCGCGCCATAAAAAGGACGAATACCGCATACTGGTGTCCACGGAAGTGCTTTCCGAGGGCGTCAACCTGCACCGGGCCAATGTGGTCATCAATTATGATATCCCCTGGAACCCGACCCGCATGATGCAGCGGGTGGGCCGTATCAACCGCGTGGATACGCCCTTTGATACAATACACACCTTCAACTTTTTCCCGACGGTTCAGTCCAACGACCAGATCAAGCTCAAAGAAGCCGCGGAAGGCAAAATCAACGCGTTTCTGACCCTGCTTGGCGGGGATGCCGAACTGTTGACCGAAGGCGAGCCCATCGGTTCACATGAGCTTTTCGACCGGTTGACCTCTAAAAAGACCCTTGAAGGCGATGATGAGGCAGAGGAAAGCGAACTGAAATATTTGCAGGTAATTCGGGATCTCCGTGAAAACGCCCCGGATCTTTTCGAAAAAATCAAGCATCTGCCCAAAAAAGCCAGAACCGCCAAAACCTTTCCTCAGGATGTCCTGCCGGGCGAGCAGGAATCTGTCCCGGATGCCCTGATCACATACTTCAGGCGCGGAAAACTCCAAAAGTTTTTCATGGCACACGGCAGGCAAGCGGCTGCCCGGGAGCTGGATTTCATGACCGCCGCCGCGTTTCTTGAGAGCAGTCCGCAGGAGCAAAAGGCAAAACTTCCCGAAGCCATGTATGATCTGCTGGATAAAAACAAGGAAGCCTTTATCCTTGCCACAACCGAAGAAATGGCCGAGCCACGCAAACGGGGCGGTCGGGACAGCGCCGCCAATATCCTGCGAATTTTGAAAGCAACCCTGAAAAACACCCAAAAACTCACCGACGATCAGGAACTCTACCTGAAAAACGTGCTGAAACAGCTTGAGGAAGGCGGGCTTCCCAAACAGACCGCCAAGAACACTTTGAAAGCGCTGAACGAATTAGGCGATGAACTCGTCAATCCCTTCAAGGTGCTGGCAACGCTCCAAACTCATATCCCCGACCGTTTGCTGCAAAGCCATTACGCGGAACACAGCCCCTCTGTAAGCGGAAAACGCGAAGTAATCCTTTCGTTATATCTGTCTGCGTGCGGACACGCACAGGCAGATTTGGCAGGCCAAAGGTCATGACTGGAGAAGAAACCCACAATATCGAATACAAGCAACAGTGGAGCAATGATTGCCTGAAAGTCATCTCGGCAATGGCAAATGGCAATGGCGGCAGGCTTTTTGTCGGTCTTGATGACAAGGGAAATCCTGTTGAATTGAAAAATACGAAAAAGCTGCTTGAGGACATTCCCAATACCGTTCGAAACAGGTTGAATATATTGCCCACCTTTGAATTGGATGTAAGAACCGGACACAAGATCATCTGTATAACTATTTCGCCTTCTTCTATCCCGGTCTCGTTTAACGGCAAATACTATCTGCGGAGTGGAAGTACTGTTCAGGAACTGCGGGGAAAGGAACTGGCCGACTTCCTTTTGAAAAAGTTCGGCACTCACTGGGATAATTGTATCGAAGAACATTCCACGTTGAAAGAACTTGACCAGTATACAATCAATGAGTTTAAGCGCCTTGCTGCCGACCGTCTGCCGGGAATTGTCAATGAAAACGATCCCTTAATGATACTGGATAAACTAAACCTTGTTAACAACAAACAAATTAAACGAGCTGTAGTTCTATTGTTCGGCTCCAATCCGCAACGGTATTACAGCCATGCGGTGGTAAAAATCGGCAAGTTCCTGAACGATGCGGATATTCAAACGACAGACATTGTCAAAGGAAATCTTTTTCAGCAGGTCAAAAATTCTCTGGAGATCCTTCGCACAAAATACTTGCAAAGCATGATTTCTTTTGAGGGTATCCACCGTAGAGATATTCTTGAGTATCCTTATGAAGCGCTACGGGAAGCCATTATCAATGCGCTTATTCACAGGGATTATCACGGCTTTTCACAGATTCAGATACGAGTTTATCCGAACAAGATGATCATTATGAACGAAGGCAGCCTGCCTTCAGAAATAACAGTCGAAGACCTGAAAAGAAGCCACCTTTCAAAACCCCGCAACAAACTGCTGGCAGATGTTTTTTATTTTGCGGGATTTATCGAAGCCTGGGGCCGAGGAACGCTGAAGATTGTTGAAAAATGCCGGGAACAGGGTCTGCCGGAGCCGGAATTTAATAATGAGCATGGCGTAATGACGGTTTCATTTTACAAAGACAAATGGAATGAGGAGAATCTGAAGAAAATGGGGCTCAATGAAAGGCAGGTCAAAGCTGTGCTGTATGTGAAAAAAAATGGAAAAATCACAAATAGAGAGTATCGGGAAATAAACAATGTTTCCGATGAGGGAGCGAGAATTGATTTACATGCAATGATAAAAAAAGATATTTTACTTCAAAAAGGTAAAGGTAGAAGTGTCCAGTATGTTCTCATTAAATAATGGATATCTGGCAATTGATTGGTATTTAGTTGGCGTTTTTGGCGATTATTTGGCGATTAAAAAAGCTGTTCAGTATATAAAGGCAGCATCAAAAATCCAGAGTATCAAAGGCTGAATAATGTTTCCGAACGGACTGCATTACGAGATCTTGAAAATTTAATGCTGAAAAAGGTTATGCTGAACAAAGGAGGAAAGAAAGGAACCCATTACAAATTGGTTTAATGGCGGATACATGTCTGTTTTTTGTCGGATATGGTGGATATACGCCATTGAACAAACAGAATAAATATGTAAAGAAACCATATCTTAAGGAGCACTAAACGGGCGAAAGGAGCGTCAAACGGGCAATAAACGGGTGATGAGTTTTACTTTATTAGCTGAAATCGGGATATTTACTGAACCAGCAACAAAAGGAAGAGGAACAAAATATGAACTCGGATAATTGGCCGAATTGACCGGTAATTGACCAATAATTGCACGAATTTGATAAACGGGAAATGATTGCCCGGCGGATATGGTGGATATGTGGCTGAAAAAAAAGGGTAAAACATGAACAAACAGCAGGCACAACGACTAATACAGGAGACCTTTGAAAACAGTTTTGACCGGGAAAGATACATTCACTTTCTCCGCGAATTGCTGAATAGTTTTGACGACGAGGGGGCACGGATCAACCAGGGGGCGCGGATTTTCACACCGTTTAAAGATTACGTCGAAAAGATCGAACGTGTGGGCAAATATGTGACGCACGAGAGCGAAGTGATGCTCTTTATCGTCTATCTCAAGCGTGAGACCTCCATCGAACGTGCCCGCACCACCCAGCGCAATTTTGTCGCCCGCTACCTTTCCATGGGAAGCAAAGATGCCGCCCTGGTCGCCTATGTATCGCCGGATCAGGCAGACTGGCGTTTTTCCCTTGTCAAAATGGATTACAAGTTTGAAAAGACCAAAACCGGCAAAATGAAGGTAAAAGAGGAGTTCACCCCTGCCAGGCGCTGGTCTTTTCTGGTGGGAGTAAGCGAAAAGAGCCATACCGCCCAGAGCCGGCTGGTAAAGATCCTGGCTGATGATGAACACGCGCCAACCCTGGCGGAACTGGAAGGAGCCTTCAATATTGAAACCGTCACCAAGGAGTTCTTCCTCAAATACCGGGAGCTTTTTCTCCGCACCAAGGAGGCGCTGGACAAGGTTGTCAAAAACGATCCCAGGGTCAAGGCCGACTTTGATGCCAAAGGCGTGGACACGGTCAACTTTGCCAAGAAACTGCTGGGACAGATCGTCTTTCTCTACTTTCTGCAGAAAAAAGGCTGGTTCGGCGTGGGCCGCGATGATGACTGGGGCACCGGCTCCAGACAATTTCTGCGAGAGCTGTTTGACGGAAAGCACAGCAGTTATCAGAATTTCTTCAACGACATCCTGGAACCGCTCTTTTACGAAGCACTGCGCATCGACCGCAGCCACGATGACGATTATTACAGCCGTTTCAACTGCAAAATTCCGTTCCTGAACGGCGGCCTGTTCGACCCAATCGGCAACTACGACTGGGTGCATACCGACATCAATCTGCCCAATGAGCTATTCTCCAATACCCGAAAAACCAAAGAGGGCGACACCGGCGACGGTATTCTGGATGTGTTCGACCGCTACAACTTTACCGTGCGGGAAGACGAACCCCTGGAAAAAGAAGTGGCCATCGACCCGGAACTCTTGGGTAAAACTTACGAGAAATTCAATGCCATCCGCCCGGACAATTTCGAGGAGTTCACTAAGGCGCTGAAGAGCGGCAAAACGGGCGAGGAAAACAAGTTCAACAAAAAGTTCGGCGTCTATTATACCCCGCGGGAAATCGTGCATTACATGTGCAAGCAGAGCCTGATCAATTATCTCTACACACACGCGGAAGAAGCCAAGATAGCAACACCCATTTCAGAACAGGACATCGAAGACCTGATTGAAGTGGGCGAACTAACCACCGAGCACGAAGCGACAGCCCTTGTCAAGGAACAGAACATCAAAGACGGCATTCAGAAATCCACTGAATACACGGCCCTGTTATCCGACGGTATCCGTCAGAATGCCCAAATAATAGACCACTGGCTTGCGGACATTACCGTGTGCGATCCGGCAGTAGGCTCCGGCGCCTTCCCTGTGGGCATGATGAACGAGATTGTGAGAGCTCGGAATGTCCTGTCCGTGTTCTTGAATAATCAGGAACGCAGCGACTATGAATTCAAACGTCGCTGTATCGAGCATTCCCTTTACGGTGTGGACATCGACCCCGGCGCGGTGGAGATCGCCAAACTGCGGCTGTGGCTGTCTCTGGTGGTGGATGAGGAGGACATCAAAAACATTAAGCCGCTGCCCAATCTGGATTATAAGATTGTGTGCGGCAATTCACTGCTTGGCGTGGAGAAAAACCTTTTCAACCAACAGCTTTTTGATGATCTTGAAAAACTGAAGCCCTTGTTTTTCAGCGAAACCAACCCCACCCAAAAGCAGGAATACAAAAAGCAGATCGACGACCTGATCAGCAAAATCACTAATGGTCATAAGGAGTTTGATTTTGAGGTGTATTTTTCGGAAGTGTTTCATCAGAAAGGCGGGTTTGATGTGGTGATTGCCAATCCGCCTTATCTTGAATCCAGACATCCAGATTTTACTGATGAATTCAAGAAAATGTATCAATCGGCCACAAGAAGAAGATGGGGAGAAGATGCAAAATATGTGACAAGAGGCTCTGACCTGTTGATTTATTTCTTTGAAAACGCAATTTTTAACATAAATAAGCAAGGCTGTATTGTCCTCATTACCCAAAATTCTTGGCTAGACACTGAATATGGCAAAAAATTCCAAAAATTCTTACTTAATAATACTCAAGTTCGACTTATTGTTGATAGCGATTTTAGATATTTTTCCAGCGATGATGGTCCGAATATCAATGCTGTCATTACTGTATTTTGGGGTAAGAGTACTAAGCCTTCAAATGTGATTACTTTTATACGCTATCATCAGAGCTTTGAGAGTATTTCAAATCTCACAAACCTAGAGGATAGTCCATTTGTTGATATAAGTAAATATTCTTATACCGATTCTATGCTACAAGATACGAAATGGGGTTTCCTATTGTCATCATCCAAAGAAATATTAGAAATTTTCGATTTGCTAAGAAATAAAGCGATAAAACTTGAAGATGTTAAGGACTGCAGGCTGACCTTTGGTCAGGGATTAAATTTAAGTAAAGATTATCTTATTAACTCCCATACGCTTGCGTTATTTCCATTTGCAAAAAAAGCAGCGATACCAATTCTTACATCTGACGATGGTGCAGTTTTTAATATTCTAAAGACTTCGCGGTATATTGTTGATAAGACCAAATTAACTAAGAAAGAAATTCAAGAAATAAAAGATCAAGGCATTAAGTTGTTTGATTCAGATTCAACAAGTAAAAGGCCGCCAAAACTGATAATGCCCCGTGGAATATCAAAGCACTTTTGCGCCTTTAACTCATTAGGTTGTTATTCGTCAAGTGGTGTTGATCTATACGAAGTTACTAATAATGCTATTGATGAAATTTTGCTAAATATATGGCTGTTTTTAAACTCATCTTTGTTTTGGTTATTACGTGAAATTAGCGGGAGAAAAAATTTGGGGGGCGGTATGCTTAAATCCGAAGCCGTTGACTTGAAAACCATGCCTGTATTTATGGATTTTCAAAGCCCTGAAAAGATCAAGAAAGTTTTAGAAAAACTAAGCAATAGAAATGCATTGAATACGGTAGACGAAATAGACACAAATGAACACAAACAAATAGACAAAATGGTTTTTGATTACTTAAACTTGAAAGGATCAGAAAGAATTAATGTCATTTCAATTTTGAAGAAAAAGATTACAGATAGAGAGAAAAAGGCATCCACATGAAACTTGTAAAGTGCATCCAGATGACTAAGCAAGCGAATACGCTCTGGTGCTACCGCGCTGGAGAGGGAGATAGATAGGCTGGTGTATGAGCTCTATGGCCTGACCGATGGGCTCCTTCCTTGTCAGAGACTGCACGATTCACCTCATGAATGAGCTGTGCAATCTCTTCGTCTGAAAAATCCTTTTCAAAGCGCTCTATGGCGCTTTTTGATAAGGGGCGCACAGGCCCAAGGGAATCGGTGTAGGTAAACCACTGAAAGAGCCGGCTGTAGGCCACACGAAGCGATAACTCTCGAAAGGATAGTCCGGTAAGTCCCGGGAGAATACAGTAGCGAAGCGCCTGACGATATCGTCGATACAAACTTTGTTGACGCTGTATGGAAAGATGAGTACCCCTGTTGTTTATTTTTTGGTTCAAAAGACGATGTTCAACTCCCGATACCTCAAGGATTCTGTCCATTTCTTCAAGGGTTTCTCGAAATTCCCGATATTCTTTTGCTCCAAAAACGGTGTCAAGGACTGGACGAAGTTCATGTTGATAGGTAATAATGTTCATACGCTTTATATCCTCCAGTTGGCTTGGTAGATTATAAAGCATCTTTTTCCGTTAAGGGAAGCAAAAACGCTTCTCTTAACGGTTTTTTTGTTCTTTAATTCTTTTCGCTGTTGATATTTATCAAATTGGGACAGGCTCTACATACTGGAGTGATGAAGACAATTCCTTTATTGTCGAAGTACCGGAACTTCCCGGTTGTATGGCTGATGGTGAAACCTATGAAAAGGCGCTATCCAACGCTAAAAGTATCATTGAAGAATGGATAATGACAGCCCATGAGCTCGACAGACCTATCCCTGAGCCCAAGGGCCGCCTGTTATACGCCTTATTTACTGCCCCCGATCGTGGTGATAGAAGCAGAATGAACAATTCGGGCGTATA